>JAVHYA010000129.1 GCA_031119395.1 Pseudomonadota bacterium
CCGCGGGACCGTGCGCTGCCGGCCCCCCGCCGCGCGCCCGCGCCGCCGCGTGCCGCCACGCCGCGTGCCGCCACGCCGCGTGCGCGCATCGGCCGCCCGGTCCCACAGGCCGCGGCGCGCGCGGCGATGGCAGTGTCTTCGCTGGACTGGTTGCGCAGCGAAGGCGGCAATCTGCTGGCAGCCGACGGTGCGACGCTGCGGCTGCTGGGCCTGCGCCTGTCGCCCAACGCCGATGCGGCCGCCATCGCGTGCGCCGACCAGCTGCTCGCGCAGGTGCCGCAGGGCCGGCGCTGCGTGGCGCTGTGCCTGTCCCTGGCCGCCCAGCTGACGCCGCCCGCGCTGCTGCGGCTGGACGCACGCATCGATGCCTGGGCCGCCCAGGGCATCTACACGCTGCTGCGCCTCGACGCCCGGCTGTGGCTGCACGGCCATCACCTGCGCCTGGCACAACGCCATGCGCGGCGGCCTGCGGTGATGTTCGGCCTGCTGGGCCGGCCGCCGCTCGCCGCCCGGCTCTGGGCCGCCGCCCGCGCGCTGCAGTCGCTGCACCCGCGCGCGCTGGTGTGGCTGCCGCTCGAGTCCGTGGCCGAGCTCCCGCAGGCGCGCATGCAGCCGGGCCTGGGCCTGCTGTGGGACGCCACCCGACCGCAGGCGCCCCCGGCCGCGGCGCTGGCCGGCACCCTGCGGCAGCCCTTGCTGCTCGACGGCTGGCAGCCGCTGGCACAGGCGCCGATGGCGCACGAGCGCCTCATGGCCCTGTGCCGGCAGGGCAACATCGGCTGGCTCGCCCACAGTGCGGCGGGCTGGTTCGGCCCGTCGCGCGGCGTGCCCGTGCCGACTCGGGCCGTGCACGCGCTGCAGCGCGCCGTGCATGCCAGCACCGCGGGCTCCGCCTTTTCCTGACGCAACCCCCGCCCCCAAGGAGAATCCCATGGCCGTAGGACAGGAACTTCTGGACGTCCCCATCGCCGACATGGTGCGCGACCTCGCGGCCGCGGTCGCCGAGGGGCAGCTCTCGCTGGACCGCGCGTCGATCGACACGCTGAAGTTCCTCGCCAGCGAGGCCAACGCGATCGACCTCATTCCACAGGTGACCGAGGTCATCGCGCCCGCGCCGACCACGCTCGCCGTGGCCGGCAGCAACGTCACGGTGCCTGGCGTCAGCGTGACGCAGCAGCCGGTGGCGCCCGTCAAGACGACGCTGCTGCAGGCCGGCCTGCTGCCCACCTTCTACCAGTTCACCGAGGCGCTGATCGAGGTCAAGATGTCGGTGAGCCTCAAGCAGGCCAGCGCCACGCAGACCGAGGGCCGGCCGGGCTTCGGCAAGCGCAGCGTCATCGCCTTCGCGTCGCCGGTGAACTTTCGCAACCAGAGCACCTACACGCACACCGCCGAGGGCTCGAGCCTGCTGCGCGTGACGATGAAGCCGGTGCCGCCGCCGATCCGCCTCGCGCCCGATGTGGTCACCATCAACGCGACCGTGACGCCGCCCGTGGTCACGCGCACCGAACGCTGAGGAGACGCCATGGCCACCGACGTGAACATGGACGAGGTGCTGATCTCGCCGCTGTCGAGCATGGTGCGCGAGATCAGCGCTGGCGTGGCCGCCGCGCAGCGCGAACTCGACGCGGCGGCGCTGGCCTCGCAGGCGCAGCTCGCGGCCGAGCATCCCGAGCTGCAGGCCCTGGGCTACCAGGTGACCTGGTACCAGATCCCCGAAGCCACGGTCGAGATGCGCATGGCGCTGCATTTCGAGAAGAAGGCGCCGCAGGCCGCACCGCGCATGTACGTGGCGCCCTTCAACACCAAGTACCGCAGCACCTTCGCCTTCAGCGCCGACGGCACCAGCACGCTGAAGCTGCGCATCGTGCCGGTGCCGCCGCCGGGCACCACCGCCTGAGCGAAGGAGACGACGTCATGGCCACCCGTTTCGTGCCCTTCGATCCCGGCACCATCACCGACGCCAACATCCGCAACGTCGACTTTGTGCGCGGCAAGTTCAACGAGGCCGTGCAGGCCGTGGCGGTGCGCGACACCGAGATCCAGCGCCTGGGCGACACCAACACCGAGCTGCAGAAGCAGCTCGCCACGGCGACCCAGACCGTCGTGAGCCGCGACGCCGAGCTCGGCGGCCTGCGCAAGGAGCTGGCGGTGCAGGCCGAGCGCAACGTGCGCCTCGCGGCCGAGCTGGAGCAGATGAAGAACCAGACCGCGAAGATCGGCATCCAGGACCTGGTCTCGCAGGTCAAGCTGGGCATCGATCGCGTCAACACCGAGGTGATCGCCAAGAAGGCGCCGGGCATGCTGGTGGAGGGCGTGGAGGTCGAGGTGCGCGGCGGCATCGACGTGAAGGACGGCCTGCAGATCACGCAGCTGCCGGCGTCGGCGCTGGCGGAGCACAGCGTCAGCGTGCTGCGCTTCCAGCTGCGTCCCAGCTCGCCGCTGAAGATCGTGGACGAGAGCGACGATCGGGCGTGAAGGCGCCCACGACGCCGGCGGGCTCGGCCAGGCCGCAGGACCAGCCCCTGCCCGGTGTGGGGGCGTGCCGGCGACCGGCCGTGAAGTCCCTAGACTGGCGGACCGCAGGTCGCGTGGGACCTGCCCTTCCAGAACCAGGAGACACACGATGAGCTATGTCGACGGATTCGTGGTGCCCGTGCCCAGGGACAAGGTGGAGGCCTATCGCCAGCTGGCCACCACCGCCGGCCAGGTGTGGCGCGAGCACGGCGCGCTGGAGTACCGCGAATGCATCGCCGACGACGTCCAGGTCGGCGAACTCACCTCCTTTCCGCGCAGCGTTCTGCTCAAGGACGACGAGGTGGTCGTCTTCGCATGGATCACCTACGAATCGCGACAGCACCGCGACGTGGTCAATGCCAAGGTGATGGCGGACCCGCGCATCGCGGGCATGGACAGCGCCGGCATGCCCTTCGACAGCAAACGCATGATCTGGGGCGGCTTCGAGACCTTGGTCCAGGCCTGAGGCAGCCGCCGCGCCCGCCGTGGGACGTGGGCATGAGCGAGCGCTAACACCTATGGCTTATCTTGATTCGGTGGGTGAAGCGCAGAAGAATCGTGTCTCTTGCGAGGAGAACACGCATGCCTCTGGAACTGCTCCACACACTGGCCCGCGCACCGCTGCCGGTGCGCATCACCGACACGGCCGACATCGACAAGCTGCGCGCCTTGCAGGCCGCGGGGCAGGTGCGTGCGCAGATTCCCCCGGCGCGGCAGGGCCTGGGGGGCCACGAGGAGCAGGCGCCCGCGGTGGTGTTCGAAATCACGCGCCTGGGGATGATGGCGGTGCAGGCCTTCGGGCCCCCCGCGCACGATCCGGCGTCCTGGACGCCGGGGATGCCGTTGCCCGCGGCCCGGCCGTCCTTCCAGGCGTCGCTGCGTTGATGTTCGTGCCCGCCGCCGCCGCGCGCATCGGCGAAGTCGGCTGACAGCCGGGCCTCGGGCCGGCGCTCAAGATGGCAGCCATGACCCATCCATCCGTTCGACTCCAGGTGCAGGAAGCCAGCCCCGGCGCCTTCCTGTGGACCCTGATGGAAACCGATGCCGACGGCACGCCGACCCAGGTCGCGCGCCGCGCCGAAGACGCCTTCGAATCCTACGAGGCCGCTCTGGCGGCCGGCACGCGCGCACTCAACGCGCAGTTGCATCCGCACACGGACGCCAGCGCCTGAGCCACGTGCCGATCAGGCGCCGCCTCGGCGCAGCTCGCCGGGCGTCATGCCGGTCCACTGGCGAAAGGCCCGTGCGAAGCTTTTCTCGTTGCGAAAGCCCACCGCGAGCGCGATCTGCTTGATCGGCCGTTCGGTTCGGCGCAACTGGTCGACGGCCGTCTCGTGCCGCACCTCGTCCTTGAGCGCCTGCAGCGACAGCCCTTCGGCCTGCAACTGCCGGTGCAGCGTGCGGCTGGAGACGTGAAGCACCGTTGCGATGGCCTCGGCGTTCGTGAGTTCGGTTCCGTGCGTGCGAAGCAGTTCGCGCACGCGCTGCCCCAGCAGCCGATCGCGCCGGTACTGCAGGACCGTCAGCGGGAGAGCGCGTCGCAGCATGGTCCGCAGTGCGCGTTCGTCGCGCATCATCGGCAGCGCCAGGTAGCGCTCGTCGAAGCTGAAGCTCGCCTGGCCGGCATCGAACTGCACGCGGCCGGTGAACATCAGCGGGTAGGCCTGCGCATGCGGCGGTGCCGGGTACGGAAAGCGCGCGGCGCGCAGCGACACGCGTGAATCGATGGCCCAGCTCGCGTAGCCGTGCAGGAAGCGCAGGCTCGACACCAGGCAGAACTCGCGAAACGCGCCGAGGTCTCGCCGCTCCTCGATGCGGACCGTGGCTTCGCCTTCGGCCACCGTCAGCGACAGGATGATGTCGTCCACCAGCAGCCGGTGGTGGCGGCACCAGCGCCGGATCGCGACGCCCAGGTTCGGCGAGGTGAGCGAGGCGCGGCACAGCATGCCGTAGCTGCCCCAGGGCAGCTTGCGGCCGAACCAGCCCAGCGCCTCGTCGTCGAGTTCCTGCATCGCGTGTTCGTTCAGCGCCTCGAACTGCGCCGCCGTCACGCGGGCCCCAGGCCGCCACAGCTCACGCGGCGTGATCTGTGCCGCCCGCAGGGCCGCGCCGGGATCGACGCCATGGCGCGCATACCCCTTCACGATCGCCTGCACGAAGGCCATCGGTGTCGCTGCGCGTGGGGGCTTGACGAGGGTGGAGGCAGTCATTCGGGAGCGGCTGGATGTGGCGCGATTTGCAACCATTGTGGCGCCAAATGCGGGGAGGGGCGGCGTAAGCTGCGCCAAAGGACATCCGTACGCGAAGGGCGCAAACGTTGCGCGAAGGACGCGAAAGAACTTGGGAAAAGGTTTCTTCGCGTCCTTCGCGTAGGGATGTCCGCCCCCGCATCGCTGCCTACTAGGAGACAACGCATGAGCCAGATCGGCCTGAATTTCGACCTGGGCGAGACCATCGATTCGCTGCGCGACGCGGTGACCGATTTCTGTGCCCACGAGATCGCGCCGCGCGCCGCCGAGATCGACCGCGACAACCTGTTCCCGCACGACCTCTGGGCCAAGCTCGGATCGCTGGGCCTGCACGGCATGACCGTGAAGGAGGAATACGGTGGCACCGAACTGGGCTACCTCGCGCACATCGTGGCGATGGAGGAGGTCTCGCGTGCATCGGCGTCCGTCGGCCTGTCGTACGGCGCGCACTCCAACCTGTGCGTGAACCAGATCCACCGCAACGGCAGCGAGGCGCAGAAGAAGAAGTACCTGCCCAAGCTGGTGAGCGGCGAGCATGTCGGCGCGCTGGCCATGAGCGAGCCCAATGCCGGCTCCGACGTGGTGAGCATGAAGCTGCGGGCCGAGAAGAAGGACGGCTGCTACGTCCTCAACGGCGGCAAGATGTGGATCACCAACGGCGGCGACGCCGACACCCTGGTCATCTACGCCAAAACCGAGCCCGAGATGGGCGCCCGCGGCATGACGGCCTTCATCGTCGAGAAGGGCTTCAAGGGCTTCTCGGCCGGCAGCAAGCTCGACAAGCTGGGCATGCGGGGCTCCAACACCTACCCGCTCTTCTTCGACAACTGCGAGGTGCCCGAAGAGAACATCCTGGGCGGCGAAGGCAACGGCGCCAAGGTGCTCATGAGCGGCCTGGACTACGAGCGCGCCGTGCTGTCGGGCGGCCCGCTGGGCATCATGGCCGCGTGCATGGATGCCGTGATTCCCTACGTGCACGACCGCAAGCAGTTCGGCCAGAGCATCGGCGAGTTCCAGCTGATGCAGGGCAAGATCGCCGACATGTACTCCACCTGGCAGGCCACGCGCGCCTACGTGTACGCCGTGGGCAAGGCCTGCGACCGCAACGACCACGCGCGCACCTTCCGCAAGGACGCGGCCGGCGCCATCCTGTACTCGGCCGAGAAGGCGACCTGGATGGCCGGCGAGGCGATCCAGGCGCTGGGCGGCGTGGGCTACACCAAGGAATTCCCGGTCGAGCGGCTGTGGCGCGATGCCAAGCTGTACGAGATCGGCGCGGGCACCTCGGAGATCCGGCGCATGCTGATCGGCCGCGAGCTGTTTGCCGAGACGTCCTGAAGAACGGACATCCTGTATCCGCCGTTGGAGACATCACGATGAACGAAGCCCTGAGCTATGCCCGCGGCGCCACCGAGCCGCCACTGATCGAACAGACGATCGGTGACTTCTTCGACGCCATGGTGGCGCGCCAGCCCGACGCGCTGGCGCTGGTGAGCCGGCACGAGGGCGTGCGCCGCAGCTATGCCGAACTGCAGGCCGAGTCGAACCGCCTGGCCAGCGCGTTGCTGAGGTCCGGTCTGAAGCCGGGCGACCGCATCGGCATCTGGTCGCACAACAACCTGGCCTGGGTGCTGATGCAGATCGCCACCGCCAAGGCGGGCCTGATCCTGGTCAACATCAATCCGGCCTACCGCACGTCCGAAGTCGAGTACGCGCTCGACAAGGTGGGTTGCAAGGCCCTGGTGACCATGCCGCGCTTCAAGACCAGCGAGTACCTCGCGATGCTGCGCGAGCTGGGTGCTGCGAAGCTGCCGCAGCTGGAGAACGTCTGGTGGATCGACGCCCCGGGCAGCGCGGACGAGCCTGGCTTCGACATTCCGCTGGCGCGCTTCTCGGCCTTGCTGCGCTCGGGCGACGCCGACGACGCGGGTGTGGCGCAGGTGCAGCGCACGCTCCAGGCCACCGACCCGATCAACATCCAGTTCACCAGCGGCACCACGGGCTTTCCCAAGGGCGCGACGCTGACCCACCGCAACATCCTCAACAACGGCTTCTTCATCGGCGAATGCATGAAGCTCGGCCCCGAGGACCGGCTGTGCATCCCCGTGCCCATGTACCACTGCTTCGGCATGGTGCTGGGCAACCTCGCCTGCCTCACGCACGGCTCGGCCATCGTCTACCCCAACGACGGCTTCGACCCGCTGCTCACGCTGGAAGCGGTGCAGGCGGAACGTTGCACCGCGCTGCACGGCGTGCCGACGATGTTCATCGCGGAGCTGGACCATCCGCGCTTCGCCGAGTTCGACCTCTCCTCCCTGCGCACCGGCATCATGGCCGGCACCGCCTGCCCGATCGAGGTGATGAAGCGGGTGGTCGAGCGCATGCACCTGTCGGAGATCACCATCGCCTACGGCATGACCGAGACCAGCCCCGTGAGCTGCCAGAGCAGCACCGACACGCCGCTGGCGCTGCGCGTGTCGACCGTGGGGACGGTGCAGCCGCACCTGGAGGTGAAGATCGTCGACCCCGAAAGCGGGGCCACCGTGGCGCGCGGCCAGTCGGGCGAGCTGTGCACCCGCGGCTATTCGGTGATGCACGGCTACTGGGGCGACGAGGCCAAGACCCGCGAGGCCATCGATGCCCAGGGGTGGATGCACACCGGCGACCTGGCCACCATGGACGCCGAGGGCTACGTCAACATCGTCGGCCGCATCAAGGACATGGTGATCCGCGGCGGCGAGAACATCTACCCGCGCGAGATCGAGGAGTTCCTGTACCG
>JAVHYA010000130.1 GCA_031119395.1 Pseudomonadota bacterium
CTGGGCCAGCCTTGCGTCCCTTATGGCGACCATGTCGAGAAACTCGACGCCCTCGCAGCCATCGCCCGGCACCGCCCGCAGGTCGTGATCGCCTCGTGGGTCACCCACCGCTACAGCCCGGACCGCCACGAGGCGGGCGGCAGCGTCACCGGAATCGACGAGGAAGCCGTCATCGCCAACTGCGACACGTACATCGTCATCGGCAACACACACGTGCACCGTCACAAGCCGATCTGGGCGTTTCCGCACGAGAAACACACGCTGCCCTGGTTGCATTCCCGTGCCATCAACGGCACGCCGGATTTCATTGCCATCTGGCAGCGAAGCGATGCCGCTGTGCAGCAGCGCAAGCTCTGACCGCCAATGCCACGAACCAGGGACCTCTCAACGGCAGCCAGTGACCTCCCTCCAGAGGCCATCCAGACGCTGCAGGCGCAGGGCTTCAGTGACATCATCATGAGACAAGGTCAGATCTGCGCCCTGAAGGACTTCGTCTTCACCACGGGCCTGATGGTCGGCCTCGACCCGATCGGCTACAGGTTGCGCTATTGCTACGAACACGCACGCGAAGCACGGGAGGCGCTCGCCGCCTGGGACGGCGAGGGACACCCGGGCGGCCCGTGGATCAAGTGCAAGGGCGCCGGCATCGAACTGCTCAACCCGGCGCTGCGCGATTGATCGTCGATAGCGCGTGCAGCCAGCCACAGACACTGATTTCGAAACCAGGCTGAGGGCAAACGCCGGCGGCCCCCCGGCGCTCAGCCCATTTCCGCGAGGCGCGCGCGGAGCACCCTGAGACCTTGCAGCTTCAAAGCACCCAGGGCGCGCACCTGCTCCGGGTCGGGCCGGGTCTTGCCCTGCTCCCAGTTGTAGATCGTCGCCCCGCTCATGCCCACCAGCCGGCCGTAGTCCGCAGCCGAGAGCCCCAGCTTCGCACGATGTGCCGCCAGCCGGCCGGCGCTGAAGCGCCGCGGCGTGCCGCCCTCCCCTTCCGACGACGGCGCGTCGCCCGTGGGCGCCGCCCGCGCGCCGGCGCGAGCCACGGTGCCCGCGGCGCGCTGCGCCTGCTTCAATGCCTTGTGCAGGTCGGCGATCTCGCGCCGCAGCTGCGCGATGGCCGCACGATGCTGCGTACTGGCCTTCTTGAGGCTTTCGGTCTCGCCACGGACTTCCTTGCGCGCTACACGCGCAATCTCGGTTTTGAGGACAGAGGCAATGTTTGGCATAGACGTGTATTGTGTCCCGCCGCAGCCGCGTGCCATCAAGGCTTGTCGCGCCGGTCTTGTGGGCCTCGGCGTTGATGACCGCACCCCAGGTGCCGAGAAGGCCGGGCCACGCAGTGCGCCACACGAACATGGCTGCGACGACGCCGGCGCAGCATTGTGCGAACGGCACGGGTCCCTAACGCGGGTCGAACTGCAGTGCCACTCAGGTCCGCAGATGGGCAGGACTGAGCCTGGCAAAGTCGGCGTAATCGGAGTATTCGTGCCAGATCGCCATCGATCACATTCAGGTAAGAACATGACCGCCACAGCCACGCTGTCCGGCAAGTTTCAGATTTACATTCCCAAGGCCGTGCGAGAAGAACAGCGCTGGCAAGCGGGGCAGGAGTTCGTCTTCATCCCTCAGGGCAAGGGCGTGCTCGTAATGCCTGTTCCTGATCGGGAAGAACTGGCTGGCATCGCCAAGACGGCCCGCAAGGATGGCTACCGGGATCGGAAGGACAGGTGTTGATGCCGGCTTCACGTGACATCGACACGTCGGCCTGGATCGCATGGTTCGCCGGCAATGCGCTGGGCAGGAAGCTGGGCAAGCATTTTTTTTCGGTCATGACGAGTTGCATCGTTTCGGCGATCGTGCAGCTTGAACTGTCGAGGTGGCTGTTCCGCGTATTGGGCGAGGATCAGGCTGACCAGGTGATCGTCTACACGCAGAAATGCGTGGTATTGCCCTTTGGACACGCGAATAGCCCTGCTCGCGGCGGACCTGCACCGAGAGTGCAACTTGGCTACTGCTGACGCCATCGTCTGCGCGACGGCACGGCACGCCAGCGAACTGCTGACCTGTGATGCCCTCTTCCAGAACCTTCCAGGCGTGGTGTTCTTCCGCAAAAGCATCTGAGCAATGACGCCCGGCGAGTGCACGGGTCGACGAATTCGGCAGCGCCCAGCGACGGCCATGAGATCCAGCATTCAAGCGATGCCCGGCCCGTTGGCTCGAGCACAACGCGCTCTGGACGCCGTCGCCGACCCGGTCCAAAGGGCGGCAGCGAGACCGACGTGGACGAAGCCGCCGTGGCCGCCGCTTGCGATGCCTACGTCTTCATCCTCAATACCGACGTGCACCGGCACAAGCCGATCAACGCGCGGCCACACCGCCGCATGACGCCGCCCTGGCTGTTGTCTCAGGCTTTCCATGCTTGCGGCACAGCCGTGCAGAAGTGACAGGGGTGCGATGCATCTACGTATAGTTTTCACCCGGATAAAAGCTGGCGATACCGGGCGTTCGATGACGCCATTGCCTTGAACCGCCGAGTTCCGGTACAAAATGTCCTGCTTGTCATTGCATCTTTTTGGAGTCGATGTGCCGCACACTGCCCAAAAGCAGACCCAGCGCCCGGACGCCGGTCGACGACCCGCGCCCAAGGTGCCGTACACGGTCTCCGACAAGGGCGCCGTGTCGATTCGCGCCAGCGATGCGTTGAAAGACCGTACCGTACGCGCCCAATTGGAAGTCGTGGGCCGCATCCGAACGGGTACCACGCCGACCAAGTAGGCGTTGGAGCCGGGCTTCGCATTGCTCCTGCCGCTGGTGGGAGGTTATCTCTACGTGGTCGGCTATTCCGCGACCAGGTACCTGGTTGCGCGCGAGGATGGGCACCGCCTTTACTTCCGGGTCGCCTATCACGGCGTGTGCCTGTTCCTGTGCGCACTGGCATTGTTCGGCGGGCTGGGCTGGCTCCTGAATCACTGCCACTGGTTTGCGACCGCGCACGCGCAACTGGTTGCCGCAGTCGCTCCGCTCCTGAAATCCAGGGACCACGCATCCGCCCAGGTCGCATTTGTCATCGTGTGCTTCGGCTCGGTCTTTCTGGGCAGGCTCACGCCGGTGGTACTCAACAGGCTGCGCAAGAACAGCATCGACGACGCCCTCTGGAAGGCGGCTCAAGAAAACGAGCTGGAGGAATTCCTCATGGAAGCGGTCGCATTGCTGCGAACGGTGTCGATCACCCTGACGGCCGGCAAGGTGTACGTCGGGATCGTGCTCACGACGCCGGAGCCCAAAACGGACCGCCGGGTCATCACCCTGCTGCCCTACATGAGCGGCTACCGAGTGGAAGAGGGCCAGGTGATCTTTACCACCTTCTATGACCAGTTCTACCAGGAGCCGACGGATGCCGACGCAGAACGCTTCCGTCTGGTCCTTCCACTCGACAAGATGCAGTCGATCTCCTACTTCGACATGGAGATCTACGAGCGCTTCAATCTCTCTAAGGTGGAACCACGCCGCGTTCGGCGCAAGACCTCCTGAGGCTGACGGGCGCCTCACACAGTCACCGCAACCCGCCGCTCGCGCACGTGTCGACGCGACCGGCGGCGAGGCCAGCATTGACCCGGCGCCGTTCACCCACGCCAACCGACTCGCCCTGGACCTCCGTCTCACGAGCCGCACCTGCAGCGTGATGCAAGCCCAGGCTTCCTGAGCGAGGCACGCGCGCAGCGCCGCCGGGCTCATGAGCCTGAGCACGCCCAGCGCCTGGACCAGTTGCTGCGAAGGCCGTGCCTCGCCCTGCTCCCGGTTGCCGATGGTGGACCGCCGACCCCAACCAGCTCGCCTTGGACTGCAGCCGACAGGGCGCGCATGGCGCGGTGCGCCGCGAACCGGGTGGCGCTGAAACGCGTGCTGCACGGCCCTCCTGGCCCTGCGGCCTGCCGCGGCCGACGCACCGACGGGCCGCAGGGGCCAGGGCCGCGTGCGCACGGCAACCGTGCTTGAACGCCTTCTGCAACTCAGCCATGTCGCTCAGCAGCTGCGTGTTCGACGCGCGTTGGCGAGGCACTGGTCTTTCTCATGACCTCGATCTCGGATCGCATCTGCTTGCGCGCCATGCGCGCGATCTCGCATTCAAGGCAGATGCGATGTTGGCCATGGCACGCGTTTTTTGACTGCACGGGCTGAGCCAGGACCAGGAGGCCTCGACATGCGCTGCGCCGTTTTGACAGGCCACCTGCAGCCCTCACGTTGGACCCAAACGCTGCGCACACGCCCGCCCGGACCTCACACCATGGTCGAGCGGTGCGCGGCAATCCCGGCCATGGCGCCATCGGCGACGGCCGATGCGACATTGCCGGCTGCCCGCGCGGCATCGCCGCACGCGAAGATATTTGCCACCGAGGTCTGCTGCATGGCGTCGACCTGGATGTAGGCGCCCATAGGGCCCTGCGCCATTGCACAGCCCAGTTCCTCGGCCACCGCACTGGCAAGGATGGTGCGCGGTTGCGTGAAAATCCCGTTCATCGAGAGGGTCCGCCCATCGGCCAGCACCACGTCGGCCCGGCCTTCGATGCGCACGACAGGGACGCGCTCGACCGCCGTGCCACGCCGCGCGAACAGGGCGAGGTCCTCCGCCGTCGGCGCGTAGGCCCCGTTCAGGAACAGCGTGGGCCGGCCCCAGTCGGGCAGCATGAGGGCATGGTGCTGCGCCAGCTCGGAGGCCGCGATGATGCCGATCGGGCCGCCCCCGAGCTCATAGCCGTGGCAGTACGGGCAGTGGAAGACGCTGCGGCCCCAGCGCTCGCGCAGACCCTCGACGGCCGGCAGCTCATCCCGCACGCCGGTGGCCAGCACCAGCCGGGCGGCGTCCACCACCTCGTCGCCGACACGAAACCTGAAGCGACCATCGTCTTCCACCGACGCCCCACCGGCCGTGCCGTACAGCCAGCGAACGGTTGCATAGTGGTCCAGTTGCCGGCGGGCCTCCGCTGCGATGGCCCCGGGTGCCTCCCCATCGCGCGACAGGAAGCCGTGCGAGGTCTCCCCGGCTTGATCGACGAATCGATTGCGACGCAGGCCGGCGTCCACCACGAGGACGTCCCGGCGCGCGCGGGCGAGCTGCAGGGCGGCCGACAGGCCAGCGTAGCTGCCGCCGATGACGGCGAATTCAGTCCTGACCATGGTGGTCCTCCAGGCGATGCATCGCGTGACGGTGCGCCAACGGGTGAGCCTGCATCCTGCGGTCGAAGCCCTGGGACAGCTTGGCCAGCGAGATCCCGTCCAGTCGCGCCAGCAGGACCGCCTCCGCCTGGTCCATGGCGCCGCGAAGCGATTCGTTGACCACCTGCGCGACCAGGCACTCCGGCCGGTCCTCCCGGAAGCCCAGCGACAGCAGCGCAGGCGCGCCGAGCGCGACGTGCACGTCGTGGAGCGTGACGCGCTCCAGCGGCGCCGCCATCACCCAGCCGCCCCCATGCCCCTTCTCCGAGGCGATGAAGCCGGCGTCGCGCAGCCCGCCCAGCAGCCGGCGCAGCGCGACGGGATGCGTCCCCATGGCCTGGGCCAGGGCCTCGGAAGTCACGGGCGCGCCCGCATGCGCCATGTGCAGCAGCACGTGCAGCACGTCGGAAAGCCGGTTGTCCGTTTTCATGCACCTATCATAGTTGCATGAAATGACCCGCGCCAATCCGGGGTGTTCATCGCCCTGCACCGCCCGTCGGCGGCCCGGCGCGACGCGCGCCCCGCACACCCAGGCGCAAAAAGAAAAGCCGCCGGCCGGACCCGGCGGCACGGGCCCGAGAGGAGCTCAGGCCTGGATGCGACCCGCAGACCGCGCGGCCGTAGCGTAGACGCTCAGCGGCTGTGTTGCCTTGAACCCGATGTCGCGTTCGATCGGCAACCGCAGCATGCCTCGCACGCTGGCAAGCTCATCCAGGCTCACGCACCCGAGCTCCGGAAAACCCAGGCCCAGGTCGCACAGCCCGAAGGCGATCGAGGGACTCTCCGGATCGATCTCGGTCAGCAGCCAGGTCGCACCCGCATCGGGCGTGAACAGCTTGACGACCGGCAAGGGATCGAACAGCGCATCTCGAGCCTGGAAGGCCCGGGCCAGCTTGCCGTTGGCCAGCAGCAGCTCGAAGTGCTCGTCGTCGAGAAATGGATAGGGGGAAGCCATGGCGTTCTCCTAAACCGTTGCGGGCGGGATTGCCCGGCCCCGTCCGGGGCACGCCGCAGCGCAGCGGTCCAGGCTCGAAGACGGCCGCAGGCCGCCAGCGCGCCAGCGCGCAGGCCTTGACGGCGAGAACGGCGTGACACGCTCGGGGACCCAGCAAGCCAGCCCCACCCCCACCGCCACCGCTTTCCCCTCGTCAGCACGAGGCGCAGCGAGTTGGGGGACCCCGCACCGGTCGACCGGCCCGGCGCAGCCGGCCAGGATCGAAGAAGGCCCACGCCCCCCTGCCCGCAGCGCCCACTCCGTCCCCGTAGCCACCCCGAACTCCCCCCAAGACGACCCGCCGCGCGCGGCGCCGAGGAATGAAAAAAGGGGCCGAAGCCCCCCGGGCTCAAACGAGCCCGCGCTCGGCCAGCGACACCGTCTGGCTGCCCGCCACGACCACGTGGTCCAGCACCCGCACGTCGATCAGGGCGAGCGCCTGCTTGAGCGTCGCGGTCAGCATCTCGTCGGCCCGCGACGGCTCCGCCACCCCGCTCGGGTGGTTGTGCGCCAGGATGACGGCGCCCGCGCCCTGCGCCAGCGCTTCGCGCAACACCTCGCGCGGGTACACGCTGGTCTGGGTCAACGTCCCTCGGAACAGGTCCTTGACCACCAGCAGCCGATGTTGGGCGTCCAGGAACAGCACGACGAAGCTCTCGTGCCCCTGCCCCGCGAAGTGCACCCGCAGGAAGTCCTTGACCGCCGTCGGCGTGTCGAAGACCCGGGCCGAGCGCATCGGCTCGGCCAGCGCCTCCTGGGCGAGATCCAGGCCCGCGGCGAGCTGCCGATGGCCCCGCAGCGGGGAATCGCGTGCGACCTGGATCAGCCGCAGCAGCGAGCGCCCGCAACCCTCGTAGGCCCGCTCGGCCTCATCCCCCAGAAAAAGCCGAAGCCGGTCGACCACGCGTTGTTGGTACGGCGAATAGGTGTTCATGGAAGCACTCCTTGAAGAGCGCAGGCGGGATTGCCTGCGTGCCTCCAAAGCCCTTGCCGCAGCGCAGTGCTCCAGGCCGCCGCAGGCGCGCGGCACGCGCCGAGCACGCGCAGCGCGCGCAGGGCCTTGAACACGAGAACGGCAAGGTAGCGTCAGGGCACACAGGCAAGCCCACCCCCACCCACCCCCACCCGATCCCTCTTCTCCCCGCACCCGCAACCCGGACCCGGACCCGCTCCCGCTCCCGCTCCCCGCCGAGTTGCCTGGAAGGCTGCGCAGCAGTCCCCGCAGGGGATGAGCGGACAGCGACACCTGCAAGGGAACG
>JAVHYA010000010.1 GCA_031119395.1 Pseudomonadota bacterium
GCGTGGCCAACGCCATCGCCGTGCCGCTCACCGGCTTCATGACGCAGCGCTTCGGGCAGGTGCGCCTGTTCATGGCCAGCGTCATCCTCTTCATCATCAGCTCGTGGCTGTGCGGCCTGGCGCCCAACATGACCACGCTGATCGCATTCCGTGCGCTGCAGGGCTTCGTCGCCGGCCCGATGATCCCGCTGTCGCAGACGCTGCTGCTGTCGAGCTACCCGCGCGCCAAGGCGGGGCTGGCCATGGCCATGTGGTCGATGACCACCCTGGTCGCGCCGGTGATGGGGCCGCTGCTGGGCGGCTGGATCACCGACAACATCTCCTGGCCCTGGATCTTCTACATCAACATCCCCGTGGGCCTGATGGCCGCAGGCATCACCTGGGCCATCTACAAGGACCGCGAGAGCGTCACCCGCAAGGTGCCCATCGACGCCATCGGCCTGGCGCTGCTGGTGCTGTGGGTCGGCGCGCTGCAGCTCATGCTCGACAAGGGCAAGGAGCTCGACTGGTTCCACTCCACGCAGATCGTGGTGCTGGCCGTGCTGGCGGTGGTGGGCTTTGCCTTCTTCCTCGTCTGGGAGCTGACCGAGAAGCACCCGGTGGTCGACCTGTCGCTCTTCAAGCGGCGCAACTTCTGGTCGGGCGCGCTGGCCACCGCGGTGGGCTACGGCCTGTTCTTCGGCAACGTGGTGATCCTGCCGCTGTGGCTGCAGCAGTACATGGGCTACACCGCCACGCAGGCCGGCATGGTGCTGGCGCCGGTGGGGCTGCTGGCCATCGTGCTGTCGCCGATGGTGGGGCTCACCGTGGGCAAGGTCGATCCGCGGCGCTATGCCACGGTCTCCTTCCTGGTGTTCGCGCTCATCCTATGGATGCGCTCGCGCTTCAACACGCAGGCCGACTTCGCCACCATCATGATCCCGACCCTGATCCAGGGCATCGCGATGGCGTTCTTCTTCATCCCGCTGGTGACCATCACGCTGTCAGGCCTCACGCCGGACCGGATCCCGGCGGCCTCGGGGCTGTCGAACTTCGCGCGCATCACCGCCGGCGCCATGGGCACGTCGATCGCCACGACCTTGTGGGAGAACCGCGCCACGCTGCACCACGCGCAACTCACCGAGGCCGTCAACCAGGGCAGCACGGCCGCCACGGGCGCCATCGGTGCGCTGGGCAGCGCGGGCTTGGGCCCGGAGCAGGTGCTGGCGCAGATCAACCGGCTGGTCGACCAGCAGGCCTTCATGCTCGCGACCTCCGACCTGTTCTACGGTTCTGCGGTGCTCTTCCTGTTGCTGATCCCCGTGATCTGGCTGTCGAAGCCCGCGCGCGGCGGTGGGTCGTCGGACGCGGCGGCCGGCGCGCACTGAGTCAGCTGCCATTCATGTGGAAAAGGGGACCGGCCGGTCCCCTTTTCCTTTTGTGCGGGCGCCGGGCGCGCATTGCACCGCAGCATCCGCATTTGCCCCAGTACGCATTTGCAGGACGCCCGCCAACAATCGTCCCCGCTTCGCCACCCGGCCGGCCCAAACGCAACGCACCTCTCTTCGCACCTGCATGACCGAAATCTCCTTCCAGCCACGAGGTGGCGTCGGGCAATGAGCGACATCATTCTCGAGACGCGCCAGCTCACCAAGGAATTCAAGGGATTCACCGCGGTCAGCAAGGTCGACCTGAAAGTGGCGCGCGGGTCCATCCATGCGCTGATCGGCCCCAACGGCGCGGGCAAGACCACCTGCTTCAACCTGCTCACGAAGTTCCTGGAGCCCACGTCGGGCCAGATCCTCTTCAACGGGCACGACATCACCGGCGAGCGCCCGGCGCAGATCGCACGGCGCGGCATCATCCGCTCGTTCCAGATCTCGGCCGTGTTCCCGCACCTGACGGTGCTCGAGAACGTGCGCCTGGGCCTGCAGCGCGCGCTGGGCACGAGCTACCACTTCTGGAAGAGCGAGAAATCGCTGCTGCCGCTGAACGCCCGCGCGCGCGAACTCCTCGCGCAGGTGGGTCTGGAAGACCTCGCCGACGAAGAGACGGTGAACCTGCCGTACGGCCGCAAGCGCGCGCTGGAGATCGCCACCACCCTGGCGATGGAGCCCGAACTGATGCTCCTGGACGAACCGACGCAGGGCATGGGCCACGAGGACGTGCACCGCGTGGCCGAGCTCATCAAGCGCGTATCGGCCGGTCGCACCATCCTGATGGTGGAGCACAACATGAGCGTGGTCTCGACCATCGCCGACACCATCACGGTGCTGCAGCGCGGTGCCGTGCTCGCCGAGGGGCCCTACAGCGTCGTGTCGAAGAATCCCCAGGTCATGGAGGCCTACATGGGCACGACCGACGGCCAGCTGCAGGGGGCGCATTGATGACGATCCCCTCGCTTCTCACTTCGTGTGCGTCGGCATTCCCCGAGGGGGCGGATGCCTCCCTTGGGTCGGCCCCGCGGGAGGCATGATGTCATCGGCACCCGCACTCGAAATCAAGGGCCTGCAGGCCTGGTACGGCGAATCGCATGTGCTGCATGGCGTCGACATGGTCGTGCAGCCGGGCGAGGTGGTCACGCTGCTGGGCCGCAACGGCGCCGGGCGAACCACCACGCTGCGCGCCGTCATGGGCCTGACCGGCACGCGCAAGGGCAGCATCCGCGTCAACGGCCAGGAAACCATCGGCCTGCCCACGCACCGCATCGCGCACTTCGGCATCGGCTACTGCCCCGAGGAGCGCGGCATCTTCGCCAGCCTGTCGGCCGAGGAGAACCTGCTGCTGCCGCCGCCGCTCAAGGGCAGCGAGGCAGGCATGTCGGTCGACGAGATCTACGCCATGTTCCCCAACCTGGCCGAGCGGCGCCACAGCCAGGGCACGCGGCTGTCGGGCGGCGAGCAGCAGATGCTGGCCGTGGCGCGCATCCTGCGCACCGGCGCGCGGCTGCTGCTGCTCGACGAGATTTCCGAAGGCCTGGCGCCGGTCATCGTGCAGGCCCTGGCCCGCATGATCACCATGCTGCGCGCCAAGGGCTACACGGTGGTGATGGTGGAGCAGAACTTCCGCTTCGCCGCGCCGCTGGCCGACCGCTTCTACGTGATGGAGCACGGGCGCATCGTCGAGAGCTTCGGCGCGCCCGAACTGCAGGCCAAGATGCCGGTGCTCAACGAATTGCTCGGCGTTTGAATCTTTCCAATTCTTCCTAGGAGACTCCGTGATGACAACCAAGCATTTCACTGCGATCGCACTGGCCATTGGCGCGCTGGCGATCGCCACGGGCGCACAGGCACAGGAGAAGGTCAAGATCGGCCTGATCACCGACATGTCCAGCCTGTATTCGGACGTGGAAGGCAAGAACGGCGCGCTCGCGATCCAGATGGCGATCGACGATTTCGGCGGCAAGGTGCTGGGCCAGCCCATCGAGCTGATGTCGGCCGACCACCAGAACAAGGCCGACATCGCCGCGTCGAAGGCGCGCGAATGGGTGGACACCCAGGGCCTGACGATGATCTTCGGCGGCACCAACTCCGGCACCGCCCTGGCGATGGCGAAAGTCGCCGAAGAGAAGAAGCGTGTCTACTTCAACAACGGCGCCGGTACCTCGGCACTGACCAACGAGGCCTGCACGCCCTACACCGTGCACTACGCGTACGACACGGTGGCGCTGGCCAAGGGGACCGGCGGTGCAGTGGTGGACCGCGGCGGCAAGAGCTGGTTCTTCCTCACGGCCGACTATGCGTTCGGCCAGGCACTGGAGACCGACACCACCGCCGTGATCAAGGCCAAGGGCGGCACGGTCGTCGGCAGCGTCAAGCACCCGCTGAACGCCTCGGACTTCTCGTCCTTCCTGCTGCAGGCGCAGAACTCCAAGGCGCAGATCCTCGGGCTGGCCAATGCGGGTGGCGACACCATCAACGCGATCAAGGCGGCCAAGGAGTTCGGCATCGACAAGACGATGAAGACCGCCGGCCTGCTGGTCTTCCTGTCGGACATCCACAGCCTGGGCCTGAAGAACACTGCCGGCCTGCTGCACACCACGAGCTGGTACTGGGACATGAACGACAACACGCGCAAGTTCGCCAACCGCTTCTTCGAGAAGACCAAGCGCATGCCGACCGATGTGCAGGCCGCCGACTACTCGGCCACCATGACCTACCTCAAGGCCGTGCAGGCCGCCAAGACCACCGATGCCGACAAGGTCATGGCGCAGCTCAAGAGCATGAAGATCGACGACTTCTACGGCAAGGGCACCATCCGCGCCGACGGCAGCTTCATCCACGACATGTACCTGGTCGAGGCCAAGGACCCCAAGGAATCGAAGAAGCCCTGGGACTACCTCAAGGTGCTGAAGACCATGCCCGGCGAGGAAGTCTTCACGGCGAAGGCCGACACCAAGTGCAAGCTCTGGAAGTGACCCGGTCCGCGCCGCTGTCTTGCCTTCAACCCCTGCGTCGAGGTCGTCCATGAATCCGTCTTCCGTCCTGTCCGCGCTGTCGCTCACCCTCGTGCTGGCGTCCGCTCCCCTCCATGCGCAGACGCCCGACAAGGTGCGGATCGGCTTCGTCACCGACATGTCGAGCCTGTACTCCGACGTGGACGGCAAGGGCGGCCTCACGGCCATCCAGATGGCCATCGACGACTTCGGCGGCAAGGTCAACGGCCTGCCGATCGAGCTGCTGAGCGCCGACCACCAGAACAAGGCCGACATCGCCGCCTCGAAGGCACGCGAATGGATGGACACGCAGGGCCTGTCCCTGCTCGTGGGCGGCACCAACTCCGGCACGGCGCTGGCGATGGCGAAGGTGGCTCAGGAGAAGAAGCGCGTCTTCATCGCCATCGGTGCGGGCACCTCGGCGCTCACCAACGAGCAGTGCAGCCCCTACACCATCCACTACGCCTACGACACCGTGGCCCTGGCCAAGGGCACCGGCGGCGCCGTGGTGGGGCAGGGCGGCAAGAGCTGGTTCTTCCTGACGGCCGACTACGCCTTCGGGGCCGCGCTCGAAGCCGACACCTCGCGCGTGGTGAAGGAGAAGGGCGGCACCGTGCTGGGCGGGGTGAAGCACCCGCTCAACGCCTCGGACTTCTCGTCCTTCCTGCTGCAGGCGCAGAACTCCAAGGCGCAGATCCTGGGCCTGGCCAACGCGGGCGGCGACACCATCAACGCCATCAAGGCCGCCAAGGAATTCGGCATCACCAAGACCATGAAGATGGCGGGCCTGCTGGTCTTCGTGAGCGACGTGCACAGCCTGGGCCTGAAGAACACCGAAGGCCTGCTGCTGACCACCAGCTGGGACTGGAACCTGGACGACGAATCCCGCAAGTTCGGCAAGCGCTACTTCGACAAGATGAAGCGCATGCCGACCGACATCCAGGCGGCCGACTACTCGGCCACGATGAACTACCTCAAGGCCGTGCAGGCCACCAAGACCACCGATTCGGACAAGGTCATGGCCTACCTGAAGAGCACGCCGCTCAAGGACTTCTACGCGCAGGGCACCGTCCGCCCCGATGGCCGCTACGTGCACGACATGTACCTGATGCAGGTGAAGAGTCCGGCGGAATCCAAGCAGCCGTGGGACTACTACAAGGTCGTGTCCAAGCTGCCCGGCGACCAGGTCTACACGACCAAGGCCGAGAGCAAGTGCGCCCTCTGGAAATAACGACGCCCCGGCCGGACGCCGCTGCCGCGCGCGTCCCGGCTTCCCGCTTCTGATCGCCGCCTTCCCATGAACATTTCAATGCCCGCGCTGCTGAGCCAGCTGCTGCTGGGGCTGGTCAACGGATCGTTCTACGCGATCCTCAGCCTTGGCCTCGCGGTCATCTTCGGCCTGCTCAACGTCATCAACTTCGCGCATGGCGCCCTCTTCATGATGGGCGCGGTGCTGACGTGGATGGCCATGAACTACTTCGACGTCAACTACTGGGTCATGCTGGTCGCGGCGCCGGTCATCGTCGGCCTGTTCGGCGTGCTCATCGAGCGGCTGCTGCTGCGCTGGATCTACAAGCTCGACCACCTCTACGGCCTGCTGCTCACGCTCGGGCTGACGCTGCTGATCGAGGGCGCGTTCCGCTCGGTCTACGGGGTGTCCGGGCTGTCCTACGACGCGCCCGACCAGCTGTCGGGGGCGACCAACCTGGGCTTCATGATCCTGCCCAACTACCGGGCCTGGGTCGTGGTGGCCTCGCTGGTCGTGTGCTTCGCGACCTGGTTCGTGATCGAGAAGACGCGCATCGGCGCCTACCTGCGCGCGGGCACCGAGAACCCGCGCCTGGTCGAGGCCTTCGGCGTCAACGTGCCGCTGATGATCACGCTGACCTACGGGTTCGGCGTGGCGCTCGCGGCCTTCGCCGGCGTGCTCGCCGCGCCGGTCATCCAGGTGTCGCCGCTGATGGGGCAGAACCTCATCATCGTCGTCTTCGCGGTGGTGGTGATCGGCGGCATGGGTTCGATCATGGGCGCCATCCTCACCGGCCTGGGCCTGGGGGTGATCGAAGGCTTCACCAAGGTTTTCTACCCCGAGGCCTCGTCCACCGTCGTGTTCGTGATCATGGTGATCGTGCTGCTGATCCGTCCTGCCGGCCTCTTCGGCAAAGAGAAGTGAGAAGAAGGGCGGCACCTCGATGAACAACAGATCCCTCCTCGGCTACGGCCTCCTGCTCGTCGCGCTGATCGCGGCGCCCTTCGTGGGCGCGTACCCGGTCTTCGTGATGAAGCTCATGTGCTTCGCGCTCTTCGCGTCGGCCTTCAACCTGCTGCTCGGTTTCACGGGGCTGCTGTCCTTCGGGCACGCCGCGTTCCTGGGCTTCTCCGCCTACATCGCCGGCTACTGCCTGCGCGACCTGGGCCTCACGCCCGAACTCGGCCTGATCGCCGGAACGCTGACGGGCGCCTTGCTGGGCTGGGTCTTCGGCCTGCTGGCGATCCGCCGCCAGGGCATCTACTTCGCGATGATCACGCTGGCGCTGGCGCAGATGGTGTTCTTCTTCTGCCTGCAGGCCAAGTTCACCGGCGGCGAGGACGGCCTGCAGGGCGTGCCGCGCGGCAAGCTCTTCGGCGTGCTCGACCTGTCCAGCGACATGACCATGTACTACGTCACGCTGGTGGTCGTGGTGGCGGCCTTCCTGCTCATCGTGCGCACCATCCACTCGCCCTTCGGCCAGGTGCTCAAGGGCATCAAGGAGAACGAGCCGCGCGCGCTTTCGCTGGGCTACGACGTGGCGCGCTTCAAGCTGCTGGCCTTCGTGATCTCGGCCGCGCTCTCGGGCCTGGCCGGTTCGCTCAAGACGCTGGTGCTGGGCTTCGCCACGCTGACCGACGTGCACTGGTCGTCCTCGGGCTCGGTCATCCTCATGACGCTGCTGGGCGGGCTGGGCACGCTGTCGGGCCCGATCGTCGGCGCGGCGGTGGTGGTCGCGCTGGAAAACAAGATCGGCGACATGGGCACGGCGCTGGCGCACCTGACGGGCGTCGACTGGTTCAACACCCTGGGCGAGTCGGTCACCATGGTCACGGGCCTGATCTTCGTGGTCTGCGTGCTGGCCTTCCGGCGCGGCATCATGGGCGAGGTGATCGCGCTGCTGGGGCGTCGTCGAAAGGGCGGCTGACGGGCCGGCCGGAGGCGCGGCGAGGGTGTCCAGCCCTTCGAGCCAAACCGGGCTGCAGCGCCCGCCCGGCTTGCGCCAGTAGCTATCAATTTCGTAGCACGGCGCCCGGCGGCCGGGCGGTGTCTCAAAGCCGCAGCGCCGCCGCGTATCCCGTCATCTCCAGGTAGCCGTGCCCCACGGTGCGGCCCTGCGCGTCGCGCAGCGCACTCAGGCCCTCCCAGTAGATCGCGCCGGTCGAGCCGCGGCTGTCCAGCTCCTGGTCGTCGAGCAGCGAGGCGACCTCGAAGCGGCCTGCCGGCGTTTCGATCGTCCACTGCACCGGATAGCGCCCGCCCGAGCGCGGACTGGCCCACACGCGCCCGGGCGTGAAGCGCACGTCCTGCGGGCCGAAGGCCTGGACCGCGCCGCCCGGCGCGCGCCAGGATCCGCCGACCCACAGCGCCGAGCCGTCGCGTCGCCGCAGGCGGAAGGCGGTGAGCGCGCTGCCGTCGTCGAGGTTCATGCCGGTCCAGTCCCAGCCCACGGCCTCGGGATGCATCAGCGCCTCGCTCCATTCGTGGTCCAGCCAGGCCCGGCCGGTCACGTCGAGCGGGGCCTGCCCCCGCAGCGCGATGCGGCCCTGCACGGCCAGTTGCGGCTCGCTGTAGTAGTAGCTGGCCTGCGACGCGTCCGGCCCCTTGCGCGACAGGCCGGCACTGCCCTGCAGCAGCAGCGGCTGCGTGGGCGCGAAGCGCAGCGACAGGCCGAAGCCCTCGGCGCCCGCATCCGCCGCCACCTCGGCCTGGTAGCGGCCGCTGGCGGCATCGCGCGCCAGCGACCAGTCCTGAAGCCGCACGTCGGTGTCGGCCTCGGAGGCGCTCGCGATGCCGAAGCCGGCGCGCGCGATGCGCTGCTCGTGGCGCAGCTGGCGGCCCTGCAGGTCCGTCACCGCCGCGTGCGCGAACAGCAGCTGCTTCGCCGCGAAGGCCGAGCGCATCGGTTGCGTGGCATCCACGCGCGAGCGGAAGAAGGTGACCTGGAAGCCCAAGCGCCGTCCACCGGCCGCCTCGGCATGGCCGGTGATGTACCACCACTCGGTGCGCAGCTCGGGATGGCTGCCGAAGTCGCGCGGGAACTGCAGGGTGCGTGGCGGCAAGGCCTTCGCCGACATGGCCCAGGCCAGTGCGGGCAGCAGCGCCAGGGTGTGTCGACGGGTCGGCATGGCGGAAAAAGGGCGCGCCGCGATCAGGCCAGCGCCGCTTCGATGCGCTGCTGCGCCGCGGCGCAATCGCCGAACTGCGCCTGGACCCATGCCGCGTCGTGGTACGTCGGCAGGTAGCGCTCGCCCGCATCGCACAGCAGCGACAGGACCGAGCCCGGCCGGCCGGCCGTTTTCATCTCCTGCGCCAGCGCCAGCATGCCGACGAAGTTGGTGCCGGTGGAGGGCCCGACCTTGCGGCCCAGCAGCGCCGACAGCACGCGCATCGCGGCGACCGAGTCGAGGTTCGGCACCTCGAACATGCGGTCGACCAGGGTGCGCACGAAGCTGGGCTCCACGCGCGGCCGGCCGATGCCCTCGATGCGCGAGCCCGGCGCCTTCAGGGCCGCATCGCCGGTGCGGAAGTACGCGCCGAACACCGAGCCCTCGGGGTCGGCCACCGCCACCTGCGTGTCGTGGCAGCGGTAGCGCACGTAGCGCCCGATCGTCGCGCTGGTGCCGCCGGTGCCCGCGCCCACCACGATCCATGCCGGCACCGGATGCCGCTCGCGCGCCATCTGCTGGAACATGGCGTCGGCGATGTTGTTGTTGCCGCGCCAGTCGGTCGCGCGCTCGGCGTGGGTGAACTGGTCCATGTAGTGCCCGCCGCCCGGGCCGGGCGCCTGCGCGGCGAGTGTGCGCGCCGCCTCGTAGACCTCGCTCGCATGGTCGACGAAGTGGCAGCGCCCGCCGTAGAAGGCGATCTGCGCGATCTTCTCGGGCGAGGTGCTGCGCGGCATCACCGCCACGAAGGGCAGGCCCAGCAGCCGCGCGAAATACGCCTCGCTCACGGCCGTCGAGCCGCTGGACGCTTCCACGATCGTCGTGCCCTCGCGCACGAAGCCGTTCACCAGGGCGTACAGGAAGAGCGAGCGTGCGAGGCGGTGCTTGAGGCTGCCTGTCGGGTGCGTGGACTCGTCCTTCAGGTACAGGTCGATGCCCGCCGCGGCGAAGGCCGGCAGTGGCAGCGGGATGAGGTGCGTGTCGGCGCTGCGCTGGTAGTCGGCTTCGATGCGGCGGATGGCGGCGGGGAGCCAGGAGGACGTGACGCTCATCGGAATGGTTGCTGTGGATGGAAACGGGGGCGGTCCAGCATAGCGCTCACCAATCCTCCTTCACCGCCAGCACCGCCTCCCGCGACGCCGCCGCGCGCCCTGCCAGCCAGGCCGTGACCGTGCCGGCCACGACCACCGCCCCGCACAGCAGCGACAGCCGGCCCCAGGGCACCAGCAGGTCCATGCTCCAGTGGAAGCTCTGCGGGTTGACGACCTTCACCAGCACGACGGATACGGCCAGTCCCAGCGCCAGCCCGGCGACGGCGCCGATGGCGGTCCACGCCGCGCCTTCCCCGGCCACCACGGCCAGCACCTGGCGCCGCGTGAGGCCCAGGTGCGCCAGCAGGCCGAACTCCTTGCGGCGCGCCAGCACCTGGGCGCTGAAGCTGGCCGCCACACCGAACAGGCCGATGGCGATGGCCACGGCCTGCAGCCAGTAGGTGACCGCGAAGCTGCGGTCGAAGATGCGCAGCGAGTTGGCGCGGATCTGCGCGACGGACGAGAACTCGATGGCGTTGGCGTCGCCGCCGAAGGCCCTGGCCGCGACGGCGCGCGCGGCCTGCTGCACGTCGGCCTCGCGCGCGCCGGGGGCGAGCCACAGCGCGATGTCGCTCACGCGCCGGTCGTCCGTGAGGCGGATGAAGTCGGCGCTGTCCATCGTCACGGCGCCGAACTGGCGAACGTAGTCGCGCCACACGCCTGCGATGAAGAAAGTCCCGCGCTGCTGCGCAGGCGGGCCGGGCGCTGCAGCCGGAGGTGTGGCCCCCGTGCGCGGCACGTCGTGTCCTTGCTGCGCCCCGCGGGGACGTTCGCTTGCCGGGGACGGCCCGGCGCTGCGCTCGAAGGCCCTGGAAAGCTCGGGCCAGTCCTGCCCCGGCCGCAAGCCATACAGCGCCACCATCGGCTCGCTCACGTACAGGCCGATGCGCCCGGCGGGCACGGGCAGGGCCGGCCCGACCAGCGGCAGCGAGCGCGCGGCGTCGTCGGCATCGATGGCGCGCGCGATCAGCGTGACGGGCGGCCGCGCGGCATCGAGCAGCAGGCTGCGCGTGCGCAAGGTGCTGGCCCGCGCCACGCCGGGGAGCTGCGCCACCTGCTGGACCAGCGCGGCGTCGAAGGGCGCGGCGTCGGTCGACGCGCCGCCGGTGCCGGCCGCGCGCAGGTACAGGTCGGCCGGCAGCACCACGTCGAGCCACTGCGTCACCGAGTCGCGAAAGCTCGCCACCATCACCGTCAGCGCGACCGAGAGCGCCAGGCTCGCGACCACGCCGCTCACCGCCACCGCCGCGGTGCCCCGCATGCGCCGCGCGCGTTCGATGGCCAGCATGGGCAGCAGGCGCTGCCCCAGCCGCGGTGCGAGCCGGTCGTACACCGCCTCGA
The DNA here is from genome assembly GCA_031119395.1 of Pseudomonadota bacterium. Classification (GTDB taxonomy): domain Bacteria; phylum Pseudomonadota; class Gammaproteobacteria; order Burkholderiales; family Burkholderiaceae_C; genus Xenophilus. Next base: position 11,263 of record JAVHYA010000010.1, read on the forward strand.
TCAGCCAGGGCAGGCCGGCGATGCCGCCGACCAGCAGCAGCCCGACCGAGACGTATGCCCCCAGAGGAATGCCGAAAACCGCGGGAACGCCCGCCAGCACTGCGCCACCCGCTATCAAAATAAGAGCGATCCACGGCCTGCGCGCGGTGGCATTGCCCGCGCCCAGGCCCTTGAGCGTCTGCGCCTCGGGCAGGCGCTGCGCCGCGCGCGCCGGCCACCAGCCGCCCACGCCCGCCGCCGCCAGTCCCAGCGCGCCGTAGAGCAGGGCGGCCGGCGTGCTCCACTGCAGGCGCGGCGACACGCCCGCGAAGTAGCCGCCGCCCAGGTCGCCGCCCAGCAGGCGCAGCGCGGCCCAGGCGAGCGTGCCGCCGAGCAGCAGCCCGGCGACGCTGCCCACGGCCCCCAGCAGCAGCGACTCCGCCAGCACCAGCCGCAGGCGCTGGCGCGGCGTGAGGCCCAGCACGCCGAGCAGCGCGAACTGCTGCGCACGCTTGGTCACGCTCAGCGCCAGCACCGAGAACACCAGGAAGGCGCCGGTGAACAGCGCCACCAGCGCCAGCACGGTGAGGTTGACGCGGTAGGCGCGCGACAGGTTGCTCGCACGCTCGGCCGCGTCGCCGGGCTCCGCCACGCGCACGTTGGCGGGCCAGCCGGGCAGGCTCGGCAGCGCGGCCACGAAAGCCGCACGGTCGGTGCCCGGCGCGAGCCGCAGGTCGATGCGCGTGAGTTCGCCGCCCCGGCCCAGCAGGTCCTGCGCGGCACCGATGTCCATCACCGCCAGCGCGCTGCCGCCGGCGGCCACCGTGCCGGCGATGCGCAGCGGCGACTGCCCGGGCGCCGCGCTGTCCAGCTGCAGCGTGGACGACGTGCCCGCGGCCTGTTGCGCGGCCGGGTTGAGGAACGCGCGGCCCGGCGAGAGCATGGCGAAACGCGTGTCCTCGTCCGTACCCTGCGCGGGCACCGGCATCAGCGACGGCGCGATGCCCGGCACCACCAGCGCGTCGATCCCCACCACCCGCAGGCCGAAGCGCCGGCCGTCGGGCGTGCGGGCAATGGCCTGCACCTCCAGCACCGGGCTCGCCAGCCGCACCTGCGGCAGCCGCGCCACCTGCGCATACACCCGCTCGTCGAAGCCGCCCTGCACGGCGCGCAGTTCCAGGTCGGGCTGGCCATTGACCGAGCGCACCGCGCCCTGGAACTCGTCGAGCGCCGAGGCATTGATCAGGTGCACCGAGAAGGCGAGCGCCACGCCCAGCATGACGGCCACCACCGCCGCCAGGTTGCGCCACGGGTGGTGCCGCAGCTCTTGCCAGGAAAAGGTGCGCAGCAGGGCCAGCATGGGGGCATTGTGGCCCCGTGCATGGCGTACACCGGCGGCCCGCGGGCAGGGACGCCGTCAGCGCCAGGTCATCCCGCGCGAGCGACCAGTTCGCCCAGCACCGTGGCCAGCGACACCGTGCCGCGCCGTGCCGTGCCCTCGAAGCGCAGCCATCCTTCGTTGAAGCCGTCGAGCATGCGCGCGCGGGGCCCGGGATGCTGCGCGCCCTGCTGCCTGAAGCGGGCCTCCCATTCGGCGCGCGGAACCGGCTGCGCCCGCACCGGGCGGCCGAGCAGGGCGCCCAGGCCTGCGGCGATGTCGGCCGGCGACACGGGGGCCGGTCCTTCGAGCTCGACCACGCGCGGGCCGTCGCCGGGCGACAGCAGCATCTGCGCGGCGGTGCGACCCACGTCCTCCGTGGCCACCATGGGGATGGGGCGCTCCACCGGCTGCAGGCAGGTGTCGATCACGCCCGTGTCGCGTGCAGGCGCCACATCCCACAGGGCGTTCTCCATGAACCAGGCCGGCCGGATGAAGCGCAGGTCCAGGGGCAGCGCGCCCAGCGCGTCTTCCAGCAGGCCGAGCTGGGTCAGCAGGTTCTCCGGCGCGGCCTGCGCACCGATCGTGGACAGTGCCACCACGCGGGGCGGGCGCGCCTGCACGAGCGCCTGCGCGATGGCGCCGATCAGGCCGCGTGCCTCCGGGAAGCCCGGTGCCGGATCGAAGTTGGCGGGCAGCATGACGAACACGCCCTGCGTGCCCGCGAATGCGCTCGCCAGTGCGGGGGCATCGTCGAGCCCGGCGACGGCCACGTCGGCACCCCGGTCCGCCCAGGGCGCGGCGCGCGCGGCATCGCGCACCACGGCGCGCACGGGTTGATGGCAGGCCAGCAGGGCGCGCGCCACGGCGCCTCCCACCTGGCCGGTGATTCCGGTGACGGCATACATCGTCGAAGCTCCTTGCACCCGCACATTGCGGGCGATGGACGTCATTCTGGGAAGCCGCTCGTCATTTCTCAATGACATGCGAGTCATTCAATGAATGCCAGAATGGCATGCATGGAACGCTTCGACGAACGCATGCTCAACGGCATGGGCGTGTTTGCCGCCATCGTGCGCAGCGGCAGCTTCGCCGCGGCCGCGGCGCAGCTCGAGATGTCGCAGCCCGGCGTGAGCCGGTCGATCGCGCGGCTGGAAGCGCGGCTGGGCATCCGGCTCTTCGAGCGCAGCGCCCGTGCAGTGCGGCTGACCGACGAGGGCTGGCGCTTCCATACGCAGACGGCACCGCTGCTCGCCGGGCTGGAGGAGGCCGCGGCCACGGCGGCGGGCGCGGCGACCACCGTGCGCGGGCATCTGCGCGTCAATGTCGACCCCTACTTCTCGCGCCTGATCCTCGGGCCGCAGCTGGAGTCCTTCATGACCCGGCATCCCGACCTGCAGCTCGAACTCGCCACACGGCCCCAGCTGGGCGACATGCTGTCCGAAGGCATGGACCTCGCGCTGCGCTTCGGCGAACCGCCGACGTCGAGCCTGGTGGCGCGCAAGCTGCTCGACACGCGCATCCTCACCGTGGCCGCGCCCGCCTACCTCGAGCGCCACGGCCAGCCGGCGCGGCCGCAGGAACTGGCCGACGGCCGCCATGTGTGCATCGAGTTCCGCGATCCGCAGACCGGGCGGCCCTTCCCGTGGGAGTTCCACCGGCGCGGGCGCCGCATCGTCGTGCCCACCGGCGGGCGGCTGGTGCTCAACGACGCGGGCACCCTGCACAGCGTGTGCATCGCCGGCTACGGCATCGCGCAGATGATGGACCTCGGCGCCGGGGAGCTGCTGGCCAGCGGCGCCCTGGTGGCGCTCTTCCCGGACTGGGCCGAGGAGCGCTTTCCTCTCTATGCGCTGTACCCGTCGCGCCAGCACCTGCCATCGAAGACGCGCGCCTTCCTGGACTTCGTGGTCGAGCTGACCCGGGGGCATCGCGGCTGAGGGCGCGAAGCGCTCGCCTGGCCTGCCCGGGCTGTATAACGCAACGATCGAACCGAGCCTGCCCTTGTCCGCATCGAACGCACCGCGCCCCGCCGCCCGCGCCCCGAACTTCCCACGCCCCCTCGCCTCCGTCGACGTGGTGCTCTTCACCGTGCAGGCCGATGCGTTGCAGGTGCTGCTGGTGCGCCGGCCCGACGGCGCGGCCGAGCCCTTCGCGGGCCGGTGGGCGCTGCCGGGCGGCTTCGTGGACGTGGAGGCCGACGCCAGCCTGCTCGACTGCGCGCTGCGCAAGCTGCGCGAGAAGACGGGCGCGATCACGCCGTACCTGGAGCAGCTGGGCAGCTGGGGCAATGCGACGCGCGACCCGCGCGGCTGGTCGGCCACCCACTGCTTCTATGCGCTGGTGCCGGCGCCATCCGTCGCGCTGCAGAAGGGCGCCAACGCCACCGAGGTGCGCTGGTTCGACGCGGATGCCGCGCTGCGCAAGCGCCTGGCCTTCGACCACGTCGAACTGCTGGCCGCGGCGCTGGCGCGCCTGCGCGGCAAGGTCGAGTACACCTCGCTGCCCGCGTTCCTGATCGAGGAGCCATTCACGCTGCCCGCGCTGCAGCACGTCTACGAGGTCGTGCTGGGCCGACCGGTGGACAAGAGCGCGTTCCGCAAGCGCATGCAGGGCGGCGGCTTCATGGAAGAGGCCGGCATGCGTGCCGCCGAGGCCGGGCAACTGGGCCGGCCCGCCATGACCTACCGCCTGCGCGACCGCTCGCAGGCGGCGCTGTTCCCGCGCACCTTCAACGCGCGCGGCACCGACGACCTGGCCTGAACCGGCCGGCGCTACCACCTCTGCCATATTGCCGCCGCATGCGGCCCTCGCGGATGCTGCGAGCTTCCACCGGAGGCAGCCGCGCATGGCCCAGTTCACCGTCAATCCCCACCGCCTGGACCCCTACAAGGCCTTCAAATTCCGCGTGAAGTGGGACGGCCGCTACGTCGCCGGCGTGAGCCGCATCTCGGCCCTGCGCCGCAGCACCGAGGTGATCGAGTACCGCGAGGGCGGCGACCCGTCGTCGGTGCGCAAGTCGCCGGGGCGCACGAAGTTCGACGCCATCACGCTGCAGCGCGGCGTCACGCACGACGTGGAGTTCGAGCGCTGGGCACAGAAGGTCTGGAACCTCGGCGGGGGCCTGGGCGCGGAGGTGTCGCTCAAGGACTTCCGCAAGGACCTGATGATCGAGCTCTACAACGAGGCCGGCCAGCTCGTGCTGGCCTACAAGGTGTACCGCGCCTGGGTGTCGGAGTTCGTCGCGCTGCCCGAGCTCGACGCGAACGCGCACGCCGTCGCGATCCAGCGCATCCGGCTCGAGAACGAGGGCTGGGAGCGCGACACCGAGGTGGTGGAGCCGGCCGAGCCGTCCCTCGGTGGGCCGGCCTGAGCGGCGGGCCGGGCGATGAAGGAGGCCGCATTGCTCAAGGCCGGCCTGCTCGTGCTGGCGCCCGACGGCGCCGCGGTGCGGCAGGCGCTCGTCTTCCAGTTCAACCCCGACACGCTCACGCGCCAGATCGGGCCTGCGCCCGGCGCTGCGCCCGGCGAGGCGGCCGCGGTGGTCGAGACGATCCGCGTCGAAGCGCATTTCGATGCCCTGGCCGAGCCGGCCGCGAGCCCGGCACTGCCGGGCATCGCGCCGGTGCTGGCTGCACTCGAAGCGCTGGTGCTGCCCGAGGCCCACGCGCCGGCGCAGCGGCCGCTGGTGCTCTTCGCCTGGGGACGGCAGCGCGTGCAGCCGGTGCGCGTGCTCGCGCTGGACATCGTCGAACAGGCCTTCGACCGTGCACTGAACCCGCTGCGGGCGCAGGTGACGCTGCACCTGCGTGCCCAGGCGGCGCACGAGCTCGGCGCCGGCGGCCGCGGCGCGAAGCTGCTGGCCGCCCATGCGCGCACGCGCGCCGCGCTGGCGGCGCAGGTCGGGCCGCAGGGGCTGGAGGCGCTGGGGCTGGCCGCACCGCCTTGACCGAATGCCCGCCGCGCCGGGCAGGGAAAGCCGGCACTGCGGTGTCACGCGCCGCGCCGACAATGGCGGCATGTCCTTTTCCGTCGAAGCCATCGAACGCGCCACGCTGGCGGCCGTGCCGCCGGACACCCTCGAAGAGCAGCCCGGCTGGCTGGTCGCGCTCGACGCCGGCACGGTGGGGCGCGCGCACAGCGCCGTGCCGCTGCACCACGGCGTGCCCGATCTGTCGCTGCTGCCGCCGATCGAGGCGCGCTACCGCGCGGCCGGACTGCCGCCGGTGTTCCGCCTCCCGGTGGAGACGCCGGCTTTCGCCGACTTCCATGCGGCGCTGCGCGAGCGCGGGTACGTCCCCTCCCGGCCCACGCTGGTGATGACCGGCAGCGCGGCCGCCATGGTTGCGGGCGGGCGCCCCGACGCCGTGCAGCTCGACACCCAGCCCGGCGAGGCGTGGTCACGCGTGTACCTGGGCGAGGGCTTCGACCCCGTCGACGGTGCGCACCGCGTGCGGCTGCTGCGCCGGGCGCAGGACGCGGTGTATGCCGGCGTGCACCTGGCGTTGGAGCCCGACGCGCCCGAGCAGCTCGGCGCCGTCGGCTGCGCCTGCTTCAGCCACGGCCTGGTCGGCGTGCACGGCATGCGCACGCGCCCGCGCTTTCGCGGCCGCGGCCTGGCGCGCCAGCTCATGGCCGCCATGGGCGTCGAAGCCCAGCGCCGCGGCATCGTGGACGCGTTCCTCCAGGTGGAGGTGGAAAACCACCTGGCGCGATCGCTGTACGCGCGCATCGGCTTCGAGCCGGCGTGGACCTACGTGTACTGGCAGCAGCCGTCGGCGGGCTGACGCGTCGATGGGCGGCTGATTCGTCGCCGGTCGCGCGGGCGAGAGCGTGCCCGCGAGCCGGCGACCACCCGGCTGCACGGCCCACGGCAAGCGCAGCCCGTGGCAGACGTGGCGGACAAGGCGGACCTTGATGGAGGAAGGGCCGTTCGCGACACGGGCGCTCGAAAGGCGCAGACTGCCGTGCTCGATGCGACCAAGACCGGCTGCGCGTCGTTCAACGAAAGGAAGCATGTCATGGTCACCGTCGCATTGTTCGTTCGGCTGGAAGCCAAACCCGGGAAGGAGAAGGAGGTCCAAGATTTCCTCGAGGGTGGGCTTCCTCTCGTCATGGAGGAACCCGCCACCACCGCCTGGTTCGGTCTTCGGCTCGGGCCGACCACCTTCGGCATCTTCGATGCCTTTCCGGATGAGGCCGGGCGGCAGGCCCATCTGTCCGGCAAGGTCGCCGCGGCGCTGATGGCGCAGGCGGGTGAGCTGTTCTCCGAGCCGCCGTCCATCCAGAAGGTGGACGTGCTCGCCGCCAAGCTGCCCGGCTGAACGGCATGCGCGCGCTGGCGTCGAGCCGGCCGCGGCCGCGCAAGCGCCGGCCCGTCCGCACGCGGGCCGTCAGTCGACACCGGTCAGCAGCAGCCCGGCTGCGTAGGCGCCGTGCGCGGCCGACTTGATGTCGTCCAGCAGCGCCGTCAAACGCTCTTCTGCCTCCTGCGGATGCGATGCGCCGAGCGGGCACATGAGTTGATGCACGACGCCCATCAGCATCCTTGACGACGCCAGGCACTTGCGTGCGGCCATGCGCTCGCGCCACGTGACCTTCGGCTCGAACGCGTCGTCGCTCTCGAATCGTGCAAGCATGGTGTCGATCGTCCGCTGCGCGGCGGCCATGTCAGGCACTTCAGGTGTGCTCATCGAATCTCCATTGACAAGCCGGTCCCCCGGCCAACGAACTGTGGGAGCCAGGAGTCTTGCTCGTCGGGCGTTCGCCGAAAAGGGCCAGTTGTGGCGCATTGGGGCGGGCCAGTGTCTGCCCACCACGCGACGCCTTCGGCGGTGGACCTGTCGAATCTGCTCGAACTGAACCTGTTCAGCAGCGCGGTCGCCAAAAACAATCGGATGAGGAGCAGAGCAAATTGCTCCGCACCCGATGGCCCCACGAACCGAAGCTGATACCGCGCGACACGAGCATGCAAGCGAGGGTGACCAGAGCGTCACGGTCGATGGACCCGCCGATCCGGAAGACTTCCTGACCTACGCCCTGCTGCTGGACCCTCGCCAATGCATCAAGGGCTGCAAGCTCTCGTGGGCCTCCGGGCCGCGCGACGACGCGCCCATCGCCTCGCATCGCCTGCGGGCGCTGCTGTCGTGTGCGGCGGCGCAGCTCAATCCTGCGCGCCTGGGTTGGCGGCTGGGACGGCTTTTCCTCCTCTTCGACATGAACTCGGAAGGCCTGTGGTTCGAGGAACTCCATGCCTTGCCGCCCGCCAACGTCGTTCTTTGCATGGGGCGGGGTGACCTGATGGATGCCCGCAGCCGCTCGATGCTAATGCTGCTGCATCAGCGAGGAATCGGCTTCATGCTGCGGGGATCGGCGCAGTTGCCCGACGATCCGGAGCTGTGCGGCATCCTCAGCTACGTCGACGTGGGCAACGGTCACCCGGACAGCGTCGCCGGGCTGCTGCGGGGCGCGTCGCTGGTCCTGCCGACCGCGCGGCCCGTCGCCACGGACATCCTGTCGGCGCAAGCGCTCGATGCGTGTGCAGCCCGGCAGCTTGACGTGCTGGTCGAGAACGCCGTCGACCTGCCCGCTGCGCGTTCGGCGAGGAACGTCCTTCTGCCGGAGACGATGGTGATCGTCCGAACGATGCAGTTGATCCGCCGCAACGACGATCTCCGCAGCATCGAAGCCACCCTGATGCAGGACGGCAGACTCAGCGAGCGGTTGCTGCGTCACATCAACTCGCCCGGCGTGGGCGTCGGTGCGCCGATCCGGTCGCTGCGCCAGGCGTTGGCGATCTTTGGCTATGCACCGCTTTTCCGGTGGATGTCCGTGCATTTGGCTGCGAGCAACCAGGCCGCGGCGGATTTCATGGTCAAGAAGGCGATCGTCCGCGGCCGGTTCGTCGAGCTGATGGGCCAGGGAATCGCGCCGCCGCACGAAGCGGACCATCTCTTCCTGGCGGGCGTGTTCTCGCTGATGGATCGTCTTCTCGGCGTGTCAGTCGACGAGGTCCTGGACCATGTCGAGCTGCCCGAGCCGGTGAGGATCGCGGTCCTGTGCCGCAAGGGCTTGCACGGCAGGCTCGTCGCGTTGGCAGAAAGCTGCGAAACCGGCCGGCAGGATGCGGCTGCCTTGTCCGATTCGGTGTCGATGAGCGCGAAGAAGGTGAACGCGGCGCATCTTGCAGCGCTGGCCTGGGCGCAGGACGTGGCGTTCGCGTGACCAGCCCGCGTTGATGGCGCCTCGGTGGAATTCGCCGATGGCCTTGCCCGCGTGCAGGTGAGACAATCGCAGCGGCCCCTCAGGCTTCTTGAGCGGAGTCATGACCCTCTACGAACGTTGCGCGGACGACATTGCGGAGTTGATCCACAGTGGCATCCTGCGGCCCGGCGACAAGCTGCCATCCGTACGCGATGCGAGCCTGGCACGCGGTCTGAGCCGCTCGACGATCTTCCAAGCCTACTACCGCCTCGAAGCCATGGGGCTGATCGAAGCGCGCGCACGGTCCGGCTACTACGTCAAATCAGGCGGCCTGCCCGTCACGTGTCCGGAGCCGGGCGATTCGAGCCCCGACGGCATCGCCAGGGACGTGGACGTCGGCCAGACGGTCTTCCAGCTGCTCGGCGCCATGAACCGACGCGATTTCGTACCGCTCGGCTCGGCGTTCCTGAGCCCGTCGCTGTGTCCGATCACGCGCCTGGCGCGGCACCTCGGAAGCGCGATGCGCGACTTCGATCCCTGGCGCCTGATCGAGGACCTCGCCCCGGGCAACGAGTCGCTGCGCCGCCACATCGTCCTGCGCTACGGCATGGACGGCATGGTCCTCGCGCCCACCGAACTCGTGTTGACCAATGGTGCGATGGAGGGGCTGAACCTGAGCCTGCAGGCGGTCACCCGGCCAGGGGAGGTGGTGCTCGTCGAATCGCCGACCTTCTACGCCGCGCTGCAGGCGCTCGACCGGCTGAAGTTGCGCGCGCTGGAGGTTGCGACCTCGCCCGCCTCGGGCATCGACATCGACGCCGTGGCCGAGGCCATCAAGCGCCAGCGCGTCGCCGCCTGCTGGGTCATGCCGAATTTCCAGAACCCCCTGGGCAGTTCGATGCCCGATGAGCGCAAGCAGGCCTTGGTGGCGCTGCTTGCCGAGCAGGAGATTCCGCTGATCGAGGATGACGTCTATGCCGAGCTCTACTTCGGCGCCAGGAAGCCGCTGCCGGCCAAGGCCTGGGACACGCGGGGCCTCGTGATCCACTGCGGCTCCTTTTCCAAGTGTCTGGCACCCGGCTACCGCGTCGGCTGGGTTGCGGGCGGACGCTTCGCCGCGCGGATCGAGCAGATGCGGCTCATGTACACGCTCTCGCCGTCCATTCCGTCCGAGGCGGCCATCGCCGCCTACCTCGACCGCGGTGGCTACGACCGGCATCTGCGTCGGCTGCGCGCAGCGCTCGAGCGCTATCGAGCGATGGCCATGGACGCGGTCCGGGCCCACTTTCCGGTCGGGACGCGCATGGCGGCGCCGCAGGGCGGCTATTTCCTGTGGCTCGAAATGCCCGAAAGCGTGGACGCATCCAGGCTGCACGCACTGGCGCGCGAGCGCGGCATCAGCTTGGCTCCGGGGGCGTTGTTCTCGAGCACCCCGCGCTCCGCGCATTGCCTGCGCCTGAACTACGGCCATGCCTGCGATCCGCGCTTTGCGCGCGCCATGCAGACCGTCGGACAACTCGCCGTGGGCATGACGCAAGGATGAGCCTGCAGGCTCAACGCGCGCCGAGCGCCGTCAAGTGCACCACCCGGTCCGCCCGCCCCGCCGCCGCTTCCGAATGCGTCACCAGCACCAGCGCCGCGCCCTGGCCGCGCGCCTCGGCGGCCAGCACGTCCATCACGCGGGCGGCGGTGCTGGGGTCGAGGTTGCCGGTGGGCTCGTCGGCCAGCAGCAGGGTGGGGCGGTGGACCAGGGCGCGCGCGATCGCCACGCGCTGCAGCTGGCCGCCGCTGAGCTGCTGCGGCAGGCGTGCACCCAGGCCGTCGAGGCCGACGACGCGCAGCATGTCCTGCACGCGCGTGTGCCGTTCGGCGGCATCGGCTTCGCCCAGCAGCATCAGGGGCAGCGCGACGTTCTGCGCCACGTCCAGGTGCGGCAGCACGTGGAAGGCCTGGAACACGAAGCCGACCTGGCGCCGCCGCCACAGTGCGCGCGCGTCGGCGTCGAGCGTGCCGAGGTCGGTGCCGTCGACCACGATGCGTCCGGCGTCCCAGTGGTCGAGGCCGGCCACGCAGTTCAGCAGGGTGGACTTGCCCACGCCCGACTCGCCCACGATGGCGACGAACTCGCCGGGCGCGACGTCGAAGCTCACGTCGCGGAACACCGCCACGCGCTCGGGCGGCTCGCCGTAGTGCTTGGCGAGCGATTCGATCCTCAGGCGGGGTGCGGCAGTGGTCATGGGGTGCAGGCCGCCATGTGTTGCACGGCCTGCGCGGTTGCATGGGGCGCATCGCAGGCGATGACGGTGCGCGCCGGCATGCTGCGCAGCCAGGTGATCTGCCGCTTGGCCAGCTGGCGCGTGGCGGCGATGCCCTTGTCGCGGAAGGCGGCGATGGCCGCGGCGTCGGGCCGCTCGCCCGCCGTGTCGAACAGCTCCCACGCCTGCCGGTAGCCCACGCAGCGGATCGAAGGCAGGTCGGCGTGCAGGTCGCCGCGTCGGCGCAAGGCGCGCACCTCGTCGAGGAAGCCCGCCTCCAGCATGGCGTCGAAGCGGTCGGCGATGCGTGCGTGCAGCCAGGCGCGGTCCTGCGGCTCCAGGGAAAAAAGGGCGCCGGCGCCCGCCCCGCCTGCGTGGGCAGCCATGGTTTTCGTAGCGCCCGCCGTCGCGGCGTCGCGCTGGTGGAAGTCGGAGATCGGCCGCCCCGTGCTGTGCCACACCTCCAGCGCGCGCTGGATGCGCTGGCTGTCGTGCGGGGCCAGGCGCGCGGCGGTGCGCGGGTCGACCTCGGCCAGGCGCGCATGCAGCGCGGGCCAGCCATGGGCGGCGGCCTCGGCGTCCAGCATCGCGCGCACGGCCGGGTCGGCGGCGGGCATGGCGTCGATGCCGTCGATCAACGCCTTGAAGTACAGCATCGTGCCGCCCACCAGCAGCGGCAGCGCACCGCGCGCACGAATGGCGTCGACGAGCCGCGACGCGTCGGCCACGAAGGCCGCAGCGCTGTAGCTTTCGGCCGGGTCGCGGATGTCGATCAGGTGATGCGGCACCTGCGCGCGCTCGGCAGCGCTGGGCTTGGCGGTGCCGATGTCCATGCCGCGGTAGACCAGCGCGGAGTCGACGCTGACGATCTCCACCGCACGCCGCGGGGCCAGGTGCGCGGCCAGCGCCAGGGCGGCCGCGGTCTTGCCGCTGGCGGTGGGGCCGGCCAGGCCGATCCAGCGCGGCACGCTCGCGTCAGCGGGCATGGCGGTCTCCGCCGAAGCGCGGCACCACGGTCCACGCGAGCAGGGCGATGCAGCCGCTCCAGAACCAGATGCCCAGCGCCAGCGGGCGCGTGCTGCCGTCCATGTGCGTGCCCAGCCAGCCGCCGATGGCGAAGGCGGCGAGCATCATGATGAAGCCGTTGAGGGCCGAGGCCGCGCCCGCCGCCTGCGGGAAGGGGCCTACGGCACCGGTCTGGCCGCAGGGCTGGTGCACGCCGTGGCCCAGCATCACCAGCGTGAGGGGCGCGGCGATGGCCCACACCGTCTGCACGCCGGCCAGCGCCAGGGCGCCCATGAGCGTGCCGCCGGCCAGGCTCAGCACGGCGCCGCGCGCGACGCTGCCGCGCACGCCGTGCCGCGCCAGCCAGTGCCGGCACAGGAACGTGCCCGCGATGTAGGCCAGCGAGTTCCACAACATCACCAGCCCGTAGCCGGTGCGCGACAGGCCCAGCACCTGCAGGAACACGAAGGACGACGACGCGAGGAAAGTGAACAGCAGCCCGTAGGCAGCCGTGGTGAGCGCCGAGAAGGCGAGGAAGGTCGGGTGCCGCAGCACGGTGCCCCAGGTGCGTACGATGGCCGACGGGCGCAGCGCGTTCGCGTCGGGCCGCGGCAGCGATTCGCGAAAGCGCAGTGCCACCAGGGCCAGCGTGGCGACGCCGAACAGGGCCGGCACCGCCAGCGCGAAGCGCCAGCCCAGCCCGTCGGTGACCACGCTGCCCACCGGGGCGCACAGGCAGGCGATGACGCCCAGCCCGGTGAGCGCGCGCGACATCACGCGCGCACCCTGCGCGGGTTGGTACAGGTCGCGCACGATGGCGCGCGCGGCCATCACCGCCGCGCCCATGGCCGCGCCCTGCAGTGCGCGCAGCGCGATCAGTCCTTCGATCGACGGCGCGAGCGCGGTGCCGGCGGCGGCCAGCACGTACGCCGACAACCCGGCCAGCAGCACGGGGCGGCGACCGAAGCGGTCCGACAGCGGCCCGAGCACCAGCTGCGAGGCGCCGAAGGCCAGCAGCAGCGCCGTGAGCGTGAGCTGCGCATGCGCGATGCGCGCGCCGAAGCCGGACGTGAGCGCGGGCAGCGCCGGCAGGTACAGATCGGTGGTCACGGGCTGGATGCCCAGCAGCAGCGCCAGCATGAGCACCAGCACGCCCGGCGTGGTGCCGCGGCGGGTGGTGGGGGTGGAAGGTTCGGGGGCAGCCACGCCCGCGGCACCGGGGCGGGCCGGCGCGTGGGGCGGGGCCATCGGCCCGAGGGTAGCAAATGGCCGCGCCGCCAGGGCGGGCACGCGTGTACCCTCGTCGCCATGGACGACACCGACCGTGCGCTCATCGCTCTGCTGCGCCAGGACGCGCGCATGCCCATCGCGGCCCTGGCGGCGCGGCTGCGCGTCTCGCGCGGCACGGTGAGCAATCGCCTGCGCAAGCTGGAGGACGCGCAGGTGATCGTCGGTTATGCGGTGCGCCTGCGGCCCGATGCCGAGCCCGCCGCCATCCGGGCGTGGATGAGCGTGCAGGTCGAGGGCAACCAGACCCGCGCCGTGATCGCCGCGCTGCTGGGCGACCCCGCCGTCGAATCGCTGCACGACACCAACGGCCGCTGGGACCTGCTGGCGGCCCTGCGTGCCGGCTCGATGGCCGAGCTGTCGGCGGTGCTGGAGCGCATCCGGCTGGTCAAGGGCATCGCGACCTCGGAGACCAGCATCCTGCTGGCCACTTACCGGTAGAGCGGGCCTCCACGGGGCCGGCTTCAGCGCCGGTTGCCCAGCGCGAGGATCGACACCCCCGAGGCCACGAAGGCCAGCCCGGCCCCGACGTTCAGTCCGGTGGTCACGCGGGGGCGTCGTGCCAGCCAGCGCGACAGGCGGGCGGCCGAGCTGCCGAGCCACGAGAAGATGAGGGCCGTGGCCACCGCGAAGATCGCGCCGTAGACCAGCATCTGCACCGCCACCGGGCCGCGCGAGGCGCTGACGAACTGCGGGATGAAGGCCAGCACGAAGAGGCCCGGCTTGGGGTTGAGCACGTTGGACAGCAGCCCGGTGAGGAAGACGCGCCCCGGCGGCTGTTGCGCCGTGGGCTCGAAGGCAACGAGGTTGCGCGCCGTGATCGCCTTCACGCCCAGCCACAGCAGGTAGGCCGCGCCGGCGAGCTTGACCGCCCAGAAGGCGGCGGGCGAGGCCTGGATGACCAGCGTGAGCCCGAGCGTGGCGGCCACCGTGTGGCACATGATGCCGAGGCCGGCGCCGATCGACGACAGCACGGCCGCCGCGCGGCCCTGGCTCAGGCCGCGGCCGATGGCCAGGATGTTGTCGGGGCCCGGCGCGATCACGACGAGCAGGACGGCGGCGCAATAGGCGAGCAGGGTCTCGGCAGGGAACATGGGCGGCAGCGGATGCGAAGGAGGCCGCGATTCTCGCCCCGGTGCCGTCCCGCGGCACTTTCAGGCGGCTTCGGTGGCCGCCTGCACGCCCGCCTGCGCCGGCACCGACAGCAGGCCGAAGAGATCCTTCGGGTCCGCCGGCGAAGCCACCAGGGCGATCGGCCGTCCGATGCCCAGCCGCTGCGCCACCTCGGCCGCATGGGCCAGGGCGGCGAGGTCCTCCAGCGCGAAGCCGACCGAATCGAACACCGTGACCTGCGCCGCGTCGCGCCGGCCCGGGTGCATGCCTGCGAGCACGCGCCAGAACTCGGTGACCGGGAAATCGGCGGGCATCTGCTGGATCTCGCCCTCGACGCGCGTCTGCGGCGCGTACTCGACGAACACGGCCGCGTCTGCGAGCAGGGCCGGGTCCAGCTCGGTCTTGCCCGGCGAATCGCCGCCGATCGCATTGACGTGCGTGCCGGGTGCGACCATGCCCGCGCGCAGCACCGCCGCGTGCCGCGGATCGGCGGTGGCGGTCGTCACGATGTCGGCGCCCGCGCAGGCCGCTTCGGCCGTGGCGGCGCGGTGCAGCGCCAGGCCCTGGTGCCGCAGGTTCGCCACCAGCTTGTCGGTGGCCGCGGGGTCGGTGTCATGCAGCCGCAGCGTGCGGATGCCCACCAGGTCGCGAAACGCCAGGGCCTGGAATTCGCTCTGCGCGCCGTTGCCGATCAGCGCCATCGTCCGGCTGCCCGGCCGCGCGAGGCGGCGGGCCGCGAGGGCGGACATCGCGGCCGTGCGGATGGCGGTGAGCAGGCTCAGCTCCGCCAGCAGCCGCGGCGTGCCGGTCGCCATGTCGGCCAGCACACCGAAGGCCATCACCGTGGGCAGCCCGCGGCGGGTGTTGCCGGGGTGGCCGTTGACGTACTTGAAGGCGAACTGCGTGCGGTCGGCGACCGGCATGAGCTCGATCACGCCCTCGGGCCCGTAGGCGGCCGTGCGTGCGCGCTTGTCGAAGTCCTCCCAGCGCAGGAACTCGCGCTCGATGCGCGCGGCCACGGCGGCGGTGAAGGCGGCGAGGCCTTCGTGGCGCACCAGCCGGCGCATGTCGCCCGCATCGAGGAAGGTGGAGGTGGTGGGGGGTGCCATGGCCTGGTCCTCTGGGCTTTCACAAGGCCCAGTGTTGCGGCATGGCGTGCCAGGCGGAAGGCCGCAGGGCGGCAGAAATGCGAAGGAAATTGCCGCAATGGCAGCGCCGGCTGGCGAAATGGCAGTCCGTGCCGGCCGTGGAAGCGTGACGGCCGCGCCGGGCGCCAGGAAAGACGCTCAGATGGCCTGGGTGCCGCCCGGGTTGGCCTTGGCCGCCGCACGGCCGCGCACTTCGCGCGGAGAGACGCTGCGAGGCGCCATCGCCGGCGCAGCGGAAGGCGCCGCCTCGTCGCTGGCCATGACCGGCGTCGGCTCCTTCATCTGGAAGAGCTGGCTCAGCGCGGCCTTGTACTGCACCTCGCCGATCGAGTTGGTGTTGTGGTGCGAGCCGCCCTCGACCAGCACGAACATCTTGGGTCCCGTGGCGGCGTCGTAGAGCTTGCGGCCCAGCGTGGGGTTGATCAGCGTGTCGTTCGAGCCGTGCACCACCAGCAGCGGCGCCCCGATGGTCTTGACCTTGTTGATCGCCTCGAAGCGCTGCGTGACGAGCGCGCTGAAGGGCAGCCAGCCCCACTTGAAGCTGCTCACCACATCGGTGATCGAGGTGAAGGTGCTCTCGACGATCACGCCGCTCTCGTCCTTGACGTTGGACGCCAGGTCGATGCCGATGGCGCCGCCCAGCGAGTGGCCGAAGATGTAGCGGTGCTGCTGGGGGTACTTGCGGGCCAGCCAGTCCCAGGCGGCGCGGGCGTCCTCGCGGGCCGAATCCTCCGAGGGCAGCGCCTTGGTGCTCTTGCCGAAGCCGCGGTAGTCGATGGCCAGCACCGAGAAGCCCAGCTCGTGCATGCGCTGGATGCGCGGCGCCGAACCCGCCACGTTGTAGCGCGCACCATGCAGGTACAGCATCACGGGGCGGTCAGGCGTGGTGGGTGCGTCGCCCAGCCACAGGCCGTGCAGCCGGGCGGGCTGCCCGGTGACCGAGGACTGGAAGTCGATCCAGACGTCCTGCATGCCGGCCGTCATGGCGGCGGTGTTGCCCCAGCTGCGGTCGCTGGGCTGGAAGATCCATTCGCGCTGCCGCTCGTCGAGGGTCGAGCAGCCAGCGGCGAGAAGGGCGCAGAGCGAGATGGCCGATGCGAACAGGGACCAGCGTTTCATTGGGCAGAAAGAGAGCGATAGCCGGTCGAAAGTTCAAACCGTTTGGCCGGGGATGGACCGACACCACATCCCGGTAACTCCCCGAAACAACGCTCTGCGACGTCTGCAACGGACCATGCAACGGGCGTGCCCGCGCGTCGGATGACACTGGAAAACCCTTGGGTATCTCCGCTGGTAACCGCTTTCAGGCACGGAAATTAACGCCAAAGGCCGCGCAAAGCCACAGGGTGTGCCCCCATGGCGGGCGCCGCGGTCCGCCTCGATCCGCCCGTTGCGGCGCAGAACGTTACGGATTCCGTGGCTCAACGGCCACGCAGGAACAGCGCGTCGAGCTCCCGGACGCTGAGCTGGCGCCAGGTCGGGCGGCCGTGGTTGCACTGGTCGGAGCGCTCGGTGGCTTCCATCTGGCGCAGCAGGGCGTTCATCTCCTCGAGCGTGAGGCGGCGGTGGGCCCGCACCGCGCCGTGGCAGGCCATGGTGCCCAGCAGCTCGTTCTGGGCGCGCTGCACCACGGTGCTGGCATCGTGCTGCGCCAGTTCGGCCAGCACGCTGCGCGCCAGCTCGACCGGGTCGCCATCGGCCAGCGAACTCGGCACCGCCCGCACCGCCAGGGTGCGCGGGGAGAAGGGCGTGATCTCCAGGCCCAGCGTCGGCAGCACCTCGGTGCAGGCCTCCGCGGTGGCGACCTCCTGCGGCGTGGCGGCGAAGGTGGCGGGGATGAGCAGCGGCTGGCTGGCGATGGCCGCGCCGTCGAGTTGCACCTTGAGCCGCTCGTAGACGATGCGCTCGTGCGCCGCGTGCATGTCGACGATGACCAGGCCCTGGCTGTTCTCGGCCAGGATGTAGATGCCGTGCAACTGGGCGAGCGCGCGGCCCAGCGGCCAGGCGTCGTCGGGTGCGCCCGCGGCGGCGGCAGGCTGCGGCGCCACGAAGGGCGCGGCCGGCGCGGCGAAGGCGGGCCGGTCGTCCAGCCGCGGGCGGTTGGCTGCAGCAGGGGCCGGTGCGGCGGGCCACATGGCCGCCATGTCGCCCACGCCGCGTTCTGCTACGAAATTGATAGCTGGTTGCGCCCACGGGGCGGGCGGTGGAGGCACATTTGGCTTGAAAAGCGGTGCCGGCCGCCCGGTGGCGGCCTCGGGGTCCGTCGCGCCGCCGGCGCGCGGTGCGGCCAGTGCGTTCTCGATCGCGTGGCGCACCGCCTGGTGCACCTCGCGCCCGTCGCGAAAGCGCACCTCGATCTTGGTCGGGTGCACGTTCACGTCCACGCGCGCGGGATCGATCGTCAGGTGCAGCGCGAAGACCGGCTGGCGCTGGCCGTGCAGCACGTCCTCGTAGGCACTGCGTACCGCGTGCGCCAGCACCTTGTCGCGCACGAAGCGGCCGTTCACGTAGAAGTACTGCTGGTCGGCCCGCGAGCGCGCGGCATCGGGCACGCCGGCATAACCACTCACCCGGACCGGGCCCACGCCGTGATCGACCGGCACGCTCCGGGCCACGAACTCGTCGCCAAACACGTCCGCCAGCCGGCGCGCGGTGTCGCCGGCCGGCCGCCACTGCTCGACCAGCTTGCCCTCGTGCCAGACTGCGAAGCCGACGTCGGGCCGCGCCAGCGCATGGCGCCGCACGGCCTCCAGGCAGTGGGCCAGCTCGGTCGCGTCGGTCTTGAGGAACTTGCGGCGCGCGGGCGTCGCATAGAACAGCTCGCGCACCTCCACGGTGGTGCCGCGCGAGCGCGCCACCGGTCGCAGCTCGCCGGTGCGGCCGTCGAGCAGCCAGGCGCCGTCGGCGTCGCCGTGGCGCGACAGCACGCTCATGTCGGCGATGGCGTTGATGGCGGCGAGCGCCTCGCCCCGGAAGCCCATGGTGCCGACCGACTCGAGGTCGTCGAGGCTCGCGATCTTGCTGGTGGCATGGCGGCGCAGCGCGATCGGCAGTTCCTCCTGGGGGATGCCGGCGCCGTCGTCCTCCACCGAGATCAGCCGCACGCCGCCGGCGAGCAGGCGCACCGTGACCTGCGTGGCGCCGGCGTCCAGCGCGTTGTCGACCAGTTCCCGCACCGCCGAGGCCGGCCGCTCGACCACCTCGCCGGCGGCGATCTGGCTGATCAACTCGTCGGGCAGTTCGCGGATGGGGCGCCGGGCGCCGGGCGGCGTCGGCAGGGAGGAGGGAAGGGCGCTCACCGGGGAGATTCTAGGAGCCGGTGTCCACCAGGGTCTTGAACATCACGTGAGCGTCGACGTACCCGCGCACCGGGTGCCGGAAGGCGCCGGGCAGCGTCCCCACGATGGCGAACCCCAGGCGCTGCCACAGCCGCACCGCGCCCGCGTTGGTGGACACGACGAAGTTGAACTGCATGGCGCGAAAGCCCATGTGGCGCGCCTGGCCCTGCGAGTGCTCGCACATCGCCGCCGCCACGCCGCGCCCGCGCGCCGCATCGGCCGTGACGTAGCCGCAATTGCAGACATGGGCGCCCTGGCCGGGCTGGTTGGGCTTGATGAAATACGTGCCCAGGACCGTGCCGTCCGCGTCGCAGGCCACGAAGGTGGCGGCAGGCGTCTCGACCCAGGCCGCATGCGCGGCGGCCTCGGACAGGTCGGGCGGGTAGCTGTAGGTGTCGGCGCGCGCGAAGGTGGGCGCCAGCAGCGCCCACACGGCGGGCCAGTCGGCGGCTTCGAGGGGCCGGATCAGGAACGGGGAATTCAGGGAGGCGGCGGTCATGGCACCGGGATAATGCCAGCCCCATGGACATCGTCGCCTTCCTCATCGATTTCATCCTGCACGTCGACAAGCACCTGGAGGCCTTCGTCGTCGCCTATGGCATGTGGGTGTATGCGCTGCTCTTCCTGATCGTGTTCGTCGAGACGGGCGTGGTGGTGATGCCCTTCCTGCCCGGCGACTCCCTGCTCTTCATCGTCGGCGCGCTGTGCGGCGCGGGGCTGATGAGCTACGGCTTGGCCGTGCCGATCCTCGTCGTGGCGGCGGTGCTGGGCGACCAGTGCAATTTCAGCATCGGCCGCTATTTCGGGCCCAAGGTCTTCCAGTGGGAGAACTCGCGCTTCTTCAACAAGAAGGCCTTCGACCAGGCGCATGCGTTCTACGAGCGCTACGGCGGCATCACCATCGTGCTGGCGCGCTTCATGCCCTTCATCCGAACCTTCGCGCCCTTCGTCGCGGGCGTGGCGGCCATGGGACGTGCCAAGTTCACGGCCTACAACGTGGGCGGTGCGCTGCTCTGGGTGATCGGCATCTGCACCGCGGGCTACTTCTTCGGCAACCTGCCCTTCGTGAAGGAGCACCTGGACAAGATCATCTGGGCGCTGATCATCGTGCCGGGGCTGATCGCGATCTTCGGTGCCTGGCGCGGCTCGCGCGCCGGCAAGGCGGCGCCGACGGCCTGAGCAGGAAAAAAGGAAACGAAAAAGGCGCGCCCGATGGAC
Source organism: Pseudomonadota bacterium (assembly GCA_031119395.1). Lineage (GTDB taxonomy): Bacteria > Pseudomonadota > Gammaproteobacteria > Burkholderiales > Burkholderiaceae_C > Xenophilus. Next base: position 31,187 of record JAVHYA010000010.1, read on the forward strand.
GCGCCTTTTCTTTGTCGACGGCCGCTCAGTAACGCGGACCGTTGTTCGGGTAGTAGCCCGAACCCGGCGGGTAGTACTGCTGCTGGTTGTAGTAATTGCGCTCGTCGACGCTGCGGCCCACCTGGTTGCCGATGACGCCGCCGATGGCTGCGCCGCCCAGCGTCGCGCCGGTGTTGCCGCCGATGGCGTGGCCCACGGCAGCACCGCCGAGTGCGCCGATACCGGTACCCAGGTTCTGATTGGGGCCGCTCGCGCAGCCCGCCAATGCCATGACCGACGAGGCGGCCGCTGCAGCAATCCAATAACGCGACTTGATCATGTGGTCCACCTTTCTGTTTGAGGATGGACACATCTTGCGCAACGAGGCTTCGGCCGGGGTGTAGGAACCCGCCGATGGCCCCTGTGCGACGGCAAGGGCCGCGGGCTGTGCGGCAGCACCTAGGCGCCCTGCGCGCCAAAGGCGCATCGGACTTTCACAGCTGCCGGCTGCGCGCCAGCGGCGGGTTCTGTGCGAAATAGCGCTGGATGCCGCGCATCAGCGCGTCGGCCAGGTCTTCCTGGTAGGCGACGGTGCGCAGCTTGGCCTCTTCCTCGGGGTTGCTGATGAAGGCGGTTTCGACCAGCACGCTCGGGATGTCGGGCGCCTTGAGCACCGCGAAGCCGGCCTGCTCGACGCTGCCCTTGTGCAGCCGCGCGCCGATGCCCTTGATCTCGCCGAGCATGGCGGTGCCCAGCTTGAGGCTGTCGTTGATCTGCGCCGTGGTGCTCATGTCGAACAGCGCGCGCTGCACCTGCGCCTCGTGCTCGCCCACGTTGACGCCGCCCACGCGGTCCGCCTGGTTTTCCTTGTTGGCCAGCCAGCGCGCGGCGCTGCTCGAAGCACCGCTCTGGCTCAGCGCGAACACGCTGGCCCCGCGTGCGGCGGGCGTGGTGAACGCATCGGCATGGATGCTCACGAACAGGTCGGCCTGCACGCGCCGCGCCTTCTGTACGCGCACTTGCAGCGGCACGAAGAAGTCGGCATCGCGCGTGAGGAAGGCGCGCATCGGGTTGCCGTTGACGCTGGATGCGTTGATGCGGTCGCGCAGGCGGTGCGCGACCTGCAGCACGATGTCCTTCTCGCGCGTGCCGGCGGGGCCCATGGCGCCGGGGTCCTCCCCGCCATGGCCGGGATCGAGCGCGACGATGATGATGCGGTCGGTGCGGCTGGCGGTGGCCGTGTTGGGCACCGGCCGCGAGGGCGCGGGCGCCGGGGCGGGGCGCACGGGCGCGGTACCGACGACGGGCGGCAGCGGCGCGGGCGCCACGAGGTTCGGCGTCTCGCGCGTGGCGGGCCCCGACGGTGGCGACGGCTTCATCGACTGCTGCGCCATCAGGTCGCCCAGCGGATCGGCCGCCGGGGCGGCCGGGCGCACCGGCGGCGGCGCTTCGCCGGGGCGTGCGAGCTCGCGCGGCGCCACGCCGGCCACGGTGGTGTCGCTGCCGCCGCCGCGCGTGTCGCGCAGGCGTTCGGCGATCAGCGATTCGAGCGGATCGACCGCCTGCGCGGGGTACAGGTCCAGCACCAGCCGGTCGCGGTAGGCGGCGATCGGCGCGAGCGAGAAGACCTGCGGCAGCACGGCCTGCTTGAGATCGAACACGATGCGCACGACCGAGGGGGCGTTCTGCCCCACGCGCAGGCCGGCGATGTACGGGTCGTCGGGCCGCACCTTGCCCACCAGGTCGCGCAGGGCGGGGTTGAGGTCGATGCCCTTGATGTCCACGGCCAGCCGCGGCGGGCTGCCGACGACCAGTTGCTGCGTCTGCAGCCGGCCGTCGGATTCGATGGTGATGCGCGTGTAGTCGTTGGCGGGCCACACGCGCACGGCGACGATGGTGGCGCCGCGTGCGATCTGCTGCGCGCCCAGCAGCAGGACCAGCGTGCCGGCCTTGAGCAGCTGGCGGCGCGCGGCGTTGTCGGCCCCAGGGGGAAGGTCGTCGGTTCGGCTCATGCAGCGGTGGCGGCAGCCAGCAGTTCGCGTCCGCGCGCAGTGTGGGCGTGCAACGTGACAGTGCGGAGATCGTCGTCGCTCATTGCTTCTATTTTAATAGCAAGGTCCGCAACCGGGATGCGCCCCGCGGCATTGTTCGGCCATTCGGCGAGCTTGAGGCCCGGGGCCGCGAAGATGTCGCGGAATCCCGCATCGTCCCACTCGCGCGGGTCGCCGAAGCGGTAGAAGTCGAAGTGGTGGATGGCCAGGCCGTCGGGCGCCGCGTGCGGTTCCACCACCGCGTAGGTGGGGCTCTTGATGCGACCGGTGATGCCGAGCGCGCGCAGCAGGTGGCGCACGAAGGTGGTCTTGCCCGCGCCCAGTTCGCCGTGCAGGGTGATGAAGGCGTCGCGCAGCGCGGGCACGGCGGCCAGGTGCTGCGCGAAGCGGTCGGTGTCGTCCTCGTCCTGCCACTGCACGGTCGCGGTGGCGGGGGGAGGCGTTCCTACAATCGATGGGTGGTCGTCGGCACTCAACTCGTCACTCGGAAACTCGTGGCCCACATCAATGCGTGGGCGCGGGAACTGGGATTCTCCCAAATCGGCGTGGCGGGCATCGACCTCTCGAGCGCCGAGCCCGGCCTGCGCCAATGGCTGGACAACGGCTTCCACGGCGAAATGGACTACATGGCCGCGCATGGCATGCGCCGCGCGCGGCCGGCCGAGCTGGTGCCAGGCACGGTGAGCGTGATCACCGCGCGCATGAACTACCTGCCGCGCGAAACGCCGACCGACTGGCAGGCCGTGGAATGGGCGCGGCTGAAGCGGCCCGGCGAGGGCGTCGTCTCGACCTATGCCCGCGGGCGGGACTACCACAAGGTGATGCGCGCGCGACTGGAGCGGCTGGCCGACCGCATCGCGCAGGAACTGGGGCCCTTCGGTCACCGCGTCTTCACCGACTCGGCCCCGGTGCTCGAGGCCGAGCTCGCCGCACGCAGCGGCCAGGGCTGGCGCGGCAAGCACACGCTGGTGCTGGACCGCGAGGCCGGCTCGATGTTCTTCCTCGGCGAGATCTACGTCGACCTGGCGTTGCCGCACAGCGAGCCGGTCAGCGCGCATTGCGGCAGCTGCCGCGCCTGCATGGACGTGTGCCCCACGCAGGCCATCCTCGCGCCCGGCCGGCTCGATGCGCGGCGCTGCATCTCCTACCTCACGATCGAGCATGCGGGCGCCATCCCGCTCGAGCTGCGGCCGCGCATGGGCAACCGCATCTACGGCTGCGACGACTGCCAGCTGGCGTGCCCCTGGAACAAGTTCGCCCAGCGCGGCACGCTGGCCGATTTCGACGTGCGTCCGGGCCTGGCGGGCGAGTCGCTGGCCACGCTGTTCGCCTGGGACGAGCCGACCTTCCTGCATCGCACCGAAGGCGGGCCGATCCGCCGCATCGGCCACCTGCGCTGGCTGCGCAACATCGCCGTCGCGCTGGGCAATGCGCTGCGCGGCGGCGACGCCTCGGCCGCGCAGGCCCTGGCCACCCGCCGCGAGCATCCCGATGCGCTGGTGCGCGAGCATGTGCACTGGGGCCTGGCGCAGGCGAAGCTGCTATCGAAACCATAGCTGATCGCGCCCGTGCGGCGGGCGCTGCGGGCACTTTTCGTTCAAGGAAAAGGAATCAGCGCGGCAGGCTGAGCGCGAAGGGCAGGCTGAGCATGCCCAGCAGCGTCGACAGCGTGACGAGCCCCGCGACGAAGGGCCCGTTGTAGCCCATGCGCGCGGCCAGCACGTAGGCGCTCGAGGCGGTCGGCACGGCCGAAAAGGCCATCAGCACCGCGCCCTGCGCCGGCGGCAGCCGCAGCGCGAGCGCCAGGCCCCAGGCGATCAGCGGCAGGACGAGGTGGCGGATCGCCAGCACCGACACGGCCAGCAGCTTGCCGCGCGCCAGGCTGGCGAACTGCATGCCCGCGCCGGCCGCCAGCAGCCCCAGCGCCAGCGAGGCAGCGCCGATGCGCGAGACCGCGGGCTCGAGCCAGCCCGGGATGCGCAGGCCCAGCAGGTTCGCGACGAGGCCGGTGGCGGTGGCGATGATCAGCGGGTTGCGCACCAGCTGCCGCACGAAGCCCGACTGGCCGTGGCGTGCCATCGGCCACACGGCCGCCACGTTCATCAGCGGCACGCACACGCCGATCAGCACGGCGATCATCAGCAGCCCCTCGGCGCCGGCCAGGCGCTCGGCCATCGTCAGGCAGATGAAGGAGTTGAAGCGGAACGCGATCTGCGCACTGGCCGCGTGGTCGCGCCGGTCGATGCGGCGCCCGATGGCGGGCAGGAAGGGCAGGGCATAGGCCAGCGCGATGCCCGCCAGGCCGATGCCGACGCCCGCCGCGAGCAGGTGCGAGGTGGTGCCGAAGTCGATCGGGCTGCGCACGATCGAGTGGAACAGCAGCACCGGGAAGAGGAAGTAGTAGACGAGGCTCTCGACCTGGTCCCACACGCGGCGGTCGAGCGCGGTGTAGCGGCACAGGAGCCAGCCGCAGGCGATGAGGGAGAAGTCGGGGACGAGCAGCTGCGCATGATTCACCGGCCGAGCATATCGGAGCACCTGGCCGTGGGCGGCACGCACTGAATCCGCGCGGCGGGGCGTAGGCCGGCGCCGCATTTCCGACGGATTTGTGGGTAATCCAGGGGAGGCGGGCTGCGGTGCAGCATTTAGCATGCGCGGTCCTGTGCATTTGGTTTCAAGTGCGCTTCTCCCATTCCCAAGACACAAGGAGTTCTGTCGATGCAACGTCGCCAATGGAAGGCCCTCGCCGGCAGCGCCATGCTCGCCGCGCTGGTTGCGGCGCCCGCCGCCTTTGCCCAGGGCTATCCGGACAAGCCGGTCGAATTGCAGGTGCCCTTCGCGCCCGGCGGCACCACCGACATCGTGGCCCGCGTGGTGGCCGATCCGCTCGGCAAGGTGCTGGGCCAGCCGGTCGTGGTGGTCAACAAGGCCGGCGGCGGCGGCGCCGTGGGCGCGCTCGAGACCTCGCGCGCGGCGCCCGACGGCTACAAGCTCGGCGTGGCGACGGTGTCGAGCACGGCGGCCAACCCGGCCATCAACCCCAAGACGCCGTACAACCCCATCACCGACTTCACGCCCATCATCAACATCGCGGCCACGCCCAACGTGATCGCGGTGAACCCGAACTTCCCCGCCAAGGACTACGCCGCCTTCATCGCCGAGCTGAAGAAGAGCCCGGGCAAGTACTCGTACGGCTCGTCGGGCACGGGCGGCATCGGCCACCTGCTCATGGAGCTGTACAAGAGCATGACGGGCACCTTCGTCACGCACATCCCCTACCGCGGCGCGGGCCCGGCCCTGAACGACGTGGTGGCCGGCCAGGTGCCGATCATCTTCGACAACCTGCCCTCGGCGCTGCCCTTCATCAAGGCCGGCAAGCTGGTGCCGATCGTGGTGGCCGCACCGCAGCGGCTGAAGGACCTGCCCAACGTGCCGACCTTCAAGGAAGTGGGCCTGGAGCCGGTGAACCGCATGGCCTACTACGGCATCCTGGGCCCGAAGAACCTGCCCAAGGACGTGGTCGACAAGATCAGCGCCGGCACCAAGAAGGCGCTGGAGGACCCGGCCGTCAAGAAGCGCATCGAGGACACCGGCTCGATCATCGTGGCCAACACGCCGCAGCAGTTCGCCGACCAGATCAAGGCGGAGTACGACGTGTACAAGCAGGTCGTGCAGAAGCAGAAGCTCACGCTGGACTGAGCCGCACGCCTTCCATGCAGCGGGCCGCCTTCGGGCGGCCCTTTCTTTTGCTATCTTCGTGCGATGACTTCCGCGGCCGCCGCCCCGCCCACCCCCGAGATCGACGAGTTCATCGACGCGCTCTGGCTGGAGCACGGCCTCGCCAGGAACACCCTGGCGGCCTACCGGCGCGACCTCGCGCTCTTCGGCCAGTGGCTGGCCGGTCGCGGGCTGGCGATGGATGCCGCGCGCGAGCATGACCTGCAGGCCTACATGGGCGCGCGCATGGCCGACAAGGGCAAGGCGACCTCGGCCAACCGGCGGCTCACGGTGTTCAAGCGCTACTACCGATGGGCGCTGCGCGAGCGGCGCATCGCGGCCGACCCCACGCTTCGCCTCGTGCCCGCGCGCCAGGCGCTGCGCGTGCCCAAGACGCTGAGCGAGGCACAGGTCGACGCACTGCTGGCCGCGCCCGACCTCGGCACGCCGCTGGGCCTGCGCGACCGCGCGATGCTGGAACTGATGTACGCCAGCGGCCTGCGCGTGAGCGAGCTGGTGGCGATGAAGACCTTCGACCTGAGCCTGAACGACGGCGTGCTGCGCGTCCTGGGCAAGGGCAACAAGGAACGGCTGGTGCCCTTCGGCCAGGAGGCGCGGCGCTGGATCGAGCGCTACATCGCCGATGCGCGCCCGGCGATCCTCGGCGGGCAGCAGACGGCGGATTTCTTCGTCACCTCGCGCGGCGCCGGCATGACGCGTGCGATGTTCTGGGTCATCGTCAAGAAGCAGGCGGCGGCCGCGGGCATTCATGTGCCGCTGTCGCCCCACACGCTGCGCCATGCCTTCGCCACGCACCTGCTCAACCATGGGGCCGACCTGCGCGCCGTGCAGTTGCTCCTGGGGCATGCGGACATCTCGACCACGACCATCTACACGCATGTGGCGCGCGAACGCCTGAAACAGCTGCATGCGCAGCACCACCCGCGTGGCTGAAGGGCCCGGCATCCGCGTGGGCTGCGCGGGATGGAGCCTGCCGCGCGCGCAGTGGCCGCGCTTCCCGGCCGAAGGCAGCCACCTCGAACGCTATGCGGCCTGCTTCGATGCGGCGGAGATCGACACCAGCTTCTACCGCCCGCATCGCCCGGAGACCTACGCACGGTGGGCCGCGTCGACGCCGGCGCACTTCCGGTTCGCCGTCAAGCTGCCGAAGTCCATCACGCACGAGGCGCGCCTCCAGGGGGCGCGTGATGCGCTCGACGCCTTTCTCGGCGAGGTCGCCGGCCTCGGTGCGAAGCTGGGCTGCCTGCTGATCCAGCTCGCGCCGAGCCATGCGTTCGATGCCGTCGTGGCGCGGCGCTTCCTCGCCGATCTGCGACGGCGACACGCGGGCCCGGTCGCGATCGAGCCGCGCCATGCCTCATGGTTCACGCCCGAGGTCGATGCGCAGCTGGCAGCGCAGCGCGTCTCGCGCGTGCTGGCCGACCCGGTGCTGCAGGCCGGTGGCGAATGGCCGGGCGGCTGGCCGCAACTGGTGTACCTTCGGCTGCACGGGCGCCCGCGCGTGTACTGGTCGGCCTACGACGAGGCGCTGCTGGACCGGCTGGCGCTGCGCCTGCAGCAGGCGCGCGACGACGGCGTGGCCTGCTGGTGCATCCTCGACAACACGGCCGGCGGCGAAGCCGTCGGCAACGCGCTGGCGCTCAAGGCGCGGCTCTCGCATCGATTCAACCAGGAGACGACATGAGGACACAGACACGCCGCTGGACGCGGCCTCTCGCGCTGGGCGCACTGACCGTGGCTGCCGCGCTGGGCAGCGGCCTGGCGGCGGCCCAGGCCTATCCCGCGGCCAAGCCCATCCGCCTCGTCGTGGGCTACCCGCCGGGCGGGGGCATCGACTTCGCGGCGCGCACGGTGCAGGTGCCGATGCAGGAGGCGCTCAAGCAGCAGATCGTGGTCGACTACAAGCCCGGTGCGAGCGGCATGATCGCCGCCACCGAGCTCGCGCGCCAGCCTGCCGACGGCTACACGCTGCTGCTGGCCAACACGGGCCCCTTCGCGATCGCGCCGTACCTGCAGTCCAAGCCGCCCTACGACCCGATCAAGCAGTTCACGTACATCGGCCAGATCAGCCAGGGCAGCTACATCGCGGTGACGCGGCCCGACCATCCGGCGAAGAACCTGAAGGAGTTCGTGGCCTGGGCGAAGCAGCAGGGTGGCAAGGTGAACTTCGCCTCGGGCGGCAACGGTACCTCGACGCACCTCAACGGCGAGCTGATGAACCAGGTCGCAGGGCTGGACATGACCCACGTTCCGTACAAGGGCAGCGCGCCCGCGGTGCAGGACCTGATCGGCGGCCAGACGCAGATCCTCATCGACGCGGGCAGCGTGCTGCTGCCGCAGGTCAAGGGCGGCAAGCTCAAGGCGCTGGCCGTCACGGGACCGAAGCGCGATCCGCAGCTGCCCGATGTGCCGACGGTCAAGGAACTGGGGCTGGGCGGCATGGAGTCGGTGGGCTTCCAGGGGCTCGTCGGCCCGGCCGGCATGCCGAAGGACGTGGTGGAGCGCCTGTCGGCCGAGCTGGCCAAGGCGCTTGCACAGCCCGACGTCCAGGCGAAGTTCGCCACGGCGGGGGCCGAGGTGCATTCGCTCGGGCCGGCAGAGTTCGCGGCCTTCGTGAAGGCCGACAACGAGAAATGGGCGAAGCTCATTCGTGAACGCAAGCTGCAACTCGATTGACGAACGCATGAACACGCAGACCGGCACGGGGCGCCGCCCCTTTCTTCGGGCCGCGCTCGGCCTCGCTGCCATGGGCGCTGCGGGCCTGATGCGCCCGGCGCTGGCGCAGGAGCTGCCGAGGACCCTCCGCCTGGTCGTGGCCTACCCGGCGGGCGGCGTGAGCGACGTGGTGGCCCGCGCCCTGGCCGACCGCCTGGCCGCACAGATGGGCAACACGGTGATCGTCGACAACCGCGCCGGTGCCAGCGGCGCGATCGGCATGGACGTGGTGGCCAAGGCCGCCCCCGACGGCGCGACGCTGGGCTTCTCGGCCATCAGCCCGCTGGTGCTGAGCCCGCACCTGGGCAAGCTGCCCTACGACCCCTTGCGCGACGTGGCGCCGGTGGCCAGCGTGATGTACTCGCCCGTGCTGCTGCTCGCCACACCGGCCAGCACCAGCACGGACTTCGCGGCGCTGATGGATGTCGCGCGCGCGCAGCCCGGGGCGGTGCGCTGGGCCACCTCGGGACCGGCGTCGCTGGGCCACATCATGCTGGAGCAGCTGCGTGCGGCAGCGCGGGTGGACATCACCCACATTCCGTACAAGGGCGGCGGCCAGCAGATGAACGACGCGCTGTCGGGCCAGTTCGAGGTGCTGTCCACCAATGCCGGGCCGGCCGTCGCGGCGCAGATCCAGGCCGGCAAGCTGCGCCCGCTGGCGGTCGGCGCGCCCGCGCGGCTCGAGACGCTGCCGCAGGTGCCGACGCTGGCCGAGCTGGGCTACCGCGCGGCCAACCTGTCGTCGCAGTTCGGCGTCTTCGCGCCCGCCGCGCTGCCGGCAGCGCTGGTGGCGCGCTACAACGCCGAGATCAACAAGGCCCTGGCCAGTCCCGAACTGCGTGCCAAGCTCACGGCCACCGACAACGTGCCCACCGGCGGCAGTCCCGGCGACTTCGCCCGCGAGATCCTCGGCGAGTACGAGAGCAACGGCCGCATCATCCGGGCCGCCGGGATCAAGGCCGACTAGCCGGAGCGCGCGGACACCCGGGGTTGCGGGCAGGTCCAGCCTACCTTATAGTAGGCCAATGGCCGCCGGCAATCCCTCCGCCTTCCGCACGCGCGACGAGATCCTGCGCGTCGGGCGCGAGCTGGTCCAGACGCGCTCGTACCTGGGCTTCAGCTTCCAGGATGTGGCCGACGCCGTCGGCGTGCGCAAGGCCAGCCTCTACCACCACTTCCCGACCAAGGAGGCGCTGGGCATCGAGGTGCTGAAGGAGGCGGCGCAGGCCTTCGACGCCTGGGCCGCACGCCGCGCCGGCGCGCCGGCCGAGCGGCTCGACGCGTACTTCCGCATGTACCGCAACGGCCTGCAGGCCGGCTCGGCCGTGTGCCCCGCGGGCGCGCTGGTGCCGGGCTGGGCCTGCATCAACGAGGACCTGCAGGCGGCCGTGCAGGGCCTGCGCCAGGCGCAGGTGCGCTGGCTGGCCGGCGTGCTGGGCGAACTGGGACGCGATGCGCCGGCGGCGCAGCGGCAGGCGGCCTGGATCTACGCGACCTGCCAGGGCGCGCTCATCACCGCCCGCATGAGCGGGCGCGTGCGCGATTTCGACGAGGTGACGACCCAGCTGCGCGCGGTGCTGCTGGACTGAAGCGCCGTTCCGTGGGGCATGCATCGCATGCCCTTTTCTTTGACCAGAAAAACTACCGATCGGTAGGTAGTCAATGCAAGGAGATCGATCCATGAAAGCCCTCATCAGCGCCTATGCGCGTTCGCCGTTCCACTTCGCCCGCAAGGGCCGGCTCGCCGAGGTGCGGCCCGACACGCTGGCGGCCAAGGTCGTGAAAGGCCTGCTCGCGCGCACCGACCTCGACCCCGCGCTGCTGGAGGACGTGATCCTCGGCTGCGCCTACCCCGAGGCGGCACAGGGCAACAACCTGGCGCGCATCGTCGGCCTGCTGGCCGGCCTGCCCGAGGCCGTGGGCGGCATGACGGTGAACCGCTTCTGCGGCTCGTCGATGCAGGCGGTGCACATCGCCGCGGCGCAGATCGAGGCCGGCATGGGCGAGGCTTTTCTCTGCGTGGGCGTGGAGTCGATGACGATGGTGCCGCAGGGCGGCTTCAACTTCTCGCCCAACCCCGAGCTGCAGGCCACCACGGCTGCCTACCTGTCCATGGGCGAGACGGCGGAGAACGTGGCCGAACGCTGGCGGGTGAGCCGTGCCGACCAGGAACTGCTGGCGCTGCAGTCGCACCAGAAGGCCGCCCGGGCGCGCGAGGAGGGCCGGCTGGCCGCGGAGATCGTGCCCATCGGCCTGCCCGGTGGCGAGGTCGTCGATGCCGACGGCTGCATCCGCCCCGGCACCACGCTCGAAGCGCTGGCCGGGCTCAAGCCAGCCTTCCGGCCCGATGGCGTGGTCACGGCGGGCACCTCCTCGCCCCTGACCGACGGCGCGGCGGCGGTGCTGGTGACCAGCGACGACTTCGCGGCGCGGCACGGCCTCGCGCCGCTGGCGCGCGTGCGCAGCTTCGCCACCGTGGGCGTCGATCCGGCGATCATGGGCATCGGGCCCATCCCGGCCACACGCAAGGCGCTGGCGCGGGCGGGCCTCGCGGTCGACCAGCTCGACGTGGTGGAGATCAACGAGGCCTTCTCCTCGCAGGCGCTGGCCTGCATCCGCGACCTGGGCCTGGACCCGGCGACCGTGAACATCGACGGGGGCGGCCTGGCGATCGGCCATCCGCTGGGCGCCACGGGCGCGCGCATCACCGGCAAGGCGGCGGCGTTGCTGGCGCGCGAGAAGGGGCGCTATGCGCTGTCGACCCAGTGCATCGGCGGCGGCCAGGGCATCGCCACGGTGCTCGAGCGGCCTTGATGGACTGCGTGGCCCGACACCTCACAATCGCGCGGCCGCCGTCGGCGGATTCACACGGAGCCCAGCCATGAGCGATTCCAGCCCGCCCCGCCTGTACCTCGAAGACCTCCACGTCGGCGACCGCTTCACCAGCGGCGAGCACGCGCTCGACGCCGCGCAGATCATCGCCTTCGCGCGCGAATTCGATCCGCAGCCCTTCCACACCGACCCGGAGAAGGCGGAGCACACCTTCTTCCGCGGCCTGGCGGCGAGCGGCTGGCACACCGCGGCGCTGACGATGAAGCTGCTGGTCGAGAGCGGCATTCCGCTGGCCGACGGCATCATCGGCTCCGGTGGCGAGGTCGCCTGGCCGCAACCCACGCGGCCGGACGACGTGCTGCACGTCGAGAGCGAGGTGATGGAGATCATCCCTTCGCGCTCCAAGCCCGAGCGCGGCATGGTCGTGATGCGCTGCGAGACGCGCAACCAGCGCGGCGAAGTGCTGCAGCGCTTCTCGCCGAAGATGGTGGTGTCGCGCCGGCCGAAGGCCTGAGACGGCTCAGGCTGGTTGCTGCATTGCTTGCAGTTCGGCGTCGCTGAAGCCGGCCCGGGCCCGCGCCTCGAGGTTGAAGGGCGGCTTGAGCCGCGGCGCCTCGTGGCGGCGGTACAGCACGCGGTAGTGCGCCAGCGCATCGAGCCCCTCGCGATCGCACAGCCAGGCGTACCAGCGGTTGCCGATGGCCACGTGGCCGATCTCGTCGCGCAGGATGATGTCGAGGATGTCCACCGCGCGCAGCGCATCGGGCGTGTTCACCCGGCGCAGCTTGGCCTGGATCAGCGGCGTGGCGTCGAGCCCGCGGGCCTCCAGCGTGCGCGGCACCAGCGCCATGCGGGCGACCACGTCGTCCTTCGTCTTCTCGCACATGGTCCACAGGCCGTCGTGACCGGGGAAGTCGCCGTAGCGCCAGCCCATCGCCTGCAGGTGGGCATGGATCAGCGAGAAGTGGTACGCCTCCTCGTCGGCCACGCGCAGCCAGTCCCGGTAGTAGGCCGCGGGCATGCCGTCGTAGCGCCACATCGCGTCGAGGGCGAGGTTGATGGCGTTGAACTCGATGTGGCAGATCGAATGGACCAGCGCGGCGCGGCCTTCGTCGGTGAAGGGCGAGCGCGTCGGCACCTCGGTCGCCGACACGCGCACCGGCCGGGCCGGCCGGCCCGGCACGCCGGGCTCGTCGGCGGCGTCGCGCACGGGCTCGCACCAGGTCTCGTCCGCCAGGGATTCCTTCGCTGCCTGCGCCGCCAGGGCGCGCGTTGCGGCCACTTTCTCTTCGGGATCGGCGAGGCGGAGCGCATGCAGGGCACGCAGGCGGGGGTGCATCCCTACAATTCTAGGGATCGCACCGCCGACGGCCCTGCGCCCGTGCGGCGAGCGCCTTCATCCCCCCACATCCGAACACGCTGGAGACTTCCCGATGGCCCTGTATGAACTCGACGGCGTCGCGCCGCAACTCGCCGCCGGCGCCTGGGTGGCCGACAGCGCCCAGGTGATCGGCAACGTGAAGATGGACGTGGACAGCAGCGTGTGGTTCGGCGCCGTGCTGCGCGGCGACACCGAGACGCTCACGATCGGCCGCAACAGCAACATCCAGGACCTGTCGGTGCTGCACGCGGACGTCGGCTGCCCGCTGACCATCGGCGAGAACGTGACCGTGGGCCACCAGGTCATGCTGCACGGCTGCACGATCGGCGACAACTCGCTCATCGGCATCCAGGCCGTGGTCTTGAACAACGCGAGGATCGGCCGCAACTGCATCGTCGGCGCCGGCAGCGTGGTGACGGAGGGCAAGGAGTTTCCGGACAACTCCCTCATCATCGGCGCGCCCGCCAAGGTGGTGCGCACGCTCGACGACGCGGCCGCCGCCAGGCTGCGCCAGAGCGCGGAGCACTATGTGGACAACGCCCGGCGCTTCGCCTCGGGCCTGAAGAAGATCGCCTGAATGAAGTTCCCTCGCAGCTCCTGCCCCGTTTCCTCCATCAAGGCGCCCGCGCAACCGGCCGGGCCGGGCCGCCGGGTGCGCCCCGTCGAGGGGGAGCGTCGAACAGGCACGGGGGTCTAAGGCCATGTCCGAACTGCATACCTTTCTTTTCGACGGCCTTCCCGTGCGCGGCATGGTGGTGAGGCTCGACCAGGCCTGGCAGGAGGTGCTGGCGCGCCGCGCCTCCAACACCCACACGGGCGCCTACCCCGCCCCCGTGGCCGAACTCCTGGGCGAGATGACCGCGGCCGCCACGCTCATGCAGGCCAACATCAAGTTCAAGGGCTCGCTGATCCTGCAGATCTTCGGCGACGGGCCGGTCAAGGTCGCGGTGGCCGAGGCGCAGCCCGACCTGGGCGTTCGCACCACGGCCAGCGTGGTCGGTGACATCGCGGCCGATGCCAGCCTGCCGGACCTGGTCAACGTGAACAACAAGGGCCGCTGCGCCATCACGCTCGACCCCAAGGACCGCCTGCCCGGCCAGCAGCCCTACCAGGGCGTGGTGCCGCTCTTCGGCGACCGTGGCGAGAAGCTCGGCAAGCTCAGCGACGTGCTGCAGCACTACATGCTGCAGAGCGAGCAGCTCGACACCACCCTGGTGCTGGCGGCCGACGACAAGGTGGCGGCGGGCCTGCTGATCCAGCGCCTGCCGGTGACGGGCGAAGGCAACCTGGCCGGCGGCGCCGCGCGCGCGAACGAGGACGACATCGGCCTGAACGAGGACTACAACCGCATCGCCACGCTGGCCGCCAGCCTGACGCGGGAGGAATTGCTCACGCTGGACGTCGAGACCATCCTGCGGCGCCTCTTCTGGGAAGAGAAGCTGCTGCGCTTCGAGCCGCGCAGCGGCATGCTCGGCCCGCATTTCGCCTGCACCTGCAGCCGCGAGCGCGTGACCAACATGCTGCGCGGGCTGGGCCAGGAGGAGGCCGAGAGCATCCTGGCCGAACGCGGCAACATCGAGGTGGGCTGCGACTTCTGCGGCAAGCAGTACCGCTTCGATCCAGTCGACGCGGCGCAGATCTTCACCTCGCCCGGCGACCAGATGCCGGGCAGCAGCGTCGTGCAGTAGGGCGGGTTCAGCCCTGGCGGCCTGCCAGCAGGTCGGTGAAGAGGCGGTGCTCGCAGTCCGGGTCGGAGCACTTCTCGCAGGGCCAGTTCCACGCCTGCGATTCAGTGCCATTTCGGCTTTCAGCGCCCGTCCGCTCTGCGCGTTCAGCTATGGAATTGATAGCATTCCAGGCGTTGGCGAGCCGGTCCGGGCCGCTGCCGTGCACCACCGTGTAGGGCACGCCGCCGCGCGCCAGCGCCGCGCGGACCAGCGCATCCACCGGCTCGCGCACATGGGGGCCGTCGCGCTGCAGGCCGTCGGCCACCCAGGGCAGGTCGAGGGCGGTGAGCAGCGTGATCGTGCAGCGCCGCTGGGCCGCGAGCGCCGCGTCGTAGAGCGAGCCGTCGCCGAAGAGCAGCTCGCTGTAGACGGCGGTCATGAGGGCCGTGGTGTCGGCCACGGCCACGCCGCCTGCTGCGGCCACGGCGATGCGGCGCGTCTGCTCGTCGGCAATGGCCGCCTGCTCGTCGGGCCGCGGGGTACGGGCTTCGCGGTCGCACCACTCGCGCAGGTACTCGCCCACGAAGGTCGCGGCGGTGCCGCGCGACTGCAGGCGTGCCGCGACGGCGCGGGCCAGTTCGGTCTTGCCGGTGCTCTCGGCGCCGATCACGGCGATCACGCAGCCGGGGGGCAGGCGGGGCGTCATGCCGTTCGTGCGGCGCGCGCCGCCACCGTGGGCAGGCGCCGGCGCCAGGCGAGGTAGCCCGCGACGCTGAGCGCGGCGAACACGGCGTACAGGCCCACCGTGAGCCACAGTCCCTTGTGCACGAACAGGCCCACGCTCACCAGGTTGACGGCCAGCCACACGCCCCAGTTCTCGATGAACTTGCGCGCCAGCAGCACCTGCCCGACCACGCTCAGCCCGGTGACGAAGCCGTCGGACCAGGGCACGTCGGTGTCGGTGAAGCGGCGCAGGAACAGGGCCAGGGCCGGCCACAGCAGCGCCGCCGCACCTGCGGTGGCCAGCCAGCCGCGCGCCGACAGCCGCGCCACCTGCAGGCTGCTGCCGTCGGCCCGGTGCCCGCGCAGCCACTGGAACCAGCCCCAGGCGGCCATCACGGCGAAGAAGACCTGCAGGCTGGCGTCGCCGTAGATGCGGTGCGCGGCGAACACGCCCACGTAGAGCAGCGAACTGAGCATCGCCAGCGGCCAGCCCCAGTGGATTTCGCGCATGTTGCAGGCGACCATGGCCAGCGCCAGCACGGCGGCGATGAGCTCGAGCCAGGAGGCGGGCGCGCCGCCGATGTGGAAGGCCGGGGCGGCCAGGAGGTCGAGCAACTCGGGCACGAGGTGAACTTCAGCGACAGGCCATCGACGGCAGCGGCGAACGATCGACTGTGCTGGAGGCCGCGGAGCAGGCCATGCGGGAGCCTCCGCAAAACCGGCTTCGCCGGGCCGCAGGATGTGCCCCCTGCGCGGGGTATCGGGCGGCTACGCGCAGTGAGCCGCCCAAAGGAGGGGAGCTCATTTTGCGATCTGGACCAGGATCTCGTTGGGCTTGACCATGCCCAGTTCCTGCCGCGCGCGCTCCTCGACCATCTCGATGCCTTCCTTGAGATCGTTCACCTCGGATTCGAGCCGCTCGTTGGCGACCTGCGCCTTGGCGTTCGCGTCCTTCTGGTCGTTGAGCTTCTTCTGCAGCTGGGCCACTTCGGGCACGCTCCCGCGCCCGGTCCACAGCTGGAACTGCAACAGCACCAGCAGGAGGACCAGGACGATCGGAACGACGAAACGGGAGCGCATGGCCCGTCAGGGGGCGATGCGGGCGCCGGCGGGCCGCCCCACGGCGCGCCGCGCCTGACCCTCGGGGGGTGGCGCGGCATGCGAAGCGACAAGCCGGGGGGCTGGCATCACTTCAGGTTGTAGAAGGCGGCGCGGCCGGGGTAGCTGGCGACGTCGCCGAGGTCTTCCTCGATGCGCAGCAGCTGGTTGTACTTGGCGATGCGGTCCGAGCGCGAGAGCGAGCCGGTCTTGATCTGGCCGGCGTTGGTGCCCACGGCGATGTCGGCGATGGTGCTGTCCTCGGTCTCGCCCGAGCGGTGCGAGATGACGGCCGTGTAGCCCGCGCGCTTGGCCATCTCGATGGCGGCGAAGGTCTCGGTGAGCGTGCCGATCTGGTTGATCTTGATGAGGATCGAGTTGGCGATGCCCTTGTCGATGCCTTCCTTCAGGATCTTCGTGTTGGTGACGAACAGGTCGTCGCCCACCAGCTGCACCTTCTTGCCCAGGCGTTCGGTCAGCAGCTTCCAGCCGTCCCAGTCGCCCTCGTGCATGCCGTCCTCGATCGAGATGATCGGGTACTTGTCGCACCAGGTGGCGAGCATGTCGGTCCAGCTCGCGGCCGAGAGCTGCAGGCCGCCTTCGCCGGCCAGCACGTACTGGCCGTCCTTGTAGAACTCGCTGGCGGCGCAGTCCAGGCCCAAAGCGATCTGTTCGCCGGCGGTGTAGCCGGCCTTGTCGATCGCTTCGAGGATCAGCTGGATGGCCGCCTCGTGGTTCTCGACGTTGGGCGCGAAGCCGCCTTCGTCGCCCACGGCAGTGGGCATGCCGCGCGAGTCGATGATCTTCTTGAGCGCGTGGAACACCTCGGCGCCGTAGCGCAGCGCCTCGCGGAAGGTGGGGGCGCCCACCGGGATGATCATGAACTCCTGCAGGTCCAGGCTGTTGTTGGCGTGGGCGCCGCCGTTGATGACGTTCATCATCGGCACCGGCATCTGCATGCCGCCCATGCCGCCGAAGTAGCGGTACAGCGGCAGTCCCGATTCCTCGGCCGCGGCGCGCGCCACGGCCATCGACACGGCGAGCGTCGCGTTGGCGCCCAGGCGGCTCTTGTTGTCGGTGCCGTCGAGGTCCAGCAGCGTGCGGTCCAGGAAGGCCTGCTCGCTCGCGTCCAGGCCCAGCACGGCCTCGGAGATCTCGGTGTTGATGTGCTCCACGGCCTTGAGCACGCCCTTGCCCAGGTAGCGGCCCTTGTCGCCGTCGCGCAGCTCGATGGCTTCGCGCGAGCCGGTGGACGCGCCCGAGGGCACGGCCGCACGGCCCATGGTGCCGCTTTCCAGCAGCACGTCGCATTCGACGGTGGGGTTGCCGCGGCTGTCGAGGATCTCTCGGCCGACGATGTCAACGATGGCGCTCATTCAGTGGCTCTCCAGTTTTTTGAAATCGGTATGCAGCAGGGCGGGAAGCTCAGAGCCCCTCGACGGCGATCATGTTCATGATGGCCGCGCCGGCACGCGCGTCGCGCGCCTTGCGGTATTCCTCGGTCTCGTAGAAGGCCTTGGCTTTCTCGAAGCTGGCGAACTTCAGCACGATCACGCGCTTGGGCTGCCAGTCGCCCTCGAGTGGCTGCACCTCGCCGCCGCGCACGCACACCTCGGCGCCATGCGCCTGCATGGCGGCTGAGGACCATTTCTTGTATTCCTCGTACTGCGTGGGGTTGGTGACGTCGACGTAGGCGATGACGTAGCCGCTGGCCATGGAATGTGTCTCCGAGAGGGATGGGGAATCAGGCGTCGAAGGCGTTCTCGAGGAAGCCGTTCTTCTTGGTGATGCGATCGAGCGCGACGAGCGTCTCGAGCAGTGCCTTCATGTGCTTGAGCGGCACGGCGTTGGGGCCGTCCGACAGGGCCTTGTTCGGGTCGGGATGCGTCTCCATGAAGAGGCCCGACACCCCCACGGCCACGGCTGCGCGCGAGAGCACGGGCACGAACTCGCGCTGGCCGCCCGAGCTGGTGCCCTGGCCGCCGGGCAGCTGCACCGAATGGGTGGCGTCGAACACCACCGGCGCGCCGGTCTCGCGCATGATCGCCAGGCCCCGCATGTCCGAGACGAGGTTGTTGTAGCCGAAGCTCGCGCCCCGCTCGCAGGCCATGAAGCTGTCTTCGGGCAGCCCTTTCTCCCTGGCGGCCGCGCGCGCCTTGTCGATCACGTTCTTCATGTCGTGCGGCGCGAGGAACTGGCCCTTCTTGATGTTCACCGGCTTGCCCGACTGCGCCGCGGCGCGGATGAAGTCGGTCTGGCGGCACAGGAAGGCGGGGGTCTGCAGCACGTCGACCACCTTGGCGGCCTCGGTGATGTCGTCCTCGGAGTGCACGTCGGTCAGCACCGGCAGGGCCAGCTCGCGCTTGACCTTGGCCAGGATTTCCAGCCCCTTCTCGCGGCCCGGGCCGCGAAAGCTCGTGCCCGACGAGCGGTTGGCCTTGTCGAAGCTGCTCTTGAAGATGAAGGGGATGCCCAGGGAGCCGGTGATCTCCTTCAGCGTCCCGGCGGTGTCGAGCTGGAGCTGCTCCGACTCCACCACGCAGGGGCCGGCGATGAGGAAGAAGGGCTGGTCGAGGCCGACGTCGAAGCCGCAGAGTTTCATGTGCGCTCCCTGCCGGATCAGCCGACGGCCTTCAACGGCATCTTGTCTTCGCCCTGGTGCGTCAGCGCCGCCTTGATGAAGGCGTTGAACAGCGGGTGCCCGGCCCACGGGGTGGACTTGAACTCGGGGTGGAACTGCACGCCCATGAACCAGGGGTGCACGTCCTGCGGCAGCTCGACGATCTCGGTCAGGTGCTCGCGCTGGGTGAGGGCCGAAATGACGAGGCCCGCCTTGCGCAGCTGGTCGAGGTAGTTGACGTTGGCCTCGTAGCGGTGGCGGTGGCGCTCGGTCACCACGTCGCCGTAGATGCTGTGGGCCAGCGTGCCGGGGGCCACGTCGGAGCTCTGGGCACCCAGGCGCATCGTGCCGCCGAGGTCGGACTTCTCGTTGCGGGTCTTGATGCTGCCGTCGGCATCCTTCCACTCGGTGATGAGGGCGATGACGGGGCAGCTCGTGTCGGGATCGAACTCGGTGCTGTTGGCGTTCTTCAGGCCGGCCACGTTGCGCGCGTACTCGATGGTCGCGACCTGCATGCCCAGGCAGATGCCGAGGTAGGGCACCTTGTTCTCGCGCGCGAAGCGTGCCGCGGTGATCTTGCCCTCGACGCCACGCTGGCCGAAGCCGCCGGGCACGAGGATGGCGTCGTACTTGGCCAGGCGCGAGACGTTGTCGGGCTGGATGGTCTCGGAGTCGACGTAGTCGATCTTCACCCGCGCATGGTTCTTCATGCCGGCGTGGCGCAGCGCCTCGTTGAGCGACTTGTAGCTGTCCGACAGGTCCACGTACTTGCCGACCATCGCGATGGTCACTTCCTTCTGCGGGTGCTCGACCTCGTAGACCAGGTCGTCCCAGCGCTTGAGCTTGGCCGGCGGCGTGTTCAGGCGCAGCTTGTCGCAGATGAGCCCGTCCAGGCCCTGCTCGTGCAGCATGCGCGGCACCTTGTAGATGGTGTCCACGTCCCACATCGAGATCACGCCCCATTCGGGCACGTTCGAGAACAGCGAGATCTTGGCGCGCTCTTCCTCGGGGATCGGGCGGTCGGCGCGGCACAGCAGCGCGTCGGCCTGGATGCCGATCTCGCGCAGCTTCTGCGCGGTGTGCTGCGTGGGCTTGGTCTTGAGCTCGCCGGCCGCCGCGATGTAGGGCAGGTAGCTCAGGTGCACGAAGGCGCTGTTGTTCGGGCCGGCCTTCAGGCTCATCTGGCGCACGGCCTCGAGGAAGGGCAGCGACTCGATGTCGCCCACCGTGCCGCCGATCTCGACGATGGCCACGTCCACCTCGTGCGGCGTGCCGATGCCGGCGCCGCGCTTGACGTACTCCTGGATCTCGTTGGTGATGTGCGGGATCACCTGCACCGTCTTGCCGAGGTAGTCGCCGCGGCGTTCCTTCTCGAGCACCGACTTGTAGATCTGGCCGGTGGTGAAGTTGTTGGCCTTGCGCATGCGCGTCGTGATGAAGCGCTCGTAGTGGCCGAGGTCGAGGTCGGTTTCAGCGCCGTCATCGGTCACGAACACCTCGCCGTGCTGGAACGGGGACATCGTTCCGGGGTCGACGTTGATGTAGGGATCGAGCTTGATGAGGGTGACCGTGAGGCCGCGGGATTCGAGGATCGCGGCGAGCGAGGCGGAGGCGATTCCCTTGCCCAGGGAAGACACCACACCACCGGTGACGAAGACGAATTTGGTCATTGCCTTGTGCGAACGCGCGCCAGAACCGGGGTTTTGCGCGCCATTCGGCAGTGGGAAATTGAGATTATAGGTGCGCCCCCCGACCCCGATGCCCCGAGGGGGAGCGCGGCCGTACGTGGCCACGGGCATTCCTGCACGGGCCGGCTGCTACATTCCGCGCCATGCAAGACCTCGCCGGCAAACACATCGTCCTGGGGCTCACCGGTGGGGTGGCCTGCTACAAGTCGGCCGAGCTGTGTCGGCTGCTGGTGAAGGCCGGCGCGCAGGTCCAGGTCGTGATGACCGAGGCAGCGGCGCAGTTCATCACGCCGGTGACGATGCAGGCGCTGTCCGGCCGGCCGGTCTACCAGTCGCAGTGGGATGCGCGCGAGCCCAACAACATGCCGCACATCAACCTGAGCCGCGAGGCCGATGCGATCGTGCTCGCGCCCGCCAGCGCCGACTTCATCGCGCGGCTGGTGCAGGGCCGTTCGGACGAGCTGCTGAGCCTGATGTGCCTGGCGCGGCCGATCGACCGCGTGCCCCTGCTGGTCGCGCCTGCCATGAACCGCGAGATGTGGGCCCACCCGGCCACGCAGCGCAACCTGCGCCAGCTCGACACCGATGGCGCGCGGGTGCTGGGCGTGGGCAGCGGTTGGCAGGCCTGCGGCGAGACCGGTGACGGCCGCATGCTGGAGCCGGCGCAACTGCTCGAGGAGATCGTCGCCCAGTTCCAGCCCAAGGTGCTGGCCGGGCAGCATGTGGTGGTCACGGCCGGCCCGACCTTCGAGGCGCTCGACCCGATCCGCGGCATCACCAACCACTCGTCCGGCAAGATGGGATTCGCCATCGCTCGCGCCGCGCGCGAGGCCGGCGCGCAGGTCACGCTGATCGCCGGCCCGGTGCACCTGGAGACGCCGCGCGGGGTCCAGCGCACCGACGTGCTTTCAGCAGAAAAAATGCTTGCAGCGGCCGTGGATGCTGCGCAGGCAGCTACTGTTTTCATAGCAACCGCCGCCGTGGCCGACTGGCGCCCCGCCGAGCAGGCGACCCAGAAGATCAAGAAGAACGGCGACGGCCAGACGCCTGTGCTGCACTTCGTCGAGAACCCCGACATCCTGGCCCAGATCGCCCGCAGCGAGCGGGCCCGCCAGGGCGCGCTCTTTTGCGTCGGCTTCGCGGCCGAGAGCGAGAACCTCGTCGAGCACGCCAAGGCCAAGCGCGAGCGCAAGGGCATCCCGCTGCTGGTGGGCAACATCGGCCCGCTGACCTTCGGCCAGGACGACAACAGCCTGCTGCTGGTGGACGCCCAGGGCGTGCGTGAACTGCCCCGGGCGCCCAAGCTGCAGCTCGCGCGCGAGCTGGTGGCCGAGATCGCGGCCCGGCTGCCCGGGAACCGGTCCCTGCCATGAACCCCGACTGGAACACCCCGCCCGGCGGCGATTTCGCCCGCTACGTGGAGCAGCTCACCGCCCGCTCGCTGCGGCAGGTGAGCGCGCCGCAGTCGCACGAGCACCAGATGGATGTCGGCATGGGCGAGAGCGTCCCGGCTTCGCCGGCGCGCGCCCCCGCCTTGCCGGCAGCGACTGCCGGATCGACGGCCGCCCGGCCGGCCGGCAACGAGGGCGCCATGCGGGGCCTCGCGCGTTCGCTGGCCATCGGCTGGGCCGGCCTGCTGTTGGTGCTGCTCAGCAGCGGCGCCACCGTCGCCGCGCTCGGTGTGCTGGTCGCCGGGCTCTGGGCCGGGTTCCAGTTGCGGCGCTGGCTGCTGCCCCCGGGCGGCGCGGCCGGCCTCAAGGCGGCCCTCGAAGACATGGCGCGCCAGCAGGCCGCGCAGAACCGACAAGGAAAGAAGAAGCGATGAAGATCGACGTGCGCGTGCTCGATGCCCGCATGAAGGACGAACTGCCGCGCTACGCCACCCCTGGCAGCGCCGGCCTGGACCTGCGCGCCTGCCTGGCCGAGCCACTGACCCTGGCGCCCGGCGCCTGCGAACTGGTGGGCACCGGCCTGGCGATTCACCTGGCCGACCCCGGCTTCGCGGCGCTGATCCTGCCGCGCTCGGGGCTGGGCCACAAGCACGGCATCGTGCTGGGCAACCTGGTGGGCCTGATCGACAGCGACTACCAGGGCGAGCTCAAGATCAGCGCCTGGAACCGCAGCCAGACCGCCTTCGTCATCCAGCCCATGGAGCGCCTGGCCCAACTGGTGGTCGTGCCGGTCGTTCAGGCGCAGTTCAACCGGGTCGACGCCTTCGCGCCCACCGAGCGCGGCGAGGGCGGCTACGGCTCCACCGGCACGCGCTGAAAGCGGTTCGTTGCAACTGTGAGGGCCGGGTAAAGGTTTGAACCCGGTCAAGTGCGCGCGTATCGAAGATCTCAGAATGTTGAACCTGTCATCGCCCGGCGTGGTCGGGCGTTGAGGGAGCAGCAGTCGGCGGGCGCATCGCTCGCCTCGAGGAGCCTTCACATGCAACGCCTGACCCGCATCCTGTCGATCACCGCCGCCGCCGTGGCGGTTTCCCTGCTCACCGCCTGCGTGGCGCCCGCGCCGGTCTACTACCAGCAGTCGAGCTATCCCTACCAGCCGGCGCAGCCGGTCTATCCGGCCGGCTACGGCGCCAATCCGTATGTCGAGCTGGGCCATGTGGCCAACATCGAGGTCATCCAGTCGCAGACGCCGGGCTACGGCACCTCGGGCGGCGGCGCGGTGGCCGGCGGCGTCCTCGGCGGGGTGGTGGGCAACCAGTTCGGGCGTGGCAACGGCCGCGCTGCGGCCACGGCCCTGGGCGTGATCGGCGGCGCCCTCCTGGGCAACACGATCGAGGCGCAGAACAACGCGCCGCGGGTGTACCAGAGCTACCGTGTCTCGGTGCAGACCGACAACGGCGCCTACCGCGCCTTCGACGTGCCCAGCCCGGGCGACCTGCGCATCGGCGACCGCGTGCGCATCGACAACGGGCAGATCTCGAGGTATTGAGCGCTCCACGAAAAAGCCGGGCTCGACCCGGCTTTTTTTCGGCCCCGTGCGATGGCCTCAGTGCAGGCGGTCGTTGCCCGGCGCCATCGGCTCGAAACGGAAGAAGCCCGTGCCCGCCGTGCCCTTGCCGATTTCGTCCTCCGTCGCCTCGCGCACCGAGCGCACGGTGACCGACAGGCGCAGCGCGATGCCGGCCAGCGGGTGGTTGCCGTCGAGCACGAGGTGGTCCGGGTAGATCTCGGCGACCGTGTAGAGCGCGTTCTTGGGGATGTTGTCGCTCACGCCCTGGGGCAGGGCGGCGCCGTCGAAGGTCATGCCTTCCTCGACCTCGGCCGGGAAGAGCGAGCGGGGCTCCAGGAAGAGCAACTGGTCGTCGAAATCGCCGAAGGCCTGCTCGGGCTCCAGGTGCAACGACACGACGTCGCCGACCTCGTGGCCCTGCAGGGCGGCCTCCACGGTGTCGAACAGATCGTCGCCGCCGACGAGGAACTCCACCGGTTCGTCCAGCACATCGAGCGTGTCGCCCAGGGTGTCCTTGAGCGTCCAGGTCAGGCCGACCACGCATTGGGGGGTGATTTCCATGGGGGAGAATTCTCCCATGGACATCTCCCGACCGCTGCCCCTGCTGGGCGGCCTCACGCCCGACCGATTCATGCGCCGGCACTGGCAGAAGAAGCCGCTGCTGGTGCGCCAGGCCATGCCGGGCATCGTGCCGCCAGTGGCGCGCCACCGGCTCTTCGAGCTGGCGGGCGAGGAGGGCGTCGAATCGCGCCTGGTCGAGCACGACGCGCGCCGCGGATGGCGCCTGCGCCACGGCCCCCTGGCGCGCCGCACGCTGCCGCCGCTGGCCCGGCGCGCGTGGACCCTGCTGGTGCAGGGCGTCGACCTGCACGACGAGGCCGCGCATGCGCTGCTGCAGGCCTTCCGCTTCGTGCCCGATGCCCGGCTGGACGACCTCATGATCAGCTACGCCAGCGACGGCGGCGGCGTCGGGCCGCATTTCGACAGCTATGACGTGTTCCTGCTGCAGGTCAGCGGCCGGCGCGAATGGGCGATCGGACGCCAGCGCGACCTGTCGCTGAAGCCCGACCTGCCGTTGAAGATCCTCGCGAACTTCGAGCCCGAGCAGCGCTTCGTGCTGGAGCCCGGCGACATGCTCTACCTGCCGCCGCGCTATGCGCACGACGGCGTGGCCGTCGGCGGCGACTGCATGACCTACTCGATCGGCCTGCGTGCGGCCACCGATGCCGAACTGGGCGCCGACCTGCTGGTGCGCATCGCCGATGCCGCCAACGACGAACTGGCCGAAGGGGTTTCGGGCCGGCGCTATGGCGACGCGTCGCAGCCGGCCGCGGACCGACCGGGCGCCATTCCGGCGGCCTTGCAGGCTTTCGCGCGCGAGGCGGTGCGCCGCGCCGTGGCCGGCGACGAGGCCATCGACCGCGCCCTGGGCGAGTCGCTGACCGAGCCCAAGCCCAATGTGTGGTTCGACCCGTCGGAAACGCAGGACCTGATGCAGGGCGTGCGGCTGGACCGCCGCACGCGCATGCTCTACGACGCGCGCCATGTGTTCATCAACGGCGAGAGCTTCCGTGCCGGCGGCCGCGACGCGGCGCTGATGCGCCGGCTCAGCGACGAGCGCGTGCTGACGCCCCGAGACCTGCGGCATGCCAGCGCCCAGGCCCTCGATCTGCTGGAGGACTGGCGTGAAGCGGGGTGGCTGCATGGCCGGTGAACTGCCCGAAGGCGCCTTCGACGGGCGCCATGCCTTCGTCGCCCATCTGCGTACGGCCTTTGCCACCGCCGCGCAGCAGGGCTGGAAGGAGATGGTGCTGAGCGATGCCGACTTCCTGGACTGGCCGCTGGGCGAGCGCGAGGTGGTCGACGCGTTGCAGGCCTGGGCGGCCTCGGGCCGCAGCCTGCGCCTGCTGGCGCGGCGCTTCGACGGCGTCGAGCGGCAGCATGCGCGCTTCGTCCAGTGGCGGCGCATGTGGGACCACATCGTGCAGGCGCGTGCGCTGCCGGGCGAGGGCGGCAGCGAGGTGCCCAGTGCCTTCTGGACACCGGGCTGGTTCCTGCACCGCATCGACCCCGAGCGCTGCCGCGGCGTCTGCGGGCTCGAGGCCGAGGCGCGCGTGGGGTTGCGCCAGGCACTCGACGAGCGATTCCAGCAGGGCCGGCCGGCCTTCCCGGCCTCGGTGCTGGGGCTCTAGGGCCTGTTCACGCGATGCAAGGCGTTGCCCGCGCTTGCATCCAGGCCCTGGCCTCAGGCGTCGAGCCAGCAGCTGCCCTCGGCCGCGTTGGCGGTCAGCACGTCATCGGGCTGCGCGCCCAGCGCCTCGGCGAGCAGGGCCTGCGCCAGTTCCGGCCGGTTGTTCTGCTCGCTCAGGTGCGCCGCCAGCACGTGCCGCAGGCCTGCATGGTGCACGGCACGCGCGATCTGCGCCGCCGCCTGGTTGGACAGGTGCCCGTAGTTGCCGCCGACGCGGCGCTTGAGGAAGGGCGGGTAGGACGATTGCGCCAGCAGATCGGGGTCGTGGTTCGACTCCAGCACCAGGGCCTGCAGCCCCTGCAGCCGCGCCATCACGTGCGCGCTGGCGTGCCCCAGGTCGGTCAGCACGCCCAGCGTGCGGGCGCCGTCGGTGCAGCGCAGCTGCAGCGGCTCGCGCGCATCGTGCGGCACGGTGAAGGGCGTGAGCATCAGGTCGCCCACCACGATGTCCTGGCCGTCGCGCGCGAACTGCAGGCGGCCCGCGTAGTCGGGTGCGCCCGTGGCCAGCCAGGTGCCCTCGCTCATCCAGACGGCCGCCCCGTGCTTGCGCGAGAACGCGTGCGCGCAGCCGATGTGGTCGCTGTGCTCGTGCGTGATGAAGACCGCGTCGATGTCGGAGGGCGCCACGCCGGCGCGCACGAGTCGCGCGTCGAGCTGCCGGATCCCGAAGCCGCAATCGACCAGCAGCCGCGACACCCGGCCGGCGCTGTGGACCTCCACCAGCGTCGCGTTGCCGGTGCTGCCACTGCCCAGGCTGCGAAAACGAAGCATCCCTAATCCCTAGAAACGCGAATGCCGGCGGCAGCCGGCATCGCAATCGGGCCGCGCGGGCAGGGGGCCTGCCCGGCGGACATTCATCACTTCAGGTCGTCGGCGATGACCTGGACGATGCGCTGCGCATTGGCCGAGGTCTCGGGGCCGCCGGCTTCGTTGAGCACCGACACCGTGGTTGATTCGCCCTGGCTCTTGACCTGGACGCGGTACTTCGCGGGCTTCTCGGCGTCCCTGGAGCGGTTGAAGAGCTTGCCGAAGAAGCCCTGCTCCTTGCGGTCGGCATCGGGGGTCACGTAGCGCACGAAGTAGATGCCGGCGCTGCGGTCGCGGTCCTCGACGGTGAAGCCCGTGCGGTCCAAGGCCAGGCCGACGCGGCGCCAGGCGCGGTCGAAGCCTTCGCTGATCTGCACCACCGGCTGGCCGCCGACCGTGGCGACCTGGGCAGCGCGGGCCGACGGCGGTGCCGAGGCCACGGCCGCCTTCGACTGCTCCTGCGTGACGCCGAGCTTGACCATCAGGCGGCGCAGGAATTCGGTCTCCAGTTCGGGGTCGACCGGGCGCGGCTGCCAGTTGGTGAGTTCCTTGCGCTGGGTGGTGTAGACCTCGACCATGCCGCGGTGGCTGATGTAGATCTCGGTGCCGTTGGGGCTGCGCTCCATGCGGGTGCGGAAGCGATCGAGTTCACCGGTGGAGTAGGCGCTGTCGATCAGCTTGCCCAGCGAGCTGCGGATGATGTCCTGCGGGATCTTGGCGCGGTTCTCGGCCCAGTCCGTTTCCATGATGCCGAGGTTGCGCTGCTCCATCGTCAGCAGGAAGCCGTTCTCGAGCCAGAAGTCGCGCACCGTGTCCCACAGCTGTTCGGGCGGGCGGTTGACCACGATCCAGCGCTCCTGGCCCGCACGTTCCATGCGCACGTCGCCCAGGCTGGCCACGGCCGTCGGAATGGCGGGCGCGTTGGCGCGGCCCGCCTCGAAGGCGTTGGCCGACACGGCGCCGCCCGGGATGGCGTAGCGGTTCTCGCGCGAGAGCTGGGTCAGGTCCGGCGGGACCTCCAGCGTCGGGGCCTTGCCCGCGCTCTTGTATTCGATCTTGTCGCTTTCCAGGACAGAGCAGGCGGCCAGGCTGGCCACCAGGGCCAGCAGAACGAGTCGCGTACAGGTTTTCAACGTAGTCTTCCTTCAGCGGAAATGGTGTCGGTCGGTCGGGGGAGCGGGCGCGCCCGCATGTTCAGAGTGCGCCGGCGGACAAAGGTTGCCGCCCGGACGCGATGGGTTTCAATCGCCGATGAGCCCGCAGGCGCGTAGCGCGGCCTCCACGACGGGGCGATTGCCCTCGGCCAGTTCGGTCAGGGGCAGGCGCAGCGCGCCGCCCATGCGGCCCATGCGTTGCAGGGCCCACTTGACCGGGATGGGGTTGGGCTCGACGAACAGGTGGCGGTGCAGCGGCATCAGCGCGAACTGGATCTGCATGGCCTTGCGTGCGTCGCCGGCGATGGCCGCCACGCACAGCTCGTGCATCTGGCGCGGCGCCACGTTGGCGGTGACGCTGATGTTGCCCTGCCCGCCGCACAGCATGAGCGCCACGGCAGTCGGGTCGTCGCCCGAATAGATGGCGAAGCCCTTGGGTGCTTCCTTGATGAGCCACTGGGCGCGTTCGATGTTGCCCGTGGCTTCCTTGATGCCGACGATGCCGGGCACCTGCGCCAGGCGCAGCACCGTGTCGTGCGCCATATCGGCGACCGTCCGGCCGGGCACGTTGTACAGCACCATCGGCAGGTCGCCGGTGGCTTCGGCGATCGCCTTGAAGTGGCGGTACTGGCCTTCCTGCGTGGGCTTGTTGTAGTAGGGCACGACCTGCAGCTGCGAGTCGGCGCCCACGCCCTTGGCGTAGCGGGCCAGCTCGATGGCTTCCTTCGTGGAGTTGGCGCCGCAGCCGGCCATCACGGGCACGCGGCCCGCCGCCTGTTCGACCGAGACGCGGATGATCTCGCAATGCTCCTCGACGTCCACCGTCGGCGATTCGCCCGTGGTGCCGACGACACCCAGGCAGTCGGTGCCTTCGGCGATGTGCCAGTCGATCAGCCGCCGCAGCGCGGGGTAGTCGACGCTGCCGTCTTCGTGCATCGGCGTGACGAGCGCGACGATGCTGCCAGTCAGTTGCTCCAAGGAGGTCTCTTTGTCGGTAGAAGGTAAACCGGCATTCTACTGAGGCGCGGCGGACGGCCCCAGCGGGTACCTCGGGGGTGTTCCCGTAGGCGCCGGCGCGGGCCGCACGGCGGCGATGCGCTGGACGAAGCGTTCCGGCCCGGTCAGGAAGCCGTCCTCGTAGGCCACGATGCGCAGCCCCGCCGCCGCGGCCAGCAGTTCGCCCGGCGCCAGCAGGAAGTCGGGGCGAGAGGGCCGGCCGACGCTCTCGTTGCCCTGGGCGAAGGTTTCGTACAGCAGCACGCCCCCGGGCGCGACCGCGGCCACGATGTCCGGCAGCCGCGGGCGCCACAGGTAGTGGGTGACGACCACGGCGTCGAATCCCCGGCCCGCCAGGGGCCACGGCCCGCCCTCGATGTCGGCCTCGAGCGCTTCGGCCACCGCCGCCACGGCGGCAATGGCCGCCGGGTCGCGGTCGAGCGCGGTGACCCGATGGCCACGCCCATGCAGGAAGAACGCATGACGCCCGGCACCGCAGGCCACGTCCAGCACGCTGCCGCCAGCCGGGATGAGGGGAGCCCAGCGCACGATCCAGGCGGACGGGTGGCCTGCTGCGTGGTCCGAGGGGGGCATCGATGCTACGTTATTCATAGCGACTCCTGCAGGCTGGGCGGGCGGTGCAGCCTGATTCGGCTCGAAAACCGGTCAGAAGCACGACCACAGCTGGTCCACCAGCATCACCAGGAAGCCCGGCTGCGCGTACAGCATGAACACCCCGCCGAGCACGGCAGCGGCTGCGGCCCACAGCGCCCAGCGGCTCCGGCGCGGGCGGGCACGTGCCGAGGGAGTGATGGTCGGGGCGCTCATGCCGGCTGCGCCGCCCCGCGCGGGATGGCGCCTTCCTTCACCGGCAGGTTCACCAGCGCGGCGAAGACGCCCAGCGCGATCGCGATGTACCAGACGATGTCGTAGCTGCCCGTTCGGTCGTACAGGTAGCCGCCCAGCCACACGCCGAGGAAGGAGCCCACCTGGTGGCTGAGGAACACGAAGCCGCCCAGCATCGACAGATGGGCCACGCCGAAGATCTGCGCAATGATGGCGTTGGTCGGCGGCACGGTGGACAGCCACAGCGCCCCGATGACCGCCGCGAAGACGTACACCGACCACGGCGTCAGCGGCACCAGCAGGAAGACGGTGATCGCCACCGCCCGGCCGAAATAGATGAAGGCGAGGATCTTGCGCTTGGCCAGGCGCTGTCCGAGCGACCCCGCGATGTAGGTGCCGACCACGTTGAACAGGCCGATCAGCGCCAGCGCATAGCCCGCCACCTGCGGCGACAGGCCGTGGTCCTTGAGGTAGCTGGGCATGTGCACGCCGATGAACACCACCTGGAACCCGCAGACGAAATAGCCGGCCATCAGCAGCACGAAGCTGGGATAGCGGAACGCCTCGGCCACTGCCTGGGCGATGGTCTGCTCGCGCCGTGCCGCGCCGGCACTGCGCTGCGGCTCGCGCAGGCCGAAGGCCAGGGGCACGATGACCAGCACCAGCACGGCCAGCGCCAGCAGTGCGTTGTGCCAGCCGAGGTGCAGGATGAGCTGCCCTTCGACCGGCACCATGAAGAACTGGCCGAAGGAGCCGGCCGCGGCCGTGACGCCCATGGCCCAGGAACGGCGCTCGGCGGGCAACTGCCGGCCGATCACCCCGTAGACCACGGCGTAGGTGGTGCCCGCCTGTGCCATCCCGATCAGCACGCCGGCGGTCAGGGCGAAGAGCGTCGGGGTGGGCGACAGCGCCATGCCGGCCAGCCCCAGCGCATAGAACGCCGCGCCCATGAGCAGCACGCGGAAGGCGCCCAGCTTGTCGGCCAGCATGCCCGCGAATACGCCGGCCACGCCCCAGGCCAGGTTCTGGATCGCGATGGCCAGCGAGAAGGTCTGGCGCGTCCAGCCCTGTTCCTGGGTGATGGGCTGCAGCCACAGGCCGAAGCCGTGCCGGATGCCCATCGACAGGGTCACGACCAGGGCGCCGCACAGGAGGACCTGGCGCATCGACAGGGGGGCGGGAGCGGACATGGGAGTGGCGTGTCTCTGGGGTGTTCTTTCGTCGCGGAAGCGGCGGCCGCGCGATTGTCCGTGCTTTGGGTTCGCCGCGCAGCGCCGAGGAAAACAGCGCCGAGCGGTGCTGCGGGCGAAAGCGCAATCGGCCTGCAGCGCACGCCAGCCGTGCGCCGGCGCCAAACTCGTAACGAACGTGACGATTCCGTGCGCCCGCGCGCCGCCGTGGGGCGGGCATGGCTGGATGGGCATCCAGTATTTGCGCGGCCGGCTGACTACAATCCGCCGCCATGGCAACCCCCCCCAAGACTCCACCGGCCTATTCGGAGGGCTCGATCCGCGTCCTGAAGGGACTGGAGCCCGTCAAGCAGCGGCCGGGCATGTACACCCGCACCGACAACCCGCTGCACATCATCCAGGAAGTGCTCGACAACGCCGCCGACGAAGCGCTGGCGGGCTATGGCAAGAAGATCAAGGTCACGATGCACGCCGACGGCTCGGTCAGCGTCGAGGACGACGGCCGCGGCATCCCCTTCGGCCTGCACCCGGAGGAAGGTGCCCCCGTCATCGAGCTGGTCTACACCCGGCTGCACGCGGGCGGCAAGTTCGACAAGGGCCAGGGCGGCGCCTACAGCTTCTCGGGCGGCCTCCACGGCGTGGGCGTGTCCGTCACCAACGCCTTGTCCACGCGGCTCGAGGTCGTCTCGCACCGCGAAGGCCAGGTCGCCCAGTTGGCCTTCGCCGGCGGCGACGTGGCCGAGCCGCTGCAGGTGCGTCCGCAGACGGCGGGCGACCGCAAGCAGGGCACCACCGTGCGCGCCTGGCCCGACGCCAAGTACTTCGAATCGATCGCCTTCCCGCTGCACGAGCTGACGCACCTGCTGCGCAGCAAGGCGGTGCTGATGCCCGGCGTCACGGTCACCCTGGTCAACGAGAAGACCAAGGACCAGCAGGTCTGGCTCTACAAGGGCGGCCTGCGCGACTACCTCATGCAGACGCTGTCGGCCGACCCGGTGATCCCGCTCTTCGAGGGCGCGGGCCATGCCGACAAGAACGCCGACAACTTCGCCGAGGGCGAGGGCGCCGACTGGTGCGTGGCCTTCACCGAGGACGGCGCGCCGGTGCGCGAGAGCTACGTCAACCTCATCCCCACCAGCGCCGGCGGCACGCACGAGAGCGGCCTGCGCGACGGCCTGTTCAACGCCGTCAAGAGCTTCATCGAGCTGCATTCGCTGCTGCCCAAGGGCGTGAAGCTGCTGCCCGAGGACGTGTTCGCCCGCGCCAGCTACGTGCTCTCGGCCAAGGTGCTCGACCCCCAGTTCCAGGGCCAGATCAAGGAGCGCCTGAACTCGCGCGACGCGGTGCGGCTGGTGTCGAGCTTCGTGCGCCCGGCCTTGGAGCTGTGGCTGAACCAGCACGTCGACTACGGCCGCAAGCTGGCGGAACTGGCCATCAAGGCGGCCCAGACCCGGCAGAGGGCTGGCCAGAAGGTCGAGAAGCGCAAGGGCTCGGGCGTGGCGGTGCTGCCGGGCAAGCTCACCGATTGCGAGAGCAAGGACATCTCGCACAACGAGGTCTTCCTGGTCGAGGGCGACTCCGCCGGCGGCAGCGCCAAGATGGGCCGCGACAAGGAGTCGCAGGCCATCCTGCCGCTGCGCGGCAAGGTGCTCAACACCTGGGAGGTCGAGCGCGACCGCCTCTTCGCCAACACGGAGATCCACGACATTTCGGTGGCCATCGGCGTCGACCCGCACGGGCCGGCCGATACGCCCGACATGAGCGGGCTGCGCTACGGCAAGATCTGCATCCTGTCGGACGCGGACGTGGACGGCTCGCACATCCAGGTGCTGCTGCTCACGCTGTTCTTCCGGCACTTCCCCAAGCTCATCGATGCCGGCCACGTGTACGTGGCCAAGCCGCCGCTGTTCCGCGTCGACGCGCCGGCGCGCGGCAAGAAGCCGGCCGCCAAGCAATACGCGCTGGACGAGGGCGAACTCACCGCCATCTTGGACAAGCTGCGCAAGGACGGCGTGCCCGAAGGCAAGTGGACCATCAGCCGCTTCAAGGGCCTGGGCGAGATGAGCGCGGAACAACTGTGGGAAACCACACTCAATCCGGACACGCGGCGGCTGCTGCAGGTCCGGCTCGGCCGGCTCGACTTCATGGGCACGCAGGGTGAGATCACCAAGCTCATGGGCAAGGGCGAGGCCGCCGCGCGGCGCGAGCTCATGGAGCTGCGTGCCGACGATGTCGATATCGATGTGTGAGCCGGCGGGCCGCTGAGGCCTGCCGCGACCGCGGCCTGGGGTCGCGCCGCTGCGGGCGGCGCGGCACCGGCCCTTCTTTTCGCGATGAAACCGTTCGCTTTCCGGCGTGTGCTTGCTGCCTCCTTGCTGCTGCTTTGCATGCAGCAGGGCGTGCGCGCGTCCGACATCTACGGCTACGTCGACGAGCGCGGGGTGGCGCACTTCGCCGCCGAGAAGCTCGATCCCCGCTACCAGCTCTTCTTCAAGGGCGGCCAGAGTTTCGACACGGCCGACGGCCTCGGGCTCGGCCGGGCGCTGCCCGGCGGCGGCCAGCTGCCGCCGGCCTCGCAGACGCTGCTCGCGCTGTTCGAGAAGTCCTCGGCCTACAGGCCGGCCAAGGCCGCGCTGCAGGAAGCGTCGAAGCGCCACGGGATCGACTACGAGCTGCTGCAGGCGCTGGTGGCGACCGAGTCGGGCTTCGATGCCCAGGCCGTGTCGCCCAAGGGCGCGATCGGCCTGATGCAGCTCATGCCCGCCACGGCGCAGCGCTACGGCGTGCAGGCCGACCGCAAGCGCACGCTCGAATCGAAGCTGCACGACCCGCGCATCAACATCGCGGCAGGGAGCCGCTATCTGCGCGACCTGATCGCGATGTTCGAGGGCAGCCTCGAGCTGGCGCTGGCCGCCTACAACGCGGGCGAGGGCGCCGTGCAGCGGGCCGGCAACAAGATCCCGAACTACCGCGAGACGCAGAACTACGTGCGCACCGTGCTGCAGCTTTACGCCTACCTCAAGCCGGGCGCCACGACCGGGGGCCGCCGCGGCGGGGGCAAGGTGCCGGGCCGCATCCGCATGGAGCTGCCGGGCGCATCGGCGCCCGCGGCCGGCGGTGCCATCGGCCGCGGCAACCGACCCGCCGACAATCCCCTGCCGCTGCCCGAGCTCTCGCTCGACAGCACCCGGCCGCGCGCCGACTGAAGCGCGGCCCCTCGACATTCCAGTGACCGACCGACGATGGACGACATTCAACCCACCCTGGACCTCCAGGAACCCGAAGACCCGAACGCGCTGACGCTGGCCGACTACGCGCAGACCGCCTACCTCGAGTACGCGCTCTCGGTGGTCAAGGGCCGTGCGCTGCCCGACGTGTGCGACGGCCAGAAGCCCGTGCAGCGGCGCATCCTGTATTCCATGTCGCGCATGGGCCTGGGCTTCGGCGGCGCCAACGGCGCGACGCCGGCCGCGCCGGTGAAGAGCGCGCGCGTGGTGGGCGACGTGCTGGGCAAGTACCACCCGCACGGCGACACCGCGGCCTACGACGCGCTGGTGCGCATGGCGCAGGACTTCAGCCAGCGCTACCCGCTGGTCGATGGCCAGGGCAACTTCGGCAGCCGCGACGGCGACGGCGCGGCGGCCATGCGCTACACCGAGGCGCGGCTGGCCCGCATCACGCAGCTGCTGCTGTCCGAGATCGACGAGGGCACGGTCGACTTCGTGCCCAACTACGACGGGCGCGAGGACGAGCCGCGCCAGCTGCCGGCGCGGCTGCCCTTCGCGCTGCTCAACGGCGCCAGCGGCATCGCGGTGGGCATGGCGACCGAGATCCCGAGCCACAACCTGCGCGAGGTCGCCGACGCCTGCGTGGCGCTCATCAAGAGCAACGGCAAGCTCGGCGACGAGGAGCTGTTCGCGATCGTTCCCGGGCCCGACTACCCGGGCGGCGCGCAGATCATCAGCCCGGCGGCCGACATCGCCGAGGCCTACCGCACCGGCCGCGGTTCGCTCAAGGTGCGTGCACGCTGGAAGGTGGAAGAGCTGGCGCGCGGCCAGTGGCAGATCGTGGTCAACGAGCTGCCGCCGGGCGTGAGCAGCCAGAAGGTGCTCGAGGAGATCGAGGAGCTCACCAATCCCAAGGTCAAGGCCGGCAAGAAGGCCCTCACCACCGAGCAGCAGCAGGTCAAGGCGGCGCTGCTGGCCGTGCTCGACGGCGTGCGCGACGAGTCGAGCAAGGATGCGCCGGTGCGCCTGGTGTTCGAACCGAAGACCTCGCGCATCCCCCAGGAGGAGTTCATCGCGACGCTGCTGTCGCAGACCTCGCTGGAAAGCTCCTCGCCGATCAACCTCACGATGGTGGGGCTGGACGGCAAGCCGGTGCAGAAGTCGCTGCGCCAGATGCTGGAGGAGTGGATCGCCTTCCGCACGGCCACCGTCGAGCGGCGCTCGCGCCACCGGCTGGACAAGGTCAACGACCGCATCCACATCCTCGAAGGCCGGCAGCTGGTGCTGCTGAACATCGACGAGGTGATCGCCATCATCCGCGCCGCCGAGGATCCGAAGGCGGCGCTGATCGCCCGCTTCAACCTCACCGATCGCCAGGCCGAGGACATCCTCGAGATCCGGCTGCGTCAGCTGGCGCGGCTGGAGGCCATCAAGATCGAGCAGGAACTGGCCAAGCTGCGCGACGAGCGCACGAAGCTCGAGGAGATCCTGGGCAGCCCCGCGGCCCTGCGCCGCCTGCTGGTCAAGGAGATCGAGTCCGACGCCAAGACCTTCGAGGATCCCCGCCGCACGCTGATCCAGACCGAGAAGCGCGCCGTGGCCGAGGTGAAGGTCATCGACGAGCCGGTGACGGTGATCGTGTCGCAGAAGGGCTGGGTCCGGGCACAGAAGGGCTGGGCCACCGAGCGCGCCGGCGACGCCCGGCCGGAGTACAGCTTCAAGGCCGGCGATGGCCTGTACGGTGCCTTCGAATGCCGCACGGTCGACACGCTGCTGGTCTTCGGCACCGCCAAGGACAAGGTGGTGCGCGTCTACACCGTGCCCGTGGCCAGCCTGCCGGGCGCGCGCGGCGACGGCCAGCCGGTCACGACCATGATCGAGCTGGAGGCCGGCACGCAGGTGGCCCACTTCTTCGCCGGCCCGCCGGGCGCGCAGCTGCTGCTGTCGAACACCGGCGGCTACGGCTTCATCGCGGCCATCGAGAACATGGTGTCGCGCCAGAAGGGCGGCAAGGCCTTCATCGACGTGGGCGAGGGCGAGTCGCTCAACCGTCCCTCGCTGGTCGGCGGCGCGGGCGGGGCCGCGCCGGCCGCGCCGGCCACGCATGTGTGCTGCGCCGCGAGCGACCGCCACATCCTGACCTTCGACATCGCCGAGCTCAAGGTGCTGCCCAAGGGCGGCCGCGGCCTCACGCTGATGGACCTCGCGCCCAAGGCCACGCTGGCCGGTGCTGCGGCGTACACCCGCAGCGTGCGCATCGAGGGCGACTTCCGTGGCAAGCGGCGCGACGAGCAACTCGACATCCGCACGCTGAACAACGCGCGCGGCACGCGGGCGCGCAAGGGCAAGCCGGGCGCCTTCACCTTCGCACCCGACGCGGTGCTGCGGGTGGAGTGATGGGCGGCATCGACTTCAGCGCACTCGGTCTGCTGATCGGCGGGCTGGGCGGCGTGTTCAGTTTCTGGATCGGCCGCAAACTGCGACAGAAGCGCCTGGACAAGCGCCGCGAGCGCGACCGTGCCGCCACGCTCGCCAACGAGAGCCGGCAGGCCCGGCGCGCGCGCGAGCGGCGCGAACAGGGCAAGTGAGACCCCTGCGGCCGTCCGAGCGGCCGGCCTGACGCGCAGGTCGCCCGGTATCCGACGCGCGCAAGGGAAAAGTCGTCACGCTGCGCGGCCCTGCTCGCACGGCAGAATCCCGACACCATGGGCAACCTGCCGATCGTCATCGACCCACGCTCCGTCATCCTGCTGGCCGGCATCATGGGCATCGTCATGGCGGTCGTGGTGTTCTTCATGCGGCGCAGCTATCCGTCCAGCATCCGCGGCCTGCGCGAGTGGGCCTGGGCACCGCTCGTGGCGTTCGCGAGCACGATGCTCTTCTCGGCGCGCAGCGTGCTGCCCGACCTGCTGACGGTGGTGGCCGCCAACATGGTCCTGTTCCAGGCCTGCATCCTCTACTACGCCGGCAGCCAGCAGTTCCTGCTCGGCCACAGCCGCGTCGGCGGCTGGACGCTGGTGAACCTGGCGATGGGCGCGGTGCTCGCCTGGTTCACACTGGTGCGGCCCGACTACGAAGCGCGGCTGCTGGTGGTGACGCTCCTGGTCACGCTGCTGTTCCTCAACCACGCCGGACTCTACGTGCGCCACCGCGGCTACGTGTTCGGCATGGGGCTGATGACGGGCCTGCTGCTGCTGCAGGCGCTGGTGGCGGGCTTGCGCTTCGTGTCGGCCGTGTTCGGCCTCGCCGGCAGCGACCTGATGGAGGCGACCTGGATCCAGTCGCTCTACATCACCATGTACTCGCTCACCGTGCTGCTGCTGAGCATCGCGGCCATCCTGATGGCGACGGACCGTGTGCACACCGAGTTCGAATACCTCGCCAGCCGCGACCCGCTCACCGGCGTGCTCAACCGGCGTGCGCTGCTCGACGCCTGCGAGGCCGAGGCGAGGCGGCTGCCGCGCGCTGCCGGGCGCAGCATGGCGCTGCTGATGATCGACGTGGACCATTTCAAGCGCATCAACGACCGCTTCGGGCATCAGCAGGGCGATGCCGTGCTGCGCGAGGCCGTGCAGCGCATGCAGCAAGCAAGCGGCGAAGCGGGCGTGCTCGGCCGCTACGGCGGCGAGGAATTCGCGCTGCTGCTCCCGGGTGCCGATGCGCAGACTGCGCTGGGCCATGCCGATCGCCTGCGCCATGCCGTCGCCGCGCCCTTTGCGCCCGGCTCGCCGCTGCAGCCGGTCGGCTCGGTGTCGGTGAGCATCGGGGTGGCGGCGGTGTCGGCGCACACGAGCGTGGATGCGCTCTTCGCCAGTGCCGATGCGGCGCTCTACCGCGCCAAGGCGCAGGGCCGGGACCGGGTGGTGGCGGCCTGACCCGCTTCGACACCGCGCCGGGGAATGCCCAATCCCTCAGCGTCACGACGTTCGAGGCGCGCCCGATCGTCCATGCGCGAGTCCGCGCATGAATGCAGGGCGGACCGCGCGATCCTGGCGGCCACACGACGCGCGCCCTCGCCGGCACGGCCGGTCGCCTCGGCGGTGAAGGCCGACACGACGGTGGCTTCGCCGTCTCCCTTCGAGCCATCCAGAGAATGACTCCCGCACGACCACGTGGTACGCCGCCCTGTCCGTGGCCGTCAAGGCCAGCGGCCGGCGCCCGGCCGGCTCATGCCCCTGAACGACGAACAGGCGGTGGGGTCGTGCAGACGCCACCGCCTCCTGGCCGGTCGGGCAGGGCGCGGCTCAGCGCAGGCCGCGCCACCACAGCTGGTTGCTGCGCGGCTGGCCGATGGTGAGCACTTCGCCGATGACCGGCGTGGCGAGCGCGATGTTGTTCTTCTGCGCCAGCGCGGACAGCCGCTCCAGCGGGTCCTGCCAAGTGTGGAAGGCGAGGTCGAAGGTGCTGTTGTGCACGCCGTACAGCACCTTGCCGCGCACGTCCTGGAAGGCCTGCACGGTCTCCTCGGGCGTCATGTGCACC
The DNA here is from genome assembly GCA_031119395.1 of Pseudomonadota bacterium. Classification (GTDB taxonomy): domain Bacteria; phylum Pseudomonadota; class Gammaproteobacteria; order Burkholderiales; family Burkholderiaceae_C; genus Xenophilus. The sequence goes on from JAVHYA010000010.1 coordinate 69,593, forward strand.
ATGGGCCAGTAGGCGTCGTAGGCGCCGTTCTCCATCAGCGCGAGGTCCATGCCGCCGAAGCGCTCGCCGATCTGGCGAAAGCCGCCGAAGTAGCCCGAGTCGCCGCTGTAGAAGATGCGCTGGCCGCCGCTCTCGAGCACCCACGACGACCACAGCGTGCGGTCGCGGTCGTTGAGGCTGCGGCCCGAGAAGTGCTGCGACGGCGTGGCCGTGAGCTGCACGCCGGCATGCGCGGCCGACTGCCACCAGTCGAACTCGGCAATGCGCTCGGCGGCCACGCCCATCTCCTTCAGGCGCGACCCCACGCCCAGCGGCACGAAGTAGCGCTGCACCTTGCCGTTGAGGTACTCGATGGTCGGCACGTCGAGGTGGTCGTAGTGGTCGTGCGAGAGCACCAGCCCCTCGATCGGCGGCAGGTCCTCCAGCTTCAGCGGCGTGGGGTGGAAGCGCTTGGGCCCCACGAAGCTGAAGGGCGACACCCGCTCGCCGAACACCGGGTCGATCAGCCAGTAGCGCCCCTGCAGCTTGAGCAGGTGCGAGGAGTGGCCCAGGCGGATCACGTGGTTCGCGTCGCCCGGCAGGGCGTCGAGCTGGGCGCGCGTCACGGCCTGCACGGGGATCGCGTCCACCGGCACCGTGCCGGTCTTGGTGCTGAAGAAGAAGCGCGACCAGATGCGCCACGCGCTCTGCGTGGGCTTGGCGTCGGGATTCGGCGGGTTGTGGAAGCGCCGGTCTTCCACCGAGTACTGCGGCGACTGCTCGTAGCGCGTGGCCAGGTCGTCCGGCTGCCCCGTCGCGCAGCCGCTGGCGGCGCAGGCGGCGGCCAGCATCCAGCCGTTGCGCAGGCGGCGAAAGGGGGTGCGGCCCGGGGTCGGGGCAGGGGGCGTGGGAGCAGCGGTCATGAAGTCGAACGGTAGCGCCGGCGGGGTGCGATGGCGACGGCCGAGCATCGTCGCTGCCGGCGGAGCGCGTCATTTCGACACGGTATCGGCGTGTTTCGCATTGTTGCGGGAGGCGCATCTCCCCCGCTGCGGCTAGGCCATGCGGCCAATGGGCAGGCGCGGCACGCGGCGCCATAGTGCCCGCCGGCCGATGCCTGGAGAGCCCGATGCCCGACAACCGCCATCCCATCATCTACGTCCGCGGCTACGCGATGACGAGCTCGGAGCGCGACGAGACCGCGGCCGACCCCTTCTGCGGCTTCAACGCCGGCTCGACCGTGTACCGCGCCACGGTCGACAAGAAGGCCGCGGCGCAGAAGTTCGTGTTCGAGTCGCCCGTGGTGCGGCTGATCTCCGACTTCGGCTACCAGAACTGCTACCAGAACGGCCTGGACATCCTCGACGAGGACTGGAAGCCGCCGCCCGGCGACGACGGCGCCGATGCCGACGGCATGCCGGCCGCGTCGATCGTCGTCTACCGCTACTACGACAGCGGCTCGGGGCTGCTGGGCGACGGCCAGGCGCGCGACATCCGCTTCTATGCGCAGGGCTTGAGCCGGCTCATCCTGCGCGTGCGCGACCTGGTGGCGCAGCGCCAAGGCCCGGGCTACCGCCAGGAGGACTTCCGCTGCTACCTGGTGGCGCATTCGATGGGCGGCCTGGTGGTGCGCGCCTTCCTGCAGAACCCCGCGCTGGGCGACGACGCGGCGCGCGACTGCGTCGACAAGGTCTTCACCTATGCGACGCCGCACAACGGCATCGATGCGGCCGGCATCAACGTGCCGGGCTGGCTCTCGGTCGCCGAGATCAACACCTTCAACCGCGAGAAGATGGCGGACTTCCTCGGCAGCCCCGCGGTGGACGGGCGCGTCGACGCGCTTCCGGCCGACATCCGGCCGCCGGCCAGCCGCTTCTTCTGCATGGTCGGCAGCAACCGCGGCGACTACGAGGCCGCGCAAGGCGTGGCGCGCATGTTCGCCGGGCACGGCAGCGACGGCCTGGTGCGCATCGACAACGCCACGCTGTGCGGCACCGACGCGAACGGCCAGCGCACGCCCGTGGCCACCGCCTACACCTACCGATCGCACTCGGGCTACTTCGGCATCGTCAACTCCGAGGAGGCCTACCAGAACCTCACGCGCTTCCTGTTCGGCGACGTGCGCGTGGACCTGTGGTTCGACGTCGACCAGGTTGCGCTGCCGCCCGACATTGCGCAGGACGCCGACGTCGATGCGCTCTACCAGGTCGAGCTGCTCGCGGCCCCGCGCGGCAAGCGCTGGTACCTCAGCCGGCGCATCGCCGAGGAAGACTCGCCCGCCTGCCGCACGCACAAGGAGCTCACCGACCCGGCCAGCACGGGGCGCCGCTCGATCTACCTCTCGACGGTCTTCCTGGCCAACCGCGCGCGCGTCAACCGCGACCGGCCCACGCTGGCCTACGCCATGACGCTCGGCGTGCGCGTGCCCGACTACCAGGTCAACAAGAAGTTCTGGCTCGACGGCCACTACGAGGGCAGCTCGCTCTTTCGCGACACGCTGGTGGTCGAGATGGCGCCGCCGCCGGACGGCGCGGCGGGCGGGCCGTGGAGCGTGAAGTACGGCTGGCAGACCGACACCGCCGGCCGCGCCTCGCTGCCCATCAGCTACCAGCGCGTGCAGGACGACAAGCTCGAGTTCGTCGTGCCGCTGTCGACCCAGGGCGCGGCGCTCAGCCGGCCGGGCATCACCGGCAAGGTGCGGCTGGAGGTCGGCGCCTGGGCCTGAAGCGGCACGAAGTTCAAGGCAAAAAGTGGCTCCAGCGCCCACGGTGTGGGCGCAAGCAGCTATCGATTCAGTAGCAATTGCTCACCGCCATAGGCCATTTGCCGGATGGGCACAGGCCGTGGATGCGTGAAGGATTTCACGATTCGAACGAGCCGACATGGACGACACGATCGCGCAGATGGTCAGGCAACGCCGCCAGGCGCTGCACGGCACCGACCCCGGCCACCGGGCCTGGGGCCTGGCGCTGTCCGGGGGCGGCATCCGCAGCGCGACCTTCTGCCTGGGCCTGCTCAAGGCCCTGGCGCAGCGCCGGCAACTGCTCCATTTCGACCTCATGTCCACCGTCTCCGGCGGTGGCTACGTCGGCGCGACGCTCGGGCGGCTGTGCACCCGTGCCACCAGCGGCGACGACGTGCGTGCCATCGAGGGCGCATTGGCCGAGGTCGACAAGGTGCGCCTGGGCTGGTGGCTGCGCGCCAACGGGCGCTACCTCATTCCCGGCGGCATGCGCGACACGCTCTTCGCCGCCGCCCTGTACCTGCGCAACCTGCTGGGCACGCACATCGAGCTGGCGATCGCCGCCATGCTCACCGGCGCACTGCTCGCCACGGTCAACCTGTTGATGTGGGAGGCGATGGCGGCCACCGTCGACCTGGACGGTGCGCAGGCGGTCGACCCCCTCGTGGTCCAGGCCACCCGCCTGCCCACGCTGTGGCTCGGCCTGCTCGTCCCGTGGGTGCTGTCGATCGTGCTCGCGCAGGCCTACTGGTCCGTGCGTGACCGGCCCTCGTGGTTCTTCCTGCTCAGGCAGCTCGCGATGTGGGGCATCGGCGGCACCCTGGCCTGGGTGTTCCGCGACGGGCTGCAGCAGCACTTCGGCGCGCCGCGCTGGCTGGCGCCGCTGTTCGCGGCCTTCGCGGCGGGCTGGGTGTTCGCGCTGGCCGGCGTCGCCGTCTGCAACCGCGACGGCGCCAAGGCCAGCGCGCTGCGCAACCGCCTCACCGACTGGCTGGCCAGCCTGCTGATGCTGGCCCTGGCGCTCGCGTTGCTCGGCCTGCTGGACTGGGCCGCCTGGTGGTTCGCGGCCCACACGCAGAAGACGCGCGCCTCCTGGGGCGGCGTGCTGCTCGTCGGCGCTGCCGGCCTGCGCGGCGTGCTGCCGCTGCTGCTCAGCGGCAAGCAGGAGGCGCCCGGCATCGGCCGCCAGGCGGCGATGGCGCTGGCCAGCCTCGTCGGGCTGGTCGTGGCCTTCGTGCTGGCGGCGTGGTGGATCGGCGTGCTCTACGCCGGCGTGCTGCTGCCGGTGTTCACGCCGGCCGGGCTGGACTTCGCGCGCGGCTGGGTGTGGCTGGCGATCCTCGGCGGCGTGGTGGCGGCCTACGCCTTGCTCACGGGCCGCAACTTCGCCTTCCTCAACCTCTCGTCGCTGCACATGTTCTACAAGGCGCGCATCGTGCGCGGCTACCTGGGCGCGGCTAACGCCCGGCGGCTGGGCGCGGATCCGCTGGCCGAACTCTCGGCCCAGGACCCGCCGGACGTCCCGGTGGGCGAGGTCGATCCCGGCGACGACATCGCGATGCGCCAGTACGCACCGCACCGCAGCGGCGGGCCGGTGCACCTCGTCAACGTCTGCGTCAACCAGACGCACGACCCGCGGCAACGCCTGTTCAACCGCGACCGCAAGAGCCTGCCGCTCACCGTGGCGCCCGAGGGCTGGATGCAGGCCGCCGGCACGGCCTGGGCGCAGGCACGCGGCGACGGCGCGATGACGCTGGGCGCCTGGGCCGCCATCTCGGGCGCCGCCGTGTCGCCCGGCCTGGGGCGGCTCAGCCGCAGGGGCCTGGCGGCGCTGTCGGTCTTCGCCGGCCTCAGGCTGGGCTACTGGTGGAACAGCCGCGAGGCCGGCATCGCGCAGCGCGGCGCCGGGCGGCGCGTCGGCGGCCTGGTGCGCAAGACGCACTTCATGCTGCTCGAATGCTTCGGCGCCTTCCCGGGCAGCAGCTCGCCGGACTGGTACCTCAGCGACGGCGGGCATTTCGAGAACACCGGCGCCTACGCGCTGCTGCAGCAGGAGTGCGAGCTCATCGTCATCGCCGACTGCGGTGCCGATCCCGACTACCGCTTCTGCGACATCGAGAACCTGATCCGCCGCGCCCGCATCGACCTGCATGCCGACATCGACTTCCTCAAGCCGTGTGCCGGCGCAGGGCAGGGCATCGACGGCGTGTTCGGCTCGCTCGGCGACCTGGCCTCGCAGGCCAGCCAGGCCTGCCTGGCGCTGGCGGAGGTGAGCTACGCCAGCGGGCGCACCGGGCGCATCGTGCTGGTCAAGCCCAACATGTCGGCCGAGTTGCCCGTCGACCTGGTGAACTTCAAGGCCGCGCACCCGCTCTTCCCGCAGCAGCCGACCACCGACCAGTTCTTCGACGAGGCGCAGTGGGAGAGCTACTTCCGCCTGGGTGCCGAGATCGGCCACCGGCTGGAAGGCGACATGCTCGCGCGCGTGGCCGGCGACATCCACGGCCTGTTCGAGTTCGACGACGGCCAGGCGGCGCGGGCCGTGGCCGCGCCGCCCGCTGCAGGCGCCCCGGCGGCGGGCGCCAGCGCGGCCAGCGCCGCGATCGCGGTCAGCCGGCTGCAGTCGCGCGTGCTCCGGGCCGGGGCCGTCACGGCCTCGCTCGGGCTGGGCACCGCGGCCACACTGGGTGTGGCGGCCTGGCAGGGCATCGACACCTGGCGCACGCAGAACGCGGAGAAGCTGCGTGCCGAGAGCCTGGCCTTCAAGGACCTCACGGAGCGCTGGGCGCGCCTGCGCGTGAATGCACCGCCGGGCGAGGCGCCGGCTTCGCTGGCGGCCGAACTGCTTCGCACCGGCGACCTGCTGTGTCGCGAGGGCGGCGAGAACTTCATGGCCAATTTCCGCCTGTCGGTGCGCATCGTCGACGACGCCAAGGCGGCCTGCCAGCAGGAGCTGGACAACGCCGCGCGTGCAGCAGGCGACGCGGCGCCGGCGCGGGTGAGCAGCAGCCCGGCCTGTGCCCGCCTGCTCGATCCGGGCAACGGCATCGATTGCCTGCAGGCCGAGCGGGCGCCGGCGTGCGCGCCGCGCTACTGGGCGCGCGACTACAGCGGCCTCACGCCGCCGCAGGCCAACTGCAGCGGCTTCGCCTCGGGCGCGAGTTCGATGGTGGCCGCCATCTGGGGCCGGCTGCGCGCGCCCTTCGAGGTGCGCTTTCGCGATGTGGAGGTGGTGGCCGAGCCGCCGACCACGGGCGATGCGGCGGCCGGCGCATCGCCCTCGGCTGTCGCTGCGGCGCCGCCCGGCCAGCCGTACCCGGCACCGGCCGTCGAAGGCACGCCGGCACGGCCTTCTGCCGAGTCGCCCGCGTCCGCAGCGCCGGCCACGCCCTCTCCCGCGGTGCTGGTGTCTTCCGACGCCTGCCGCGGCAAGCTGGTGTACATCCAGGCCTACGGGCCAGAGCAGCGCGAGGCCGCGCGTGCCCTGCGCGACCCCTGGCGCGCGCTGGGCGCGACGGTGCCGCCCATCGAGGACGTGCTGGCCTCTTCGCGCCATGCCGGCCGTGCGCCGCCGGCGGGCTATGCACAGCCGACGATCGTGTTCCACGATGCCGCATCGCAGCCATGTGCCCGCCTGCTGGCGGCGCGCGGTGCCTCCGCGGGGACCTGGGCCCTGCGGCCCCTGCCTGCGCGCCTGAAGGCCACGCCCGGCACGCTGGAGGTGTGGCTGCCGCGCGCGACCGGCTATGCGGTGAACTGAGCGAGCCGGCCCCGGCAACCCATGCCGGCGCGGCGGCGGACCGAGGCGCCCAGCCTCAATCCGCGCCGGCCCGCCACACCCTGGCCAGGGCGGCGAACTTGCCGCGCCAGGTCAGGCGCTTGTCGGACAGGGCGTCGATGAAGTCCGACAGCCGCTGCGACTTGATCAGCGTGTAGAAGGTGAGCCAGCTCGTGAAGAGGCCCACCACCGCGAACCACACCATCTTGCGCCACAGCGGCGCATCGGCCTCGGCCAGCAGGTTCATGCCCAGGAAGCCGGTGGTGATGGTGCCGATCAGGCCGAAGAGCGTGACCACCGTCAGGCGCACCACCGTGTTGGCCTGGCGGCGCAGGCTGTCCGCATCGAGGTAGCCGTTCATGTCGGCGATGCGTTCCTTCACCTCGTCGTAGAGCGCATCGGTGCCCAGGTGGCGCGCGCACAGGTGCGAGAGCGCACGCACGTGGGCCTGCTCCGAGATCTCGTGGAACCAGTAGCGATGCGTGAAGCGCAGGAAGCGCTCGAAGCTCGCGCGGATGGCACGCTTGAAGCGCTTGACGCTCTGCACGTCGTGGATGTGCAGGCGCTGCAGCGCTTCCACCAGCTGTGCCGAGAACATCAGCAGCGAGGCCTTCTGGAAGTGCGCGATCAGGAACAGCATGAAGTGCTGGTGCCGGAACTGCGCCAGCACGCCGCGGTCGCGGCAGCAGAAGAAATCGGATTGCGCGTCGCCCACGACGATGAGCGCATGCCCGTTGCACAGGTAGCGCGTGTGCGGCGCGGCGCCCCCCTCGGACCAGAAGCGGTCGTAGCAGTAGCGCGCCTCGAAGTCGCTCACGTGCTGCTCGGCATAGGGCAGGGCGCCTTCGCCCTCGCCGGCGCCCGTCACCAGGCCCAGGCGCACGAAGTCCGCACGCCCGAGCCGGCGTGGGTCGTCCACGGCCAGGTAGGCCATGACGGGCATGCGGTAGTACTCGATCTGCCGGTAGCGCAGCGCGCCGGGCTCGCCCGAATGGTCGGCCACCAGCGGCTGCATCACATGGGCCCAGTGGCTGGCCACCCGGGGCGCGCGGTGCTCGGCCACGTGCGAGAGGAAGGCCTCGCGCTGCTGGGCATCCGAGCGCGCGAGCACCTGGCCCTGCGCATCGAGCCACTCGACGCTGTGCATGCAGTGCAGCGCCGAGCCGTCGGGCGCCCAGCCGGCCGGGTAGGCGCGGCCGAAGCGGTAGAGCTGTTCCTGCGCCTGCGGCAGGCTCAGCTCGTCGATGCCGACCTCGACGTTGAGGATCACCACGTCGATGTCGTAGAAGAAGTACAGGTCGATGTGCACGACCTGCAGCGTGAGGGGTGCATCGCCCGCGCGGGCGACCACGCGCAGTGCCGCGATGTCGTGGCGGCGGAAGACGCGCATGGGCGAATCGCCATCGTGGTCGGCCCGGCCCGCCGAACGCCCCTCGCCGTAGAGGAAGCGCTGCACGTAGGGCAGGAAGCTCACGAACTCGTTGTAGTGGCGCTCGTGGAAGCGGCTGGCGTCGCCGGTGTATTCGTCGACCACCTCCCGCCACGGCGAACCGCCGCCCATGTCGCGCAGCCGCTGCCAGGGCGTGAGTCGCGCGTCGGCCGCTTCGCCCTCGGGCCGCATCAGGCGAACCGGCCAGAGCAAGGCCTGGCGCAGGTGGCGGACGCTGGGAGGGGCGTGGCTTGCCGCCGCGGGATCGGGGGCGATGCGCAGGTCTTCCATGGCCGTGGTGCTGGAATGGATGTGTGACGTTGGGCGGCAGTGTAGGACGGCGGCCGCGCCCTGGAAGCCCTGCCTGGGTCGCGGCGGGTGCCGGGTGGTGCCGGGACCGGCGGCAAGCCCGGGGAAGGGCTTGCCGTCACGCAGCGGGGGCGGGTGGCTACAGCGTGGGAACGGTGCCGCCGTCGATCCGGTACTCGGACCCTGCGATGGACGCGGATCGCGGGGACGCCAGGAAGGCGATCAGATCGGCGACCTCCTGCGGTTGGGCGGGCCGGCCCACGGGAATGCCTCCCAGCCAATCCATGATGATCTTCTTGCCGCCCTCGTAGTCGGTGCCGGCCTCTTCGGCCCGCTGCTGCGCGAATGCGACGGACGCCTCGGTCTCGATCCAGCCCGGCGCCACGCTGAGCACGCGAACGCCTTGGGGCGTCACCTCGCGTGCCAGCGACTTGCTGTACGTGGTGAGGGCGCCCTTGGCCGCGGCGTAGGCGGTCGTCGAGTCGTGCAGGGGCAGCACGCGCTGGATCGAGCTGACGTGGATGATGACCCCCGAGCCTTGAGCCAGCATCGCCGGCAGCAGCGCACGGTCCAGGCGCACGGCAGGCATCAGGTTCAGGTTCAGCTCGGCGAACCAGTGCTCGTCGCTGATCGCCGCGAAGCCACCGCCGGGCGTCTTCGAGCCGCCGAGCACGTTGATCAGGATGTCGGCGCCGCCCCACGCCTGCAGGATGCTCTGCGCGAAGTGGGTCGTGCCTTGCGCGGTCGACAGGTCGGCGGCGACGTAGGTGACGCCCTCCACCGGCTGCGCCGGCACGGTGCGCGCGGAAGTCGCCACCCGCGCACCGGCCTCGGCCAGGGTTCTCACGACTGCGGCGCCCAGGCCCAGCGTGCCGCCGGTCACCACGGCCCGCAGGCCATTCAGACGAAGGTCGAAGCTCATGCCGTGATCTCCAGCGATGCGATCAGGCCGCGTTCGAGGCGAAAGCGGTAGGACAGGACGATCGGGCTGCCGGGGAAGTTGCCGGTGACGTTGGCGCGGACGAGTTGGAAGCCGTCCTGCCGCTCGACGGAGAACGGCACGCTCGTCGCGCCGTACTTGGCCGATGCCTCGGCCATGAAGGCCTTGATGGCGTCGACGCCCGTGTACGTATGGCCGTCGTCCTTCATCACGGCCTGCGCCGTGAAGCAGCGCGCCAGCGCTTCGGGGTGGTGTTCCGCCGCGAAGTACGCGGCAATGGGTTCGGGAAGGGTCAAGGGGGTCATGTCGTCGCTCCTGTGGTCGATGAAGGCCCGAGGATGCGCGCCGCAGTGAATTCAGTGAATACACTAGGATCTGGATGAACTATGTAGATAAAAATACATAATGCGCGGATCCGACTTCGCCGAGCTGAAGGCCTTCGTGGCCGTCGTGGAGCGCCAGAGCTTTGCCCGAGCGGCAGAGCACCTGGGCCTGTCGCCTTCGGCGCTCAGCCAGACCATCCGGCAGCTCGAAGGCCGCATCGGTGCACGGCTTCTGAATCGCACGACCCGCAGCGTCGCGCCGTCGGCCAGCGGCGAGCTGCTCTACAGGCGCATCGCTCCGCTGTTTCGGGAGATGGCCGTTGCAGTCGCCGAAGCCAGCGAGGCGACGGGACAGATGAGCGGCACGCTGCGCATCAACACACTGGGGATCGCGGCACGAACCATCGTGGCGCCCCGGCTTGCACGCTTCCATGAGGTGCACCCCGATGTGGTTCTCGACATCGTGGTCGACGACGCCTTGGCCGACATCGTCGTGGGCCGCTTCGACGCGGGCATCCGCGTGGGTGGACGGCTCGAGAAGGACATGGTCGCCGTTCGCCTCACGCCCGACCTGAACATGGTGGCCGTGGCGTCCCCGGACTATCTTGCGCGCCGAGGCACCCCCCGGTCGCCTGCCGACCTGCACGCGCATGCATGCATCAACTGGCGGCTCCAGATGGACGGCCGGCACTATCGCTGGGAGTTCGAGAAAAGGGGTCGACGACTCGAAGTGGCGGTGGACGGCCCCGTCGTCACCAACCACGCCGACATCGGCATTGCCGCTGCGCTGAACGGGCTCGGCATTGCCTATCACTTCGAGCGAGACGGCGTCGGCGAACTCCTGGCGCAGGGGCGGCTGGTCCAGGTCCTCGCGGACTGGTCGATCTCGCGCCCCGGGCTGTTCCTCTACTACCCGAACAGGCAGCATCGGCCGGCCCTCCTCGGTGCCTTCATCGACTGCCTGCTGGACCGCCCGCCGTTCGATCGGCGCCAGCCTCCGGCCCAGGCCTCCTGATTCCGCCGCGCCCTGGCTCCCCAGGGCGGCTGCCGCTGCAACCAAGCCACGTCGGCGCGTCCGCCCGCCGGCACCGCGCCGCGTGCACGCCGTGCGGGAACGATCCCCCAGACCCTAGGTAAAACCCTGATCGACGGTCATGAAACCGGTTTCATAGAATCGCGCCATCGGAGACAAACGCGCCGCATGGCGCTTGCTTCAGTGAACTACCAGTTCCAGTTCGACGCCGTGTTCGCGGCCTGGCCACTGCTGCTCAAGGGCACGTGGATCACCATCCAGCTGTCGCTCACCGCCACCCTCATCGGGCTCGCGGTCGCGGTGCTGTGCGCCTGGGGCAAGACCTCGGGGCCGGCCTGGCTGCGCTTCATCGTGAACGCGTACATCGAGGTGATCCGCAACACGCCCTTCCTGGTGCAGCTGTTCTTCTTTTTCTTCGCGCTGCCGGCCATCGGCCTGCGCTGGTCGCCGTACACGGCCGCGCTCACGGCCATGGTGGTGAACCTGGGCGCCTACGCCACCGAGATCATCCGCGCCGGCATCGAGTCCATCCCCAAGGGCCAGATCGAGGCGGGCCGCGCGCTCAACCTCAAGGGCCACGAGATCTTCCGCTTCGTCATCATCAAGCCGGCGCTCAAGGCCATCTATCCGGCGCTCACCAGCCAGTTCATCCTGCTGATGCTGAGCTCGGCCGTGGTGTCGGTCATCTCGGCCGACGACCTGACCTCGGTGGCCGCCAACCTGCAGTCGCAGACGTTTCGCAGCTTCGAGATCTACATCGTCGTGGCGGGCATCTACCTGGCGCTGGCGCTCGCCTTCTCGGGGCTGTTCAAGCTGATCTACCAGCGCCTGCTGAACTACCCGGACCGCCGGTGAGCACCGAAGGAGAAGACCCATGCGCACCTTCGGCTTTCCCGAATTCCTCTTCATCCTCGAGGCCGCCAAGTGGACCCTGGCGCTCTCGGCCATCGCCTTCGTCGGCGGCGCCATCCTTGGCCTCGCGATCGCGCTGATGCGCGTATCCGACAACAGCGTGGCGCGCGGCGTGTCGCGCACCTTCATCCAGATCTTCCAGGGCACGCCGCTGCTGCTGCAGCTGTTCCTGATCTTCTTCGGCGCGCCGGTGCTGGGGCTGGACATCAACCCCTGGGTGGCGGCCGGCGTGGCGCTGGTGCTCAACAGCGCGGCCTTCCTGGCCGAGATCTGGCGCGGCTGCATCGAGGCCATCCCGCGCGGACAGTGGGAGGCCGCCGAGGCGCTCAACCTCGGGTATGTCGACCGCATGCGCGACGTGGTGCTGCCGCAGGCCTTCAAGATCGCGCTGCCGCCCACCGTGGGCTACCTGGTGCAGATCATCAAGGGCACTTCGCTGGCGGCCATCATCGGCTTCACCGAGGTCACGCGCGCGGGCCAGATCATCAACAACGCCACCTTCCAGCCGCTGCCCGTGTTCACCACCGTGGCTGCCATCTACTTCGTCATCTGCTGGCCGCTGTCGCTGCTGGCCGCGCACATGGAGCGCAAACGCGCGCGTGCGCTGGCGCGCTGAGCCTTTTTCCGTCTCGCTGCTTCCTTTTCATTCTTTGTCCTTTCCTCGATCCAAGGAGACCCGCATGAACACCTCCCGCCGCGCCACCCTGGCCCTCGCCCTGGCCGCCTGCGCCACCGCCTTCGCACCGCTCGCCTCGGCCCAGTCCGTGGCCGACATCAAGAAGAAGGGCGAGATCACCATCGGCATGCTGGTCGACTTCCCGCCCTACGGCACGACCAACGCGCAGAACCAGCCCGACGGCTACGACGCCGACGTGGCCAAGCTGCTGGCCAAGGAGTGGGGCGTGAAGGCCAACATCGTCCCCGTGACGGGCCCCAACCGCATCCCCTTCCTGCTGACCAACAAGGTCGACCTGCTGGTCGCCTCGCTGGCCGTGACGCCCGAGCGCGCCAAGCAGGTGCAGTTCTCGCAGCCCTACGCGGCGGCGACCATCGTGCTCTACGGCAAGAAGGGCGCCAACATCAAGAGCGCGGCCGACCTCAAGGGCGTGCGCGTGGGCGTCGCCCGCGCGTCGACCCAGGACGTGGCCGTGACCAAGGCCGCGCCCGAAGGCACCGAGATCCGCCGCTTCGACGACGACGCCTCCGCCATGCAGGCGCTGATGTCGGGCCAGGTCGATGCCATCGGCTGCTCCGTCACCGTGGCCGCACAGATCGCCCAGCGCGTGCCCGCCAACACCTTCGAGAACAAGTTCACCCTCGTGCAGCAGGCCATGGGCATCGCCATGCGCCCGGGCCAGGACGAGCTGCTCAAGAACGTGAACGACTTCATCGCCAAGAACACCGCCAACGGCGAGCTGAACAAGCTCTACCAGAAGTGGCTCAAGAGCGATTTCCCGAAGTTCCAGTAAATCGGAGGCGGACAGCCTTCGACGCGAAGGGCGCGAAGGTTTCGCGACGTACGCGAAAGAGAAATCCAAAGTCTTTCGGCTGTTCTTTCGCGACCTTCGCGTGATCTTCGCGCCCTTCGCGTCCGGAAGCCCGCATTCATCCAGCACTCCACGACATCATGAGCGACCCCATCATCCGCCTCGAAGGCGTGAACAAGTGGTACGGTGAATTCCAGGTGCTCACCGGCATCGACCTGTCGGTGCGCACCGGCGAACGCATCGTGATCTGCGGGCCCTCGGGCTCGGGCAAGTCCACGCTGATCCGCTGCATCAACCGGTTGGAGACGGTGCAGAAGGGCACGATCGTGGTCGACGGCATCGAGCTCACGGCGGGCGGCAGGAACGTGGATGCGGTGCGCGCCGAGGTGGGCATGGTGTTCCAGCAGTTCAACCTGTTTCCGCACCTCACGATCCTGCAGAACTGCACGCTGGCGCCGATGCGCTCGCGCGGCATGAGCAAGGCACAGGCGGAGGAGGTGGCGATGAAGTACCTCACCCGCGTGCGCATTCCCGAGCAGGCCGGGAAGTACCCCAGCCAGCTGTCGGGCGGGCAGCAGCAGCGCGTGGCCATCGCGCGTGCCCTGTGCATGGCGCCCAAGATCATGCTGTTCGACGAGCCGACCTCGGCGCTCGACCCCGAGATGGTCAAGGAAGTGCTCGACACCATGATCGGCCTGGCGGAAGACGGCATGACCATGCTGTGCGTGACGCACGAGATGGGCTTCGCCCGCAGCGTGGCCGACCGCGTGATCTTCATGGCCGACGGCAAGATCCTCGAACAGGCGCCGCCGGCCGAGTTCTTCGGGAACCCGCAGCACGAGAAGACGCGCCAGTTCCTGGGGCAGATCCTCACGTCCGGGCATTGAGCTGGTGGCCATGTTCCCGCTCCTAATTTCCTTGTCCTCCTTCGGCGCGGCCGAGGTGGGCCGCCACGGCCAGCGCTGGTGCACCGACCTGGCCGCCGAGGCGGGCGCCGACGGCGTCGAGGTGCGCGGCGAGATGCTGCGCGACCCCGCGGCCGAGCTGGCCGAACTGCGCGGCCGCGCGGCCGTGTACTCCAGCCCGGACGGCCTGTTCCGGGCCGACGGCTCGCTCGACACCGACGCCGTCGCCGAAGGCCTGCGGCGTGCAGCGCTGTTGCAGGCGCCGCGCCTGAAGATGGCCATCGGCGGCTTCGACAGCGCGCGCTCGCGCGCCGGCCTGGATGCGCTGCGCGAGCGCCTTGCCGGCACGGCCGTCGAACTCGTCGTCGAGAACGACCAGACCGACAGCGCCGGCACCGTCGGCGCGCTGCAGCGCTTCTTCGCGGCGCAGCGCGACGCGGGCCTCGACCTGGGCATGACCTTCGACATGGGCAACTGGCACTGGCTCGGCGAATGCCCGCTGGAGGCCGCACGCGCCTTCGCGCCGCAGGTGCGCTACGTGCATTGCAAGGGCGTGCAGCGACGGCCCGACAAGTGGGTGGCGGTGCCGCTGGCCGAATCGGCGGCGCCCTGGCGCGCCGTGCTGCGCGCGCTGCCGGCCGACGTGCCGCATGCGATCGAATACCCGCTGGTGGGTGACGACCTCGTGGCCGTCACCCGCGCGCAACTCCACGCCATCCGCCACGCACGGGGCCTGCAGTGACCGAGCCGACCGCCTTCGATGTCGCCACCTTCGGCGAGGCGATGCTCCTGCTGGTCGCGGCCGAGCCCGGCCCGATCGAGCACGCGACGATGTTCCACAAGCGCACCGCGGGCGCCGAGACCAACGTCGCCATCGGCCTCGCGCGCCTGGGCCTGCAGGTGGGCTGGGCCAGCCGCCTGGGCACCGATTCGATGGGCCGTGCCCTGCTGGCCGCCATGCAGGGCGAGGGCATCGACTGCTCGCACGTGATCTGCGACCCATCGCAGAAGACCGGCTTCCAGTTCAAGGGCCGGGTCACGGACGGCAGCGACCCGCCGGTGGAATACCACCGCCAGGGTTCCGCCGCGAGCCACATGCGGCCCGAGGACATCGACGTGCCCTGGCTGCGCTCGGCGCGCCACCTGCATGCCACGGGCGTGTTCGCCGCCGTGTCCGACACCACCCTGCCGACGGCGATCCGCACCCTGGAGATCGCGCGCGCCGCGGGCCGCACCATTTCCTTCGACCCCAACCTGCGGCCGACGCTGTGGGCTTCGCCCGAGCGCATGCGCGCCTGCATCAACGACCTGGCGGCGCGGGCCGACTGGGTGCTGCCGGGCATGGAGGAGGGCACCTTCCTCACCGGCGAGACCACGCCCGAGGGGGTGGCGCGCTTCTACCGCGAGCGCGGCGCGAAGCTGGTGGTCGTCAAGCTCGGCCCGGCCGGCGCCTATTACGACAGCGATGCGGCGGGCACCGGCCGCGTCGAGGGCTTCCCGGTGAAGGAAGTGATCGACACCGTGGGCGCGGGCGATGGCTTCGCGGCCGGCGTGGTGAGCGCCTTGCTCGAAGGCCGCCCGGTGCCCGAGGCGGTGCGCCGCGGCGCCTGGATCGGCGCCCGTGCGGTGCAGGTGCTGGGGGACACGGAAGGCCTTCCCACGCGGGCGGAGCTCGAAGCCGCGGGCCTGTGAATCCGGTCGCCCCTTCACCGTTCATGCCGAGCCTGGCCTGTCCTGAGTTTGTCGAAGGGTCGAGGCGCCGCGCAGGGCTCCGACAAGCGCGGCCCGAACGGATGGAACGGTCGGCAGAAGGCGGAGAATCCGATGTGCAATCGGC
This sequence comes from Pseudomonadota bacterium, assembly GCA_031119395.1. GTDB lineage: Bacteria > Pseudomonadota > Gammaproteobacteria > Burkholderiales > Burkholderiaceae_C > Xenophilus. The sequence continues at coordinate 85,268 of JAVHYA010000010.1, forward strand.
CTGTGGCGCCCGCCTGCTGGGCCTTGGAGCCAAAGTCGTAACAAACGTGATCATCTGCTGTTGAGCCTGCCATGAGCCGCAAGAACGTCCTCGTCTTCCGTGAACTGCCGCCCGACCAGCTGGCGCGTCTGCAGGCCGTGCACACGGTCACCATGGCCGATCCGAAGAAGGACCGTGCCGCCTTCGATGCGGCGCTGCCCGAGGCGCAGGGCCTCATCGGTTCGAGCTTTCCCATCGACGCGGCCGTGCTCGACCGGGCGCCGAAGCTGGAAGTGATCTCCAGCGTGTCGGTCGGTGTCGACAACTACGCGCTGGCCGAGCTGCATCGCCGCGGCATCGTGCTGGCCCACACGCCGGGCGTGCTCGACGAGACGGTGGCCGACACCGTCTTCGCGCTGCTGATGGCCACGAGCCGCCGCGTGGTCGAGCTGTCGAACCTGGTGCGCGAAGGCCGCTGGACGAAGAACATCGGCGAGGCGCACTTCGGCTTCGACGTGCACGGCAAGACGCTGGGGCTGCTGGGCTTCGGGCGCATCGGCCAGGCGATCGCACGGCGCGCGGCGCTGGGCTTCGGCATGCCGGTGCTGTACCACGCACGGCGCCCCGTCGACCTGCAGGCGCAGGCGCCCGAGCTGCAGGGCAGGGCCCGCCACACGCCGCTGCCCGAGCTGCTCGCGCAGTCGGACTTCGTCGTCGCGATGCTGCCGCTGTCGGACAGCACGCGCGGCATGGTGAACGCCGCGCTGTTCGGCCAGATGAAGCCCGGCGCCGTGTTCATCAACGGTGGGCGTGGCGCGACCGTCGACGAAGCGGCGCTGCTGGCCGCGCTCGACAGCGGGCGGCTGCGCGCTGCGGGCCTGGACGTGTTTGCCAAGGAGCCGCTGCCAATGGATTCGGCGCTGCGCACGCATCCGCGCGTCACGCCGCTGCCGCACATCGGCTCGGCCACGCACGAGACGCGCCATGCCATGGCGGAGCTGGCGGTGACGAATCTGCTGCAGGGGCTGGCGGGCGAGCGGCCCGTGGCGGTGTACGACACATCATTGGCATGAGGCTGGGTCGTTGCTTCTTGCGCGGGTATCGCTCCTTCTCTCTTTGGGAGAGGGTGAGGGGGTTCGGGCGTTTTTTTGTGCCTTGCTGGTTGTTTGTGGGCAGGAGCCGGGATGTGCGCCCGGCGGCGCACCTACTTTCTTTTGCTTCGCCAAAAGAAAG
>JAVHYA010000059.1 GCA_031119395.1 Pseudomonadota bacterium
GTTCCGTTTTGCGCCGCTTTGTGCGTCTCGGCCGTTCGGGAGGGCGGGGCCCGGGCGCGCCATGGGGAACGCCTGCACGTTCTATGCTGGACGCATGAGCACCCTCGACGCGCTGGAAGATTTCGTTCGCCAACACCCCCGACTTTTCGTGATCACCGGTGCCGGCTGCAGCACCGAATCCGGCATTCCCGACTACCGCGACGCCAACGGCGACTGGAAGCGCCCGTCGCCCGTGACCTACCAGGCCTTCATGGGCGAGGAGGCGACGCGCCGCCGCTACTGGGCGCGCAGCCTGGTCGGCTGGCGCACCATCGGCCAGGCGCGGCCGGGCCCGGCCCACGCCGCACTCGCGCGGCTGGAGGCGCAGGGCCGCATCGGCCTGCTGCTGACGCAGAACGTCGACGGCCTGCATCAGATCGCGGGCAGCCGGCGCGTGATCGACCTGCACGGGCGCATCGACACCGTGCGCTGCATGGCCTGCGGGCACCGCCTGCCGCGCGCTGCGTTGCAGGCGCAGTTGCGGTCGCTCAACCCGGACTGGGCGACGCTGGAAGCCGCCGCCGCGCCCGACGGCGACGCCGACCTGGAGCACCGCGACTTCTCGGGTTTCCAGGTGCCGTCCTGCCCGCTGTGCGGCGGGCTGCTCAAGCCCGACGTGGTGTTCTTCGGCGAGAGCGTGCCGCCCGAGCGCGTGGGCGCCGCGCGCGAGGCGCAGGCGGCCGCCGACGCGGTGCTGGTGGCCGGCTCCTCGCTGATGGTCTATTCGGGCTTTCGCTTCGTGCAGGCCGCGGCGACCGCGGGCCAGCCGGTCGCTGCGGTCAACCTGGGCCGCACGCGGGCCGATGCGTTGCTGCGCCTGAAACTCGCGCAGCCGGTGGGCGAGGCGCTGACCGCGCTGGCCGACCGCCTCGAAGGGTGAGGGCCGCAGCGCCGGTCAGCGCAGCCGGGCCGTGTCGATGCGGAAGATGTAGGGAAAGCGCGTGGCCCAGTGCAGGTACTTGCGGGTGCCCGATTCCGACAGGCCCCACAGCCGCCCCTGCGCATCGACCGTGAGGTCCTCGAGGCCGGCGACCATCGGGTATTCGGCCAGCACCTCGCCGCGTCGGCCGAGATGGTAGAGCTTGCCCCAGCGGCTGTTGCTGGCCGACACCCACAGCGTGCCGTCGCGGTCGAAGGCGGCGCCCTGCGCCTCCAGCGGGACCGCAATGGATTCCTGCGCGCGGTCTTCGGCGATGGTCTGGCCGTCGTGCGTCTCGAACAGGCGCAGGTCGAGCCGGAACATGCGGGCCTTCGCCTGCTCCTTGGTCCAGGTGCCGATCCAGGCGTCGCGGCCATCGAAGGTGGCGTAGCTGCCGCGCAGCTCGCCCGCGATCTTCAGGGTGCGCGCGGCGCCTTGCGAGGTGCCGGCCGCCAATGCCCGCGGCAGGTCGATGAGGAACAGCTGCCGCGTGTCGGCCAGCAGCAGCCGGTCCTGGCCGACGTAGGCCAGGCCGCCCGAGTGGGTGCAGGTGCCGGGCGGCACGTCGAAGCCGCCGGTCACGCGGCCCGACGCGACGTCGATGCGGAACACGCGGCACGGGCCGGTGTTCGCCTTGAGGTCCGGCGTCGGTCTGTAGCTGCTGACATAGAGGACGTCGCCCGCGCTGGTGAGGCCTTGCGGCACGAAGCTCTCGTCCAGTGCGGGCGTCCAGATGCGGTGCTGCAGCGCGGCGCCGTTGGGCACGTCCAGGGTCGGGCCGTCCGCGAGGTAGGTGGGCGCCTGTCCGAGCACGGCATCGGGCGGCGTCGTGGCGCAGCCCGCAAGGGCCAGGAGCGGGGCAAGCAGGGCGAGGCGCAGGTGCATGCGGCCGATTCTCCCGCCCGTGGGAGCGTCGCCGCCGTCGGACGGCGACGCCAGTGCGCAGGCCTGCAGGGCTAGGCCTGCATCCAGGAGGTTGCCGGCGGCCGGCCGCTCAGGTGCAGCGCCGCGGTGGTGGGCGGCGTCTCGGCCAGCAATTGGCCGCGGCGGAACACCATCAGGCGCGTGGCGCGCAGGCGGATGGCCTCCACCGGGTCGCGCGCCTGCAGCAGCACGAAGCTGGCGTCGGCGCCGGCCTCGATGCCGTAGCGCGGCAGGTGCATGAGCCTGGCGGCGTTCGTGGTCACGGCCTCGAAGCAGCGGCGGATGCCGGCCTGGCTGGTCATCTGCGCCACGTGCAGGCCCATGTGCGCCACCTCGAGCATGTCGCCCGAGCCCATGCCGTACCACGGGTCCATCACGCAGTCGTGGCCGAAGGCGACGTTCACGCCCTGGTTCATCAGCTCGGGCACGCGGGTCATGCCGCGGCGCTTGGGGTAGCTGTCGTGCCGGCCCTGCAGGGTGATGTTGATGAGCGGGTTGGCGATGACGCTCACGCCGCTCTCGGCGATGAGCGGCAGCAGCTTGCTCACGTAGTAGTTGTCCATGCTGTGCATGGAGGTGCAGTGCGAGCCGGTCACGCGGCCCTGCAGGCCCAGGCGCTGCGTCTCGAAGGCCAGGGTCTCGATGTGGCGCGAGAGCGGGTCGTCCGACTCGTCGCAGTGCATGTCGACCAGCGTGCCGCGCTCGGCGGCGACCTCGCACAGCAGCTTCACGCTCGCCGCGCCGTCGGCCATGGTGCGCTCGAAGTGCGGAATGCCGCCGACGATGTCGACGCCCATGTCGAGCGCGCGCAGGAGGCTGTCGATGCCACCCTTCGTGCGCAGCACGCCGTCCTGCGGGAAGGCGACCAGCTGCAGGTCGAGGTAGGGCGCGACGCGGCGCCTGACCTCCAGCAGCGCATCCACGGCCAGCAGGCTGGGGTCGCTGGTGTCCACATGGGTGCGGATGGCCAGCAGGCCCTTGGCCACCGCCCAGTCGCAGTACGCCAGGGCGCGTTCGATCAGCGCGTCGGCCGTCAGCAGCGGCTTGAGCTCGCCCCACAGCGCGATGCCCTCGAGCAGGGTGCCGCTCTCGTTGACGCGGGGCAGGCCGTAGCTCAGCGTGGCGTCCATGTGGAAGTGCGGGTCGCAGAAGTGAGGCGCCAGCAGTTGCCCCCCCGCGTCGACGGTGCGGGCGGCGGGGGCGGCGAGCGCCTCGGTGACTTCGACGATGCGCCCGTCCTGCACCGCCACCGACATGTCGGTGCGGCCATCGGGCAGGCTGGCGTGGGTGATCAGGAGGTCGAGCATGGTCGATGCAGGGTGAGAGGGTCGTGGGCGGGGGCGTCAGCGTTCGCCCTTGCGGTAGGGCTTCATCAGCGCCTGCGGATAGGCCGCCTTGCGCGCCACCAGCACCAGCGCCAGGATCGACAGCAGGTAGGGCAGCATCAGGTAGACCTGGTAGGGCAGCACGGCGTCGCCCGACTGCTGCAGCCGCAGCTGCAGCGCGTCGAAGAAGGCGAAGAGCAGGGCGCCCAGCAGCGCCTTGCCGGGCCGCCACGACGCGAACACGACCAGCGCCACGCAGATCCAGCCGCGCCCGTTGACCATGTTGAAGAAGAAGGCGTTGAAGGCCGACAGCGTGAGGAAGCTCCCGGCCACGCCCATCAGTGCCGAGCCGGCGACGATGGCCGCCGTGCGCGTGGCCGCCACCGACACACCCTGGCCCTCGGCCGCCTGCGGGTTCTCGCCGACCATGCGCACGGCCAGGCCGGCCGGCGTGCGGTAGAGGAACCATCCGATCAGCGGCACCAGCGCCAGGGCCAGGAGCGTCATCGGCGTCTGCTGCGACAGGATCGGCACCGGCAGCCAGTCCATCGGCGAGAAGGGTGCGATGGTCGGCGGCGTGTTCACCTTCGGGAAGCTCACGCGGTACCCGTAGTAGCTCAGCGCCGTGGCCAGCAGCGTGATGCCCAGCCCGGAGACATGCTGCGACAGCGCCAGCCCGACGGTGAGGAACGCGTGCAGCAGCCCGAACAGCGCGCCGGCCAGCGCCGCCACGCCCACGCCCACCCACAGCGGCGCGCCGGCGTACACCGCGAGCCATCCGGCGAAGGCCCCGGCCACCATGATCCCCTCGATGCCCAGGTTGAGCACGCCCGCGCGCTCGCACAGCAGCACGCCCAGCGTGCCCAGGATGAGCGGCGTCGCGATGCGCAGCAGCGCCACCCAGAAGGCGGGGTTGGCGAGGATGTCGAGCAGCTCGGTCATTTCATTTCCACCGCACCCTGTACTGCGTCAACAGCGTCGCCACCAGCACCGCGATGAGCGAGGTGGCGACGATCACGTCGGCGATGTAGGTGGGCACGCCCACGGCGCGGCTCATGGTGTCGGCGCCGACCAGCACGCCGGCGACGAAGATCGCCGCGGCCAGCACGCCCAGCGGGTGCAGGCCGGCCAGCATCGCGATCACGATGCCGCTGTAGCCGTAGCCGGGCGACATGTCGAGCGTGACGTAGCTGGTGCGGCCCGCGACCTCGATGGCGCCGGCCAGCCCGGCGAGCGCGCCCGAGAGCAGGGCCGTGAGCACCACGGTGCGCGTGACGGGCACGCCCGCGAAGGCGGCGGCGCGGGGATTCGCGCCCAGTGCGCGGATGTCGAAGCCCAGCACGGTGTGCCGGAAGACCGCCCACACGATCACGGCCAGCGACACCGCCCACAGCAGGCCGGTGTGCACCCGCGTCTGCGCGACCAGCTTGGACAGTTCCAGGTCGGACTGCAGCGCCACGCTCTGCGGCCAGCCCATCGCCATCGGGTCCTTCATGGGGCCGTCGAGCAGCGCGCCGACGCCCAGCAGCACGATGAAGTTGAAGAGCAGGGTGGTCACGACCTCGTCCACGCCGAGCTTGTTCTTCATCAGCGCCGGGCCCAGCAGCAGCAGGGCCCCGGCCAGCGCCGCGGCCAGCATCATCAGCGGGAAGAGCAGCCACACCGGCCACTCGACGCCCGTGCCGCCGTGCATGCCGCCCACCGCGATGGCGGCCAGCGCACCGGCGTACAGCTGCCCCTCGGCGCCGATGTTGAACAGGCGCGCCTTGAAGGCCACCGTGGCCGACAGGCCGGTGAGGATCAGCGGGATGGCGCGCGTGAGCGTCTCGCTCCAGGCGAACACCGAGCCGAAGCCGCCCGAGAGCAGCAGCGCGTAGGTCCGGCCCACCGGCGCACCGGCCCACAGCACGAGCAGCGCGCTGACGGCCAGGGTGAACAGCACGGCGCCCACCGGGGCGATGACCAGCGCGGCACGCGAGGTGCGGGGGCGGCGTTCGAGCCTCATGGCGCTTCCTTGCCGGCCGCATGCGTGCCCGCCATCGCCAGGCCGATGCTCTCGCGCGTCCAGGCCTGGGCGGCACGGGCCTCGGTCAACCGGCCGCCGTGCATCACCGCCACGCGGTCGCCCAGGGCCAGCACCTCGTCCAGGTCGTCGGAGATCACCAGCACGGCCGCGCCCGCGTCGCGGGCGGCCACGAGCTGCTGCTGCACGTAGGCCACGGCGCCGATGTCCAGCCCCCAGGTGGGCTGGTGCGCGACGATCAGCCGCGGTGCCTTGGCATCGGTGTCCGGCGCCATCAGCGCCCGGCCGAGGATCAGCTTCTGCATGTTGCCGCCCGACAGCGATCGCGCCGCCGCGTTCAGCCCGCCGCCGCGCACGTCGTAGGCCTTCTCGATGCGCTGCGCATGGCGGCGCGCAACGCCCTGGCGGACCCAGCGCAGGCCCGGCAGCACGGGGCGCGAGAACGCCGGGCTGCGCAGGCGCTCCGACACCGCGTTCTCCCACACCGGCAGGTCGCCGACCACGCCGACGGCATGGCGGTCTTCGGGAATGCGGGCCACCCCGCGCGTCACCAGGCGGGCCGGCTGCGGCGGCAGCGGGCGGCCCATGAGTTCGACGCTGCCGTGCGTGGCGCGCCTCGTTCCGCACAGCAGTTCGGCAAGCGCGACCTGGCCATTGCCCGACACGCCGGCGATGGCCGTGATTTCGCCCGCGCGCAGCCGCAGCGACACATCGCGCAGCCGGTCGTGGCCGCCGCCCTCGGTGCTCACCCGATCGAGCACGCAGACCGCGTCGCCCACGCGCGTCGCCGGGCGTCGCACCATGCCTTCCACCGCATGGCCCACCATCCACTGCGCAAGCTGTGCCTGCGTGGTGCCGGCCGTGGCGGCCTGTGCCACCAGCTTGCCGCCGCGCAGCACGGCCACGCGGTGCGACACGCGCAGCACCTCGGGCAGCTTGTGGCTGATGAAGATGATCGACAGGCCCTGCGCCACCATCTGGCCCAGGGTGGCGAACAGGGCCTCGCTTTCCTGCGGCGTGAGCACGGCGGTGGGCTCGTCCAGGATCAGGATGCGCGCCCCGCGGTACAGCGCCTTGAGGATCTCCACGCGTTGCCGCTCACCCACCGACAGGGTGCCGACGGCCGCATCGGGCATCACCGGCAGGCCGAAGCGCTGCGACACCTCGAGCAGGCGCGCTCGTGCGGTCGACCGCCGCGAGAAGGGCCGCCACAGCGGCTCGGTTCCCAGCAGCACGTTGTCCAGCACGCTCAGGTTGTCGGCCAGCGTGAAGTGCTGGTGGACCATGCCGATGCCGGCCGCCAGCGCCGCCCGGGGGTGGCCAGGGGGCAGCGGCCGGCCGAAGACCTCGATCGTGCCCTCGTCGGCGACATAGTGGCCGAAGAGGATGGACATCAGCGTCGACTTGCCGGCGCCGTTCTCGCCCAGCAGGGCCAGCACCTCGCCTTCGGCCAGTTCGAGCGAGATGGCGTCGTTCGCGACCAGTGGCCCGAAGCGCTTGGTGATGCCCTGCAGGCGCAGTACCGGCGGCGGCAACGCACTCACGGCTTGCAGCGTGCAGGGAGGGCCGGCGGCACGTGCGGCGCGGCGGTGGCGAGGCATCGACGGACGAGGTCCATGGCGAATCGGATGAAAGCGTGAACCGGGCTTCGCAAGGCGCACCCCGAACGGGAACGGGGCGCGTACGAGGACAAAGACGGGGGGCCAGCCGGGGGGGCGGCCACCCCCCGAGCGCCTACTTGCTGGACTTGGGCTGGCCGTCGTCCACCTTCACGGTGAACTTGCCGCCGAGGATCTCGGCCTCGCGGGCCTTGACCTTGGCGATGATGTCGGCCGGCACCTTCTTCTCGAAGGTGCCCAGGGGCGCGAGCTCCGAGCCCTTGTACTTCATCATGGAGTAGATGCCGTAGTCCTCGGCCTTGAACTGGCCGTCCTTGACCAGCTTGAGGGCGCGGTCGATGCTGGGTTCCATGTTCCACAGCGCCGACGCGACCACCGTGTCGGGGTACTGGGCCTGCGTGTTGATCACGTTGCCGATGGCCAGCACCTTGCGCTCCTTGGCCGCGTCGCTGACGCCGAAGCGCTCGGCGTAGAGGATGTCGGCGCCCTTGTCGACCATGGCGAAGGCCGCCTCCTTGGCCTTGGGCGGGTCGAACCAGCTGTTGATGAAGCTCACGCTGAACTCGACCTTGGGGTTCACCTCCTTGGCGCCGGCCATGAAGGCGTTCATGAGCCGGTTGACCTCGGGGATCGGGAAACCGCCGACCATGCCGATCTTGTTCGACTTGGTCATGCCGCCGGCGATCATGCCGGTGAGGTAGGCCGGCTCCTGGATGTAGTTGTCGAAGACGCTGAAGTTCGGCGCCTGCGGCTTGCCCGAGCTGCCCATGAGGAACATGGTCTTGGGGAAGTCCTTGGCCACCTTGCGCGCGGCGGCCTCGACGGCGAAGGCCTCGCCCACGATGAGCTGGTTGCCCGCGGTGGCGTACTCGCGCATCACGCGCTCGTAGTCGGCGTTGGCCACGTTCTCGGTGGCCTTGTACTCGATCTCGCCGCGTGCCTCGGCGGCCTTGAGGGCCTTGTGGATGCGGCCCACCCACTGCTGCTCGAAGGGCACCGTGTACACGGCGGCCACCTTGAGCTTGGCCTGCGCGAACGCGAACTGGGGCAGGCCCAGCGCCAGGGTGGCGGCCGCGGCGGCGGCGCCCAGGACCAGGGGACGGCGACGGATCATCGAATCTCTCCTCGTTTGCTATGAAATGGATAGCTGCTCACGCAGGAACCGTGCCGGCTGCGGGCCAATTTGGTTCGCATTCGGCTCGGCCAGCGACCGGCCGTTCGGGCTGAGCCTGTCGAAGCCTCGTGCAACGCTTCGACAGGCTCAGCGTGAACGGATGTGGGCGAACGCCGGCGTTTCGGTTCACTTCGTGCCGAAGATGCGGTCGCCCGCATCGCCCAGGCCCGGCAGGATGTACCCGTGCTCGTTCAACTGGCGGTCGATGGCGGCCGTGTAGATCGGCACATCGGGGTGCGCCTCCTGCATCGTCTTGATGCCCTCGGGGCAGGTGAGCAGGCAGACGAACTTGATCGACTTGGGGCTCAGTTCCTTCAGCCGCTCGACGGCGGCGACGGCCGAGTTGCCGGTGGCCAGCATGGGGTCGACCACCACGATGTCGCGCTCGTGCATGTCGCCCGGCATCTTGAAGTAGTACTCCACGGCGGTGAGCGTCTTGGGGTCGCGGTACAGGCCGATGTGGCCCACGCGCGCGCCCGGCACCACGTTGAGCATGCCGTCCAGGATGCCGGTGCCGGCGCGCAGGATCGAGACGAAGACCAGCTTCTTGCCGTCGATGACCTTGCCCTTGGTCATCTCCAGGGGCGTCTCGATGTCGATCTCGGACATCGCCACGTCACGCGTGACCTCGTAGGCCATCAGGGTGGAGAGCTCGTTGAGCAGGCGGCGGAAGCTGTTGGTGGAGGCGTCCTTGCGGCGCATCAGCGTGAGCTTGTGCTGGACGAGGGGGTGGTCGACGAGGTGGACGTTGCTCATGGGTGTCGGAGAAGAATCGTTGTTCTGCACATGCGGTGGCGAAGTGTGCCAGTGCCTCAGAAGACCGTGCCGTCGCTCTCGATCTTCAGCGGCGGCGTGCCCCCACGCAAGCGCTGGGCCAGGGCGCGGCCCGCCGCCCAGGTGCCGCCCTCGAGCACGCAGGCCAGGGGCATGTCGGCATCGTCCCGCTGCAGGTTCTTGCGCACCAGCGGCGCCAGCTCGTCCAGCAGCGCGACGGTGAGCGCGCGCCACTCGACGATGAATTCGTCGCCCACGCGCCAGGTCCTGTCGAGAAAGGCCGGGTCCTGCGGCACGAGCACACCGCTGTCGATCAGCAGGCCGCCGTTGCGGTACTCGGGCAGCGCCGTGAGGCGGTCGATGCCGCGCACCTGCACCCCGGCCCATTCGAAGGGTTCGATGAGCGAATAGGTGAGCCACTGCGAGAGCTTGTGGAAGGGCATCCAGCCGTTGGTGAGGCCCGGGCCCTGCACGGCGCTGTGGCGCCAGCAGTCGCCCAGCGCCAGGGCCGGGTCGCCGCCGCCCGGCAGCACGTCGCTGCCGTCCGCGGCCAGGCTGTCGACGCGGTTGGCCGCCGGCCAGATGGAGGACAGCGACATCAGCAGCTGCGTGAGGATGGCGTGCGCCTCGATGTCGGCCGTGGGCGGGACGGCGGCGCCGTCCGGCGAGACGAGCATGTCGAACAGCCCGCCCGGGCGCTGCACCTCGGTGCCGAAGACCTCGGGCTGTTCCGCCAGCACCTCGCCCAGCCGGCGCAGCAGGATGGTGCGGCCGGCGAGGCCCACCAGCGGATTGGCCTCGCTGGCCTGGAAGGCCTGCGCCAGCCGGTCGCCTACCAGGCCGCGGAGGCCGGCCGCATCGGCCTGCAGCGGCCGATCGGGGTCGGACGAGAACAGGCCGCTCGTGAAGGCGTGGAAGCTGGCCACGCCCAGCCCTTCGGACCGCGAGAAGCGCTGGCCGCTCGCGGGCTCGGTGTAGTGCCAGTCGGGGCCGGCGCCGGCGTCGAGCAGCACGCTGACCACCACCAGGTCGATGTGGGCCTTGGCCCGCTCGCGCGGGGTCGCGCCCTCGAGCAGGGCATCGAGCTGCGCGAGGCGGTCGACGCCGCCGGCCTCGAAATGGCGCCAGCGGCTGTGGTACGGAATGGGCCCCCAGTCGTAGCGGTCGCGCGTGACCTCGGCCACCTCGCGCGCCGCGTCTTCCAGCGCATTGGCGTCGCCGACGCGGAACCACGCCGACTCGCCGCGGCGGGCGCGCGCCAGCAGGAAGGCCGCGCGCGTGCGGATGGCATCGGTGGTGCGCAGGTAGGCGGCGGCGGCAGCGGGCTGGTGGGCATCGGGCACGAACTCGACGGCCGGGTCGACGTGCCCGTCGGGCGCAGCGGAGCGCACCGCCGGGTTGCGCGTCGGGCGGTCGGGGTCGATGCCGTAGTTGTCGCTGCTCATTCGTTCAGTCCCCGGCCCTTGGCCTTCTTCAGCTCCTGCGCATCGGGCACCACGCCGGGCGTGAAGTAGCCGGCCGCGGTCTTGGCGTCCATCTCCACGCGCGCGTCGGCCGGGATCAGTTCGTCGGGGATGTTGATGCGCTCGCCCACCTCGATGCCCGAGCCGGTGATGGCGTCGAACTTCATGTTGCTCATCGACACGAGCCGGTGGATCTTCCGGATGCCCAGCCAGTGGAAGACGTCGGGCATCAGCTCCTGGAAGCGCATGTCCTGCACGCCGGCCACGCACTCGGTGCGGGCGAAGTACTGGTCGGCCGTGTCGCCGCCCACCTGGCGCTTGCGCGCGTTGTAGACCAGGAACTTGGTCACCTCGCCCAGCGCGCGGCCTTCCTTGCGCGAGTAGGCGATCAGGCCCACGCCGCCGCGCTGCGCGCCCGCGATGCATTCCTCGATGGCGTGCGTCAGGTAGGGCCGGCAGGTGCAGATGTCGGAGCCGAACACGTCGGAGCCGTTGCACTCGTCGTGGATGCGGGCCGTGAGCTCGACCGACGGATCGGCCAGGTCGCGCGGCTTGCCGAAGATGTACAGCGTCTGCCCGCCGATGGGCGGCAGGAAGACCTCCAGGTCGGAGCGCGTGACCAGCTCGGGGTACATGCCGCCGGTCTCCTCGAAGAGCACGCGGCGCAGGTCGGTCTCGGAGCAACCGAAGCGGCGCGCCACCTCGGGCAGGAACCACACGGGCTCCACGGCCACCTTGGTGACCACGGCCGCGCCGCCTTCGGTGAGGAACTTGCCGTCGGCCTTGAGCCGGCCCTTGTGCAGCGCGTCGATCACCTCGGGCAGGATGACATGCGCCTTGGTCACGGCGATGGTCGGGCGGATGTCGTAGCCGGCGGCCAGTTCGGTGGCGAAGGCGTCCTGCACCATGGCGCCCCACGGGTCGAGCGAGACGATGCGGCCCGGGTCGCTCCATTGCGGGTACGGCCCGATCGCGTCGGTGGGCGCGGTGTTAGTCAGGTCGGCCTTGTGCTCGCGCTTGAGGGCGCCGGCGGCCACGGCCAGCGCGCGGTACACGCTGTAGCTGCCGCTGTGGGTGCCGATGACGTTGCGGTGCGCGCGCTTGGTGGTGGTGCCGACCACCGGCCCGCGTTCGGCCGGCGTGGCCGCACCCCAGTGGATCGGGATGGCGCCGAGCCCGCTGCTGTGCGAGGTCAGCCGGATGTGGCGCGGGGACGTGCTGGCGGGATAGATCGGCGAGATCGACGCGGCGGTCGGTGCCAGGGACGGACTCGGGGAAGGCTCGGCAAGCGGGGAGGGTGTGACGGGGGAGGTGGGAGCGTTCGTTGTGCTATCGACGGACATTGCAGGCCCTCAAAAAACACAATGTAGCGAGTGCCCCCGGGGCTGGCAAGCCGGCCGTTTCGCCTTTTGGCGTAGGCGCCCATGGGGCCGGGACGGCCCCTGCAGCGACAAGTGCAATCGGGCTGCAGCGCACGCCCCCCGGGCGCTGCAGCCGAATTCGTCACGTTCGTTACGATCAGCCCAGGTGCAGCAGGCGGTCGAGCGACAGGCGCCCGCCGCCGCGGCCCACCAGGTACAGCAGCAGCCCGGCCCACGACAGGTGGGTCGGCCAGGCGTCGGGGTACACGAAGACCTGGATCACCGCCGTCATGCCCAGCAGCGCGAGCGCGGCGAAGCGCGTGAACAGGCCCAGCACCAGCAGGATCGGGAACGCGTGCTCGGCGTACGCCGCCAGGTGCGCGGCGATCTCGGGAGGCAGCAGCGGCAACCGGTATTCGGTGCGGAACAGCTCGATCGCGCCGTCGGTGACGTGCAGCCAGCCGTCGACCTTGGTGCGGCCCGACAACCAGAAGATGGCGCCGATGGCGACGCGGTCGACGAGCGCCAGCAGGTCGTGCGGCACCAGTGCGCCCAGGCGCTCGGTGAGGCGCTGCCAGGCGCCGTGGGGGACGGTCGTGGTGGTGGCGGATTTCATGGTGAGCTCCCTGTCGAAGTGGTGAAGGTGCCGGCCTGCAGCAGCTGCGCGAGCAGGGCGGCGAGGTCGATGTGGGGGTGGGCGTCGAGCGCCGCGGCGGCCGCGTCCGCCAGGCGGTCGCCGCGTGCGCAGGCGTCGAGGAAGGCGCAGCCGCCGGCGGGCAGCGGCTGCCAGATCACCTCGGCGATCGGCCGCGTGAGCAGGGTGCTCTCGCCGGCCCACGCGAGGGCCGCGAGCGCCTCGAGTGCGGCCGCGTCGCCGCTGCGGTTGGCCGACCAGATGCTGTGCAGCGGCAGGGTGCCGGACCCGTGCCAGCGTGCGGCCGGATGCGGCGGCAGGCGCAGCGTGGCCAGCGTCTCGGGCGGCAGCCCGGCCAGCGCATCGGCGCGCAGCACGGGCGCGTCGGCGGCCGTGTGCGACGCGGTCCACAGGCGGTCGAGGGCCGCGACGCCGTGCAGGTAGGGCAGCTCGTCGCCGGCCAGCTCGGCCAGCGTGTCGGCGAAGCCTTCGCCGTAGCGCAGCAGGCAGGGGTCGCGCGGAGGGTGTCCGGCCAGGTGGCGGGCGGCGGCGGCACGCAGCCAGTCGCGGCCGACCAGCCGCGCGACGGCGGGGAAATTCGCCTCCAGCGCGTCGATGCAGCCCTTGCGGACGGTGTTGCGGTAGACCGCGAAGCCGGGCTGGGCGGTCCAGCCGGGCGCGCCGGCGCCGTCGGCCCCGTCGGCGAACAGCGCGCCGACGAAATCCTGCTCGAAGGCATCGGGGGCGGTCATGCCGGCACACCCGAGGTGGCGCCTTCGGCGACGGCGGCGGCCCGCTGGCGCTCGGCCATGAGTTCGTCGAAGGCGGGCACGTTGCCATCGCGCTCGACCAGCGTGGGCCGCGGCCCGGCGCGCTCGACGAAGCGCGCGTACAGCGACCACACGACGGGCGCCACGGGCGCATCGTGCGAGTCGATGAGCAGCGCCTCGCCCTGTACCGGGTCGGCCGTGTGGCCGGCCAGGTGGATCTCCATCACGGCCTCGGCCGGGAAGCGATCGAGGTAGTCCGCGGCATCGAAGCCGAGGTTGCGCGCCGAGACATGCACGTTGTTGATGTCCAGCAGCAGCCCGCAGCCGCTGCGGCGCACCAGCTCGCGCAGGAAGTCGGTCTCTGCCCAGTCGTGGCCGGGCAGGTGCAGGTAGTGCGAGGGGTTCTCGATGGCGATGCGACGCCCCAGCGCTTGCTGCACCTGGTCGACGTGCTCGACCATGCGCCGCAACAGCGCATGGCTGCGCGGGCAGGGCAGCAGGTCGGGGAGGTAGGCGCCGTCCAAGCGCGACCAGGCCAGGTGCTCCGACACCAGCGCGGGCTCGAAGCGCCGCACCAGCGTCGCGAGCCGCTGCAGTTGAAGTGCATCGGGCGGCGCCTCGCCCGCGAGCGAGAGCGACACGCCGTGCAGCGACAGCGGATGCTGGCGGCGGATCGCCTCCAGCCAGGCCAGGCGCGGCCCGCCCGCCACGCTGTAGTTCTCCGGGTGGACCTCGAACCACAGCCCCGGCGCCTGCGCGGCCAGCGCGGCGTCGAAGTGCTGGGGCTTGAGGCCCAGGCCGGCAGACAACGGTGCGGACATGGCGGACTGCGGAACGATCAGGACTTGATCGGCGTCAGCGAGCCCGTGCCCTTGGGCGTCTTGATGGTGGTGCAGGTGCCGACCGGCACGTTCTTCCAGGCGTTGCCCTGGTAGTCGGTCTTCGAGGTGCCGGCGCAGGTGGTGCCGGGGCCGGCCGCGCAGTCGTTCTTGCCGGCCATGGACACGCCGTAGCATTTCTCCATGGTGGCCATCTTGTCGGCCATCGGCTTGTCCTGGGCCATGGCGGCGCTGCTGGCCAGTGCGGCGAGGGCGAGGGTGGTGATGGCGAGGCTGCGTTGGTTCATGGGAACTCCTTGAGAGGGTTGAAGACGAAAGGGATCGATAAGAACCTGCCGGCCGGCGCGGTCCTCCCTAGTTCGGGGCCCGGCGCGGGCGGGGTTACAGCGCCGGGCACAATCGCGCCAAAAAAATTCCAGCGCGGCCGCTGTAACCCGTCGGTGCCATGCCACGAACAACCAACACAAGCCAGTCCCCGATGAGCGAGGTCGAGACGCAATTGCGCGGCCTGTTCGTGCGTGGCCTGCAGGGAGATGCCGCCGCCTACCGCGAGTGCCTGCAGCAACTGGCGCGTCATCTGCGCGCTTTTCTTGCGAGGCGCCTGTTCGGCTGGCCCGATGATGTGGAAGACCTCGTCCAGGAATGCCTGCTCGCCATGCACAACCAGCGCCACACCTACCAGAGCGACCAGCCGCTGACGGCCTGGGCGCATGCGATCGCGCGCTACAAGCTGATCGACCTGCTGCGCGCGAAGTCGGTGCGCGAGGCGCTGCACGAGCCGCTGGATGACGAGATGGAACTCTTCGCCGACTCGGCCACCGAGGCCAGCGACGCGCGGCGCGACGTCCAGGGCCTGCTGGCCGAACTGCCCGACCGGCACCGGCTGCCGATCGTGCACGTCAAGCTGGAGGGCCTGTCCGTCGCCGAGACGGCGAAGCTCACCGGCATGTCGGAATCGGCGGTGAAGGTCGGCATCCACCGCGGCCTGAAGGCGCTGGCGGCGCGCATGCGCAAGGACGCGCCATGAAGACCGACGATTTCGTGGCGATGCTGGCGGCCGGCGCCGAGCCGGTGCCGCGCCGCGCCGTGAGCCGCCGGCTGTGGTGGGCGCTGGGCCTGAGCCTGCCGCTGGCGCTGGTTCTCATGCAGGCCGAATACGGCGTGCGCCGCGACCTGGTGCAGGCGATGTTCTGGCCCATGTTCTGGGTCAAGGTGCTCGTGCCCGCCTGCATCGGCGTGGCCGGCTACGTCATGGTTCAGCGGCTGGCGCGGCCGGGCGTGCCGGTGCGGCGCGCGTGGCTCGGCATTGCACTGCCGGTGCTCGCGCTGTGGGGGCTGGCGGTCGTGGCGTGGGTGACGATGCCCGAGACGGCGCGCATGCCGGCCTTGATGGGCCGCACCTGGCGCACCTGCGTCTTCAACATCGCGCTGATCTCCCTGCCGATGTTCGTGGCCGCCCTGCTGGCGCTGCGCGGCCTGGCGCCGACGCGGCCGGCCGCGGCCGGTGCCGCCGCCGGTGCACTGGCCGCGGGTGCGGGCGCGGCCGTGTACGCCCTGCATTGCCCGGAGCTCACGGCGCCGTTCCTGGCGGTGTGGTACGTGCTGGGCATCGCGCTGCCGGTGGCGGCGGGTGCGCTGATCGGGCCGCGCGTGTTGCGCTGGTAGCGCTCGGATTCAAGCCAGAAAGGGCTGCAGCGCCCGTCCCTCTTGCGCAGGCAGCTATCAATAAGATAGCAGCCGCCGGCGCGGTGCTCAGCGCTTCTTCGCGCCGAAGATCCCGCCCAGCACGCCGCGCAGGATCTCCTTGCCGACGCTGGTGCCCATGGTGCGCACGGCCGACTTGGCCATGGTCTGCACGAGGCCGTCCTTCTTGCCGCCGCGCGGGCCGGTGGTGCCGAAGAGCAGGTCGTTGAGGAAGCTGCTTTCCTCCTCGGTGCTCTTGCCGCCGGTCGCGACCTTGCCGCCCGCCGGGCTCGCCGGTGCATCGGGCGCGCTGTCGGCGCGGCCCTTGAGCTTCTCGTAGGCCGATTCGCGGTCGACGGCCTTTTCGTAGACGCCCGCCACCAGCGATCCTGCGATCAGCGCCTGCCGCTGCTGCGGCGTGATGGGGCCGATCTGGCTGCCGGGCGGCAGCACGTACACGCGCTGGGTGACGCCGGGCCGGCCCTTCTCGTCGAGCAGGCTGACCAGGGCCTCGCCGACGGCCAGCTCGGTGATGGCGGTCTCGATGTCCAGGCCGGGGTTCTGGCGCATGGTGGTGGCGGTGGCCTTCACGGCCTTCTGGTCGCGCGGCGTGAAGGCGCGCAGCGCATGCTGCACGCGATTGCCCAGCTGGGCCAGCACCGAGTCGGGGATGTCCAGCGGGTTCTGGGTCACGAAGTAGACGCCGACGCCCTTGGAGCGAACCAGACGCACGACCAGCTCGATGCGCTCGACCAGCGCCTTCGGCGCTTCGTTGAAGAGCAGGTGGGCCTCGTCGAAGAAGAAGGCCAGCTTGGGCTGGTCCGGGTCGCCGATCTCGGGCAACTGCTCGAACAGCTCCGACAGCATCCACAGCAGGAACGTCGCGTACAGGCGCGGCGAGTTCATGAGCTTGTCGGCCGCGAGAACATTGACGACGCCCTTGCCATCGACCGTCTGCATGAAGTCGCCGATGTTGAGCATCGGCTCGCCGAAGAACCTGTCGCCGCCCTGCGACTCGATCTGCAGTAGGCCGCGCTGGATGGCGCCCACGCTGGCGGCGCTGATGTTGCCGTACTCGGTGGTGAACTGGCTCGCGTTTTCGCCCACGTGCTGCAGCATGGCGCGCAGGTCCTTCAGGTCGAGCAGCAGCAGGCCGTTGTCGTCGGCGATCTTGAACACCAGGTTCAGCACGCCGGCCTGGGTCTCGTTGAGGTTGAGCATGCGGCCCAGCAGCAGCGGACCCATGTCGGAGACGGTGGCGCGCACCGGGTGGCCCTGTTCGCCGAACACGTCCCACAGCGTGACGGGGCAGGCCAGGGGCGTGGGCGGCTCGATCCCGCGTTCCTTGAGCGTGGCGAGCATCTTGTCGCCGATCTTCCCGGGCTGGCTGATGCCGGTGAGGTCGCCCTTGACGTCGGCCATGAAGACCGGCACGCCGATGCCCGACAGCTTCTCGGCCAGCGTCTGCAGCGTCACGGTCTTGCCGGTGCCGGTGGCGCCGGTGATCAGGCCGTGGCGGTTGGCAAGCGCGGGCAGGAGGAAGCACTCGGTGGTGCCGTGGCGTGCAAGCAGCAGGGGGTCGGCCATGGGGCGCTCCGGACGAAGGGAAGCGGCCAGTCTATCCAAGGGCGCCTCCTATAATTTCGGCTCCCTTCGAGAAATAGTTCAACGACCCGGAGTTCTGAGTGTCATCTGCCGCAACCCCTGCATCCGCCTCCGCCCAATCGCCCCTCGAAGCCGAATTGGCCGCGGTGCTCGTGAATGCGCTGAACCTCGAAATGACGCCGGAGTCGATCGACCCGACCATTCCGTTGTACGGCGATGGCCTGGGCCTGGATTCCATCGACATCCTCGAGGTGGCGCTGGAGATCTCGCGCCGCTACGGCTTCCAGCTGCGTTCGGACGACGAGCGCAACAAGCAGATCTTCGAGTCGCTGCGCAGCCTGGCCGCGCACGTCGAGCAGAACCGCACCACGGCCTGAGGCATGACCGGTCGCCATGCGCCTTGCGCCTTCGGCGCCTGCTCCTGCATGGTGGCCCGAGCGGCACGGCGCGCCGGGGGCGTCCCGCGGCCCGGGCGCGACTGAGATGGCGGGGTGGCGTCTGGCGCTCCTGCTGCTCGCAGGAGTCGCGTATGCGGGCCTGTCGCACTGGATGATGCTGTTCCATGCCGCCGAGCCGTGGGCGGTGGTGGTGCTGCTGGGGCCGCTGTGGCTGTCGGGCCTGGGCCTGGCGGCGGGGCGTTTCGGGCGCGCTGGCGCAGTGGCCGTGCTGCTCGCGGCTGCGGCCTTCTGCGTGCTGGTCTGGCGCGGCGAGGCGGGCGATCCCAACCGGCTGTACGTGCTGCAGCACGTGGGCATCAACACGCTGCTGTGCGGCTGGTTCGGCAGCACGCTGCGGCCCGACCGGCTGTCGCTCATCGGCCAGTTCGCGCAGCGCATCCATCCGCTGACCGCTGCGCACCGCGCCTACACGGCCGCCGTCACGCGCGTCTGGGCGGTGTATTTCGCGGCCGTTGCGGCGCTCTCGCTGGTGGTGTATGCCGTGCTGCCTTTTTCCGCCTGGTCGCTGTTCTCCAACGTGCTGACGCCCATCGGCGTCGGCGCGCTCTTCATCGGCGAGTACCTGCTGCGCTACCGCCTGCATCCCGAATTCGAGCGCACGCGCCTGGTCGATGCGGTGCGCGCCTTCTACAACCACGTGCCGGCCGAGCGGCCGGCCGCTCCCAAGCAATGACGCAGCGCACGTCCCCACTTCCCCTGCTCGGCGAGCGCGACCTGGACGCGCCCCTGGCCTGGCACCAGGGCCGGCCGATCAGCGGCCGCACCTTCCTGGCCGACGTGGCGCGGCAGGCAGCGGTGCTTCCCGCCGAGGGCCCGGCCGTCAACGTCTGCGGCGACCGCTATGCCTTCGCGGTCTGCCTGGGCGCCGCGCTGCTGCGCGGCCACGCAAGCCTGCTGCCACCCGACGCGAGGCCCGACACCCTGGCCCGCGTGTGCGCGCCCCATGGCACCCCCTTCATCCTGACCGACCATCCTGCGCTCGACACCCCCGGCCTGCCGCATGTGCCGGTGGTGTGCACGCGTGAGCCGGGCGAGGGCGGCGAGGCCGTGCCGCGCTTCGACGGCGCGCGGCATGCCGTGAGCCTGCTCACCTCCGGCTCGACCGGCGTGCCGCAGCCGCATGCCAAGCGCTGGGACACCCTGGTCGGTGACGTCGAGGCCGCCGTGCCGAGCCTGTGCGCCCTGCTGGGCCTGGACTCGCTGCACGGCCTGACGCTGGTGGCCACCGTGCCGGTGCAGCACAGCTACGGCCTGGAGTCGACCCTGCTGCTGGCGCTGCACGGGGGCGCGGCCTTCGAGAGCGGCCGGCCCTTCTATCCGGCCGACATCGTGCAGGCGCTCGAATCCGTCCCGCGGCCGCGCGCCCTGGTGACCACGCCCTTCCACCTCAAGACCCTGCTGCAGTCGGGCCTCGCGCTGCCGCCGGTGGACCTGCTGCTGTCGGCCACCGCGCCCCTGTCGCCGCAACTGGCGCAGCAGGCGGAGCAGGCCACCGGCGGCGTGCTGCTCGAGATCTATGGCAGCACCGAGTCCGGCCAGGTGGCGGTGCGCCGCACCACCCGCAGCGAGGTGTGGGAGACCTTCGGCGCCATCGAGGTCCACGCCCGCACCGGCGCCGACGGGGTGGAGCGCTTCGTCTTCGACGGCGATTTCATTCCCGAGCCGACGCCGATGGCCGACGTGCTGGAGCTGCTCGACGCCCGCCGCTTCCGGCTGTTCGGCCGGGCCAACGACCTGATCCACGTGGCCGGGCGGCGCAGCTCGCTGGGCCATCTCAACTACCACCTCAACAGCATCGCGGGGGTGCAGGACGGCGCCTTCTGGTTGCCCGACGACGTGGCGGACGGGGTGGTGCGCCCCGTCGCCTTCGTGGTGGCGCCGGGCGTCGAGGCCCACGACATCGTGGCCGCGCTGCGCGAGCGCATCGAGGCCGTCTTCGTGCCGCGCCGCGTGGTGCACGTGGCGTCGCTGCCGCGCGAGGGCACCGGCAAGCTCACCATGCGCGCGCTGCGCGAGTTCGCGCTGGCGCAGCTGGCCGCCGAAGGCGCGCCGGTGCGGCTGACCCACGAGGTGCCCGAAGACCATCCCTGCTTCGCCGGCCATTTCCCGGGCCAGCCGCTGATGCCGGGCGCGCTGCTGCTCGCCGAGCTGCAGGAGGCCATCCGGCGGGTGCCCGTGCTGCACCGGCGCCTGGGCGATTCGCCGGTGCTGGGCGCGGCCAAGTTCCTGGCGCCGGTGCGTCCGGGCAGCACGCTGGTGTTCGACCTGCAGCCCGAGGACGGGGCAGGGCGGGGCGTGCGCTTCGACATCCGCTGCGGCGACACCGTGGCGGCCACCGGTCGCTGGACCCCGGGAGCCGTCGCCCCATGAGCGTGGTCGGGGAGGACGTGGGACCCGCGGCGAAGCGCCCGCCCGAGGCGCCGCCAGCCGCCGGCACCGCTGCGCCCGCCGACTGGGCGCAGGCGCCCGAGCGCAGCAACATGGCCGCGCTGCGCTTCATCTGCTGGGTGGCGCTGCGCCTGGGCCGGCCGGTGGCGCGGCTGATCCTGCACCCCATCACGCTGTATTTCCTGCTGTTCTCGCCGTCGCAGCGACGGCACATCCGGCGCTACCTCGAGCGGGCGGTCGGTCCGAAGGCCGGCTGGGGCGACGGCTACCGCTTGCTGCACGGCTTCGCCTCGACGGTGCTGGACCGCGTGTACTTCCTGCGCGGGCGGCTGGACCTCTTCGACGTCGACGTCACCGGCGTGCCGGTGATCGAGGACGAACTGCGCGCCGGTCGCGGCGCCTTCCTGATCGGCGCCCATGTGGGCAGTTTCGAGGCGCTCAGCGCCTGCCGCCAGCTGGGTTCGGGCGAGCTCGACCTGCAGCTGGCCATGCTGATGTTCCCGGACAACGCGCGGCGCATCAACGCGGTGCTCGACGCCATCAGCCTGCCCGGGTTCAAGCCGCGCGTGATCGCGCTCGGCCGGCCCAGCGCGATGCTCGAACTGCGCGATTGGCTCGACGCCGGCCACATGGCCGGCATGCTGGGCGACCGCACCCTCACGCCGCAGGAAGAGGCGTCCGGCCAGCGCGGCGACACGATCCTGCTGCCCTTCCTGGGCCGGGAGGCGCCGTTCACCGACGGCCCCTTCCGTCTGGCGGCGCTGCTGCGGCGCAAGGTGCTGTTCATGGCCGGCATCTACCACGGCGGAGCGCGCTACGAGGTGGTGTTCGAGCCGCTGGCCGACTTCTCCGCCCGCATCACCGACCCCTTGCTGCGGGAACAACGCATCCGCGCCGCCCTCGAAGCCTATGTCGAGCGGCTCGAGGCCCTGTGCCGCGCCCACCCCCACAACTGGTTCAATTTCCATGATTTCTGGCAGGAAGATGCGCAGTAGCCCCCATCCGCGGACCTGGTGTGCCGCCGCCCTGCTGGCCCTGGCGGCATGGGTGCCCGCGGCCGGCGCCTGGGCCTTCGAGGTCAAGGACCTGATGGGCCTGCTGGCGCAGCAGAAGAACGGCGAGGCCCGCTTCACCGAGCAGCGCTACGTGCGCGGCATCGACGGCCCGCTCGCCTCCAGCGGCACGCTGAGCTTCGTGCCGCCCGACAAACTGGTGCGACGCACGCTGAGCCCGCGGCCCGAATCGATGTCGGTGGAAGGCAATGCCCTGGTGCTGCAGCGCGGCGGCCGCACCCGCACCACCACGCTGGACAGCATGCCCGAGCTGGCGGGCCTGGTGGAGGCGATGCGCGGCGCGCTCAGCGGCAACGCCACGCTGCTGCAGCGCTACTTCCGCACCGACCTCAAGGGCGACTCGAAGGACTGGACGCTCGACCTCGCGCCCCTCGATCCCGCCCTCGGCCGGCAGATCCGCAGCCTGCGGCTGAGCGGCCGCGCCGGTGAACTGCAGGGCGTGGAGATGGAATTCGTCGGCGGCGACCGTTCCGTGATGACCATCGTGCCGGGGCGCGCGGCGCCATGAGCGTGTCGGCGGCAGGTCCGCGGCACCGCTGGCTCGCGCTGGGCATCTGGCTGCTCCTGCTGCTGGCGGGCGCCGGCGTCATCGCCCGCTCGCATTTCAGTGCCGACCTGTCGGCCTTCCTCCCGGCCAGCCCCGACGCCAAGCAGCGCATGCTCATCGAGCAGCTGCAAAGCGGCATCGCGTCGCGCACGCTGTTCATCGGCATCGAGGGCGGGCAGGACGCGGCCGACCGCGCCCAGGTCTCGCGAGAGATGGGCCGCAGGCTGCGCGCCAGCGGCCTGTTCGACCAGGTGCAGAACGGCGACACCACCGACTGGAAGGATGCCGGTACCTGGGTGTTCGATCACCGCTACCAGCTGTCGCCCGACGTCACGCCGGCGCGCTTCACGACCGAGGGGCTGCGCGACGCGATCCTCGACACGCTCTCGCTGCTCGGCACGCCTGCCGGCAATGCCTTCAAGCCGCTGCTCGACCGCGACCCGACGGGGGAGGCCGCGCGCATCGCCGAGGCGCTCATCCCGCCCACCGCGCCGCGCACCGACGAGGGCGTGTGGGTGGCCCGCGAAGCGCCGCGCGCGCTGCTGCTGGCCAGCACCCGTGCGGCCGGCGGCGACCTCGACGCGCAGGCCGCGGCCATCGCGCGTGTGCACGGCGCCTTCGCCGAAGCCGCGGCCGGCGCGAAGGGGCAGGGCGCCCAGGCGCCGCGGCTGCTGATGAGCGGCACGGCGGTGTTCTCGGTCCAGAGCCGCGACAGCATCAAGTCCGAAGCGATCCACCTGGCCGTGGTCGGCGCCATCGTCATGAGCGGCCTGCTGCTGCTGGCCTTCGCCTCGCTGCGTGCGCTGGCACTGGCCCTGCTGCCGGTGGCGACGGGCGTGGTCGCCGGCACCGCCAGCGTGAGCCTGGTCTTCGGCAACGTGCACGGCCTGACGATGGGCTTCGGCAGCACCTTGATCGGCGAGACGGTCGACTACGCCATCTACTACCTGATCCAGGCGCGGCAGGTCGCGACCGAGCGCGCCGGGCTGGCCGGCTGGCAGCGCTGGCGCGACGTGCACTGGCCCACGGTGCGCCTGGGCCTGCTGACCTCGGTGTGCGGCTTCGCGGCGCTGGTCTTCTCCGGTTTTCCGGGCCTGGCGCAACTGGGCGTGTTCTCGATCGCGGGCCTCGTGGCCGCGGCCCTGGCCACGCGCTACGTGCTGCCCGTGCTGGCCCCCAATGGCGCCACCGGCAAGGGCCTGCGCCGCTACATGGCGCAGGTGGCGGGGGCCATCGTCCATGCGCTGCCCCGGCTGCGCCTGCCGCTCATGGCGCTGGGCGCGGCCGCGGCCGCGCTGATCGTGTGGCAGGGCCAGGAACTCTGGCGCGCCAAGCTCAGCTCCATGAGCCCGGTGCCGCGCTCCGCGCAGCTGCTGGACGAGAGCCTGCGCAACGACATCGGCGCCAGCGAGGCCGCGACGCTGGTGGTGGCCTACGGGGACACCGTCGAGGCGGCATTGCGCAACGCCGAAGCGGCGGGCGCGCGGCTGGACCGGCTGGTGGACAGCGGCGAGCTGCTGGGCTACGACACGGTCACGCGCTTCCTGCCCAGCCAGCAGACGCAGGCGCGCCGGCTGGAGGCGCTGCCCGATGCCGACACGCTGCGCGCGCGCCTGGCCGAGGCCACGGCCGACCTGCCCCTGTCGTCGCAGCGCCTGGCGCCCTTCGTGGCCGAGGTCGAGAAGGCGCGCACGCGCCAGCCGGTCGGCCTGAAGGACATGGCCGCCGGCCCGCTCGAGGCGGTGACCAATGCGCTGCTGTTCGAGCGGCCCGGCGGCGGCTGGGCGGCAATGCTGTCGCTGCACACCGGCCCCCGATTCGAACATGCGAAGGTCGTGGCCGCGCTGGCGGGCCTGACCGATGTGACGGTGGCCGACGTGGGCCAGGAGCTCGGCGACCTCTACGACCGCTACCTGCACGACGCCTTCGTCCAGGTGGCGCTCGGCGCGCTCGCGGTGGTGGTGCTGCTGGGCATCTGGCTGCGGTCGGCGCGCCGCCTCTTCGCCGTGTGCCTCCCGCTGGTGGTGGCGGTGGTGCTCACGCTGGGCGCCATGGCCGCGATGCACATGGCGCTGAGCATCCTGCACCTGGTGGGCCTGCTGCTGGTGGTGGCCGTGGGCTCGAACTACGCGCTGTTCTTCGACCAGCTGCAGGTGACCGGGCATGCCGACGAGGACACGCTGGCCTCGCTCATGCTGGCCAACCTGACGACCGTGGTGTCGTTCACGCTGATCGCCATCTCGGCCATCCCCTCGCTGTCGGCGATCGGGCAGGTGGTCGCGCCCGGTGCCTTGCTGGCGCTGCTGCTCTCGGCCGCCTTCGCCCGCACGGGCAGGGCAGCGACCCCGGCCGCGAAGGAGACGGTGTGAGCGCCGCCGCCCCTTCGGCCACGCCGTGGCGCCTGCCGCCCTTCGTGCGCGCCAGCGCCGTGCTGCACCTGGCGGCCCTGGCGGCGGTGGTGGTCGCGCCGACGGTGTGGCCGTGGGCGCTCGCGGCGGTCGTGCTCAACCATGTGGCGATCACCGCCATCGGCCTCACGCCGCGCAGCCGCTGGCTGGGCGAGAACATCACGCGCCTGCCCGCCGCGGCCGTCGCGCGGCGCCAGGTGGCGCTGACCATCGACGACGGGCCCGAGCCCGCCGTGACGCCCGCCGTGCTCGACCTGCTCGATGCTGGTGGCCACAAGGCCACCTTCTTCTGCATCGCCGAACGCGTGCAGGCGCATCCTGCGCTGGCACGCGAGATCCTGGCGCGCGGCCACAGCATCCAGAACCACACGGCGCGGCACCGGCATGATTTTTCCTTCCTCGGCCCGCGGGGCTACGCGGCGGAAATCGAACGTGCCCAGCAGATGCTGGAGGCGGTGACCGGCGAGCGCCCGCGCTGCTTCCGCGCGCCGGCCGGCTTGCGCAATCCCTTCCTCGCGCCCGTGCTGCACCGGCTGGGTCTCACGCTGGTGAGCTGGACCCGGCGCGGCTTCGACACGCGCGAGCGCGACGCGGCCAGGGTGCTGTCGCGCCTGACCCGCGGGCTCGCCGCGGGGGACATCCTGCTGCTGCACGACGGCAATGCCGCACGCACCGCCGCGGGCCGGCCCGTGGTGCTGGAGGTGCTCCCCGCGCTGCTGGCACGGCTGGACGCGGACGGCCTGCGCTCGGCCACCCTGCCCGAGGCCCTGTTGACCCCATGACCACCGCCATCCTCACTCCCGACGCCGCCTGGCGCGAGCTGCACGACCAGGCCAGCGCCCCGTACCGGCAGGGCGGCAATTTCGCCTGGCACTTCGCGCGCGGCAAGCTGGGCTACGACCCGGCCTTCCGCGGCATCGTGTCGCGCGGCCTGATCGGCCCCGGGCGGCCGCGCATGCTCGACATCGGCTCGGGCCAGAGCCTGTTCGCCAACCTCCTGCACAGCATGGCCGGCATGCAGCGCGAAGGCCGCTGGCCGCAGGCGTGGGCGGCGACGCCGCCGGCGCCCGTGTACACCGGCATCGAGCTCATGCCGCGCGACGTGGCGCGGGCGCAGAAGTCCGTGGGCCACATCCGGCCCGTGCCCACCATCGTGTGCGGCAACATGTGCACGGCCGAGTTCCCGGCCTGCGACGTGGTGGTGATCCTCGACGTGCTGCACTACGTCGACCTGGCCGCGCAGGAGGGCGTGCTGCTGCGCGTGCGCGACGCCTTGCTGCGCGGCGCACCCGAACGAACCGTGCCCGGCCGCCTGCTGCTGCGCGTCGGCGATGCGGCCAGCAAGCGGGGCTTCGCGATCAGCCAGTGGGTCGACCGCACGGTGACGCGCATCCGCGGCCACAAGGTGTCGCCGACCTGGGGCCGCACGCTCGACGAATGGATCGCGCTGCTCCGGCGCCTGGGCTTTTCCGTGCAACCCATGCCGATGAGCGAAGGCACGCCCTTCGCCAACGTGCTGCTGGTGGCCGACATCGAGGCTTCGACGACATGACCGCTCCCCAGACCCTCGAGCGCGCCGGCATCGCCGCGCGCATCCCGCACAGCGGCGACATGTGCCTGCTCGACCGGCTCGAACGCTGGGACGCCCAGTCCATCCACTGCACGACGGCCCGCCATGCCGACCCGGCCAACCCGTTGCGCACCGCCAGCGGCCTGATGAGCGCCTGCGCCATCGAGTTCGCCGCGCAGGCGATGGCCCTGCACGGCGGCCTGCTCGCCGCCCCGGGCAGCGAGCCCTCGGCCGGCTTCCTGGCCAGCACGCGCAACGTACGCCTGCACGGCGCCCGCTTCGACGACCGGCCGGCGCCGCTGCACCTGCACGCCGAGCGCCTGTCGGGCGACGTGAACCAGGTGATGTACGCCTTCCGCGTCGAAGACGGCGCGGGCCGCCCCGTGGCCGATGGCCGCGCGGTGGTCGTCCTCAACACGCCGCTGCCTGCGGCATCCTGAACCTGTCCGGACCCGCCTCCCATGACCTCACTCCAAGGCAAACGTGCCCTCGTCACCGGTGCCAGCGGCGCCCTCGGCTCGGCCATCGCCGAGCGCCTGGCGCGCGACGGCGCCACCGTGCTGCTGCACGCCAACGGTCGGCGCGAAGCGATCGAGGCGCTGGCCGCGCGCATCGCGGCGTCGGGCGGCCAGGCCGAGTGCCACGTGTTCGACCTGACGAGCGACGAAGGCACGGCCCAGGCCTGCGCGCGCATCCTCGAAGCCGGCCCGGTGCAGGTGCTGGTGAACAACGCCGGCGTGCACGACGACGCCGTGCTGCCCGGCATGCGCGCCGAGCAGTGGCACAAGGTGATCGACGTGTCGCTGAACGGCTTCTTCCGCGTGACGCAGCCGCTGCTGCTGCCGATGCTGCGCACGCGGTGGGGCCGCATCATCAACATCTCGTCGGTCGCGGCGATCACCGGCAACAAGGGCCAGGTGAACTACGCGGCCGCCAAGGGCGCGCTCAACAGCGCGACCAAGGCGCTGTCGCTGGAGGTGGCGCCGCGCGGCGTGACGGTGAACGCCATCGCGCCGGGGATCATCGCGTCGCCGATGGCCGACGCGGTGTTCGATCCTGCGCTGATCCAGCAGCTCGTGCCGGTCAAGCGGGCCGGCACACCGGAGGAGGTGGCGGCGCTGGCCGGCTTCCTCGCCGGGCCGGAGGCGGCCTACATCACGGGGCAGGTGATTTCGATCAACGGCGGGATGGTCTGAAGACGGCCGATCGGCGAAAGTGCAATCGGGCTGTGGCGCTTGCTGGG
>JAVHYA010000131.1 GCA_031119395.1 Pseudomonadota bacterium
CGTGCCGGCGGCCTCGTTCTTGCACAATGGGCGCCATGCACCAAGGCGCCTCCCTGATCAACACCATCGCCGCCGCCCTGGGGCTCGCGCTCATCCTGGGGTTCGCGGCCGCGCGCCTTCGCCTGCCCGCCCTGGTCGGCTACCTGCTGGCCGGTGTGATCATCGGGCCCTTCACGCCCGGCTTCGTGGCCGATGCCGACATCGCCGCCCAGTTGGCCGAGATCGGCGTCATGCTGCTGATGTTCGGGGTCGGCCTGCATTTCTCGCTCGACGACCTGCTGGCCGTGCGCAAGATCGCGCTGCCCGGCGCGCTGGTGCAGATCGTGGCCGCGACCCTGATGGGCGCCGGCCTGGCCACGTGGTGGGGCTGGAACCTGGGCGCTGCACTGGTGTTCGGGCTCGCGCTCTCCGTGGCCAGCACGGTGGTGCTGCTGCGCGCGCTGGAAAACCTGGGGCTGCTCGAATCGCACACCGGCCGCATCGCGGTCGGCTGGCTGGTCGTCGAGGACCTGGCCATGGTGCTCGTGCTGGTGCTGCTGCCACCGCTGGCGGGCCTGCTCGGCGGCCGCGCCGACGGAGGCGATGCGGCAGGCGCGGCATCGTTGTGGCGCACGCTGGGCATCACGATGCTGCAGGTCGGTGGGTTCGTGACGCTCATGCTGGTGGTGGGGCGCCGCCTCTTTCCCTGGCTGCTGTGGCAGGTCACGCGCACCGGTTCGCGCGAGCTTTTCACCCTGTGCGTGGTCGCGGCGGCGGTGAGCATCGCCTTCGCATCGGCGGCGCTGTTCGGCGTGTCCTTCGCGCTGGGCGCGTTCTTCGCGGGCATGGTGATGCGCGAATCCGAGTTCAGCCACCGCGCCGCCGAGGAATCGCTGCCGCTGCGCGATGCCTTCGCCGTGCTGTTCTTCGTCTCGGTGGGCATGCTCTTCGACCCGGTGGTGCTGTGGCAGCGGCCGCTGCAGGTGCTGGCCGTGGTGCTGGTCATCGTGGTGGGCAAGTCGGTGGCCGCCTGTGCATTGGTCCTGGCCTTCCGCTACCCGCTGGCCACGGCGCTCACGGTCAGCGCGAGCCTGGCGCAGATCGGCGAGTTCTCGTTCATCCTCATCGCCCTGGGCCTCAAGCACCAGATGCTGCCGCCCGAGGCCCAGAGCCTGGTGCTGGCCGGCGCGCTGATTTCCATCGCCACCAATCCGCTGTGGTTCGGCGCCATCGGGCCGATGCAGCGCTGGCTGCAGGCGCATTCGCCGCTGGCCCGGCGGCTGGAGGCGCGCGACGACCCGCTGGCCGAACTGCCCATGAGCACCGAGGCGCGCTATCTCTCGCGCCAGGTGGTCCTGGTGGGGTACGGCCGGGTCGGCCGCCGCATCGCGGCCGCGCTGCGCGCCCAGGACATCCCCTTCGTGGTGGCCGACCAGAACCGCGAGCTGGTCGAACGCCTGCGCGAGGAGGGCATGGCCGCGGTGTGGGGCGATGCCGCCGAGCCGGCCGTGCTGATCCAGGCGCACATCGCACGGGCGCGGGTGCTGGTGGTCGCGACGCCCGACGCACTCAACGTGCGCCAGATGATCGAGACCGCGCGCACGCTCAATCCCACCATCCAGACCGTGGTGCGCAGCCACAACGAGGCCGAGGCGAAGCTGCTCACCCAGGAGGCCGAGGCGACCGTGTTCCTCGGCGAACACGAACTGGCGCAGGCCATGGCGCGCGACGTGCTGCGCCGCGCCGCCATCGCCTGAATCCGTTCAGAGGTCTTCGATCACCAGGCGCCGGTAGCGCTGGGCGATGGAGTAGGGCGTCGAGCCGACGGCGGCCATCAGGCGGTCCTTCGCCTCGTCCTCCTCGGTGCGCACCAGCAGGCCGGCATGGCCCTCGCGCGCGAGCTTGGTGAAGGCGCGCACCGTGGCGCCGTCCGTTCCTGCCGAGGGCAACGGGTTGTCGGCATCCGCCACGGTGGGCGAAATCTGCGCCAGCACCACGTTGGCGGGCACGAAGTAGATCTCGTCGCGCGCGAAGCCATGGTCCAGCAGACGCTGGCCCACTTCCTTGGCTTGGTCCTCGGTTTCGAACATCAGCATCGAATGTCCGGTCGGATAGAACGCCCCGCCGATGGGGGCGAGCATGCTGCTGTCGACGGCCAGGTTCCTCATGTGCGATCTCCTCGTATCTCTGTCGGGCCCGTTACGGGCGATGCGAAGACCGTAGTGAATGCGCGGGCCTCCCAGGTGTAGGAGGACCCCGGTCCGGCACGCACGGCACCGTCGCGTTCGCGTGATCGACTTGCTTTTTTCCGCCGAAGGGCGCCAGAATTGCATAAATGTCGTCACATTTGTAGCAAAACGTGAATTTATCGCTTCGGCCGCTGAAGTCCTTCGACCTACGATCCGGGCAACGTTCGGGCACCCGTGTGCCCGTCATCCCCAAGGCATGGTCACTTCACGTTTTCGAAACATCGCTCTCACCGTCCACGAGCTCGAGGACGGCGAGTACCACTGGGTCCTGATGGAAGCAGTGGACGGAGCCGTGGACGATGTCCTGCCCTACATGGTCCTGGAGACGGCTGCGCAGCCGCAGCCGAGCTACTCGAGCGCCCTGGTGGCCGGCGTGGCGGCGATGCGCAGGCTTTTCGGCGGCGACGGACCGCGCCGCGACGGCGACGGCCCCACGCTGTACTGAGGGGCCCCCGCGTTGCCCGGCAGCCCCGTGAATCGACTCATCCCTGTCGCTGCCCTGCTCGTGACGGGTTTCGGCCTGGTGCTGTGGTTCGCGCGCCCGCAGAGTTCCTTCGAGTGGGCGGCCTGGATCCAGGCCATCGGCGTGTTGATGGCCCTGCTCTGGGGCGCACAGCTCCAGCGCGAGGCCGCCAACCGCACCAACCGGCAGGCACAGCATGTCGCGGCGTTGTTCGCCGCCAACATGCACTGGGTGTTCCGCGAACTGGCCGACGCCTGCGGCAAGGCGAGCTGGGCCGATTTCGTCGTGCACCGGCGCATCCTGGAGGAAATCCTCGCCCAGGGCCGCGAGGCCAGCCTTCAGCAGCTCGACGGCCGGGGCCTGGCCATGGTGACCAGCCTGAGGACCATCGCCGTCGAGGCGCTGGAGGTCATGGTCCCGCACACGCCGGAGGGCGACTGGTTCGCGCTGCACGGCCATTTCGACCGGCGGCTGCCCAGCATCACCGGCTGGCTGTCCGCGGCCGGCTACCCGCCCGCCGCGAGCGGCCCCACGGACTATCAGGGCCTGCGCACGTCCCTCGGCCAGCTCGGCAACCCCTGAGGGACAATCCCGGGCCGGCGCACTTGCCGCTTTCCCGATGTCCGACGCTCCCGCCTTTTCCGCCGACCGCCTCTCCGTCGCCCCGATGATGGACTGGACCGACCGGCACTGCCGCTACTTCCACCGCCTGCTCACGCGCCGCGCGCTGCTCTACACCGAGATGGTGACCACCGGCGCGCTGATCCACGGCGACGTGCCGCGCCACCTGCGCTTCCACGCCGACGAACACCCGGTGGCGCTGCAGCTCGGCGGCAGCGAGCCGGCCGATCTCGCGCATTGCGCCCGCCTGGGCGAGCAGTGGGGCTACGACGAAATCAACCTCAACTGCGGCTGCCCCAGCGAGCGCGTGCAGCGCGGCGCTTTCGGGGCCTGCCTGATGGCCGAGCCGCAGCTGGTGGCCGATTGCGTGAAGGCCATGGTCGACGCGGTCGATGTGCCGGTAACGGTGAAGCACCGCATCGGCATCGACAAGGTGGAGAGCTACGAGTTCGTGCGCGACTTCGTGGGCACCGTGAGCGAGGCCGGCTGCACGACCTTCATCGTGCATGCGCGCAATGCCTGGCTGAAGGGCCTGTCGCCCAAGCAGAACCGCGAGATCCCGCCGCTGCGCTATGCGCTGGTGCACCGGCTCAAGCACGACTTCCCGGCGCTGCGTTTCTCGGTCAACGGGGGCATCCAGACCGACGCGCAGGTGCACGAGCACCTGCGCCTGCTCGACGGCGTGATGGTCGGCCGCGAGGCGTACCACAACCCCTGGTGGCTGGCAGGATGGGATGCGGCCTTCTTCGATGCCGCGCCGAGTGGGCTGACGCGCGAGGAGGTCGAGGCGCGCATGTGCGACTACATGGCCCGCGAGTCGGCCGAGCACGGCACGCCGTGGTCGAACATCGCGCGCCACATGCTGGGCCTGCGCAACGGGCTGCCGGGTGCGCGGCGCTGGCGACAGGTGTGGAGCGACCACCGCCTCAAGGCCTTGCCGCCGCACGAGGTGATGGCGCGCGCACATGCCGTGGCAGTGGCCGATCCGGCCTGAGTTTTTTCCAAGCCGAATCGGGCCGCAGCGCCCGTCCTGCTTGCGTAGACCGCTATCGATTCAGGAGCAATCGGCGCTCAGGCCGCAGCCTCGAGCCCATTGCGGAAGTGCGCCTGCATGCGCGCCATCGCCGCCGCCGGGTCGCGCGCTTCGATGGCGGCCATCACGGCGCGGTGCTCGGCCAGCGATTCGCCGATGCGTCCCGCCTTGAGCAGCGAGTTGTGGCGGTTGAGCTTCATCACCTTGCGCAGGTCGGCCACCATCTGGTCGCGCCAGCGGTTGTCGGCGATGGCCAGCACCCGCATGTGGAATCGCTCGTTGATCGCGAAGAAGTGCTCGCGGTCGACATGGCCGGGCCTGGCCGCGGCCTCCAGTTCGGCGTGCAGGGCCTTCAACTCGGCGACCTGGGCGTCGCTGGCGCGTTCGGCCACCACGGCGACGGCGTCGCTCTCGAGCAGCGCGAGCAGGTGGTACACGTCGGCCAGGTCGCGCTCCGAGACCTCGGTCACGTAGGCGCCGCGGCGCACCTTCATCGTGACCAGCCCCTCGGCGGCGAGCACCTTGAGCGCCTCGCGCAAGGGGGTGCGGCTGATGCCGAATTCCTCGGCGATCTTCAGTTCGTCGATCCAGCTGCCGGGCTCGAGCTCGCGGCGGAAGATGCGCTGGCGCAACTGCTCGGCCACCTCTTCGTAGAGGGCGCGCGGGGTGAGCGTGACGGCAGACATGGCCGCGACTGTATCGCAAAAATCGCGTTTGAATTAATAATTACGGATCGGTTAGACTCGCCATCGGCTCTTCGGTCAGGTGCGGCGTGCAAGCTCGCAGGCTGGCTTCGGCAAGCCGCCGGTGGCGTCACCGGCGCGCCTTGCGCCAGGGGCCACGCCCGACCTTCCATCACACCGCCACCGCACGCGCCGCCATGAGCACACCCGAACCCACCTTCCAAACCGCGACGCTCGAGGCCTGGACGAAGGCCGCCGCCAAGTCGGCGCCCGGCGGCGACGTGAGCGCGCTGAACTGGATCACGCCCGACGGCATCACCGTCAAGCCGCTGTACACCGCGGCCGACCTGAAGGGCCTGAAGTACAGCGACACGCTGCCGGGCTTCGAGCCCTACCTGCGCGGCCCGCAGGCCACCATGTACGCGGTGCGGCCCTGGACCATCCGCCAGTACGCGGGCTTCTCCACGGCCGAGGAATCGAATGCCTTCTACCGCAAGGCGCTGGCCGCCGGCGGGCAGGGCGTGTCGGTGGCCTTCGACCTGGCCACGCACCGCGGCTACGACAGCGACCACCCGCGCGTCACGGGCGACGTCGGCAAGGCCGGCGTGGCGATCGATTCGGTGGAGGACATGAAGATCCTGTTCGACGGCATTCCGCTGGACAAGGTGAGCGTGTCCATGACGATGAACGGCGCCGTGCTGCCCGTGCTGGCGGGCTACGTGATCGCGGCGGAAGAGCAGGGCGTGGCGCAGGACCAGTTGAGCGGGACCATCCAGAACGACATCCTCAAGGAGTTCATGGTCCGCAACACCTACATCTACCCGCCCGAGCCGAGCATGCGGATCATCGGCGACATCATCGAGTACACGGCGCAGAAGATGCCGAAGTTCAACTCGATCAGCATCAGCGGCTACCACATGCAGGAAGCCGGCGCCAACCAGGCGCTGGAGCTGGCGTTCACGCTGGCCGACGGCAAGGAGTACGTGAAGACCGCCATCGCCAAGGGCATGGACGTCGATGCCTTCGCGGGGCGCCTGTCCTTCTTCTGGGCGATCGGCATGAACTTCTACCTGGAAGTTGCCAAGATGCGCGCCGCGCGCCTGCTGTGGTGCCGCATCATGAAGGGCACGGGCGCCAAGAACCCCAAGAGCCTGATGCTGCGCACGCACTGCCAGACCTCGGGCTGGAGCCTCACCGAGCAGGACCCGTACAACAACGTGGTGCGCACCACCATCGAGGCGATGGCGGCCGTCTTCGGCGGCACGCAGTCGCTGCACACCAATGCGCTGGACGAAGCCATTGCGCTGCCCACCGAGTTCAGCGCCCGCATCGCGCGCAACACGCAGCTCATCATCCAGGAAGAGACGCACATCACGAACGTGATCGACCCCTGGGCCGGCAGCTACATGATGGAGAAGCTCACCCAGGACATGGCCGACGCCGCCTGGGCCATCATCGAAGAAGTGGAAGCGATGGGCGGCATGACCAAGGCCGTCGACAGCGGCTGGGCCAAGCTCAAGATCGAGGCCGCGGCGGCCGAGAAGCAGGCGCGCATCGACTCGGGCAAGGACGTCATCGTTGGCGTCAACAAGTACAAGCTCAAGAATGAGGATGCGGTCGAGATCCTCTCCATCGACAACATGAAGGTCCGCGAGGGCCAGGTCGCGCGGCTGAACAAGCTGCGCGCCGAGCGCGATGCGGCCAAGGTGCAGGACGCGCTCGACGCGCTGACGCAGGCGGCCGAAACGGGCCAGGGCAACCTGCTCGACCTCAGCATCCAGGCCGTGCGCCTTCGCGCCACGGTGGGCGAGATTTCCGACGCGCTGGAGAAGGCCTTCGGCCGCCACCGCGCCGACACGCAGAAGGTGACCGGTGTGTACGCTGCCGCTTACGACTCCGCCGAAGGCTGGGACAACCTGAAGAAGGAGATCAGCGAGTTCGCCGAGGCCCAGGGCCGGCGTCCGCGCGTCATGATCTCCAAGCTCGGCCAGGACGGGCATGACCGCGGCGCCAAGGTGGTGGCCACGGCCTTCGCCGACCTGGGCTTCGACGTCGACATGGGCCCGCTCTTCCAGACGCCGGAGGAGTGCGCGCGCCAGGCGATCGAGAACGACGTGCATGCGGTGGGCGTCTCCACCCTGGCCGCCGGCCACAAGACGCTGGTGCCCGCGATCATCGACGAGCTGAAGAAGCAGGGCGCCGACGACATCATCGTGTTCGTCGGCGGCGTCATCCCGCGGCAGGACTACGAGTTC
>JAVHYA010000011.1:0-66795 GCA_031119395.1 Pseudomonadota bacterium
TCGTGTTTTGGTGGGCCCTGAGTGACTCGAACACTCGACCTACGGATTAAGAGTCCGCTGCTCTACCAACTGAGCTAAGAGCCCTTGCTTGACTGCGCTGCGTTGTGCGCTGCGTTTTCAGGCAAGACCGCGAGTATAGCGCATTTTTTCGGCCGGATGCACGGCGCTGCGTGTGGCGAGGTGCGCGGGGGTAGGATGGCGCCATCGCGCGCCGCGCAACCCCTCGCGTCTTCCCATGATCTCGCCCGTCTCTCCCACGCTTCCCCTGCATGTGGTCATCACCGGCGCGGCCGGTGCGCTCGGCCGTGCCGTCACGCAGCACTACCTGGACGCCGGCGCGCGGCTTGCGCTGCTCGAGCGCCATCCCGAGCACCTGGCGCAGGCCTTCCCGGGCCTCGACAACTCGCAGCACCTGCTGCTGGCCGCCGACGTCACGTCGGCCGACTCGGTGAAGGCGGCGGGCGAGCAGATCCTGCGCGCCTTCGGGCATGTGGATGCCGTCATCCACATCGCGGGCGGCTTCGAGATGGGGCCGCCGGTGCACGAGCTCGACCGCGCCGCGTGGGACCGCATGCTGAACCTCAACGCCTGGTCCTTCGTCGCCGTGTCGCAGGCCTTCGTGCCGGCCATGGTCGCGCGCGGCGCCGGCGCGCTGGTCGCCGTGACGGCCAAGTCGGCGGGCCGTGGCGTGGCGCACATGGCGGCGTATTGCGCATCGAAGAGCGCGCTGCAGCGCCTGGTCGAGAGCCTGGCGGCCGAAGTCGCGCCGCAGGGCGTGCAGGTCAACAGCATCGCGCCCAGCGTGCTGGACACGCCGGCCAACCGCCAGGCCATGCCCGATGCCGATCCGAAGGAATGGGTGTCCACCGTCGTGGCGGCCAAATCCATCGCATACCTTGCGGGTGAGGGCGCGGCGGCGCTGCATGGCCAGCACCTGGTGCTGGACGCCTGAGCCGCCCAAAGAAAAAGGCCCCGGTGCGATGCACAAGGGCCTTTGGAGATTCGTTGGTGGAGAGGAGGAGGATCGAACTCCCGACCTCCGCATTGCGAACGCGGCGCTCTCCCAGCTGAGCTACCCCCCCAACGCAGGCCGCGATTCTAGTACCGCCGGCCGGCGCGTGCCACTCACATGAGCAGGTGCTCGCCGGCGTTGTCGCCGCCCAGGATCACGTAGTTGACCTTGCGCACGTCCATCAGCTTGCGGCCGCCGGCGTAGCTGATGGAGCTCTGCACGTCTTCCTGCATCTCGCGCAGCACGTCTTCCAGCGTGCCCTTCACCGGCTCGAGGATGCGCTTGCCCTCGACGTGCTTGTACTCGCCCTTGTTGAAGTCCGAGGCCGAGCCGTAGTACTCCTTGAAGCGCTTGCCGTCGACGACGACGGTCTCGCCGGGGCTTTCTTCCAGGCCGGCCAGCAGCGAGCCGATCATGACCATGGTCGCGCCGAAGCGGATGCTCTTGGCGATGTCGCCATGCTCGCGGATGCCGCCGTCGGCAATGATGGGCTTGGTGGCCACGCGCGCGCACCACTTGAGCGCCGACAGCTGCCAGCCGCCGGTGCCGAAGCCGGTCTTGAGCTTGGTGATGCACACCTTGCCCGGCCCGATGCCGACCTTGGTCGCGTCGGCGCCCCAGTTCTCCAGGTCGATCACGGCCTCGGGCGTGCCCACGTTGCCGGCGATGACGAAGGCCTTGGGCAGCTTCTCCTTGAGGTAGCCGATCATGTTCTTCACGCTGTCGGCGTGGCCGTGCGCGATGTCGATCGTGATGTAGTCGGGCGTAAGGCCCTTGGCCACGAGCTGGTCGACGGTGTCGTAGTCGGGCTTCTTCACGCCCAGCGAGATGGAGGCGAACACGCCCTGGGCCTGCATGTGCTCGACGAACTTCACGTTGTCGAGGTCGAAGCGGTGCATCACGTAGAAGTAGCCGTTCTTGGCCAGCCAGAGGCAGATCTTCTCGTCGACCACCGTCTTCATGTTGGCGGGCACGACGGGGATGCGGAAGCTGCGGCCCCCCAGCTCGACGCTGGCGTCGCATTCGGAGCGGCTTTCCACGCGGCACTTGCGCGGCAGCAGCAGGACGTTGTCGTAGTCGAAGATTTCCATGACCCAAGCTCTCCTTGATGAAGGTCGTTGACGGCGAACGATGGAGCGCTTGGCCTGGCCGGTTCCGCGGCCCGTCCGGCAGTGCGGCGGCCACAAAAAACCGGGCGCAAGAAACTTGGGCCCGGTGACCGAGTGTAGGGCAGGGGGCTTTGGCCCCGCCTGTATGGTGGTCATACGGCCGCCGCTATGGCGGCGGCCGCGGCGCGGCCTAGAAGCGGTAGCCCACGCCCACGCCGAACAGCCAGGGATCGACCTTCACCTGCGACACCTTCTGCGTGCCCAGCTTGACGTCGGAGCGGATCTGCACCTTCTTGACGTCGAGGTTCAGGAACCAGTTCTTCGCGAGGGCGATGTCGACGCCGCCGCCCACGGCCAGGCCCCAGCTGTTGCGGTCGAGGTCCAGCCGGCCGACGGTCGGCACGTAGAGGTTGACGCCGCTCAGGCGGGTGTAGTTGATGCCGGCGCCGACGTAGGGCCGCACCGTGGCATCGGGCCGGAAGTGGTACTGCAGCATCAGCGTGGGCGGCAGGTGCTTGAAGCTGCCGATGTCGGTCGGGCCGCCCAGGGCGCTCTGCTGCACCGTCACGCGCTGCTTCTGGGGCACCGTGAGCACGAGCTCGGCCGCGATGTTCGGCGTGAAGAAGTAGCTCACGTCCACTTCGGGGATGGTCTTGTCGTTCACCGTGATGGCGTTCTGCGGCACGGCCAGCGAGGGGATGGCGTCGGATTTGTTGGCCATGTCCAGCCGCACGGCACGCAGGCGGACGAGCCACGGGCCCTGGGTGTCGGCGGTCTGCGCCTGGGCGGAAGGAGCGAGCAGGGCGGCGGCGAGCGCGACCGGTGTGGCAAGGCGAGTGAACTGGGAAAGCAATGTCATGGCATCGAGTGCTGTGGTGGATGTGCGGGGCCAGTGTGGAACCCGCGTTGCGCGCCGTCCTTGAGGGCGCGCAAGCTGCGTGGGTGCCGCGCCGGTGCGGCGCCTGCCCTTGACCCAGGTCATGAACACGGGGCCGGGCCCCACCCAGAATCGCCGCGGCGCCATCGCCGCCCGAGGGGCGGCTGGCACCCCATGTCATCAAGGAACACCGCACCATGAAGTCCCCGCTCATCGCCGCCTGCCTCGCCCTGGCCTGCGTCGCCGCCCAGGCCGCCGACTGCGCCGTCACCGTGGAAGGCAACGACGCCATGCAGTTCGACAAGAAGGAGATCGTCGTGCCCAAGGATTGCAAGAGCTTCAGCGTGCAGATCAAGCACGTCGGCAAGCTGCCGATCCAGGCCATGGGCCACAACTGGGTGCTGGCGAAGACGGGCGACGTGCAGGCCGTGGCCGCCGATGGAGTGGCCGCCGGCCTGGCCAACCAGTACGTCAAGGCGGGCGACGCGCGCGTGCTGGCCCACACCAGGGTCGTCGGCCCGGGACAGAGCGACACCGTGGCGGTCGATGTCGCCAGGCTCAGGGCCGGCGAGTCCTACACCTTCTTCTGCTCCTTTCCGGGGCACGCCGCCGTGATGAAGGGCGCCTTCAAGCTCGGCACCTGAGCCCCTGCGGGCTTCGGCTGTGCAGTAGGCGGCGGCGACCCCGCGTTCCTACAATGCCGGGATGTCCTTCCCTGGCCACGACGCCGGGCCCGCCGCGGCCGTTTCCCCCCTTCTTGCCACCCTGAACGACGAGCAGCGCGCGGCTGTCACGCTGCCCGAGGGCAACGCCCTCATCCTGGCGGGAGCCGGTTCGGGCAAGACGCGCGTGCTCACCACCCGCATCGCCTGGCTGCTGTCGACCGGGCAGGTGTCGCCGGGCGGGGTCCTGGCCGTGACCTTCACCAACAAGGCGGCCAAGGAAATGATGACGCGCCTGTCGGCGCTGCTGCCGGTGAACGTGCGCGGCATGTGGATCGGCACCTTCCACGGCCTGTGCAACCGCTTCCTGCGTGCGCACTGGAAGCTGGCCGGCCTGCCGCAGAGCTTCCAGATCCTGGACACGCAGGACCAGCTCTCGGCCATCAAGCGGCTGATGAAGCAGTTCAACGTCGACGACGAGCGCTTCCCGGCCAAGCAGACGCAGTGGTTCATCGCCGGCGCCAAGGAAGACGGCCTGCGCCCGCGCGACATCGAGGCCAGGAGCGAGGACGACCGCAAGAAGATCGAGCTCTACCAGCTCTACGAGGAGCAGTGCCAGCGCGAGGGCGTGGTCGACTTCGGCGAGCTGATGCTGCGTAGCTACGAGCTGCTGCGCGACAACGACCCGGTGCGCGAGCACTACCAGCGGCGCTTCCGGCACATCCTCATCGACGAGTTCCAGGACACCAACCGCCTGCAGTACGCGTGGATCAAGATGCTGGCCGGCCACACGGTGGACGGCCGCTTCGTGCCCGGTCCCAACAGCGTGCTGGCCGTGGGCGACGACGACCAGAGCATCTACGCCTTTCGCGGCGCGCGCGTGGGCAACATGAGCGATTTCGTGCGCGAGTTCGACGTGCACCACCAGATCAAGCTGGAGCAGAACTACCGCAGCTTCAGCAACATCCTCGACTCGGCCAACGAACTCATCAGCCGCAACACGAAGCGCCTGGGCAAGAACCTGCGCACGGACCAGGGCCCCGGTGAGCCGGTGCGCGTGTACGAGTCGACCAGCGACTTCGCCGAGGCGCAGTGGATGGTCGAGGAGATGCGCCAGCTGGTGCGCGACGGCATCGACCGCAAGGAGATCGCCGTGCTCTACCGCAGCAATGCGCAAAGCCGCGTGATCGAGACCGCGCTCTTCAATGCCGCCGTGCCGTACCGCGTCTACGGCGGCCTGCGCTTCTTCGAGCGCGCCGAGATCAAGCATGCACTGGCCTACCTGCGCCTGCTGGAGAACCCGGACGACGACACCAGCTTCCTGCGCGTGGTCAACTTCCCGCCGCGCGGCATCGGCGCGCGCAGCATCGAGGTGCTGCAGGACACCGCCCGTGCGCGCGGCGCCTCGCTCTACAAGGCGGTGGAGGGCATGAGCGGCAAGGCCGGCGCCAACCTGGCCGCCTTCGTCGCGAAGATCGACGTGCTGCGCGAGCAGACGCAGGGCCTGTCGCTCAAGGAGATCATCGAACTCGTCCTCGACGCCAGCGGCCTGATCGAGCACTACAAGGCCGACCGCGAAGGCGCCGACCGGCTGGAGAACCTGGAGGAACTGGTCAACGCGGCCGAGAGCTTCGTCACGCAGGAGGGCTTCGGCCGCGACGCCGTGGCGCTTCCGGTGGACGAGCTGCGCCAGTCGCCCGTGAGCCAGGGCCTCGATCCGTCACAGCCGGTGCTGGACGAACCATTGGCACCCGATGCGGAGACGGGGGAAACGCTCAGCCCGCTCGCCGCCTTCCTCACGCACGCGGCGCTGGAGTCCGGCGACAACCAGGCCCAGGCCGGGCAGGACGCGGTGCAGCTCATGACCGTGCACGCCGCCAA
Source organism: Pseudomonadota bacterium (assembly GCA_031119395.1). GTDB lineage: Bacteria > Pseudomonadota > Gammaproteobacteria > Burkholderiales > Burkholderiaceae_C > Xenophilus. The sequence goes on from JAVHYA010000011.1 coordinate 5,542, forward strand.
GGGCCTGGAGTTCGACGTGGTCTTCATCACCGGGCTGGAAGAGGGCCTCTTCCCGCACGAGAACTCCATGAGCGACCACGAGAGCCTGGAGGAGGAGCGCCGCCTGATGTACGTGGCGATCACGCGCGCGCGCCAGCGCCTGTACCTGAGCCACTCGCAGACGCGCATGCTGCACGGCCAGACCCGCTACAACCTCAAGAGCCGCTTCTTCGACGAACTGCCCGAGGGCGCGCTCAAGTGGCTCACGCCGAAGAACCCGGGCTTCGGCCAGTTCGCCGGCGGTGCTATGAATTCGATAGCTGGTCGCGCAGGCGGGACGGGCGCTGGAGGCGGATTCGGCGCGTATTACAGCGGCGCGGCGGCGGCGCCCGTGCCGCAGAAGTCGGCCCCGTCGCACGGCCTGCGCATCGGCATGCAGGTCTTCCACAACAAGTTCGGGGAGGGCGCGGTGCTGGCGCTCGAAGGCACGGGCGACGATGCGCGCGCGCAGGTCAAGTTCGGCCGCCATGGCATCAAGTGGCTGGCGCTGAGCGTGGCCAAGCTCACGCCCGTCTGACGCGGCGCCGGCGCCTCAGTCGGCCTGGAAGCAGTCGCGGAAGCTGAACCAGGTCGAGGTCAGGAACATCGCCGTGAGCACGAACGACCCACCGACCAGCACCGCCACGCCCACGCTGCCCGCGGCCGCCATGGCGACGCTGGCCACGAGCGACAGCACGATGCTGCCGGCCAGCACCACGGCGAACCACACCAGCCCGTAGACCGCCATGGCGCCGAAGTTGCGCACGCAGGTCACCAGGCTGAAGAACAGGCTCTTGACCGGCGGCACCGCGTGCCAATGGACCAGCGCCGGCGCATGCCAGAAGGCGAGCGCGACCGGCAGGTACAGCGCCATGCGCAACAGCATCGCGAACTGGAAACCGGCACTCTGGATCACCTCGGGCTTGGGGGCCCCCTGCGCGTCGAAGGCGCCGGCCATCGGGTCGCCCGCGATCGCGCTGGCGAGCAGCCCGGCGAGCGTGACGGCAACGCCGTAGAGCGCGCCCAGCACCACCAGCGGCCGCACCTGGCTGCGCACGGCGCCCAGCGCCGACATGAAGAGCACTGCCGTCACCGGCCGGCCATCGGGCGTAACGCGTCCCGGCGGCAGCCGGCTGGCCTGCTCGGCGGCGGCCATCATGGCCAGCGTGCTGGCCGGCGCCAGCGCCACGGCCAGGGCGCCACCCAGCACCGGCACGCGCGACAGCAGCGCGATGGCCGACATGAACAGCATGAACAGCGAGAAGAAGGCCATCGGTGCGCGGCGGAAGGCCTGCAGGCCCTCGCGCACCCATTGGGCGCCGGTGCGCGGCGCGACGAGCAGCAGTTTCATGGCGTCAGGCCGGCACCGTTTCTTCCGCGTCCGCGTCCGCGTCCGCGACCGCCTCGGCGGTGGCGACGCGGGCCGGGGCGTGCGCGCGCTGGCGCAGCACGCGCTCGAAATGCACCGGGTCGTGGGGCTTGAGCATGCTGGCCTCGCGCGGCAGGTGGAAATCCCACAGGCGCGAGATCCAGAAGCGCAGGGCCGCCGCGCGCAGCATGCCGGGCAGCAGTTCGCGCTCGGCCCGGGTCAGCGGCCGCACCGCCTCGTAGGCCGCGAGCAGCGCCGCACTGCGTTGGGCATCGGGTACTCCGGTCGGGAGGTCGATCGCCCAGTCGTTCAGGCACACGGCCAGGTCGAAGAGCCAGGTGTCGGTGCCGGCGAAGTAGAAGTCGAACACGCCCGTCAGGCGCGGTGGCGCGCCGGCGTCGCCGTCGGTCGCGAACATGGCGTTGTCGCGGAACAGGTCGGCATGCACCGGCCCGCGCGGCAGCGCGGCGTAGGCGGCCGAGGCGGCCAGGTGGTTCTGGTAGGCCAGCTCGCCCGCAAGCAGGGCGGCCTGGGCCGGGTCGAGGTGGGGCATGACCACCGGCGCGGTGTCGTTCCACCAGGACAGCCCGCGCAGGTTGGGCTGGATGCGCGGGAAGTCGCGCGCCGCCAGGTGCATGCGGGCGAGCAGGGCGCCGAGTTCGCGGCAGTGCGCCACGCCGGGCGCCAGCTCGCTGCGGCCCGAGAGGCGCTGCACCACCGCTGCCGGTTTGCCCGCCACCGTGTGCAGCAGCGCACAGGGCGCATCGGCAGGCACCTCGAGCGGGTGGGTGCCATCCGCCACGATCGGCGCCTGGGCCGGGTCGGCAGCCGGGGCCGGCACCGGCAGGCCGGCATCGGCCAGGTGCTTCATCAGGCAAAGGTAATAGGGAAGCTGGGCGAAGCTCAGCCGCTCGAACAGCGTCAGGACGTACTCGCCCTGGTCGGTGCTGGCGAAGTAGTTGGTGTTCTCGATGCCGCCCTCGATGCCTCGCAGGCTGTGCAGCTCGCCCAGCCCGAGGCGTCGCAGCAGGGCGCCGGCCTCGTCGGGCCCGACTTCGGTGAAGACCGCCACGGCGGACCGTCAGAACTTCAGGACGTTCCAGACGCGCGGGCCGTTGCCGCTGGGTCCGGATTCCGACTGGTTGCGCCCCTGGCGCTGGCCGTCGTTGGGCAGCACCTCGTAGGCGGCGGCGCCGTTCTTGGGCGTCACGGTGATCTGCTGGGTGCGGCCGCCGTAGCGCGTCTCGTCGACGCGCGCGCCCGAGTCCTCGGTGCGCAGGTGCTCGATCTTCTGGTTGCGGCGGCCTTCGAGCGCCTCCTGGTCGCCTGCCGGTGCTGCCGGCTGCGCCGCCGGGGCGGGCTGCGCGGCCGCCTGGGCATGGACGGAAGCCAGGGGCAGGAGACAGCCCAGCGCCAGCAGGGCCGTGCGCAGGGGGGCGAATCGGTTGGAGCTCATGCGCGGGATTGTAGGTGCCGGCCGATGCCCACGCTGTCAGCCTGTGCGCTTCGGCCCTGTCTGCCGAATACCCCGAAGCCGCCCTGGCGGAGGCGGCAAAATGCCCCGATGACCGACAAGAAAACGCTGCTGCTCGTCGACGGATCGAGCTACCTGTACCGCGCGTTCCATGCCATGCCCGACCTGCGCGCGGTGCCCGGCGACAGCAAGAGCCCGGCCACCGGCGCCATCCGCGGAATGATCAACATGATGCAGGCCCTGCGTCGCGAGGTGCGTGCCGATTACGTGGCCTGCATCTTCGATGCGCCCGGCAAGACCTTCCGCGACGACTGGTACCCCGCCTACAAGGCCAACCGCTCGCCGATGCCGGACGACCTGCGCGCGCAGATCGAGCCGATCCACCAGGTGGTGCAGCTGCTGGGCTGGCCGGTGCTCAGCGTGCCCGACGTCGAGGCCGACGACGTGATCGGCACCCTGGCGCGCACCGGCGCCGCGCAGGGCGTGGAGGTGATCGTGTCCAGCGGCGACAAGGACCTGTCGCAGCTCGTGGACGAACACATCACGATCATCGACACCATGAACGGCAAGCGCCGCGACGTGGCCGGCGTGACGGCCGAATTCGGCGTGCCGCCCTCGCTCATGGTCGACTACCAGACCCTGGTCGGCGACGCGGTCGACAACGTGCCTGGCGTCGAGAAGGTCGGCCCCAAGACGGCCGCCAAGTGGCTCGCGCAATACGGCTCGCTTGACGCGCTGATCGCCGCCGCCGGCGAGATCAAGGGCCAGGCCGGCGAGAACCTGCGCAAGGCGCTCGACCAGCTGCCCCTGTCGCGCCGCCTGGTCACCATCCGCACCGATTGCGACCTCGACGGCCACGTGCCCGGCCTGCCCTCGCTCGACGCGCTGGCCATCCGCGAGCAGGACACCGAGGCGCTCAAGACCTTCTACGAGCAGTACGGCTTCAAGAGCCTGGTGAAGACGCTGCAGGCGCACGAGGTGCCGCCCGAGCTCGTGGAGGAGAACAAGGCGCGGGGTGGCCCGGAGGGCGGCACCGGGCTGCTCGAAGGCTTCGAGGTGGCGGCGGCAGCACGCGCGACCAACCTGTCCTACGACACGATCTTCACGTGGGAACAGTTCGACACCTGGCTGGCACGGTTGGAGGCGGCCGAACTCGCCGCGATCGACACCGAGACCACCTCGCTGGACGAGATGCGTGCCGAGATCGTGGGCATCAGCTTCAGCGTGCAGCCCGGCGAGGCCGCGTACGTCCCGCTCACGCACGACTACCCCGATGCGCCGGAGCAGCTGCCCCGCGACGAAGTGCTGGCGCGCCTGAAGCCCTGGCTGGAGAACGGCGACAGGAAGAAGCTCGGCCAGCACGTCAAGTACGACCGCCACGTGTTCGCCAACCACGGCATCGAGGTGCAGGGCTACGCGCACGACACCATGCTGCAGAGCTACGTGCTCGAGGTGCACAAGCCGCACGGCCTGGCCAGCCTGGCCGAGCGCCACCTGGGACGCAGCGGCATCGACTACGAGGACCTGTGCGGCAAGGGTGCGCACCAGATCCCGTTCAGCCAGGTCGCCATCGACAAGGCGGCCGAGTATTCCTGCGAGGACAGCGACCAGACGCTGGACGTGCACCGCGTGCTGTGGCCTCAGCTGCAGGCCGACGAGAAGCTGCGCTTCATCTACGAGCTGGAGATGGAGAGCAGCGAATCGCTCTACCGCATCGAGCGCAACGGCGTGCTGATCGACGCGCCCACCCTCGCCGCGCAGAGCAACGACCTGGGCAAGCGCATCATGGCGCTGGAGCAGGAGGCCTACGAGATCGCCGGCCAGCCCTTCAACCTCGGCAGCCCCAAGCAGATCGGCGACATCTTCTTCAACAAGCTGGGCCTGCCGGTGGTGAAGAAGACGCCCAGCGGCGCGCCCAGCACCGACGAGGAGGTGCTCGAGAAGCTGGCCGAGGACTACCCGCTGCCGGCCAAGATCCTGGAGCACCGCGGCCTGTCGAAGCTCAAGGGCACCTACACCGACAAGCTGGCGCAGATGGCCCTGCCGCGCACGGGCCGCGTGCATACGCACTACGCACAGGCCGTGGCCGTCACCGGCCGGCTGTCGAGCAACGACCCGAACCTGCAGAACATCCCGATCCGCACGGCCGAGGGCCGGCGCGTGCGCGAGGCCTTCGTCGCGCCGCCGGGCCACGTGATCGCCAGCGCCGACTACTCGCAGATCGAGCTGCGCATCATGGCCCACATCAGCGGCGACGAGGCGCTGCTGCGCGCCTTCACCGAGGGCATGGACGTGCACCGCGCCACCGCCGCCGAGGTGTTCGGCCTGCCGCCCGACCAGGTGAGCAGCGAGCAGCGGCGCTACGCCAAGGTCATCAACTTCGGCCTCATCTACGGCATGAGCAGCTTCGGGCTGGCGCGCAACCTGGGCATCGACAACACGGCCGCCAAGAGCTACATCGACCGCTACTTCGCGCGCTATCCCGGCGTGAAGCACTACATGGACGAGACCCGTGCCAGCGCCAAGGAGCGCGGCTATGTCGAGACCGTGTTCGGCCGGCGCCTGTACCTGCCCGAGATCAACTCGCCCAACGGCCCGCGCCGTGGCGGCGCCGAGCGCGCCGCCATCAACGCGCCCATGCAGGGCACGGCAGCCGACCTCATCAAGCTCAGCATGAACAAGGTGCAGGCGGTGCTCGATGCCGAGCGGCGCGGCACGAAGATGATCATGCAGGTGCACGACGAACTGGTGTTCGAGGTGCCGGAGGCGGAAGTCGACTGGGTGCGCAGCGAAATCCCGCGCCTGATGGCCGGCGTGGCCGATCTGAAGGTGCCGCTGCTGGCCGAGATCGGCGTCGGACCGAACTGGGACCAGGCCCATTGAACGCTTGACGCTTTTCCACTCACCACAAGGAATCCCATCTCGATGAATCGACTCCGAACCACGCTGCGCGTCCTGGCACTGGCCTGTGCCCTGGGAGCGACCGCCGGCGCCGCGCTGGCCGCCCCCGATGCCCGCATCGCCGCCCTGGCCGCCGAGCAGAAGCAGCCGCTGCTCGACTCCCTGTCGCAGCTCGTGGGCATCGAATCCGGCAGCCGCGACCTCGAAGGCCTGGACAAGATCGCCAACCTCATCGCCGACCGCCTGAAGGCGCTGGGCGGGCAGGTGGAACTGATCGAGCCCGGCAGCGCGGCCTCGCCCGAGGTCTACCGCATGGAAGACACGCCCGAGAAGATCGGCAAGGTGGTCAAGGCGACCTTCACCGGCACCGGCACGAAGAAGATCATGCTCATCGCCCACATGGACACGGTGTACCAGGTGGGCATGGGCGCCAAGCAGCCCTTCCGCATCGAGGGCGACAAGGCCTACGGGCTGGGCATCGCCGACGACAAGCAGGGCATCGCCGTCATCCTGCATGCGGTGGCCATGCTGCAGAAGCTGGGCTTCAAGGACTATGGCCAGCTCACGGTGCTGATCAACGGCGACGAGGAAATCAGCTCGCCGGGCTCGCGTGCGCTCATCACCAAGCTGGCGAGCGAGCACGACGCGGTGCTGTCGCACGAAGGCGCGTCGGTGGCGGAGGACAAGCTCTCGCTGGCCACGGCCGGCATCGGTGCGGTGTCGCTCAAGGTGCAGGGCAAGGCCTCGCACGCCGGCTCGGCGCCCGAGCGCGGCGTGAACGCCTTCTACGAGATGGCGCACCAGGTGCTGCAGATGCGCGACCTGTCCGACCCGGCCACCGGCCTGAAGATGAACTGGACCGTCGGCCAGGCGGGCAACAACCGCAACGTGATCCCCGCGACGGCCACCGCCATGGCCGACGTGCGGGTGACCAAGGTGGCCGACTACGACCGCGTGGAGCGGGCCATCGCCGAACGCGTGAAGAAGCAGCTCATCCCCGAGGCCAAGGTCGAGGCGAAGTTCGAGCGCCGCCGCCCGCCGCTCGAGTCCAACCCCGCGTCGCTGGCGATGGCCAAGCACGCCCAGTCGATCTACGAGGAAATGGGCCGCAAGCTCGGCGCCGACGACAAGGTGGCCGGCGGTGGTACCGACGCCGCCTTCGCGGGGCTGTCCGGCAAGGCGGCCGTGGTCGAGCGCTTCGGCCTGCAGGGCTTCGGCGCCCACTCGGCCGATGCGGAGTACGTGCTCATCGATTCGATCGAGCCTCGGCTGTACCTCGTGACGCGGATGGTGATGGACATCGCGCAGGGCAAGGTGGCGGCGCGCTAGCGCTTACCGGCGCGCGATGCACGCATGCCCACCGGCAACGCAGTGGCATCGCGGGCGCGCGCGGTGGGCGCGTGTGCCGTCGATAGACTGCCGGCTCCTTCCAAACCCCCCAAGGAGCTTGCCCTCATGCGCGACGACGACCTGAAACGCGACTTCGACTCCCTGCGACCCGGCGACAGCACCGAATCCGGTGCCACGCGCCGCACCGCCCTCAAGGCGGCCCTGGGGGTGGGGTACGCCGCGGCCACCTTGCCGATCGCTGCGCAGACGGCCATCAAGACCTCGGACGAAGGCCTCAAGGCCGGCCCGATCAAGTACGCCGTCAACGGCTTCGAGGTGCCGGCCTACGCGGCGGCGCCGGCGGGCAAGACCGGGTTGCCGGTGATCCTGGTCATCCAGGAGATCTTCGGCGTGCACGAATACATCGCCGACACCTGCCGCCGCTTCGCCAAGCTGGGCTACCTCGCCATCGCGCCCGAGTTGTACGCGCGCCAGGGCGATCCGAAGGGCTACACCGACATCCCGAAGCTGCAGGCCGAACTGGTGTCCAAGGTGCCCGATGCGCAGGTCATGGGCGACCTCGACGGCGCACTCGCCTGGGCCAAGGCCAACGGCGGCGACACGGCCAGGGCCGGCATCACCGGCTTCTGCTGGGGCGGGCGCATCGTCTGGCTGTACGCCGCCACCGGCAAGGTGAAGGCCGGCGTGGCGTGGTACGGCCGGCTGGTCGGCCAGGCCAGCGAGAACACGCCCAAGCACCCGATCGATGTCGCCGCCAGCCTGCAGGCGCCGGTGCTGGGCCTGTACGGCGGCAAGGACCAGGGCATCCCCCTTGACACGGTCGATAAGATGAAAGCGGCACTGGCCACCGGCACCCCGGCGGCCAAGGCTTCCCAGTTCGTCGTGTACCCCGAAGCGGGCCACGCCTTCCATGCCGACTACCGGCCGAGCTACCTCCAGAGCGCGGCCGAAGACGGCTGGAAGCGCGCCCTGGCCTGGTTCAAGCAGCACGGCGTGGTCTGAGGCTTCGGCTCCAGCGCAACGGGAAGCCAGCCGTCAGAATGCAGCCGTCCCTCGGGGCGGCTGTTCTTTTTTGTGAATGAAATCGGGCTCCAGCGCCCGTCCTGATTGCGCAACCAGCTATGACTTTGATAGCAATTCTCTCCGCGACCCTGCTCGCGGGCATCGGCAGTGTGTGGGTGGCGGCAGCCTTGCTGCGCCTGGGCGTGCGCGGCGCGCCGGGCGACGGCGGGCACGGTCCCCAGTACCTCCTGAGCCTGGCGGCCGGCGCCCTGCTGGCCACCGCCTTCATGCACCTGCTGCCGGAGGCCTTCGAGAGCCGCATCGAGCCGGGTGTGCTGTTCGCCGTGCTGCTCTTCGGGCTGGTGTTCTTCTTCCTGCTCGACAAGGCGGAGCTCTGGCACCACGGGCACGAGCATCACCACGATGGGCACGGGCACCTGCACAGCCACGCGCCACACAACCACGACCATGACCACGGAAAAGGCCACGAGCAGCCCGAGCGCCCGCGCACGGCCGGCGGCTGGTCGGTGCTGACCGGCGACAGCGTGCATTGCTTCGGCGACGGCGTGCTGATCGCCTCGGCCTTCATTGCCGACCTGCGGCTGGGCGTGCTGGCGGCGGTGGCGGTGCTGGCCCACGAGGTGCCGCACCACATCGGCGACCTGGTGGTGCTGCGCCAGACCTCGGCCAACTCGCGCGCCGCGCTGGTCAAGGTCTCGCTGGCGGGAACCATGACTGCGCTCGGCGGCCTGGTGGGCTGGTGGCTGGTGGAGCGGCTGGCGGGCTTCCTGCCGTACTTCCTCGTCGTGGCGGGCAGCAGCTTCGTCTATGTGGCGCTGGCCGACCTCATCCCGCAGCTGCAGCGGCGGCTGTCGGCGCGGCAGACGCTGACGCAGATCGCCTGGCTGGTCGCAGGCATCGTGCTGGTGACGGCGGTGAGTCGCCTGGCCCACCAGGGCCAGGGGCACGACCACGACCACGGGCACGAGCAGGCCGAGCAGCACGACGGCCACAAGCACTGAGAAACCCGCTGCCCGTCAAGCACGGCAGGCATGCCCCCACGGACCGGTCGACTCCCGTGGCGGACGGGGCGCGACGGGTCCACCATCGGGACTGCGCCGGGGCACCGCGCCTCGGTGGTTCGAACGTCCAGGAGTTGCTCATGTCCGCCACACCCCCCAGCGCCCGCGTTTCCGATCCCGCCCTCGAGGACGAGGCCGACGACCTGCCGGTCGACGACGCTGCGGCGGTCGAAGACGATGAGACCCCCGAAGAGGAACTGGTCGAGTCGGGCCTGGACCTCAGCGAAGCCAGCGAACTGGACGCCGACAACGTGCTCGCCGACGAGGAGAGCGCGCGCGTCCTCCAGGCGCCCGACTGATCAGCCCTGCCGCGCGGGGCAGAGGCCGCTCATTCGAGGGTGAAGCCCACCTTCAGCGTGACCTGCCAGTGGGCGACCTTGCCGTCGCTGACATGCCCGCGTGTTTCGATCACCTCGAACCACTGGATGTTGCGCACCGTCTCGCTGGCCTTGGCGATGGCGCGCTGAACCGCGTCGTCGCTGCCGCTGGGCGAGGAACCCGTGAGTTCGAGGATCTTGTAGACATGGTGGCTCATGGGGTGCTCCTGAAGTGGAAGGTTCATCTTAGGGAGCACACGGGCCCCTCGGGTGCCGCTTGGGGAAGACCCCGACCGGATGGCCGGCGCCCTTCGCTGCGGTTCAATGCCCTTCCACCTTCTTGTGCTCGCCCAGTTGCGGCCGGCCGTCGCCGGTCAGCGCCGCCCTGGCGATCTTGAGCAATTGCGAGACCTTGCTCTCCGTCACGTCCCAGAACTCGGCGCTCTCGATGCGCACCGCCAGCAGTCCCAGGTTCGGGTCGTCCGCGCCTTCGGGGAACCAGGCCTTGGCCGCGCTGTTGAACAGCGCCCGCTTCAGCGCGTCGTCGTCGACAAGCGCGGCGCGGCCCGCCACCGAGACGTAGCTGTCGTCGTCCGGGTTGGCGTAGGCGACGTTCACCACGTCGTCGTGCGGCAGGTGCTGTGCGATCACGCCGTCCTTCGGGATGAAGAAATACAGCGTGGCGTCCTCGTCCACCGACCGGTTCTGCGTCGTCAGCGGGTGGCTGTGCAGAAGGCCGTCGTTGCCGTGGCGGTGGGTGAACATGCCGAAGCGGGTGTCCTTGATCAGCTCCCACAGGCGGGCGTGGTCTGCGGTGTCGGTGGACATGGTCGAACTCCTCTGGATGGGTGTTGGGTAGGTGGATGGGTGAATCCTCACCCTAGGCGCTGCCGATCCCCGGTCAGTCGCCCATCACCGCGTGCGCGTGTGCGCCCCCGCCGACCGGCGTGTCGGAGACGGAGCGTGGCGCACCGCCGCCATGCGATCATCCCGGCGCCCTCGGCGGCCATCCGCCGGACGGTTCCCGCATGACGTCCCCCGATCCCATGCCGCCCGCGCCCGACCTGTTCGCCGAAGCGATGGCGGCGCTCCATCGCGGCGAGCCGGGCCGTGCGGCGCAACTCGTCGGCGAGCACCTGCGTCACCGGCCGCGCGATGCGGATGCGCTCAACCTGCTCGGCACCAGCCTGCTGCTGCAGTCGCACGTGCCGCAGGCCATCGACGCCCTGCAGGCGGCCCACCGCCTCCACCCCGCGCATCCGGATGTGCTCAACAACCTCGGCCGTGCGCTGCGGCTCGCGGGCCGGCTGCCCGAGGCGAGCGCGGCCCTGCTGCAGGCGCTGGATCTGCAGCCTCACCATCCCTTCGCGTTCACGCACCTGGTCGATGTGCTGGCAGCCCAGGGCCGTCACCGCGAGCTGGCCCTGACCGCCATGCACCCGCGCCTGGCGCATGTCGTGGACGCGCATGCGGACGACATCGCCTGGGCCCTGCTCAACGACGCCGTCTGGGACGTGGACCTGCCGGCCGTGCTGGCGCGCTTGCGCGCCGCCATGCTGGGCCAGGCCGAGCGCCGCCTGCTCACGCTGGTGCCGCTGGTGCTGTGGGACGACCCGGCGCTGCACCGCGCGGTGGCGCGGCAGTTCGCCGCGCAGGCCGCGCGCGCTGCCGCCGCGCCCGCCGCGACAGGGCTCGCGGCGCCCGCCGATGCCGCGCCCTGGCCCAGCTGCCCGGCCGGGCGCCTTCGCATCGGCTACCTCGGCAGCGGCTTTCGCAACCATGTCCTCGGCTACCTCTGCACGGAACTGCTGGCGCTGCACGATCGGTCGCGCTACGAGGTGGTGGGCTATTTCGCGTCGGCACCGGACGACATCGGCCGGCAACTGCGCCAGGCCTGCGACCGCCACCGCGAGGTGGCGCACCTCGCGGACGACGCCCTGGCCGCGCAGATCCGGCGCGACGCGGTGGACATCCTCATCGAATGCGATGGCCTGGCCAGCAACACCCGCATCGCCGTGCTGGGCGCCCGGCCTGCGCCCTTGCAGCTGCACTTTCTCGACTACCCGGGACCGCTGTCGATGCCGGGCGTCGACTACACCGTCGTCGACCGGCATGTGGTGCCGCCCGGCGATGAAGCCCATTTCGACGAAGCCGTGCTGGCCCTGCCGCACACCTACCACCCCTTCGACACCCGCTCGTACCGGCCGCAGCCGGCGTCGCGCGCATCGCTCGGCTGGCCCGAGGGCGTCGTCGTGTACGGCTCGCTCAGCAACTCCTACAAGCTCACGCCCGAGGTGTTCGACGGCCGAATGCGCATCGTGCGGGCGGTGCCGGGGTCGGTGCTCGTGCAGGTCCGCCCCTCGGCCGCGGCCGAGGCCACGCTGCGGGCGCGCTGGGCTGGCGCGGGGCTGGCGCCGGAGCGCCTGATCCTGGTCGATCGCGTGGCCCACGGCGCCCACCTCGAGCGCCTGGCGCAGGTCGACCTGTGCCTCGACACCTTCCCCTTCACCAGCGGTACCGGCGCCATGGAGGCGCTTTGGTGCGACGTGCCCCTGCTCACCCTGCGGGGGCGCTGCATCGCCGCGCGCAATGCGGCCAGCATCCTGGCCACGCACGGCGTGCCGGAGTGCGTGGCGCATTCGTCGCAGGACTTCGAGGCGCGCGCCATCGAACTGGGCCAGCGGCCCGCGCAGCTGCAGGCCCTCCGGCAGCGCCTGGCGGCGGCGCGAGCGCGCTCGCCGCTGTTCGACATGCGGCGTTTCGTGGCGACCCTCGAGCGCGGGCTGGAGGCCGCATGGGCGCGGCAACGGGCCGGCATGGCACCGGCCCGGATCGACGTACCGCCTTGAGGAGCCGGCGGGCGGGCTTCAGCGCGCCGAGGCGGCGCGCCCGCCCGCCCTCAGCTCTTGAAGAAAGCCAGCAGGTCGGGGTTGATGACGTCGGCATGCGTCGTCAGCATGCCGTGCGGGTAGCCCTTGTAGACCTTGAGCGTGCCGTTCTTGAGCAGCTTGACCGACTTCAGGGCCGCGTCGGCGATCGGCACGATCTGGTCGTCGTCGCCGTGCATCACCAGCGTGGGGATGGTGATGGCCTGCAGGTCGGCGGTCTGGTCGGTTTCCGAGAAGGCCTTGATGCCGTCGTAGTGGGCCTTGGCGCTGCCCATCATGCCCTGGCGCCACCAGTTCTGCACCACGCCCTGGGACACCTTCGCGCCCTCCCGGTTGAAACCGTAGAACGGGCCCGAGGCCACGTCGAGGAACAGCTGCGCGCGGTTGTCGGCCACGCCCTTGCGGAAGCCGTCGAACACCTCGATCGGCAGGCCTTCGGGGTTGCCGGCCGTCTTGAGCATCAGCGGCGGCACGGCGCTCACCAGCACCGCCTTGGCGGCGCGGCCGCTGGGCTGGCCGTGCTTGGCGACGTAGCGGGCCACCTCGCCGCCGCCGGTCGAATGGCCGACGTGGAAGACCTTGGTGAGGTTCAGCGCCTCGACCACCGCGAAGGCGTCGGCAGCGTAGTGGTCCATGTCGTGGCCCTCGCTGACCTGCGTCGAGCGGCCGTGCCCGCGGCGGTCGTGCGCGATCACGCGGTAGCCGCGCTGCACGAAGTACAGCAGCTGCGCATCCCAGTCGTCGCTCGACAGCGGCCAGCCGTGGTGGAACATGATGGGCTGGCCGTCGCGCGGCCCCCAGTCCTTGAAGAAGATCTCGACGCCGTCCTTGGTGGTGACCGTGTTCATGGCTTTCTTTCCTTGGTGATTGCGCGCACGGTGCGCGCGGGGGGGTGAATCGGCCGCCTGGGCGAGGGCGGGCAGGCCGGCCAGCGAGGCGGCCGCTGCGGTGCCCAGGATGAGCTTTCGCCGGCCATCGTCGATGGCCGGCAGCGTCGGGTTGTCGTTCATTCTTCCGGTTCCTGGCAAGTGCTGTCGCGTAAGAGGATGTTCGTGGGGGGCCGCCGCTCAGTGGCCGACGGCGCGCACCGCATCGAGGATCGCGTCCGCCACCGCCTGCGGGTGCGAAAGCAGCGACATGTGGCTGGCGGCGAGCTCGGTCGTGCGCGCCTTCAGGCGTGCGGCCAGCTGGTGCTGCAACTCGACGCTCACGGCCCGGTCCTCGGTGGACAGCAGGTACCAGCTCGGACGCGTCTGCCAGGCGGCCTGCGTCACCTTGTCGCCGAAGGTGCTCGCGCCCAGCGGCGGCGACACGGCGGCCAGCACGCGGACCTCTTCCTCCGGCAGGTCCTGCGCCACGTTGTGCAGGAAGCCGTCGACGCTCATGACGAGGCTGCCCGTGGTGTCGGCCGACACGGTCGAGAGCCCGGGCGGTGCGGGATGGGCGGCAACCTGGTCGCCCGTGGATTCACCCACGTCCGGCGCGAAGGCCGCGACGTAGACCAGCGCCTTCACCTTCGGGTCGTTGCCCGCCTCGGTGATGACGGTGCCGCCCCAGCTGTGGCCGGCCAGCACCACCGGCCCGGGCACCTGGTCGAGGGCATGGCGGGTGGCGGCCACGTCGGCCGCGAGCGAGGTCGTCGGGTTCTGCACCGCCTTGACCGCCACGCCGGCGCGCTGCAGGAGGGGGATCACCCGCGCCCAGCTGGAGGCGTCGGCCCAGGCGCCGTGGACGAGGATGACGGTGGGTTCGGGCGTGGAAGAGGGCATGGCGGTTCCTCGATGGGACAGGCGCCTGCCCGGTGCGCGCCGCTTCGGTCCGTGCCGGCCACGCACCCGGCCGAGGCGCGGGAAGGCCCGTACTGTCTTTGCCAGCCGCCGCGGCGTCTTGCAGAAAATTCTGCGGCTATGGACATTTGCCGTGCCTGCCGGCGGGCGGTGCGCCGGCCTGGCGTGCGGCCGTGCGGACGCGGCGACGCCGCAGCGCGGCGGTGCCGTGGCGGGCCGTCCGCGGATTCGTCACGAACGTGACGAATTCGGCCGCAGCGCCCGCCAGCCGGGCGCCACAGGCCGATTGCACTTGCGGCGAAAGGGCCGGGAAAGCCTCAGGCCAGCAGGTCGGCCAGCGTGCGCGCGATCACCTTGGTGGCGCGGCGCAGGTCCTCGAGGTCGATGCGCTCGTCGTTGCGCTTGGCGTGCGATTCCAGCACGGTGCGCGGGCCGGCGCCGTAGATCACGCCGGGAATGCCCGCCTCGCCGTACAGCCGCACGTCGGTGTACAGCGGCGTGCCCATGGCCGGGATCGGCTGGCCGAAGAGCTCGGCGCCGTGCTTCTGGATCGCATCGACCAGCGGCCGGTTGCCCGGCAGCGGCTTCATCGAATTGGCCAGCAGCAGGCGCTTGACCTCGACCGTGATGCCGCCGGCCGGTGTGGTGAATTCCGCCGCCGCCTTCGCGATCACGTCACGGATGTCGGCCTCGACCTCGACCGGGTTCTCCTCGGGGATCATGCGGCGGTCGAGCTTGAACATGACCTTGCCGGGCACGACGTTGGTGTTGGTGCCGCCCTCGATGCGGCCGACGTTGAGGTAGGGGTGCGTGATGCCCTCGACCTTGGACGTGACCTCGCGGTAGCGCGTGTTCTGCGCGTACAGCGCGTTGAGGATGTGCACCGCACCCTGCAGCGCGTCGACACCGGTGGCCGGGATGGCGGCGTGCGCCATCTTGCCGTGCACGGTCACCTCCATCTGCAGGCAGCCGTTGTGGGCCGTCACCACCTCGTAGCTGAAGCCGGCGGCGATCATCAGGTCGGGCTTCGTCAGTCCCTGCTTCAGCAGCCAGCCGGGGCCGAGCAGGCCGCCGAATTCCTCGTCGTAGGTGAAGTGCAGCTCCACGCTGCCCTTCGTCGGCCTGGCGACGGCCTCGAGCGCGCGCACGGCGAAGGTGAAGCTCGCGAAGTCGCTCTTGCTCACCGCGGCGGCGCGGCCGAAGAGCTGGCCGTTCTCGATCTCGCCGCCGTAGGGGTCGTGCGTCCAGCCCTCGCCGGGCGGCACCACGTCGCCGTGCGCGTTCAGGGCCACGGTGCGGCCTGCGTCGCCGTATCGGCGGCGCACGATCAGGTTGGTGATCGACGCCAGGCCGTAGTCCTTCACCTCCTGCGCCGGTACCGCGTGCTTCTCGGCGTCGAAGCCCCAGGCGGCGATCAGTTCTGCCGTGCGCTCGGCGTGCGGCGCGTTGTTGCCGGGCGGCGTGTCGGTGGGCACGCGCACCATCTCCTGCAGGAAGGCGACCTCCTCGTCGAAGTGGGCATCGATCCAGGCGTCGAGTTGCTTGTAGTCGGTCATGGGGTCTCGGCGGCGAGGTTGTCGAGCAGGCGCTGGAAAGCTTCCACGGCGAGCTGCATGTCGTCATTGGTGCTCATCTCGAGCGGGTTGTGGCTGATGCCGGAGTTGATGCCGCGCACGAAGAGCATGGCCTGCGGCATCACCTCGTGCAGCTTCATCGCGTCGTGGCCGGCGCCGCTGGGCATGCGGAACAGCGGCACGCCCAGGCCGTCGACCGCCTGCTCCCAGCGCCGCTGCCAGGCCGGGTCGCTCGGTGCCGCGCTGGCGCGCATCGTCTCTTCCAGCGTGTAGCGCACGCCGCGGCGCGAGCAGATGTCCTTCAATGCCGCCAGCACGTCGGCCACCACGGCATCGCGCTGCGCATCGTTGGGTGCGCGGATGTCCAGGCTGAACCTGCAGGCGCCGGGCACCACGTTGATCGAGCCGTTGGGCACCTGCAGCATGCCGACGGTGGCGACCGAGTCGCGGTCCTTCCCGGCGCGCGCCTCGGCGAAGAGGATCAGCTCGGCCACCGCGCAGGCCGCGTCGCGCCGGCGGTCCATGGGCGTGGTGCCGGCGTGGCTGGCCATGCCGATCACCTCGCCGACGAAGCGCACGCTGCCGTTGATGGACGTGACGATGCCCAGCGGCAGATCCAGCTCGTTGAGCACCGGTCCCTGCTCGATGTGCACTTCCACGAAGCCGAGGTACTTGCCCGGATCGCGCTGGATCTTCGGGATGTCCTGCGGGTCCAGGCCCGCATGCGCCATGGCCTCGCGCATGGTCACGCCGTCGGCGTCCTGCTGGTCCAGCCAGGCCGGGTTGAAGTGGCCGATGAGCGCACCCGAGCCCAGGAAGGTGGCCTTGTAGCGCTGGCCTTCCTCCTCGGCGAAGCCCACCACCTCGAAGGCGAAGGGCAGGCGGCGGTTCTGCTTCTTCAGTTCCCGCACGCAGGCCATGGGCACGAAGATGCCCAGGCGGCCGTCGTACTTGCCGCCGTTGCGCACGGTGTCGTAGTGGCTGCCCGTGAGCAGGGTCTTCGCGCCGGGCGTGGCCGCTTCATAGCGGCCGACCACGTTGCCCACGGCGTCGATCTCCACCGTGTCGAAGCCGCAGGCGCGCATGTCGGCCGCGATCTGCGCCGCCGCCGCGCGGTGCGCATCGGTGAGGTAGGTGACGGTGAGCTGGCCCAGTTCCGCATAGCCGGGATCGGTGTGCACCGACAGCGCCTCCTGCCAGTCCCACACCCCGTTGCCCAATTCGGGCGAGACGCCGAACCTGTCGTTCAGGCGGATCTCGGCGATGCGGTGGATGTTGCGCAGCGACTCGGCGCGCTCGAAGTCCGGGTGGTGGTGCAGCCGGCGCTCGAAGGTGGCGATGATCTCCTTCTTCATGAGGCCCGTGCCGCGCGGCCCGCGCACCGCGAGGATGAAGGGGAAGCCGAACTTCTCGCCGTAGGCCTGGTTGAGCGTGCGGATGTGCGCCAGCTCCTCGGCCGTGCAGTTCGTCAGTCCCGCCTTGCCCTGCTCATGGGTGGATTCGGCCGTGAGCGTGTTGGCCTCCATCTGCTTGCCCGCCAGTTCCGGGTGCATGCGGATGAGGGTGAGCTGCTGCTCGGCCGGTGCGGTGGCCACGGCCTGCGCCATCGCGTGCTTGAGGTGCTGCAGCGAGCGGAAGGGGCGCGCGGCGATGGCCTTCTCGGCCACCCACGGCGAATGCTCGTAGATGCCGTCGAGCAGCGCGACCGCCTCCGGCGCGCTGGCCGCATTGAGTTGTTCGATGGTGATGGGCATGTCAGGCCTTCGGCTGGGGCTGGTACGGGTGCACCTTCTTCCAGTGCTGCGCGATGTCGATGCGGCGGCAGATCCACACGCGCTCGTGCTTCTGGATGTGGTCCAGGAAGCGCTGCAGCGCGCCGATGCGGCCCGGCTTGCCGAGCAGGCGGCAGTGCATGCCGATGCTCATCATCTTGGGGGCGTCCTCGCCCTCGGCATAGAGGGCGTCGAAGCTGTCGCGCAGGTAGGTGAAGAAGTGCTCGCCCGTGTTGAAGCCCTGCGCCTGCACGAAGCGCATGTCGTTGCAGTCGAGCGAGTAGGGCACCACCAGGTGCGGCGCGACGCTGCCGTCGGTCTTGGTGACTTCCATCCAGAAGGGCAGGTCGTCGCCGTAGTAGTCGCTGTCGTACGCGTAGTCGCCGCGGTCCACCACCAGGCGGCGGGTGTTGGGGCTGTCGCGGCCGGTGTACCAGCCCTGAGGCCACTGGCCCCCGGTCATGTCGCGCAGCACGTGCGTCGCCAGCTCCATGTGGCGGCGCTCGTAGCTCTCGGGGATGTTCTGGTAGTGGATCCAGCGCAGGCCGTGGTTGGCGATCTCGTAGCCGTTCTTCACGAACACCTGCAGCAGTTCGGGGTAGCGCTGCACCGCCATGCCCACCGCGAAGATGGTCATCGGCAGGCCGCGCTTCTCGAACTCGCGCAGGATGCGCCACACGCCGGCGCGCGAGCCGTACTCGTACATCGACTCCATGGTCATGTGGCGGTTCTCGTAGGCCGCGGCCGTGACCATTTCCGACAGGAAGGTCTCGGTGGCTGCGTCGCCGTGCAGCGGACTGTTCTCGCCGCCTTCCTCGTAGTTGAGGACGAAGTTCACCGCGATCTTGGCGCGGCCGGGCCATTGGGCATGCGGCACGTCGCGGCCGTAGCCGACCATGTCGCGCGGGTAGGGCTGGTTGCTGATGTCTTCACTCATGTCGATCGGCTTTCTCGAAGGCGGGCGGGGTGTCAGGAGAGCGCGAGCGACACGTCGCTCGTCGGCACCTTGCGGTCGAAGGTCAGGTTGGCCTCGACGTGGAGCAGGTGCTCGGTCATCAGGCGCACGGCGCGGTCCTCGTCCTTGGCCGCCAGGGCGCGGACGATGTCGGCGTGCTCGTCGTTGGAATGTTCGGCGGCGCTGGTGCTCTGGTACATCAGCGTGATGAGGGCGCAGCGCGAGATCAGCTCGCCCAGCATCTGCGCCAGCACCTGGTTGCCCATGAGCTCGGCCATGCGCACGTGGAAGTCGCCGAGCAGCTCGGTGCGGCCGGAGACGTCCTCGCCGGCCACGGCCGAGCGCTCGAGCGCGACGTGCTCCTTCAGCGCCTTGATCTTGGCGGGCGTGACGGTGCGCACGAATTCGCGCGTCATCTCGGCCTCGAGCATGCGGCGCACCGCGAAGACCTGCCGCGCCTCGTCGGCCGCGGGCGCGGCCACGAAGGCGCCGCGCGCCGGCTCCAGGCGGATCAGCCGGTTCTGCGACAGCTGGAACAGCGCCTGGCGCACCAGCGTGCGCGAGACGCCGAAGTGGTCGGCCAGCTTCTGCTCGGCGAGCTTGCTCCCCGGCTGCAGCCGGTGCTCCACAATGGCCTTGGTCAGGGCATCGACGATCGCGCGGGTCGTGGTCGGCTCCATGCGGGGCATGATAGTGCTGCACGGCAAATCTGTATACACTTTTGTCGACCAAACCTCATCATCACCGAATCTTCAGCCAGCAAGGAGTCATCCCATGGGCCTGAGCACCCACGTACTGGACACGATGCACGGCTGCCCCGCCGCGGGCATGGACGTCGCGCTCTACACCACCGAGGGCGAGTCGGCCACGCTGGTGCGTCGCTTCACGCTGAACCACGACGGGCGCAGCGATGCGCCGCTGTACGACAACAGCACGCTCAAGGTCGGCACCTACCGCCTGGTGTTCGACGTGGCGGGCTACTTCAAGGCGCGCGGCGTGGCGCTGCCGCAGCCCAACTTCCTGAACCGGGTGGCGCTGGACTTCGGCGTCGCCCACACCGACCAGCACTACCACGTGCCGCTGCTGGTGAGCCCGTGGAGCTACTCCACCTACCGCGGGTCATGACAGGCAACCCCCAAGCCGCTTCGCGGCTCCCCCTTCTCTCGCTTCGCGGGAAGGGGGCGGAGCCGGTACCCACAAGGTCCGGTGGACCTTTGGCGACTGGTGGCGAGCCGAGCCCGTGGCGCGGGTGCCCCGAGGGCGTCGCGGCGCTCGCCGGCCGGCAATGGCTCATCGGCACGCAGCGGTCCGCATGAAGGAATCGGGCTCGGGTGCCCGTGGTGCGGGCACTTGCAGCTATTCTTTCGATAGCGGCCGCTCAACCCTGCAGCTGCCCCTCGGTCAGCGTGTCGAGCTGGAAACGCCCGCTCTCGTCCCAAAGCCAGGTGTCGGTCCAGGTGATCCGCTGGCCGCGCGGCGGGGCGGGGTAGGGCGCGGACGCGCGGACCATGCGTTCGATCTCGGCCACCACCTCCGGCGCATGACGGGGCGCCCGCAGCCAGCGCAGCGCCAGCACGCGGCCGCTGCCGTCCAGGTCGACCTGCAGCGTGCCCACCGCATAGAGCAGCGGCGGCAGCTTGCCGCTGTAGATTCGGCTGGCGTAGCGTTCGTAGATGACGCGGGCCGCCTGCGGGCGATAGGCGCGGGCTTCCGAGTTGCTGGCCGGCCCTGCGCTGGGAGTGGGCGTGCCGCAGCCGGCCAGGGACAGGGCCACGGCCAGGGACAGCGAAGCGCCGGATGCCAGCAGCAGGCGGCGCGGCGGGCCGGACATGGGCGAACGGGGGAGGGTGTACGAAGGCATGGCCGGCGTTATACCGTGGGTGCTGCCCGGCCCCGCAACCGGGCGTTTCATCCATCATGACCGGCGCCGTCGACGAGCTTCTGGACCGCCTTGCGCGTGGCGACGAAGGCGTGCTGATCCGCGTCACCGCCACGCAAGGCTCGGCGCCGCGCGAGGCCGGCACCTGGATGGCAGTCTGGGCCGATGCGCTCACGGCCACCATCGGCGGCGGCCAGCTCGAGTTCCAGGCGATCCAGACGGCGCGCGACATGCTCGAGCACCGCGGTCCTGTGCCGGGGCACGCAGACGTGCGTCGCTATCCGCTCGGCCCCAGCCTGGGCCAGTGCTGTGGCGGTGTGGTGTTCCTCGGTTTCCGGCGCATCGGCGCCGGCGACATCGAGGTCCTGCGCCGCGAACTCACCGAACACCTGCGGCCGGTGGCGCTCTTCGGCGGTGGCCATGTGGGCGCCGCCATCGCGCGGCTGCTGTCCACGCTGCCCTATGCCGTGCGCTGGATCGACAGCCGCGACGGCGTGTTCCCGCCCGAACTGCCCGCCCAGGTCCACACCGAGCACAGCGAACCGGTGCAGGACGCGGTCGCCGGGCTGCCGGCCGGCTCGCACGTCCTCGTCATGAGCTTCAGCCACGCCGAGGACCTGGACATCGTCATCGCCTGCCTGAAGCGCCTGCGCGAGCGCGGCGACCTGCCCTACGTCGGCCTCATCGGCAGCAGGACCAAGTGGGCCACCTTCCGTCACCGGCTGGCGGCGCGCGGCTTCACCGAGGCGGAGATGGACCGCATCACCTGCCCCATCGGCGTGCCAGGCATCACCGGCAAGGAGCCGGAGGTGATCGCGGTCGCGGTGGCGGCACAGTTATTGCAAATTCGCGAACAGGCCTAGGGTTTCCCACGAGCGGGCGCCGAGCGAAAAAACCACGATGCAAGCGCCCAAACTGTATACACTCCAGTCCACAACACGCCGCAGCGGAGCGCGATGCATCCCCACGATGCCGACGTTCGCGGCCCTTTCTCTGCTCACAGAGCCCGCGGTGGTGAGCAGGCCGGAATCCGGCGCCATGGTGCGCCGCGAGGGTTGAGCGATGGAAAGCTATTACCTCGACTGGGCCAACCTGCTGCTGCGCTGGGTCCACGTCATCACCGCGATCGCATGGATCGGTGCGTCCTTCTACTTCGTGATGCTGGACAACAGCCTCGAGAAGCCGCAGGACCAGGAGTCGCTGGACAAGGGCGTCGGCGGCGAGCAGTGGGCCGTGCACGGCGGCGGCTTCTACAACATGCAGAAGTACCTGCTGGCCCCGAAGAAGCTGCCCGACCACCTGCACTGGTCGTACTGGGAGAGCTACTCCACCTGGATCTCGGGCTTCACGCTGTTCACGATGTCCTATCTGTGGAACGCGAGCACCTACCTGATCGACAAGTCCAAGATGGACTGGCAGCCCGGCGCCGCCATCGGCGTGGCGCTGGCCTTCTTCGTGGTCTTCTGGATGGTGTACGACGGCATCTGCCAGATCTTCGGGCGGCGAAAGAACGGCGACACCATCGTCGGCGTGCTGGTGGCGCTCTTCATCGCCTTCGCGACCTGGCTGGCCTGCCAGTGGTTCGCCGGCCGCGCGGCCTTCCTGCTGGTGGGCGCCATGATGGCCACGACCATGAGCGCCAACGTGTTCTTCTGGATCATCCCCGGCCAGCGCAAGAACGTGGCGGCGCTGCGCGAGGGCAAGCCCGTCGACCCGGTGCACGGCCAGCGCGGCAAGCAGCGCAGCGTGCACAACACGTACTTCACGCTGCCAGTGCTGTTCGCGATGCTGAGCAACCACTACAGCTTCACCTACACGCACAAGTACAACTGGATCGTGCTGCTGCTGATCATGCTCGGCGGTGCGGCGATCCGGCAGTTCTTCGTGGTGCGCCACCGCTTCAAGCTGGGCAACGCGCGCAATCCGCTGCCCTATGCGCTCTTCGGCATCGTCGTGCTGGGCCTGACCATCGTGTGGATGAAGCCCGAGCCGGTGGCGGCGCCCGCGCCGTCGGCCGCCGCCGCGCCGGTGTCCTATGCCGAAGTCCAGAAGGTGCTGGAGCAGCGCTGCTACATGTGCCACGGCGCCGCCGTGCAGATGAAGAACGTGCGCCTCGATTCGCCCGACCAGGTGGCCGCGCACGCGCAGGCCGTCTACCAGCAGGTGGTCGTGACGAAGATCATGCCGATGAACAACGCCACCGGCATGACCGACGCCGAGCGCGCGCTGGTCGGCAAGTGGTTCAACGGCGGCGCCAAGACGAACTGATGTCCGGCCGCCGCGGCGGACGGGCATCGGGCACTCAGCGCGCGGCGTGCGCCAGTTCGACCGCAAGCCGGTTGTGACGCTCGACCAGCGGTTCCAGCTCGACGGTGGCGAGGCGCCCCTCGCGCACCACCACGCGCCCGTTGACCACCGTGTACGCCGCCTGCGGGCTCGCGCACAGCAGCAGGCTGGCGACCGGGTCGTGCACCGCCCCGCCGGCGAAGGCGAGGGTGCGCAGGTCGAACAGCGCCAGGTCGGCGCACATGCCCGGCGCCAGGTGGCCGATGTCGTCGCGCCCGAGCACCGCGGCGCCGCCGCGCGTGGCCACCTCGAGCACGTTGCGCGCCGTCATCTCGGCCGGGCCGTGGTCGCAGCCGAAATCCCAGCGGCCATCGGGCCCGACGGCCGGGGCATCCAGCGAGCGCCGCACGCGCGCCAGCAGCAGCGCCTGCCGCGCCTCGCCCACCATGTGCGCGCCGTCGTTGCTGGCGCTGCCGTCCACGCCCAGGCCCACCGGCACGCCGGCGTCGAGCATCTGCCGCAGCGGCGCGATGCCCGAGGCCAGCCGCATGTTGCTGCAGGGGCAGTGGGCCACGCCCGTGCGCGTGCGCGCGAACAGGCCGATGCCCGGCGTGTCGAGCTTCACGCAGTGCGCGTGCCACACATCGTCGCCCAGCCAGCCCAGGTCCTGCGCGTACTCGGCCGGCGTGCAGCCGAATTTCTCTCGCGTGTACGCGATGTCGTGGTCGTTCTCGGCCAGGTGGGTGTGCAGCCGCACCTGGTAGGCCCGCGCGAGCCGGGCCGACTCGCGCATCAGGTCGCGGCTGACCGAGAAGGGCGAGCACGGCGCCACCGCCACGTTCACCATCGCGCCGTGCGCGCGGTCGTGCCAGCGCTCGATGAGGCGCTGCGTCTCGGCCAGGATGGCGTCCTCCTTCTCGACCACGCGATCGGGCGGCAGGCCGCCCTGCGATTCGCCCAGGCTCATGCTGCCGCGCGAGGCGGTGAAGCGCATGCCGATGCGCTGCGCGGCCTCGATGCTGTCCTCGAGGGTGATGCCGTTGGGGTAGATGTAGAGGTGGTCGCTGCTGGTCGTGCAGCCCGAGAGCAGCAGTTCGGCCATCGCCACCTGCGTCGACACCTGCACCATCTCCGGCGTCAGCCCGGCCCAGATCGGGTACAGCCCGCGCAGCCAGCCGAAGAGCTCGGCGTCCTGCGTGGCCGGGATCGCCCGGGTCAGCGACTGGGTCATGTGATGATGCGTGTTGACCATGCCCGGCATGACCAGGTGGCCGCGTGCGTCGATGACCTCGTCGGCCTCGGCGGGCAGATCCGCCGCCGGGCCGATGGCCGCGATGCGATGCCCGTCCACCAGCACCGAGGCCCCGCGCAGCTCGCGCCGCTGATCGTCGAAGGTGGCCACGCAGTCGGCGTTGCGGATCAGCAAGGTCGTCATTGAGCAAAGCCTTTTCCTGTTGTCGAACAAAAACGGAGACCCGACCATGATGGCATCGAACGCACCCGCGCCCAAGCCGAACGGCAGCCCCCAGGACTCGGCTGCGCCGAGTCCGTCCCCCGAGGGGAGCAAGAAAACTTGGGGCGGCCCGGCGTTTTCTCGTGAGAACCCGCGCGCCTTCCTCGAGCACCTCTACCGCGCCGCCGTCACGCGCGCGCTGCCATTGGCCAACATGGGCGCCTTCCTGCCCAAGCCGCCGAAGGGGCGCACGCTGGTGCTGGGCGCGGGCAAGGCGGGCGGGTCGATGGCGCAGGCCTTGGAGGCGCTGTGGCCGGCCGACGCACCGCTCGAAGGCCTGGTGGTCACACGCTACGAGCACATCCCGCCGCGGCCCGAAGGCCTGAAGCAGCGCATCGAGGTCGTCGAGGCTGCGCACCCGGTGCCCGACGAGGCCGGCCAGCGTGCAGCCGAGCGCATGCTCGCGCTCACCGAAGGGCTGACGGCCGACGACCTGGTGCTGTGCCTCATCTCGGGCGGCGGCTCGTCCCTGCTGACGCTGCCGGCGCAGGGCCTGACGCTGGCCGACAAGCAGCGCATCAACAGGGAACTGCTCGAATCCGGCGCCCACATCGGCGAGATGAACTGCGTGCGCAAGCACCTCTCGCGCATCAAGGGTGGCCGGCTCGCCGCGGCCTGCGCGCCGGCGCAGGTGGTGACGCTCACCATCAGCGACGTGCCGGGGGACGACCCGGCCATCATCGCCAGCGGCCCCACGGTGCCCGACGCCGGCACCTGCGCCGATGCGCTGGCGATCCTCGCGCGCTACCGCATCGAGGTGCCGCCGGCCGTGCGCGCCGCGCTCGAGAGCGGCGCGCTCGAAACGCCCAAGCCCGGCGACGCCGTCTTCGCGGGCCACGTGACGCACCTCATCGCCACGCCGCAGCAGTCGCTCGAGGCGGCGGCCGAGGCGGCGCGCGCCGCGGGCATCGACGCGCACATCCTCAGCGACGAGATGGAAGGCGAGTCGCGCGAGGTCGGCAAGGTGCACGGCGCGCTGGCCCGCGCCGTGGCGCTGCGCGGCGCGCCCTTCGCGCGGCCCTGCGTGATCCTCTCGGGCGGCGAAACCACCGTCACCATCCGCCAGCGCCCGCCCGGCACGCCCCGGGGCCGCGGCGGCCGCGCGGGCGAGTTCTGCATGGGCCTGGCCGGCGCGCTGATGGGCCAGCCCGGCGTGTGGGCGCTGGCGGCCGACACCGACGGCATCGACGGCGTGGAGGACAACGCGGGCGCCGTCGTCACGCCCGACACGCTGGCCCGTGCCGAAGCCGCGGGCCACAAGCTCGCCGCCTTCATGGACCGCAACGACGCCTACGGCTACTTCGACGCCCTCGGCGACCTGGTCGTGACCGGGCCCACGCACACCAACGTGAACGACTTCAGGGCGCTATTGATTTTGTAGCGCCCGGCGCAGGCGGGGCGGGCGCTGCAGGCCTTTTTTCTTCGAAGTCATCGATTCGACCGCATAATTGGACGCCGTCCACATCGATCCCGCCGTGAGCCTCGACACCGCCCGCCCGTCCCCTCCGCCGCGCACCACCTACCGCCACGGCGACCTGCGCCGCGCGCTGCTGGAGGCGGGCGTCGACCTGGCGCGCGAAGGCGGTCCCGACGCCGTGGTGCTGCGCGAGGCCACGCGCCGCGCGGGCGTGGTGCCCAATGCCGCGTACCGCCACTTCGGCAGCCGCGATGCGCTGCTCGACGCGGTGCGATCGGCGGCGCTGGCCGCGGCGGCACGTGCCATGGAAGAGGCGTGGCGCGCCGCCGGCGCCGACCTCCCGCGGGCCAGTGCACGCGGCGGCATCCCGGCCGGCGACGCCGCCGCGTCCGCGCGGGCCGCGGTGCGCGCCGTGGGCACCGGCTACCTGCGCTTCGCGCGCCGCGAGACGGGCCTGTTCCGCACCGCCTTCGCGAGCGCCGCCCCGCCGGCCGGCGCACGCGATCCGGCCAAGGCCGGCACCAGCGGGCTCAATCCCTTCGAACTGCTCGGCACAGCGCTGGACCGCCTGGTCGATGCCGGCGCCATGCCGCCCGGCCGCCGACCCGGCGCCGAGTACCTGGCGTGGGCGGCCGTGCACGGCATGGCGATGATGGCCATCGACGGGCCGCTGCGCGGCCTGGACGATGCGCAGCTGGACGCCCTCGGCCAGCGCTTGCTGGACATGGTGGAGCGCGGCTTGTGAGCGACGCCGCTCCGCGCATCCTCTTCATCTGCACCGGCAACATCTGCCGGTCGCCGACGGCGCACGCGCTGCTGGCGCATCGGGCGCAGGCGCTGGGCTGGCAGGTGGAGGTCGACAGCGCCGCCATCTCCGACGAGGAGCGTGGCAACCCCTTCGACCGGCGCGCGGCGGCGGAGCTGCGTCGCCGCGGCGTGCCGATGCATGCGCACTGCGCCCGCCAGGTGCGGCGCGAGGACTTCGCGCGCTTCGACTGGATCGTCGGCATGACCCAGGCGCATTGCGCCGCGTTGCGCCGCATCGCCCCGGCCGGCGCGGCCGGGCGCGTGCTGCTGCTCCTGGACGGCGTGCCCGGCCACGAGGGCCAGGACGTGCCCGACCCCTGGTATGGCGGCGAGGCCGACTTCCGCCATGCCTTCGACCTCATCGCGCTGGGCGTCGACGCGCTCGTGGCACGCCTGCAGTCGGTGGCCTGACTGCGATCGATTTCGTCGCTGCCGGCGCAAGCGGGGGCGGGCGATGCAGCCGCCTTTTCCTTGAAGCGACGGCGCTCAGCCGGGCCGCCGCGCCATCAGGGCCCACAGGCCCGCCGCCGACAGCAGCGAGCCGCCCGCGAGGTGGAAGCGTCGCTGTGCCCGCGGCGAGGCGAGCAGCCGGCGGGCCGAGGCCGCGAACACGGCATAGAGCGTGGCGTTGAGCGTCGCCAGCACGACGAAGGTGACGGCCAGCACCCACAGCTGGCGCGTGACGTCCGCCGCAGGCGAAATGAACTGCGGCAGGAAGGCGACGAAGAACACGATGCCCTTGGGGTTGAGCGCCGTCACCAGCCAGGTGTTGACGAACAGGCGCCAGCGCGACTGCGGCGCGGCCGGTGCCGCGAGCTGCGCCACCGGCGACACGCCGGCGCGCAGCAGCTTGATGCCCAGGACGATCAGGTACACGCCGCCCACCCACTTGATGAGGGTGAACCAGAAGGCCGAGGTGGCCAGCAGGGCGCCCAGGCCCAGCAGCGAGAGCACCAGCGCCGTCGAGTCGCCCAGCGCCACCGCCGCGACCAGCGGCACGTTCGCCTTGCGGCCGTGCGCCATCGAGTAGCTGATGACGGTGAGGATGGTCGGCCCCGGGATGACGAGCATCACTGCCGAAGCGGCGACGAAGGCGAGCCAGAGTTCGAGCGGCATGGGGGGCTCCGTGTGGTGTTCCGTGGCCCTCGACTCTAGACCGCCGCGGCCCTAGTCGCAGAGCGCGCGGATCTCCGGCGGAATCGGCAAGGCGCGCAGCCGGCCGTCGGGGCGCTTGCCGCCGAAGATGCGCACGTCCTCGGCCTCGAGGATCAGGGTCTCGCCCTGCGGGTCGTCGCGCGTCACGCGGTAGCTCTGCACGAAGCTCTTCTCGCGCCACTCGCGCACGGTCACCGCGATCTTCAGCGTGTCGCCGTAGCTGGCGGTGGCGACGAAGCGCGACTTCGTGTCGACCAGCGGCGTCCCGATGACGCCCAGGGTCTTCGTCGTCTCCTCCCAGCGCGGCACGCCGCACTCGGCGAAGAAGTGGCGCGAGGCCGCGTCCATCCAGCCGAAGAAGTTGGGGTACCAGACGATGCCGGCCGGGTCGCAGTCGCCGAACTCGACGCGCGCGGTGTAGATGATCTGCTTGCTCATGCGTGCAGGTTAACGCTCAGTCTGCACGGATGCCGCGCTCCCTGATGATCGCCCCGAAGCGCTGCGAGTCGGCCATCGCCTTGTCGTGGAAGGCCGCGGGCGTGCCGGGCGCGGCCTCGCCGCCGAGCTGCGCGATGCGCTCGCGCACCGCGGGCATCGCGAGCACCTTGTTGATCTCGGCGTTGAGCTTCGCGATCACCGGCTGCGGGGTGCCGGCCGGCGCGTAGAAGCCGAACACGGTGTCGGCGTCGAAGCCCTTGAGACCCGCTTCCTCGAGCGTCGGGACATCGGGGAAGAGCGGCGAGCGCTTGGGGCTGCCCACGGCCAGCAGCCGCAGCTTGCCGGCCTTGACCTGCTGCAGCGCGATGCCGGGGTCGAAGTAGAAGTCGATCTGCCCGGCCAGCAGGTCCTGCAGCGCGGGCGCGGCGCCGCGATACGGCACGTGCGTGGCGAAGGTGCCGGTCTGCGACTTGAACATCTCGCTCGCCAGGTGCGGCGAGCTGCCCACGCCGGGCGAGCCGTACGACAGCTTGCCCGGCCGCGCCTTCAGGTAGGCGATGAATTCCTGGATGTTCTTCGGCGGCAGGTCCGGCCGCTCGACCAGGAAGACCAGCACGCGCGCTGCGGCGGCCACCGGCACCAGGTCCTTCGCGGGGTCGAAGGGCATCTTCTGGTAGAGGTGCGGATTCACCGAGACCATGCCGCCGCTGCTCATCAGCAGCGTGTAGCCGTCGGGCGCCGAACGCGCCACCGTTTCGCCGCCGATGTTGCCGTTGGCGCCGCCGCGGTTCTCGATCACCACCGGCTGGTGCAGCGCCTCCGACAGCGGCTGGCCGATCAGGCGCGCCAGCTGGTCGGCCGCGCCGCCCGGCGGGAAGTTGACGACCACCTTGATCGGCTTGTCCGGCCAGGCCTGGGCGGCGGCGGGCAGCGGCGCGGCGAGCGCGGCGGCGAGCAGGCCGGCCGCGCCCCATGCGAAGCCGCGGCGCGAGAGAAATTGAAGGGAAGCGTGGCGTGTCATCGTCTTGTGTCTCCGGAGGGTTCTCGTGTGGAAGCGGTTCAGGACGGCCGCGTTGCGGGCGGCCGGCGCATCCAGCGGATCGGCTGCTCGCGCACCGGGCGCGGCGGCGCGCCGTGCTGGCGCAGCGTGGCGTCGAGCGCGGTGCCGGCCTCGTCGGCCAGCGCGGCGGTGCGCGCGGCGGCAACGGCGGCCGCACGCTCGGCCGGCGTGCGGCCCGGAGCGCGCGCAAGGTGGTCGACGATGTGCAGCAGGTTCGTCTTGCCGCGCTCGTTGGTGCTGCCGTAGCCCTTGATCAGCCGGCCGCACAGCGCCAGCTCGTGGCCCAGTTCCCAGCCTTCGCGCGTGCCGGACTCCACCGCCGCCAGCCAGCGCTCGATCAGCGCCTGCTCCTCGGCGAAGCGGCTGCCGCGCCGGCGCAGGCCCTTGAGCGAGGCCAGCGTGCGCAGCGCGGCCATGCCCAGCACCGAATGGCTGCCCACCTTCAGCGGCATCGCCCACGGCTGCAGGCCGCGGCGCTGCCGGCCCGCATCCCACGCCGTCAGGCGCCCGGCCAGCGCAGGCGGCAGCAGGGCGGCGAACTCGGGCACGCCGGGCTTGAAGTGGTCGTACACGCGCAGCAGGTCGTCGTCGCCGGCCTTCACCTCGGTGCGCACGCGTTCGGCGCGGCTGGCGCGGGCCTTCAGCGCCGCCACGCGCACGATGTCGTCGAAGGCCATCCACAGCGCGAGCCAGCGTGCCATCTCGCGCGTGATGGCATGGTCTTTCTCGCCGGCCGGGTCGTCGCCCCGCTCCGCCTGCAGCACGCGGGCCAGCCGCTCGACGTACAGCTGCGCATAGCCGGCGTCCTGGTAGTCGAGCACGCGGGCATGGCCCAGCGCCAGCATCTCGTGCACGGCGGTCGGAAACTTGCGAGCCAGATCGGCCTGCAGCGCCCGCGCAGCGGGCGTCGCGTGCTCTTCTTTCGATAGCAAGCGCTCGACCATCGCGGCCTGCGCGCGCGCTGCCGCGACGGCGTCGAAGGCCGCCGCGAAGCCGCGCAGGCTGGCCTGGGCCGCGCCGCCGGGCGTGGCCTCCGGGCCGCGGATCGCGGCCTCGAAGCTCTCGCGGCCGAAGGGCAGCAGGCCGCTGCCCGCGATGGCGCCCAGCATCACGCTGCTGACGACGGTGCCGTGGCTGCGGGCCAGCGCGCCCATGTCGAGCAGGTGGTGCTCGCGGCTGAAGCGGCGCACCACCTCCAGCAGGCGCTCGGCGTCCATGCGCCCGTCGCCGGGCACCATGCGCTCGGCGGTGGTGAGGCTGCGGCCGGTGGAGGTGATGACGCAGGTGCGCTCGGCGCTGGCCATGCCGTGGCCCATCTGCCGCACCGTCTCCATCAGCTCGGAGGACACCAGGGCATCGAGCGTGCCGGCGGCCGGCGTGAGGCTGAACACCGGGCGGCGGCCGTTCAGCCGTGCAAGCGGCACCGGGAACACCTCGACGTAGTAGGTCGTCGCACCGGTGCGCTGGGCGACGCCGGGGATGGAGGTGCTCTGCGCCGCGTGGCCGGCGTGGCGCGCGGCCTCGATCAGCCATTCGGTCAGCACGCCGCCGCCTTCGCCGCCCAGGGCGCACAGCAGCAGGGTGATGGGGCGTTGGGTGTTGGCGTCGTTCATCGAGTTCGCAGCGTTGTAGGTGGAGGTCTGCATATCAGTTGTCCATTGCGCTGGCGCGTTACCCCGCATGGCATCGAACCGACGCGGCGACAAGGATCCGATGGCCGTGGAGCAGGCCACGCGCGGGCACCCGAGGAGCTGGCCTCGCCAGGCCTCTGGGTGCGCCCCCCTCCAAGCCGAAGGCGACAGAGAGGGGGGAGCCGCGAAGCGGCTTGGGGGGTGTTTCGTTCATGCCGGGCGCAGCGCGCGCACCGCCGCGCCCTGCAGCGCGTGCAGCAGCCGCTCGTGCCACTTGGGGTTCTGCACCACCTCGGCGCGGTAGAAGCTCGGGCACAGCGTGGCGGCGTGCGCGTTGGCGCCGCACAGGCCGCAGCCCACGCAGCCGTCGATCACGGTGGCGACCGGGTCGACCTTGAGCGGGTCGGGGTTGTCCTTGAGCGTGAGCGTGGGGCAGCCCGACAGCCGGATGCAGGCGTGGTCGCCGTTGCACACGTCCTCGTCCACGCCGTACTTCACGCGCACCACGCGCTGGCCCTTCTTCAGCAGGCTGGCGATCCAGGGCTTGATGCGGCGCTGGCGCTCCAGCTGGCACTCGCCCTCGGCGATGATGACCTTCAGGCCCTCGAAGGGGCTGGTGAAGGCTTCGGTGAGCGTGGCGCGCATCGCCTCCACCTCGTAGGTGTGCACGGTGCGCAGCCACTTCACGCCCAGGCCGTTGAGCGTGCTCTCGATGGTCTGGTTCTTGTGCGCGAGGCTTTGCTGCTTGTCCTCGGCGCGGGCCTTCACCTCCTCGTCAGGCGTGGAGATGATGTCCTGCGTGCCGGTGGCGCTGGTGTAGCCGTTCTTGAAGATCAGCAGCACCGCGTCGTCGCCGTTGAACAGGGCCGACTGCACGCCCGTGAGCAGCCCGTTGTGCCAGAAGCCGCCGTCGCCCATGATCGACAGCACCCGCCGCTGCATCATCGGCGACACACCCGCGCGGCTGGCCAGGCTCATGCCGTAGCCCAGGATGGAGTGGCCCATGCCGAAGGGCTCGAAGGTGCCCAGCGCATGGCAGCCGATGTCGGCCGCGACGTGCACGGGGCCGACCTCCTGCTGCGCCAGCTTCAGGGCCGAGAACACCGGCCGCTCCGGGCAGCCGATGCAAAAGCCCGGCGGCCGCGCGGGCAGGGGCTGGCCCAGCAGCGCCGCCACCGCGCGGCGCCGCTCGTCGTTGCCGGCCAGCCAGTGCGCCGCCGCCTCGGTCTGCGGCGTGGCCGGCAGGTAGCGCGCGGCGAAGGCGCCGACGCCGCGCGCCATCACCTCGGTGGTGTACTCGCCGGCCATCTGCAGCAGGTCCTTGCCGTGCAGCGCGGTCTGGAGGTCGCGCCGGCGCAGCAGCGTGGCGATGTCCTGCTCGATGTACTCGGGCTGGCCTTCCTCCACCACCAGCAGCGCGCGCTTGCCGGATGCGAACTCGGCCACCTGCTGCGGCACCAGCGGGTAGGTCACGTTGAGCACCAGGATCGGGATCTCGCTCTCGCCGTACGCATCGGCCAGGCCCTGCTGCTGCAGCGCGCGGATGAGCGCGTTGTACAGCCCGCCCTGCACCACGATGCCCAGGTCGTCGCGCCGGCCGGGCATGAGTTCGTTGAGCTCGTGTTCGGCGATGTAGCGCTGCGCGGCCGGGATGCGCTCGGCCGTCTTGCGCTTCTCGTGGCCGAAGGTCACCGGCGGGTGCGCCAGCCGGTCGTAGTCGAAGCCGGCCGGCTCGGTCATCAGCGCGCGGGTCGAGACGGCCGGTGCGCGGTTGTCCTTGCACTCGAAGCTGCCGCGCACATGGCAGGTGCGGATGCGCAGCTCCATCACGCAGGGCATGTTGGAGGCCTCGGACAGGTTGAAGCCTTCCTCCACCATGCGCACCATCACCGGCAGGTCGGGCCGCGGATCGAGCAGGCACAGGCTGGACTTGAGGGCGTAGGCGTGCGTGCGCTCCTGGATCACGCTGGCGCCTTCGCCGTAGTCCTCGCCCACCACGATCAGCACCCCGCCGCGCACGCCGGGCGATGCCAGGTTGGACAGCGCGTCGGCCGCCACGTTGGTGCCGACGATGGACTTCCACGTCACGGCGCCGCGCAGCGGGTAGTGGATCGAGGCGCCGAGCATCGCGGCGGCCGAGGCCTCGTTGGAGCAGGCCTCCACGTGCACGCCCAGCTCGTCCATGTAGTCCTTGCCCTGGACCATCACGTCCAGCAGGTGCGACACTGGCGCGCCCTGGTAGCCGCCGACGTAGGCCACGCCGGCCTGCAGCAGGCCCTTGGTGATGGCGAGGATGCCCTCGCCGTGGAAGGTGTCGCCGGCGCCCAGGCGCAGCGCGCGCACCTCCTTGCTGAAGGAAACTTCCAAACCCGTGTCTCCGGTGTGTGTCGTGTCGATCGTGGGCCGCGTCGGTCGACGCAGCGGGCGCAGTGTGGGCCCGCGGCCTCGTGCGCTCAATACAATGAAGCCGCTATCCGACATGCACGCCATGCATATCGACAACCTCGACCTCAACCTGCTGCGCCTGTTCGACGCCGTCTACCGCAGCCGCAACGTCGGCCGCGCGGCGGAGGCGCTGGGCATCACCCAGCCCGCGGCGAGCCATGGCCTGACACGCTTGCGGCTGGCGCTGGGCGATGCGCTGTTCACCCGCGCGCCCGGCGGCGTGGCACCCACGCCCCGCGCCGAGCGGCTGGCCACCGCGGTGCAGGCGGCGCTGGGCACGTTGGCGCAGGCCCTGGCCGAGCCCGGGCGCTTCGACCCCGCGACCTCGAGCCACAGCTTCCGCATCCACATGAGCGACATCGGCGAGGGCCGCTTCCTGCCGCCGCTGATGCAGCGCCTGCGCGAGACGGCGCCCGGCGTGCGGGTCGAGACGCTGCCGCTGCGCCCGGCCGAGATCGCCGTGGCGCTCGACGAGGGGCGCATCGACTTCGCCTTCGGCTTCCTGCCCAAGGTGAAGGACACGCGGCGACAGCACCTGCTGCAGGACCGCTACATCGTGCTGCTGCGTGCCGATCACCCCTTCGCGCGCCGGCGCCTGCGCGGCGCCGCGCTGCTGAAGGCGCTGCGCACGCTGGACTACGTGGCGGTGCGCACCCACGCCGACACGCTGCGCATCCTCGAACTGCTGGGACTGGACGATCGCGTGCGCCTGGTGACCGAGCACTTCATGGTGCTGCCGGCCATCGTGCGCGAGACCGACCTCGCGGTGGTCATGCCGCGCAACATCGCGCGCGGCTTCGATGAAGGCGCGGGCTTCGCCATCGTGCAGCCGGACTTCCCGCTGCGCGACTTCGGCGTCTCGCTGCACTGGAGCCGGCGCTTCGAGGACGATGCGGCCAACCGCTGGCTGCGCCAGCTGATCGTGGGGCTGTTCGGCGAGGCGGGATGAAGCCCGCCGCGTGCGGGCTCAGTCGATCCGCTCGAACACGATGTCCTGCGCGCCTTCCCACAGCACCTTCACGCCCAGGGCGCGCAGGTTCTCCTTGCCTTCCACGATCGTGAGGAAGTGGTTGCCCGCGAGCTGGCCCATCTTGCTGGCGAAGCTGCAGGCGCCGTAGGCCATGATGATCTCGGTTTCGCTGTAGCCGCCCGGGTAGAAGAGGATGTCGCCCACGGAGGGATGGCTGGTGTGGTTCTCGAAGCCCACCGGCTGGCCGCCGAGTTCGAGCTTCCAGTCGCCCAGCGGCACCCAGCAGCCCTCGCCGCTCCAGCGCACGTGGATGATCTTCTGCCGGTAGGGCAGCAGCGTGAGGAAGGCGTCGACCGTCTTCGGCGCGTCGGGATGGGTTTCGGCGATGAAGGTGTGGCCGGCGGCCTGGATGCGGATGCGGGTCATGGGAGCGGTCAGTCGAGCAGCTGGCTGAGGAAGAGGCGGGTGCGCTCGTGCTTGGGGTGGCTGAAGAATTCCTCGGGCGGGGCCTGCTCGACGATGCTGCCGCGGTCCATGAAGATGACGCGGTTGGCCACCTGGCGCGCGAAGTTCATCTCGTGCGTGACCGACAGCATGGTCATGCCGTCCTCGGCCAGCGACACCATGGTGTCGAGCACTTCCTTGACCATCTCGGGGTCGAGGGCCGAGGTGGGCTCGTCGAACAGCATCACCTTGGGGCCCATGCACAGCGCGCGGGCGATCGCCACGCGCTGCTGCTGGCCGCCCGAGAGCTCCGACGGGTACTTGTTCGCCTGCTCGGGGATGCGCACGCGCTCCAGGTAGGCCATGGCCACCTCCTTCGCTTCCTTGGGCGTGTACTTCTTGCTCCAGATCGGCGCCAGCGTGCAGTTCTCGAGGATCGTGAGGTGCGGGAACAGGTTGAAGTGCTGGAACACCATGCCCACGTCGCGCCGCACGGCGTCGATGCGGCGCAGGTCGTTGGTGAGTTCGATGCGGTTGACGACGATGTTGCCGTCCTGGTGTTCCTCGAGCCGGTTGATGCAGCGAAGCAGCGTCGACTTGCCCGACCCCGAGGGGCCGCAGATCACGATGCGCTCGCCGCGCCGCACCTCGAGGTCGATGTCCTTGAGCACCTGGAAGTCGCCGTACCACTTCTGCACGCCGACCATGCGGATGACGAGCTCGGCCGCCGGCTCGGTGGGGGATGGCAAGGGGTTCATGCGATGAGCTCCGCGGTTCAGGAAGACGGGGGGAGGGTGGCGCTCAGGCCCAGTTCGGCCACGATGCGGCGCGCGGCGGCATGGCCGTCGGCGCCCAGGGGCAGGCGCGGCGGGCGCGGGTTGCCCACCGGCAGGCCCATCGCCGCGAGCAGGGCCTTGGTGCCCGCCACGTAGGACTGGCCGGCCACGAAATCGATCATGGGGAAGTGGCGAAAGGCGATCTCGCGCGCCTCCACGAAGCGGCCTGCCTGCACGAGGTCGTGGATGCGTGCCATCTCGCCCGGCGCACCGTTGGAGGGCACGGCGGCCCAGCCCACGGCGCCTTCGACATACGACTCGTAGCCCATGATCCCGCCGAACACGTTCATGCGGCCGTCGGTCAGGCGCACGATGTCGCGCACGCGCGTCACTTCCAGTGTCGATTCCTTGATGTAGCGGCAGTTGTCGATCGCCGACAGCTGCGCCACCAGCGGCGGGCGCAGGTCGATGTTGGTCACGGCCGGGTTGTTGTAGACCATGATGGGGATGCCGATCGCGTCCGAGATGGCCCGGTAGTGCGCCAGCACCTCGGCGTCGGTGGGCGTGCAGTAGAAGGGCGGCAGCACCATCACGCCGTCGGCGCCGAGCGCCTCGACCTGGCGGCTGCGGCGCACGGCCACGCGCGTGTCCTCGGCCGTGGTGCCGATGAGCACGGGCACGCGGCCCGCGGCGCGGCGGATCACGGTCGTGGCGACCTGCTCGAACTCCTCCTCGCTCAGCGACAGGAATTCGCCGGTCGAGCCCAGCGGGATGAGGCCGTGGATGCCGGCCTCGATCTGCCAGTCCACGTAGCGCTCCAGGGTGGGGAGGTCCACCGCGCCTTCGGCGTCGAAGGGCGTGACCATGATGGTGTAGGTGCCGCGAAAGGTCTTCATGTCCTGCTGCCCGTTCATGCGTGGAGCAAGCCGGCTGCCACCAGCGCGGCGTGGATGCGCGTGGTCTCGGCATCGTCCAGCGGGAGCAGCGGCAGGCGCGGTGCCGCATGGGGCAGGCGGCCCAGCAGCTTCAGGGCGGTCTTCATGCGGTTGTGGATGTCCACGCCCGGCGCGCGGTAGAACACGCGGCACAGCGGCAGCAGGCGGGCATTGGCCGCACGGGCCGCGGCCAGGTCGCCGGCCGCCATGGCCTCGTGCAGCGCGACCAGCAGCGGCGCCGCCACGCTGCCCAGGCCCGACAGGATGCCGTCGCCGCCGTACGCCAGCGAGGCCATCAGCCAGCCGTTGTTGCTGGTGAGCATGGCCACGGGGCGCGGCAGGCCGCGCAGCACGGCCAGCACGTCCTCGTAGAGCTCGGGCGAGTCGCTGCCGTCCTTCACGCCGGCGATCTGCGGCACCTCTTCGCACAGGCGCTGCATCAGCGCCGGCGCGAAGGCCTGGCCCGAGGCGCGCGAGAGCTGGAACAGCACGATCGGCAGATCGCTCGCGGCCGCCACGTCGCCCACGAAGCGGCGAACCATGTCGGGCCGCAGGGCGGCGCCATTGGCGAAGAGTGCGGGCGGAAAGAGGAGCAGGCCGCGCGCGCCGGACGCTGCGGCCTCGCGGGCGAGCCGGCAGGCGTCGCGCGGGTCCTCGGCCACGACGCCGGCCACCACGGGCACCTCGCCCGCCGCCTCGGCCGCCAGCGCGATCGCGTCGCTGCGCTCGGCGAAGTCGAGGGAGCTGGTTTCGCCCGCATGGCCGTTGACGACCACGGCGCGCACGCCGGGCGTGCCGGCGACTTGAGCGACGTGGGCCTGCAGGGCGGCGGCGTCGATGCCGCCCTCAGGCGTGAAAGGGGTGAGGGTGGCCGGCCAGACGCCGCCGCCGAAGAGATGCAAGGCCATGTCGATCCACGGGTCGATGAAGGCAGCCAGTATGAAACATCATTGCAATCGATTGCAAACAAATTGGGTGGAGTCCGACTGAATCGTCATGGAATTGCAAATTTGACCCCTGCAGGGTTAGCATTGAAAAATGCAAACGATTGCAATGAATGCCCAATTTTGGGGCACACTCGGAGATGCACCATGGCGGTGACCTTGCGCGATGTCGCGCGCGCCGCCGACGTGTCCATCGCCACCGCCTCGCGCGCCCTGGCGGGCTCCAGCCTCATCAACCAGGCCACCCAGCGCCACGTGGTGCAGGTCGCGGCGGCACTGGGCTACCGCACCAACACCTTCGCCCGCGCGCTCAAGACGCGCAGCTCGCGCCTGATCGGCCTCACGGTGCACAACCTCGACAACGCCTCCTTCCAGGTGCTGGCCTCGGTGGTCCAGTCGCGCGTGCAGGCCGCCGGCTACCAGGTCATCCTGAGCATCAGCGGCGACGACCCGGCGCAGGAAAAGGAAATCCTGCGCACGCTGGTCGACCACGGCGTCGACGGCCTGATCGCCGTGCCCACGGGCGCCAACGGCGCACAGCTGCTGGCCATGGAGCACGCCGAGATCCCGGTCATCTGCGCGGTGCGGCGCGTCGAAGGCGCCTCGCTCGAATCGGTGCTGGCCGGCGACCTCGACGGCGCCTACAACGGCACACGGCACCTGCTGGGGCTCGGCCACCGGCGCATCGGCCTGATCGTCGGCCCCGGCGAGACCACCTCCGGCAAGGAGCGCCTGGCGGGCTACCGCCGTGCCTTGCAGGAAGCGGGCCTGCCCATCGATCCGGCCCTTGTCCAGACCGGCCGCTACCTGCCGGCCACCGGCGTCGCCGCGGCCAGCGCCCTGCTGTCGCTGCCCGAGCCGCCGACGGCGCTGTTCGTCGCCAACCATGAATCCTCCGTCGGGGTGCTGCGCGTGGTCGCCGAGCGCGGCATCTCGGTGCCGCAGGACCTGTCGCTGCTCTTCTACGAAGACTCGCCCTGGTTCGAGTGGCAGCGCCCGGCCATCAGCGTGGTCGACAGCGGCGCCGCCGAGATGGCCAACCTCGCCGTCGACCGCCTGATGCAGCGCCTGGGCGGTGTCGCCAACAGCGCCCGTGAATACCGCGTGGGCTCGCGCCTGATCGAGCGCGCGTCCTGCCTGAACCTCTCCAACCCCTGAACCGCATGCCCTACGTCGAAATCCTGGCGCCCCGCGCCGACAGCTCCCGCAAACGAGAACTCGCCGGCGTCGTGACGCGCGGCATCGTCGACGGCTTCGGTGTCGAGCCTTCCACGGTCACCATCTACTTCCAGCCGATCGAGCGCACCGACTATGCGCACGAGGGCGAACTGGGCCAGCCCGACACGGGCTCGCGCGTGTTCGTCAAGGTGCATGCCTACCGCCGCAGCCCCGACGAGCGGCGTGCCGTCGCCGAGGCGGTCACGCCCGCGCTCGCGGCCTGCTTCGACACCACCGGCCACAACGTGGCGGTGTATTTCCTGGACCGCGAGCGCGACGAAGTCGCGCACGACGGCCACCTCGCCAGCGACGAACTCGCCATCCACCCCGCCGCCTGAGCCCGCCATGAGCCACTTCTACACCGAAGACCAGATCTCCCTGCGCGACACCGCGCGCCGCTTCGCCGAGGCCGAGGTACTGCCGCGGGCCGCCGCCATCGATCGCGAGGACACCTTCGACCGCACGATCTACCGCGGCATGGCCGAGCTGGGCCTGTTCGGCACCAGCCTGCCGGAAGCCGCCGGCGGCTCGGGCTTCGACACCGTCGGCACCTGCCTCGTGATGGAAGAGCTGGCCCGCTGCTCGGGCGCGATCGGCAACGCCTTCGCGATCCCGGTCGAGGCGGCGCTCTTCCTGCACCACCACGGCAACGAGAGCCAGAAGGCGCTGATCCCCGGCATCCTCGACGGCTCCATCCTCATGGCCACCGCGATGACCGAGCCCGACTACGGCTCGGACACCGCCAGCATCACCACCTCGGCCCGGCGCACGGCCGACGGCTGGGTCATCAACGGCACCAAGGCCTGGGTCACCCTGGGCGGCGTGGCCGACCGGATCATGGTCTTCGCCCGCACCGGCAAGGACGCCGGCCACAAGGGCATCAGCTGCTTCATGGTCGACGCCCGCCAGCAGGGCGTGAGCCGCGGCAAGAACGAGGAACTGCTGGGCATGCACGGCCTGGAGGACTGCCAGATCATCCTCGAGGACGTGCGGGTGCCCGAGGACGCCATGATCGGCGCCGAGAACACGGCCTTCAAGACGGCCATGGGCAACTTCAACTTCAGCCGGCTGCTGATGTCGTCGATGGCCCTGGGCATGGCGCAGGCCGCGATGGAGGACGCCGTGGCCTACGCCACCACGCGCAAGCAGTTCGGCGGCCCGATCATGGGCTTCCAGGCCATCCAGTTCATGGTGGCCGACATGTCCACCGACATCGCCGCCGCTCGCCTGCTGATCCACCACGCCGCGCGCCTGTACGACGCGGGCCGGCCCTACGCCAAGGAAGCGGCGCACGCCAAGCTCTTCACCACCGACATGGCGATGAAGCACGTGTCGAACGCGCTGCAGATCCACGGCGGCAACGGCTACTCGCGCGACTACCGCATCGAGCGCCTGTTCCGCGACGTGCGGCTGGCGCAGATCTACGAAGGCACCAACCAGATCCAGCGCGTGATCATCGCGCGCCAGGTCGAGAAAGAACTGGCCTGAGGGGGCGCGCCATGATCAGTTGCATCACCGCCGACGAGGCCGCCGCGCTCATCCGCGACGGCGATTTCGTCATCACCGGCGGCAACGGCGGCTCGGGCGTGCCCGAAGCGCTGTTCGAGGCCGTCGAGCGCCGCTTCCTCGCCGGCCAGGGGCCGCACGCCATCACGCTCTTCCACATCACCGGCGTGGGTGCGCTGACCGAGAAGGGCCTGTGCCGCTTTGCGCACCCGGGCCTGGTCAAGCGCGTCATCGGCGGCAACTTCGG
This sequence comes from Pseudomonadota bacterium, assembly GCA_031119395.1. Taxonomy (GTDB): domain Bacteria; phylum Pseudomonadota; class Gammaproteobacteria; order Burkholderiales; family Burkholderiaceae_C; genus Xenophilus. Next base: position 45,702 of record JAVHYA010000011.1, read on the forward strand.
CATGCAGTTGCCCTTCATCCAGATGATCGTGAACAACGAGGTCGAGGCGTACAACTTTCCGCAGGGCGTGATGACGCACCTGTGCCGCGCCATGGCCGGCCGGCAGCCCGGCATCCTCACGCACGTGGGCCTGGGCACCTACATGGACCCGCAGCAGGACGGCGGGCGGATGAACGCCCGCACCACCGAGGCGCTGGTCGAGCGCGTGCACGTGGCCGGCGCCGACTACCTGTTCTACCGCGCGCCCGGCGTGCCCACGGTGGCGCTCATCCGCGGCACCTCGGTCGACGAGGACGGCTACGTGAGCATGGAGCACGAGGCCACCGCGCGCGAGGACCTGTCGATGGCGCAGGCCGTGCACAACGCGGGCGGCCTGGTGATCTGCCAGGTCAAGCGCCGCGTGCGCCGCGGCACGCTGCACCCGCACATGGTGAAGATCCCCGGCTTCCTGATCGACCACGTGGTGGTCGAGCCCGAGCAGCTGCAGACCTACACCACGCGCTACGACCCGGCCCGCTGCGGCGAGACGCGCCTGCCGGCGTCGGGCATCGCGCCGGACCCGCTGGATGCGCGCCGCGTCATCGCGCGCCGCGCCGCCTTCGAGCTGCGCCCCGGCGACGTGGTGAACCTGGGCGTCGGCATCTCGGCCATGATTCCCAACGTCGCGGCCGAGGAGGGCATCGACGAGCTCATCACGCTCACGGTGGAATCGGGCGTGGTGGGCGGCGTGCCCGGCCATGCGCGCGAGTTCGGCACGGCCGTGAACCCGCGCGTCATCCTCGACCAGGGTTACCAGTTCGACTTCTACGACGGCGGCGGCCTGAGCTGCGCCTTCCTGTCCTTCGCGGAAGTCGATGCCGAGGGCAACGTGAACGTGACGCGCTTCGGCCGCCGCTACGACGGCGCGGGCGGCTTCATCAACATCACGCAGAACACGCGCCGGCTGGTGTTCAGCGGCTCGCTCACGGGCGGCGAGGCCGACGTGCGGGTGGAAGGCGGCCAGCTCGCGATCCACCGCGACGGCAAGTTCCGCAAGTTCGTGCCGGCCGTGGGGCAGATCAGCTTCTCCGGAAAGCTGGCGCGCGAGCGCGGCCAGCAGGTGAGCTTCATCACCGACCGGGCCGTGTTCGAGCTGGAGGCCGACGGCATCGTCCTGACCGAGGTGGCGCCGGGCGTGCGCCTGAAGGAGGACGTGCTCGACCACATCGGCTTCGACGTCCGCGTGAGCGAATCGCTCAAGACGATGGACCCGCGCATCTTCCGCGCCGGACCGATGGGCGTGCACGACGCCTTCGTCGCGCAACCGCCGCGCCATGTCGTGCGCGACGCGGATCGACCGGAGGCGGCACGATGAGCGCGTCGAAGGACCTCTGGTTCGAGGACGTGGTGGTCGGCACCGAGATGCGCAGCGCTGCGCACACCATCAGTGCGCAGGCGATCGCGCAGTTCTGCGACCTCACGCAGGACCACCATCCACTGCACACCGATGCGGCCTATGCGAAGTCGCGCGGCTTTCCCGGCGTCATCGCCCATGGCCTGTTCGGCCTGTCGCTCATGGAAGGCCTGAAGACCGCGATGGGCCTGTACGAGAACAGCTCCATCGCATCGCTGGGTTGGGACGGCGTGCGATTCGTGCAGCCCGTGGTGGCCGGCGACGAGGTGCACGTGAGCTTCCGCTTCGTCGACAAGCGCCTGTCGTCCAAGGGTGGCCGCGGCGTCGTGACCGAGGCCCTGCAACTCGTCAATCAACGCGGCGAATGCGTCATCGAGGCACAGCACGCGGCGCTCGTCGCGTGCCGCAACGACGCACCGCATTGAGGTCGAAATTTTTCTCCCTTTTCGTTCCTGCGTGCCCGCTTCTTGCTAACTGTCTCCTGTTCTTCAACAACCCCGCTCCATCACTCCATCATGAAACACACCCGCCTCATCGCCGGCCTCGTGCTCGGCGCCGCCGCCACCCTTCCGGCCTTCGCACAGAGCTGCACGCCCAAGGTCGCCGCCGATCAGCTGGTCACGCCCGGCAAGCTGCAGATGTCCATCAATCCCACGCTGCCCCCGCAGCAGTTCGTCGACGAGAAGGGCGAGCTGCAGGGCCTGAACGTCGAGCTCGGCAAGGCCGTGGCCAAGAAGCTGTGCCTCGAGCCCGTCTTCATCCGCATGGACATGCCGCCCATGATCCCTGCCATGCAGGCCGGCCGCTTCGATCTGATCAACACGGGCATGTTCTGGACCGAGGAGCGCTCCAAGCTCATGTTCATGATCCCCTACGGCCAGCAGGCGATGAGCATCTACACCGTGCCGACCAGCAAGCTGAAGATCACCAAGTTCGAGGACCTCGCCGGCCACGTGGTGGGCATCGAGACCGGCACCTACCAGGAACGCAAGGCACGCGAGTACAACGCCGCCATGGTCGCCAAGGGCGAGAAGACCATCGACTTCCGCACCTTCGCCACCGCGTCCGAAACGACGGCCGCCCTGCGCGCCGGCCAGCTCGAGGCGGGCATCAACATCGACGAGACCGCCAAGGCCTTCGAGGAACGCGGCATCGCCAAGATCTGGCTCAGCGGCATCAACGGCACCGACATCACGCTGGCCTTCCGCACCAAGGGCGCGGCCGAGGCGGCGGCCAAGGCGCTGGACGAGCTCAAGGCCGAGGGCGTGTACGACCAGCTGTTCGACAAGTTCAAGATGACGCGCCTGAAGGACGTCAAGAACTTCGCCATCCGCGGCACCGGCCCGGCACCCAAGTAAGCAATCCGGGGACCGGCCGTGTTCAACGTCGACGCTTTCCTGTCGTACCTGATCAACCCGTACCTGCTGGGCGGCGTCGGCATCACGATCGGCCTGACGGTGGCCACCATCGCCATCGGCCTGGTGCTGGCCCTGCCGCTGGCGCTGGGCAGCATGTCCAGCAACCGGCTCTTCAACGCGCCGGCGCGCTTCTACGTGTGGGTGTTCCGGGGCACACCGCTGCTGGTGCAGCTGGTCATCATCTACACCGGCCTGCCGCAGCTGGGGATCCGGCTGGACGTGCTGACCTCCGCGGTGCTGGCGCTCAGCCTGAACGAGGCCGCCTACCTGTCGGAGACCATCCGCGCCGGCTTCTCGGCCGTGGCCAAGGGCCAGGTCGAGGCGGCCAAGGCGCTGAGCCTGTCGCGGGCGGCCACGCTGCGGCTGGTCACGCTGCCGCAGGTGATCCGCATCATCATCCCGCCGCTGGGCAACTCGGTGAACGGGCTGCTCAAGGCGACCTCGCTCGCATCGGTGATCTCGATGGAAGAGCTCATGCGCCGCAGCCAGGTGCTGATGCAGATGAAGTTCGAGGTGCTGGAGCTGTACTGCGTGGCGGCCTGCTACTACCTCGTGCTCACGACGCTCTGGAACCTCGTGCAGGTGCGCCTGGAACGCCACTACGGCAAGGGCTATGCGCCTCGCAGCACGAAGAAGGCCCCCATTCCCCGCGTCGCGATGGCGCGCTGACCCGACGACCCGAGAGCCATGGCCGACTTCGACCTTGTCATCCGCAACGCGCAGGCCGTGACGGCCAGCGACATCTTCCACTGCGACATCGGCGTGCGCGATGGCCGCGTGGTCCAGCTCGGGCTGGGCCTGGGCCCCGGCAGCCGCGAGATCGACGCGGCCGGGCGCGCGGTGACGCCTGGCGGCGTCGACACGCACTGCCACCTCGACCAGCCGCAGGCGCCGCCGGTGGTGTCTGCGGACGATTTCCTCACCGGCTCGCGTTCGGCCGCCTGCGGAGGCACCACCACGGTGATCCCCTTCGCGGCGCAGCACAGGGGCCAGTCGCTGCGCGACGCGGTGGACGACTACCACCGCCGAGCGGAGGGCAAGTCGTGCATCGACTACGCCTTCCACCTCATCGTCAGCGACCCCACGCCGACGGTGCTGAAGGAGGAGCTGCCGGCCCTGATCGCCGAGGGCTACACGTCGTTCAAGATCTACATGACCTACGACGACATGAAGCTGGACGACCGGCAGATTCTCGAGGTGCTGGACGTGGCCCGCTCGCACGGCGCCATGGCCATGATCCACGCCGAGAACTCCGACTGCATCGCCTGGCTGACCGGCCGCCTGCAGGCCGCAGGCAAGACGGCGCCGCGCTACCACGCGCATGCCCGGCCGCTGCTGGTGGAGCGCGAGGCCACGCACCGCGCGATCGCGCTGTCCGAGCTGGTCGACGTGCCGATCCTCATCGTGCACGTGTCGGGCCGCGAGGCGGTGGAGCAGATCCGCTGGGGCCGTGCGCATGGCCTGCAGGTCTTCGCCGAAACCTGCCCGCAGTACCTGTTCCTGACGGCCGAGGACCTGGGCATCGACGACAGCTACGAGGGCGCCAAGTGCGTCTGCAGCCCGCCGCCGCGCGACAAGGCCAACCAGCAGGTGATCTGGGACGGCCTGGCCGACGGGCTGTTCACGGTCATCTCGTCCGACCACGCGCCCTACAACTTCGAGGGCGAGGGCGGCAAGCATCCTGCCGGCGAGGAGGTGCCCTTCAACCACATTCCCAACGGCATTCCCGGCATCGAGACGCGCATGGCGCTGCTGTGGTCCGAGGGCGTGCTGGGCGGGCGCATCACGCCGCAGAAGTTCGTCGAGCTCACCGCCACGAACCCCGCCAAGGCCTACGGGCTGCACCCGCGCAAGGGCACCATCGCGGTGGGCGGCGATGCCGACCTGGTCATCTGGGACGAGCGCGAGTTCGTGCTGAGCAACGGCATGCTCCACCATGCCGTCGACTACACGCCCTACGAGGGCATGCGCCTGGCGGCCTGGCCCGGCACGACCATCGCGCGCGGCCAGGTCGTGTGGGACGGCACGCGCTACCTCGGGCAGGCCGGCCATGGCCGGTTCCTGCCCTGCGGCCTGCCGACGCTGCTGCCCGCGCGGCGCGAGATGGCCGGCGGCCGCTGAAAGGGGCGGCGCACCTGCGCAGGGTGTGCCGGGTGCAGGACCGCGCCGGGTGGGGGCGCGGTGCGTTGGGTGGCGCGAGAATTGCTCGACGCCCCTACGGGCTTACCCGTATGCTCCATACCGGCCTGCGCATAAGTCCTATGAACCGGCGCGTATGCCTGGCGCCGGTGCAGGGGCGAACATCCCGGGGAGGGCCCGATTGCCATGCCGGCCCGTCGCCTGCCCACGAATGCCCACATGAACGACACGCCCAACGCCCGCCCCGCGCAGCCCATCCGCTTCTTCCACCGCGGCCAGGTGGTCGAGGTCCGGGATGTCCATCCCACCCGCTCGGTGCTCGACTGGCTGCGCGAGGACGCGCGCTGCACCGGCACCAAGGAAGGCTGCAACGAGGGCGACTGCGGCGCCTGCACCGTGGTCGTGGGCGAGCTGGCGGCCGAGGGGGCGGCGGGGGCGGTGGGCGGCCTGCAGCTGCAGACCGTCAACGCCTGCATCCAGTTCCTGCCCACGCTGCATGGCAAGGCGCTGTTCACCGTCGAGGACCTCAAGCAGCAGTGCGGCCACGTCCATGACGGCGAGCGCCACAGCAAGCACCCGGTGCGCCAGCTCCATCCCGTGCAGCAGGCGATGGTGGACTGCCACGGCTCCCAGTGCGGCTTCTGCACGCCGGGCTTCGTCATGTCGCTGTGGGCGACGTACGAGCACCACAGCGAAGCGGGCACCGCACCCACGCGCCAGCAGCTGGCCGACGAGCTGTCGGGCAACCTGTGCCGCTGCACGGGCTACCGGCCCATCCTCGATGCCGGGCAGAAGATGTTCGACCTGCCCGCGGTCCGGCTCGACACCGCGCCGGTGGTCGCGGCGCTGCAGGGCCTGAAGCGCGAAAGCACCTTCGACTACGCCGCGCCGCTGGGCCAGCGCACGGACCGCTTCATGGCGCCGGTGACGCTCGACGCGTTCGCGGCGCTGCGCGAGGCGCATCCCCAGGCGCGCATCCTGGCCGGCTCGACCGACGTCGGCCTGTGGGTCAACAAGCAGTTCCGCGACCTGGGCGACATCCTCTACGTGGGCGACGTGGCCGAGCTCAAGCGCATCGGCGAGGAGGGCGACGCGCTCCACATCGGCGCCGGCGCGTCGCTGGAAGAGGCCTGGCGCGCCATCGTGCGCCGCGCGCCGACGCTGCAGGACGTGTGGCTGCGCTTCGCCTCGCCGCCCATCCGCAATGCCGGCACCCTGGGCGGCAACGTGGCCAACGGCTCGCCGATCGGCGACTCGCCGCCGATCCTGATGGCGCTCGATGCGCAGATCGTGCTGCGCAAGGGCAAGGCGGTGCGCCGCATGCCGCTGCCCGACTTCTACGTCGACTACATGAAGAACCGGCTGGAGCTGGGCGAGTTCGTGCAGGGGCTGTCGATTCCGCTGGCTGCCTTCGGCCGCCAGCTGCGCGGCTACAAGATCAGCAAGCGCTTCGACTGCGACATCTCGGCGCTGTGCGCAGGCTTCGCGATCGAGCTCGACGGGGACACCGTGCGCAGCGTGCGACTGGCCTACGGCGGCATGGCCGCCACGGTGAAACGCGCCGCGCAGGCCGAGGCGGCGCTCACGGGCCGGCCCTGGACGCAGGCCAGCGTCGATGCCGCGAAAGCCGCGCTGGCGCAGGACTTCAAGCCGCTGACCGACATGCGCGCCAGCGCCGACTACCGCCTGCAGGTGGCGCAGAACCTGCTGCAGCGCCTGTGGCTGGAGACCCGGTCGCAGGATGCCCTGGCGCCCGACGCCACCAGCGTGTGGAGCGTCATGCCGCACGACGTCGCCGCCTGAGCGCGCACAAGGAGCCACGATGAACAAGCCGATCGACCCTGCGCTGCTGCAGCCCGCGCACGCCTTCGCCGACTACCTGGCCAACACCGCAGCGCGCATCGACACCGACGCCGAGGCCCGGGCGCTCGCCCAGGGCGCGCGCGTGGGCATCAGCCGCCCGCACGAATCCGCGCAGCTGCACGTCGCCGGCGAGGCCACCTACACCGACGACCTGCCCGAGCTGGCCGGCACGCTGCACTGCGCGCTGGGCCTCTCGCCCGTGGCGGCGGGGCGGCTCACGGGCCTCGCGCTGGACGCCATCCGCGCCATGCCGGGCGTGGTGGATGTCATCACCGCGGCCGACGTGCCGGGCGCCAACGACTGCGGCTCGATCGTCCACGACGACCCGCTGCTGTGCCCGGTCGGCCCGCAGGAGGACGGCTCGCCCGGCGGCGAGATCCGCTACCTGGGCCAGCCGCTCTTCGCCGTCATCGCCCGCACCCGCACCGAGGCGCGCCGCGCCGCCGCCCGCGCCAAGGAGGCCGCGCAGGTCGAGGCCGCCGATCCGGTGATCACGCCCCAGGAGGCGCATGCGCGCGGCCAGTACGTGGTGCCCCCGATGCACCTGAAGCGCAGCGCCCGGGGCATCGAGGTGCGTGCCGCCATCGACGGCGCGCCGCACCGCCTGAAGGGCGAGCTCGACGTCGGTGGGCAGGAACAGTTCTACCTGGAAGGACAGATCAGCTACGCGATCCCGAAGGAGGGGGGCACGATGCACGTGCACTGCTCCACGCAGCACCCGAGCGAGATGCAGCACCTGATCGCCCATGCGCTGCACCTGCATTCGAACGAAGTGCATGTGGAATGCCGCCGCATGGGGGGCGGCTTCGGTGGCAAGGAGTCGCAGTCGGGCCTGTTCGCCTGCATCGCGGCCGTGGCCGCCAACAAGCTGCGCCGGCCGGTCAAGCTGCGGCCCGACCGCGACGACGACTTCATGATCACCGGCCGACGCCACTGCTTCTGGTACGAGTACGAGGTCGGCTACGACGACGAAGGCCGCCTCCTGGGGGCCGAGATCACGATGGTCTCGCGCGCCGGCCACTCGGCCGACCTCTCCGGGCCGGTGATGACGCGCGCCCTGTGCCACTTCGACAACGCCTACTGGTTGCCCGAGGTGTCGATGCACGGCTTCTCGGGCCGCACCAACACCCAGAGCAACACCGCGTTCCGCGGCTTCGGCGGGCCGCAGGGCGCGATCGCGGTCGAGTACATCCTCGACTCGGTGGCGCGGGCGCTGGGGCGCGACGCGCTGGCCGTGCGCCGCGCCAACTTCTACGGCACGACCGAGCGCAACGTGACGCCCTACGGCCAGACGGTGACCGACAACGTCATCCACGAGCTGGTCGACCAGCTGGCCGACAGCAGCGGCTACGAGGCGCGCCGGGCCGCGATCGCGCAGTTCAACGCCGGCAGCCCGGTGCTCAAGCGCGGCCTGGCGCTCACGCCCATCAAGTTCGGCATCAGCTTCAACGTGCCGCACTTCAACCAGGCCGGCGCCCTGGTGCATGTCTACACCGACGGCTCGATCCTGGTGAACCACGGCGGCACCGAGATGGGCCAGGGCCTGAACACCAAGGTCGCACAGGTCGTGGCGCACGAGCTGGGCGTGGAGTTCGAGCGCGTGCGGGCGACCGCCACCGACACCACGAAGGTGGCCAACACCTCGGCGACCGCCGCGTCCACCGGCGCCGACCTGAACGGCAAGGCGGCGCAGGACGCGGCGCGCCAGATCCGCGCGCGCCTGGCCGAGTGTGCCGCCCGCCGGCACGGGGGCACGCCGGAGGAAGTGCGCTTCGCCAACGGCAAGGTGCAGGTGGGCGGGCGCGAGCTGGCCTTCGCCACGGTGGTGGCCGAGGCCTACACCGACCGCGTGCAGCTGTGGTCCGACGGCTTCTACAGCACCCCCGGCCTGCACTGGAATTCGCAGACCATGCAGGGCCACCCCTTCTACTACTTCGCCTACGGGGCCGCCGTGAGCGAGGTGGTGGTGGACACGCTCACCGGCGAGTGGAAGCTGCTGCGTGCCGACGTGCTGCACGACGCCGGCCGCTCGCTCAACCCTGCCGTGGACATCGGACAGGTGGAAGGCGCCTTCATCCAGGGCATGGGCTGGCTCACCACCGAGGAACTGGTGTGGCATCCGGCGAGCGGCAAGCTCATGACGCACGCGCCGAGCACCTACAAGATCCCCACGGCCAACGACTGTCCGCCGGTGTTCGACGTGCGCCTGTTCGACGGGCCGAACGCCGAGGACTCCATCCACCGCAGCAAGGCGGTGGGCGAACCGCCGCTGCTGCTGCCCTTCTCGGTGCTGTTCGCGATCCGCGATGCGGTGTCGGCCGTGGGTGGGCACCGGATCGATCCCCCGCTGCGCGCGCCCGCGACCAGCGAAGCGATCCTCTCGGCGATCACCGCCGTCCAGAACGCGGCCTGAGCATGTCCTGCCGTGCCTGTGGCGCGGGCCTTGCGGCCGTGCGCGCTATAACCACGCCCGCTTTCCCTCGATGAAACGGATGTGGCCATGAGAGACCAGGCGCTGTTCGACAAGATCGATCTTCACCTCATCCGGGTGCTGCACACCGTGCTGACCGACCGCAGCGTGTCGCGTGCCGCCATCCGCCTGGGCATGTACCAGCCGGCGGTGTCGGCGGCGCTCAAGCGGCTGCGCGAGCTGGCGGGCGATCCGCTGCTGGTGCGCTCGGGCTCGGGCATGGTGCCCACCGACGCCGGGCTGCGCATGATCGAGCCGGCGGCGAGCATCCTGCGCGCGGCCGAGATGCTGTTCTCGGACGCGCGGGGCTTCGACCCGCAGACGGCGGGCACGACCTTCCGGATCGCGGCCAGCGACTACCTCGATCCCCTGTTCCTGCCCATGGTGCTCACGCAGATCAAGCGGCTGGCCCCCATGGCGCGCGTCGAGATCCATCCGCTGTCCTCGGACGGCGACTACCACGCGCATCTCGCGCAGGGCGAGCTCGACCTGGTCATCGGCAACTGGCTCAAGCCGCCGGAGGACCTGCACATGTCGCGCCTGTTCGGCGACGAGGTGGTGTCGATGGTGAGCACCGAGCACCCCGCGGTGCGGCGCGGCTGGACGCTCGACACCTGGCTGGAGGCCGAGCACATCGCGCCCACGCCCACGCACCCCGGCGCGCGCGGCATCATCGACCAGATGCTCGATGCGATCGGGCGACAGCGCAACATCACGGCACGCTGTGCGCACTTCGGCCTCATGCCGGACATGGTGGCATCGAGCCTGCTGGTGCTCACCACGGGCCGGCAGTTCTGCGAGCGCTACGCCGAGCGGCTGCCGCTGCAGATCCTGGATTGCCCCGCCACCCTGCCGCGGCTGCTCTATTACCAGCTGTGGCACGAGCGCACCCATTCGTCGAGCGCGGCGCAGTGGCTGCGCGAGCAGGTCAAGGGCGTGGCCGCCTCGCTGCGCCCGCCACCGTCGTCCTGAGAGGCGGCGCCTTCCGAATACACAACAACAGGAGACACGACCCATGAACTGGACCGAGCGCATCTTCAAGCTGCGCGAACACGGCACGAACGTGCGCACCGAGGTGCTGGCCGGCCTCACCACCTTCCTGACGATGGCCTACATCATCTTCGTCAACCCCTCGATCCTGGGCGACGCGGGGATGCCCAAGGAATCGGTCTTCGTCGCCACCTGCCTGATCGCGGCGCTGGGCACGGCCATCATGGCGCTGTACGCCAACTACCCGATCGCGCTGGCGCCCGGCATGGGACTCAACGCCTACTTCGCCTACGTGGTGGTGCTGCACATGGGCTTCACCTGGCAGGCGGCGCTGGGGGCGGTGTTCGTGTCGGGGTGCCTGTTCCTGCTGGTCACGGTGTTCCGGCTGCGCGAGCTCATCATCCGCGGCATCCCGCTGTCGCTGCGCTATGCGATCACGGTGGGCATCGGGCTCTTCCTGGCGCTCATCGCGCTCAAGAGCGCGGGCATCGTGGCGCCCTCCAAGGCCACCTACGTGACGCTGGGCGACCTGCACACGCCGCAGGCGGTGCTGGCGGTGCTGGGCTTCTTCCTGATCGTCGTGCTGGACCGGCTCAAGGTGCCCGGCGCCATCCTCATCGGCATCGTGGCCGTCACGCTGGCGAGCTTCTTCTTCGCCGGCAACGAGTACCGCGGCATCTTCTCGGCGCCGCCCTCGATCGCGCCGACCTTCCTGCAGCTGGACATCAAGGCGGCGCTGGCCGGCGGCATCCTCAACGTGATCCTCGTGTTCTTCCTCGTCGAGCTCTTCGACGCCACGGGCACGCTGATGGGCGTGGCCAAGCGGGCCGGCCTGCTGGTGCCGGGCAAGATGGACCGGCTCAACAAGTCGCTGCTGGCCGATTCGGCGGCCATCTTCGCCGGCTCGCTGCTGGGCACATCGAGCACCACGGCCTACGTCGAGAGCGCCGCCGGCGTGCAGGCCGGCGGCCGCACGGGACTCACGGCGCTCACGGTGTCGGTGCTGTTCCTGGCGTGCCTGTTCATCGCGCCGCTGGCCGGCGTGGTGCCGGCCTATGCGACCGCGCCGGCGCTGTTCTTCGTGGCATGTTTGATGCTGAGGGAACTGACCGAACTGAACTGGGACGAGACCACCGAGGTCGTGCCGGCGGCCGTGACGGCGCTGGCCATGCCTTTCACCTACTCCATCGCCAACGGGCTGGCCTTCGGCTTCATCACCTACGCGGTGCTCAAGCTGTTCACCGGCCGCGCGCGCGAGGTGCACTGGATGGTGTGGGTGATCGGCGGCATCTTCCTGTTCAAGTTCATCTGGATCGAAGGCCATTGAAATGAAGCATCCCCCATGCCGCTTCGCGGCTCCCCCTTCTCCCGCACGCGGGAAGGGGGCGCACCCAGCGGCCTGGCAAAGCCAGTTCCGCGGGTGCCCTGAAGACTTCGCTGCGCTCGTCGGCTGCGATGGCCGCGTGCCCGTGGAAGGCTTCGGGTCCTCTGCCGGCTCTGGAGCGGTGACAATGCGGGAACTTTGAATGCTATTGTTTTCATAGCTGCTGGCGCCCGCCCCGCGGGCGTTTCGAGGGTTTTTCATACATAAACAGAGCGACGACCGAAGGCCACCCATGTCCACCCCCAGACTCCAGCTTGCGGGCATCACCAAGCGCTACCCCTCCGTGGTGGCCAACAGCGGCGTGTCGCTGACGGTGCTGCCCGGCGAAACCCACGCCGTGCTCGGCGAGAACGGCGCCGGCAAGTCGACGCTGATGAAGATCATCTACGGCTCCGTCAAGCCCGACGAGGGCACGGTGGACTTCAACGGCCAGCCGGTGCACATCCGCAATCCCCAGGAGGCGCGGGCGCTGGGCATCAGCATGGTGTTCCAGCACTTCAGCCTGTTCGACACGCTCACGGTGGCCGAGAACGTGTGGCTGGGGCTGGACAAGAGCCTGGCGCTGGCCGAGGTCACGCGCCGCATCGTCGCCAAGGCCGGCGAGTACGGGCTGGAGATCGATCCCCAGCGGCCCGTGCACACGCTGTCGGTGGGCGAGATGCAGCGCGTCGAGATCATCCGCGCCCTGCTGACCGACCCCAAGCTGCTGATCCTCGACGAGCCCACCTCGGTGCTGACGCCGCAGGCCGTGCTCAAGCTCTTCGTCGTGCTCAAGAAGCTGGCGTCGCAGGGCTGCTCGATCCTCTACATCAGCCACAAGCTGCACGAGATCCGCGAGCTGTGCACCGCCTGCACGGTGCTGCGCGGCGGCAAGGTCACGGGCGTGTGCAACCCGCAGCACGAGACCAACGAGTCGCTCTCGCGCCTGATGATCGGCGCCGAGCCGCCGCCGCTGCAGCACCGGCCGTCGAACATCGGCGCCGTCGCGCTGAACGTGAAGGGCCTGAGCCTGCCGCGCGAGGACCAGTTCGGCGTCGACCTCGAGGGGGTCGCGCTGCAGGTGCGCGGCGGCGAGGTGGTCGGCGTGGCGGGCGTGTCGGGCAACGGCCAGAAGGAACTGCTCTACGCGCTGTCGGGCGAGGACGTGCGGGCCGAGCCCGGCATGGTCGAGGTCTTCGGCCAGCCGGCCGGCCACCTGCGGCCGCGTGCGCGCCGGCGGCTGGGGCTGCATTTCGTGCCCGAGGAGCGGCTGGGCCGTGGCGCGGTGCCGACGCTCGGCCTCGCGCACAACCTGCTGCTCACGCGCGACGACGCGGTGGGCGCGGGCGGCTGGCTGCGCACCGGCCAGATGGAGCGCCAGGCGCGCGCCATCATCGAGCGCTTCAAGGTCAAGGCCGGCGGACCGAACGCGGCGGCCAAGTCGCTGTCGGGCGGCAACCTGCAGAAGTTCATCGTCGGGCGCGAGATCGACGCCAATCCGAAGCTCTTCATCGTCTCGCAGCCCACCTGGGGCGTGGACGTCGGCGCCGCGGCGCTGATCCGCGCCGAGATCCTGGCGCTGCGCGACGCCGGCTGCGCGGTGCTGGTGGTCAGCGAGGAACTGGACGAGCTCTTCGAGATCAGCGACCGCCTGCACGTGATCGCCAAGGGGCGGCTGTCGCCCTCGATCGATCGCGCCGCGGCCACCGTGCCGCAGATCGGCGAGTGGATGAGCGGGCTGTGGGACGGCGCGCCCGCCACGCGCCCGGTGCGCAACGTGGAGGAGGGCACCCATGCTCAAGCTTGAACTGCGGCCGCAGCTGTCGCGCTTCTGGAGCTACGGCTCGCCCATCCTGGCGCTGGCGATCACGGTGGTGATCGGCATCGCGCTCTTCGCCGCCCTGGGCAAGGACCCGGTGCGCGGGCTGCAGGTCTTCTTCTGGGAGCCGATCAAGAGCCCCTACGCCATCGGCGAACTGCTGGTGAAGGCGACGCCGCTGCTCATCATCGCGCTGGGGCTGGCGGTGTGTTTCCGCTCCAACGTGTGGAACATCGGCGCCGAAGGCCAGTTCGTCCTCGGTGCCATCGCCGCCGGCGGTGTGGCGCTGCTGGCCGACAAGGGCACCGGCCCGTGGATCATCCCGGCCATCCTGGTGGCCGGCGTGCTCGGCGGGATGCTGTGGGCGGCCATCGTGGCCTGGCTGCGCGACGTGTGCAACGCCAACGAGATCCTCACCAGCCTCATGCTGGTCTACGTGGCCACGCTGCTGCTGCTGTGGCTGGTCGGCGGGCCGTGGAAGGACCCCATGGGCTACAACTTCCCGCAGACCAAGACCTTCGAGGCCGTGACGCAGATGCCCCGGCTCATGAAGGGCTCGCGCGTGTCCATCGGCGTGCCGATCGCGCTGGTGGGCGTGGCGGTGCTGTGGGTCTTCCTCTTCCGCACGCGCCTGGGCTTCGCGCAGCAGGTCGGCGGCCTGGCGCCGGCGGCGGCGCGCTATGCCGGCTTCTCGGCGCGGCGCGCGGTGTGGATCGCGCTGCTCACCTCGGGCGCGGCGGCCGGGCTGGCCGGCGCACTCGAGGTGGCCGGCCCCATCGGGCAGCTCACGCCGTACGTGCCGGCAGGCTACGGCTTCGCGGCCATCATCGTGGCCTTCGTGGGCCGGCTGCATCCGGTGGGCATGGTCTTCTCGGCCATCCTGATGAGCATGTTCTACATCGGCGGGGAGCTGGCGCAGTCGCGGCTGGGGCTGCCGAAGTCGCTCACCGCGGTGTTCCAGGGCCTGCTGCTGTTCACGCTGCTGGCCTGCGACACGCTGGTGGCCTATCGCATCCGCATGAAGGCCCATGCACGGCCGGTGTCGCCCACGGCGGGCACCGCGTCGCTGCAGGCCTCCACCCCCGAAGTTGCAGCGCAGATCAAGGAGGCCTGACATGGAGAACTACGCACTCCTCCTGGGCGCCATGCTCAGTGCCGGCACGGTGCTGGCGATCGCGGCCCTGGGCCTGCTCATCAACGAGAAGGCCGGCATCGTCAACCTGGGCGCCGAGGGCATGATGCTGTGCGCCGCCATCGCGGGCTTCGCGGGCTATGTGCACACGCACAACCCGTGGGTCGGCTTCCTCGCGGGCATGGCCGCCGGCGCGGCGCTGGCGGCGGTGTTCGGCGTGCTGGTGATCTGGCTCAACACCAACCAGTACGCCACCGGCCTGGCGCTGTCGCTCTTCGGCGTGGGTTTCTCGGCCTTCGTGGGCATCAACTACGTGCAGGCCAAGGCGCCGGGCGGCATGGGCTTCGCCATTCCGGTGCTGGGCGACATCCCCTTCGTCGGGCCGGCGCTGTTCAGGCACCACCCGCTGGTGTATTTCGCGGTCGTGCTGACCTTCGCGCTGGTCTGGTTCCTGTACCGCACCCGTGCCGGGCTGGTGCTGCGCTCGGTGGGCGAATCGCCGGAATCGGCCCATGCGCTGGGCTATCCGGTCCGCCGCATCCGCCTGCTGGCCGTGGTGGCCGGCGGTGCGCTGTGCGGGCTGGCCGGTGCCTACCTGTCGGTGGTGTACACGGGCCTGTGGGTCGAGAACATGGTGGCCGGGCGCGGCTGGATCGCGCTGGCGCTGACCACCTTCGCCACCTGGCGGCCGGTGCGGGTGCTGCTGGGCGCCTACCTCTTCGGCGGCGTGACGCAGCTGGGCTTCCACCTGCAGAGCGCGGGGGTCGAGGTGCCCAGCCAGTTCCTGGCCATGATGCCGTACCTGGCCACGATCGTCGTGCTGGCCTTGATCTCGCGCAACCCGGCCTTCATCCGCGTGAACATGCCGGCGTCGATCGGCAAGCCGTTCTACCCGGGCTCCTGAGCACGCCCGCGGGCATTCATAATCGCGAGTCCCTTTTTCCAGCCAACTGTTCTGTCGAGGACTTCTTTCATGCAAGCACTGAACAAGCGCTCCCTGCTCAAACTGGCCGCCCTGTCGGCCGTCGCGTCGGCCGCCCTGATGGGCTGCGGCAAGAAGGAGGAGGCCCCGGCGCCCGCCGCCGCACCGCCCGCGCCGGCACCGACCGCCGCCGCGCCGGCCCCGGCACCGGCCGCGCCGCTGAACATCGCCTTCGCCTACGTCGGCCCGGTGGGCGACGGCGGCTGGACCTTCGCGCACGACACCGCACGCAAGGCGCTGGAAAAGGAATTCGGCGACAAGATCAAGACCACCTTCGTCGAGAGCGTGCCCGAATCGGCCGATGCCGAGCGCGTGTTCCGCGACTTCGTGGGCCAGGGCAACAAGCTGGTCTTCGGCACCACCTTCGGCTACATGGAGCCGATGCTCAAGGTCGCCAACGACAGCAAGGACGTCAAGTTCGAGCATGCCACCGGCTACAAGACGGCCGAGAACATGCGCACCTACGACAGCCGCACCTACGAAGGCGCGTACATGGCCGGCATCATCGCCGGCGCCATGACCAAGTCGAACAAGCTGGGCGTGGTGGGCTCGGTGCCGATTCCCGAGGTGCTGCGCAACATCAACTCCTTCACCCTGGGCGCCCAGTCGGTGAACCCGAAGATCACCACCAACGTGGTGTGGGTCAACGAATGGTTCAGCCCGCCGAAGGAGACCGAGGCCGCCACGGCCCTGATCAACGGCGGCGCCGACGTGCTGTTCCAGAACACCGACTCGCCCGCCGTGCTCAAGACCGCGCAGGAAAAGGGCAAGCGCGCCTTCGGCTGGGATTCGGACATGACCGCCTACGGCCCCAAGGCGCACCTGGCCTCGGCCATCATCAACTGGACGCCGTACTACGTGAAGGCCACCAAGGACGCGCTGGAAGGCACCTGGACCACCGGCCAGACCTGGTGGGGCGTGAAGGAAGGCGCGATCGACATCGTGTCGCTGGCCGAGGACGTGCCGGCCGACATCAAGGCCAAGGTCGAGGAAGTGAAGAAGGGCCTGAAGGACGGCAGCTTCCAGATCTGGAAGGGCCCGATCGTCGGCCAGGACGGCAAGGAGCTCGTCGCCGCCGGCGCCGCTGCCGACGACAAGTTCCTCTCGGGCGTGAACTTCTACGTCAAGGGCGTCGAAGGCAAGGTGCCGGGAAAGAATTGAGCACCCCGTTTCCTGCTCACTTCGTGTAGCCGAATCCCCCTCGAGGGGCGCACCCAGCGGCCCGGCAGAGCCGGTTCCGCGGGTGCCCTGGCATCGAAGACGGCCGCGCAAGCGGCCTTTTTATTTGGCGGTGCGGCTTATGCTTGTGCACCGCCGCTGCCGAACCGAGTTGCGTCATGAACCTCCCCTTCGACCCCGCCGCCATCCCCGCCGACCGCCTCCCCGAGCTGCTGCGCACGATGCCCAAGGCCGAGCTGCACATGCACATCGAGGGTTCGCTCGAGCCCGAGCTGATCTTCGCGCTCGCGCAGCGCAACGGCGTGGCCCTTCCCTACGCCAGCGTGGAAGAGCTGCGCAAGGCCTACGCCTTCACCAACCTGCAGAGCTTCCTCGACATCTACTACGCCGGCGCCAGCGTGCTGCTGAAGGCGCAGGACTTCTACGACATGGCCTGGGCCTACCTGGAACGCGCGGCGGCCGACCATGTGCTGCGCACCGAGATGTTCTTCGACCCGCAGACGCACACCGAGCGCGGCGTGGCCATGGAAACGGTGATCGACGGCCTGCACCGCGCCTGCGTCGACGCGAAGGCGACGCTGGGCGTCGATGCGCAGCTCATCCTGTGCTTCCTGCGCCACCTGAGCGAGGAGTCCGCCTTCGCCACGCTGGAGCAGGCGCTGCCGTTCAGGGACAAGTTCATCGGCGTCGGCCTCGATTCGAGCGAGGTCGGCCACCCGCCCGAGAAGTTCGCCCGCGTGTTCGCGCGCTGCCGCGAGCTGGGCCTGCACCTCGTGGCGCACGCGGGCGAGGAGGGACCGCCGGCCTACGTGTGGTCGGCGCTCGACGTGCTCAAGGTGGAGCGCATCGACCACGGCGTGCAGTCCGCCAAGGACCCCGCGCTGATGAAGCGCCTGGCGGCCGACCGCATCCCGCTCACCGTGTGCCCGCTGTCGAACCTCAAGCTGTGCGTGTTTCCCGAGCTGTCGGCGCACAACCTGGGCGCCTTGCTCGATGCCGGCCTCGTCGCGACCGTGAACTCGGACGACCCGGCCTACTTCGGCGGCTACCTGAACACCAACTTCACCGAGACCTTCGGCGCCACGGGGCTCGGCGCGCGGCAGGCGTGGCAGTTGGCGCGCAACAGCTTCGAAGGCAGTTTTGCCGATGCGCAGGCCAAGCGCGGCTGGCTGGACAAGGTGGACGCGCATTTCGCGTCCTTCGCCTGACCGGGACCGGGGGATGACTCGAGGCAAGCGCATTTCCACGGACATCGGCGGCGACGCCCTGCAAAGCATCCAGGCCCTGGGCGCCGCCGCCAGGGCGGCGCGGCTGGCGGCCGGCGAGGGCCAGGCCGCCGCGGCGGCGCGGCTGGGCGTGCATGTGCAGACCATCGGCCGCGTCGAGGCGGGCGAGCCCGGCGTGTCCGTCGGCCACATGGTCGGCCTGCTGGCGCTCTACGGCGTCGGGGTGCGCGCGCAGCCGCCGCTGGAGCACTGAGCCGTGGCACGCCATCCGGACGAAGGCAGCGCCGCGGTCCTGCGCACGCTCGCGAACGGCGTGCGCCTGCTCGCCCTGCCCATGCCGCACGTGCAGAGCGTCAGCGTGGGCGTCTTCCTGCGGGTCGGCTCGCGCGACGAGACGCCGGCCACCAACGGCATCAGCCACGTGCTGGAGCACATGGCCTTCAAGGGGACGGCCACGCGTTCGGTCCAGGCCATCAACCTGGACGCCGAGCGGCTGGGCGCCGACGTCAACGCATTCACCGGCAAGGACGCCACCGCCTACTTCATGACGGGCCTGGGTCGCCACGCCGACGCGCTGCTGCGCATGACGGCCGACATCGTGCTCAACAGCAGCTTTCCCGAGCACGAGCTGCAGCGCGAACTGGAGGTGATCCGCCAGGAGGCGATCGAATACGACGAGGACCCGCAGGACAGCGCCGACGACCTGCTCGACCGGGCGATCTGGGGCGACGCGTCCATGGGCATGCCGGTGATCGGCACCCTCGGCAACATCGAGGGCTTCACGCGCGGCGACCTGGTGCGCCATGTGCAATCGCACTACGTGGCCGACAAGACGGTCGTCGCCGCGGCCGGCCGCTTCGACGTCGAGGCCTGGATGGCGCAGGCCGGCGAGCTGTTCGGCGCGATGCGGCCGGCGCCCGACCCGTCGACGGCCCGGCCGCCGGCGCCGGCCGCCTACGTCGGTCGAGCGATGGCGCGCCGCTTCACGCAGGTGTCGCAGGTGTTCGTGAACATCGCCTACCCGGTGCTGCCTGCCCGGTCCGATGCGGTGCCCGCGCAGCGCTGGCGCCTGGCGGCGGCGGTGGCCGCCAACCTGTTCGGCGGCGGCATGTCCTCGCCCCTGTCGGACACCATCCGGGAAAAGCTCGGCCTGGCCTACACGGTGGACGCGACGATCGACAAGGGGGACGTCTGGGCCAACTTCGTCGTGAGCGCGGTCACGACCCCGGACAAGCTCGACGCGCTGGTCGGGGCCACGGGCGAACTGCTGCGCGCGCAGGCGGCTGCGATCGACCCCGTGCACCTCGAGCGGGCCAAGAACCAGCTGACGGTCTCACGCGTGCGCGCCGCGGAGCGCACCTACGCCACGATGGAGCAGGCCGTGGAGGAACTGCTGGCGAGCGGCACCGTGCTGCCGACGGCCGCCACGCTGGCCATGATCGAGGACATCGGCGCCGACGAGGTGCGCGCCGTCTTCGAGCGCATGCTGGCCCAGGCGCCTGCGCTGGCGATCACGGGCAAGGGAGCCACTGCGCGAGGCGCGCGCCAGCTCGCTGCGCGCCTGGCGGGCTGAGTGCCTTGCCGGTGGACGGGCGTCACGGCGCGGCGGCGGCGCCCGGTCCGCGGCGGCGCTGCACCCACGCATTGCCCAGCGCGCCGATGGCCATCAGCACGCAGGTGCCGAGAAACACCGCCCGCATGCCGATGTGCCCGCCGACGTACCCGCCCATGAGCGGCCCGGCGACCTGGCCCACATACTGTGCCGACACCGAGTACCCCAGCATCTGGCCCGCGGCGTTCTCGGGCACATGGTGGCGGATCACGGCCGCGATGCAGGGCAGCAGCCCGCCCAGCGACAGCCCCATGAGGAAGCGCAGCGTCACCAGTTGCCAGCCGGCGGTGACGAAGGCCTGCGGCACCAGCAGCAGCGCCGACACGGCGAAGCACGCGACGATCACGTTCCAGTGCCCGATGCGGTCGGCCAGCTTCCCCAGGCGCGCGGCCGACAGGATGCTGCCCAGCGCGGCGGCGGACATCACCACGCCGGCCACCTGCGTGACCTGCGCCGCGTCGCGCACCAGCGTCGCCACGTAGACGGTGATGATCGGCTCGATCGACATGTTGGCCAGCATCAGCAGCATGCCGGTGACGAACATGGCCGTGACCGGCCCCCGGTCGGGAATCGAGGCCCAGCCGGCGCCCACGGCCGTGCCCTTGGCGCCGCGGGGCCGTGGGGCCTCGCGGATCAGCACGGCGGTGGCCAGGAAGGCCACGAAGATCACCGCGCCGGCGGCGAAGAAGGTGGCGCGGATGCCGATCAGCGGCGGCAATGCGCCGCCCACCAGCGGCCCGACGAGGTTGCCCGCCATGATGGCCGACGACATGGTGCCCAGCGCCCAGCCCGATCGGGCCTTGGGCGTCTGCGTGGCCACCAGCAGCATCGAGCCCGACGCATAGCCGCCCAGCAGGCCGGCCAGCAGCCGCAGGCCGACCAGCTGCCAGACGTCCTGCGCGATGCCGATGAGCGCCATCGCCACCGCCATGCCCAGGCTGGCGCGAATGAGCATCAGCTTGCGGCCGTACAGGTCGGCCAGCCGGCCCCACAGCGGCGCCACCAGGGCGGCCGTGAGGAAGGTGGCGCCGTAGGCCGCGCCCGACCACTGCACGATGGCTGCAGGGTCCTTCACGCCCAGCTGCTCGACGTACAGCGGCAGGAAGGGCAGCAGCAGGGTCATCGCCACGATGGTGGTGAACGAGCCGAACATGCACACCGCGAGGTTGCGGCGCCAGGGGCCTTCGTCGAGGGGCAGGGTGGGCGCACTCGCGCCGGGGGCCGCGGAAGACATGCGCTCGATTCTGCGGCGGGTCCGGCGATCGCACCCTTGCCGATGCACGGCGGTGGGCATCGCGGCGGCAGAAGGCGGCGCTCCTACAATCGCGGTCCGCGCTGCAGGCGTCCCGGCTGCAGCGCGTTTGTTTTTCGTCGCTGGACCATCCCAGGGCGAGAAGCATCCCCTCGGGGGATCGGTCGATGCGATGCGATCCACCGAGGGGCTTCCTTGTCACCGGGGCCATGTAGAGGAACACCATGTACAAAAACCTCGTCGGCCGCGCCGTTCT
>JAVHYA010000011.1:66895-86094 GCA_031119395.1 Pseudomonadota bacterium
CCGGGGCCATGTAGAGGAACACCATGTACAAAAACCTCGTCGGCCGCGCCGTTCTGGCGTGTGCCGCGACTTTTTCCTTTTGTCTCCCCACCCTGGCGCAGAAGACGGCGGCCGAGCCGTTGAAGATCGGCTTCGTCTACGTGGCGCCGCTGGCCGACGCGGGCTGGGTGCGCCAGCACGACGAGGGCCGCAAGGCGATCGAGGCGGCGCTGCCGGGCCGGGTGAAGACCACCTACGTCGAGAACGTGGCCGAAGGCGCCGACGCCGAGCGCGTGATCCGCGACCTCGCGATGCAGGGCAACCGGCTCATCTTCACGCCGAGCTTCGGCTACATGGAGCCGACGCTGAAGGTGGCGAAGGACTTCCCCGACGTGAAGTTCGAATCCATCACCGGCTACAAGCGCGCGGCCAACGTGGCCACGGCCAACGCGCGCTACTACGAGGGCCGCTACCTCGCGGGCGTGGCGGCGGGCCGCATGACGACGTCGAACATCGCCGGCTACGTGGCGGGCTTCCCGATCCCCGAGGTGCTGCAGGGCCTGAACGCCTTCACGCTGGGCATGCGTTCGGTCAACCCGAAGGCGCAGGTCAAGGTGGTGTGGCTCAACGTCTGGTTCGACCCGCCGCAGGAGCGCGATGCCGCCATGCGCCTGTTCGACCAGGGCGTGGACGTGATCGCCTTCCACACCGGTTCCACGGCCGTGATGAAGGCCGCGCAGGACCGCGGCCGCTGGGCCGTCGCCTACCACTCCGACATGCGCCAGGTGGCGCCCGACGCGCAGCTCGTCGCCGTCACGCACCGCTGGGGCGACTACGACACCCGCCGTGCCCGGGCGGTGCTGGACGGCACCTGGAAGAGCGAGGACACCTGGGGCGGCGTGAAGGAGGGCATGGTCCGCGTCGGCGACTTCGGCCCCAAGGTGCCCGAAGCGGTGCGCCAGGAAGTGCTCGCGCGGCAGCAGGACATCGCCGCCGGCCGGCTGCAGCCCTTTGCCGCCGGCGCACAGGACGTGCGCGACAACGAGGGCCACGTGGCCATCGCCAAGGGCCGGGCGCTCACCGACGCGCAGATCCTGCAGATGAACTGGCTGGCCGAGGGCGTGCAGGGGCGCATCGCCCGCTGAACCGGATGCTATGGTTTCCATAGCTGCCCGCGCCCGATCCACGGGCGCTGCAGGCCGATTCGGCTTGAAAGGGCCGGCACTGACCCGCGGGTGACTCGCCGCCGCGGAGGGCGCGCGGCGCGGCGCTACGATGGCGCGGCACCCGGCCGCCCGCGCGGTGGCCGGGGCGCCCGAAGGATTCCCCATGCCCCTTGCCCCTGCCGCCCCGTCGGCCGCCTTCTCGGCCGCCGCGCCCATCCGCCACATCGACGACGTGCGCCGCCTCGAGGCCACGCCGCTGGCCGAGGCGCTGACCGTCCGCAGCACCTACGAGATCTTCCGCAACTCGGCCGCCGCCTTCGGCGACAAGCCGGCGCTGACCTTCCTGCGCACCGGCAACCCGGCCGACGAGCCGCTGCGCTGGAGCTATGCGCAACTGCTGGCCGGTATCCACCAGACCGCCAATGCGCTGCATGCCCTCGGCGTGGGCCCGCAGGACGCGGTCGCGGTGCTGCTGCCCGGCTGCCTGGAGTACCACCTGGCCCTGTGGGGCGGCGAGGCGGCCGGCATCGTGCAGCCGCTCAACCCGCTGCTCACCGACGAGAAGCTGGTGTCGCTCATGAATGCCGCCCGCGCCAAGGTGCTGATCGCCTGGGGCAACGACGACGAATCGGGCATGTGGTCCAAGGCGATGCGCATCCGCGGCCAGGTGCCGACGCTGGTGCAGGTGCTGCGTGTGGCGCCGCTGGACGAGGCCGCCGCGCCGCCGCTGCCGGGGGGCGTGGCCGATTTCGCCGCCGTGCGCGCCGCGCAGCCGGCCGACCGCCTGGTGAGCGGCCGCGACATCGCGCCCGCCGACATCGCCGCCTACTTCCACACCGGCGGCACCACCGGCGCGCCCAAGCTCGCACGCCACAGCCACGGCGCCCAGGTCTTCACCGCCTGGGCGGGCGTGCAGCTCACGGGACTGGGGCCGCGGGACATCACCATCAACGGCTACCCGCTCTTCCACGTGGCGGGCGTGCTGCCGGCCTCGCTGGCATCGCTGTCGGCCGGGGTCGAGGTCATCATTCCCACCACCGCGCTGATGCGCAACAAGGAGGTGCTGGCGAACTACTGGCGCCTGGTCGACAGGTACAGGCCGACCTCGCTCTCGGCCGTGCCCACCGTGCTGGCCGCGCTGGCGAACGTGCCGCTGGACGGCGCCGACATCTCCTCCATCCGCTACTGCCGCACCGGCGCCGCCGTGCTGCCGCCCGAGCTGGGCCAGCGCTTCGAGCGCCAGTTCGGCCTGCACGTGCACGAGAGCCTGGGCATGACCGAGATGGCGGGCATCTCGACCATCACGCCGCCGGGCGTGGTGGGACCGGCGGGCTGCGTGGGCTTTCGCCTGCCGTATTCGCAGCTGCGCATCGTGGCGCTCGACGCGCAGGGCGGCGCGAGCGACCAGGACGTGGCACCGGGCGAGACGGGCATGGTGCTCTTCAAGTCGCCCAACCTCTTCTCGGGCTTCCTGGACGAGAAGGACACGGCCAAGGCCTTCACGCCCGACGGCTGGCTGGCCACGGGCGACCTGGGCTGGCTCGACGGCGACGAGCGGCTCAACCTCACCGGCCGCTCCAAGGACCTGATCATCCGCAGCGGCCACAACATCGACCCCAAGACCATCGAGGACGCGCTGGGCGCGCATCCCGCGGTGCAGCTCACGGCCGCGGTGGGTGCGCCGGACGCCTATGCGGGGGAGCTGCCCGTGGTCTTTGCGACCTTGGTGCCTGGCGCTTCGGCCACGGCCGAAGAGCTGCTGGCGTTCGCGGCCGAGCGGGTGGACGAGGCGCCGGCCCGGCCCAAGGCCGTGTACCTGGTCGACCACATGCCGATGACGAACGTGGGCAAGATCTTCAAGCCCGAGCTGCGGCAGATGGCCGCCTGCCGCGTGGCCGACGCGCTGATCGCGCAGGCTGCCGAGCGCCTGGGCGTCGCTGCCGGCGAGCGCCCGCAGGCGCAACCCGAGGGCGACGCGGGCGTGTCCGTGCGGGTGCCGGCTGGCGCCCAGGGAGCCGCGCTGCGAGCGGCCCTGGAGGCCAGCCTCGGCGCGCTGCCGGCCAAAGTGCGCATCGAGGGGCCTTGATCGCAGCGGCATACCCGCGTGCCGGATGCACGCTATGCGCAGGGGCATATCGCGCACGCTGCGCAAGCCGCTAAGCTGGGCCCATGATTGCCTACCGTGCCGCCCTGCTGCGCTTCGACGCCGCCGGGCATGCTCTCTACGACGAAGACGGGCTGCTGGTTGTGGCTCCGGATGCCCAGGGTCGCCAGCGGGTGGTCGATGCCGGGGACTTCCGCGCTGTCCGCGCGCGCCACCCCGAGGTGTCGGTGACCCACTGGCCGGGTCGCATCCTCGCGCCCGGCTTCGTGGACATGCACATCCACTTCCCGCAGCTGGACATCATCGGCGCACCTGCCGACGGCCTGCTGCCCTGGTTGGAGAACTACACCTTCCCCGCGGAGGCGCGCTTCTCGGATCTTGCGCACGGCCAGGAGGCCGCCACCTTCTTCTTCGACGAGCTGATGCGCCAGGGCGTGACCACGGCGCTGACCTTCTGCACCTCGCATCCTGCCTCGGTCGAGGCCTTCTTCGGCGAGGCGCAGCGGCGCGGGCTGCGCATGTTGGGAGGCAAGGTCCTGCAGGACCGCCACTCGCCCGACGGCGTACGCGACGAGACCGAGCAGAGCCTGCTCGACACGGAGGCGCTGATTCGCCGCTGGCACGGTCAGGGGCGCCTGGGCTACGCCATCACCCCACGCTTCGCCCCCACCAGCACCGACGCCCAGCTTCGGGGTGCAGGCGAACTCGCCGCGCGCTACCCGGACACCTGGGTGCACTCCCACGTGGCCGAGAACAAGGACGAGGTGCAATGGGCGCGGGCGCTGTTCCCCAACGCACGCTCCTACCTGGATGTGTACGCCAGCTTTGGCCTGATGCGCGAGCGGGCCGTGTATGCGCACTGCATCCACTTCGACGACGCCGACCGCGAACTGATGCGACAGACCCGCACCGCCGCGGCCGTGAGTCCGACCAGCAATCTTTTTCTTGGCAGCGGCTTCTTCGACTTCGAGGGCGCGCAGCGCCTGCGCATGCCTCACGGTCTGGCGAGCGACGTGGGCGGCGGCACCAGCTTCAGCCCCTTTCACACCATGCTGGCGGCCTACTACGTGGGGCGCGAGGGTCAGACCAAACCCGGCGTCAGCCTGGCGCCCTCGCGGCTGTGGTGGCTGCACACCAGCGGCGCCGCGCAGGCCCTGGGGCTCGAGGGCGTGATCGGCAACCTTCAGCCGGGTTGCGAAGCGGACTTCGTCGTGCTCGATCCCGGCGCCACGCCGCTGCTGGCGCGCAAGACGGCGCGTGCCGCGTCACTGGAGGAACTGCTCTTCGCGCTGATCGTGCTGGGTGACGAGCGGGTCGTCGAGCGCACGGTCGTCGCCGGCGCCTGAGCGGACCCGCCCGCCGTTCAGCGGTTCCACTTCTGTGTTCGAAGGTGCCGGGCGATGCCGCAGTAGCCCTGGCTGAGCAGAAGCTCGCTCTCCACTTTGGCGGGGAGCCACTTCTCCTTCATGTCGCTCGCAGCCTGGGCGCCCCGGGCCTTGCGGACATAGGCGATCGCCTGCTCGAACTTGGAAACCTCGGCCCGGCACGGGTCTTCGGCGTTGAAGGCCGAGACGGGCGCGGCCGGGGCCTGCGCAAACGCCGTGGCGGCGCCGCCAACGGCGAATCCGGCCAGCGCGGCGCGAAGCAAGTGCGTTTTTCTTTGCATTGGAAGCTCCCTTCGGGCGGCAGTGTGCACGCCGCCGGTGCCCGCGACAAGCGCCAGGCGGCCCCGAGGTGGCCGAATAGAATGCGCAACCCTGGAAGGTGAGCATGACCATCAAGAGCGACAAATGGATCCGGCGCATGGCCGAGCAGCACGGCATGATCGAGCCCTTCGAGCCGGGCCAGGTGCGCGAGCAGGGCGGCCACAAGCTCATCAGCTACGGCACCAGCAGCTACGGCTACGACATCCGCTGCGCGCCGGAATTCAAGGTCTTCACCAACATCCACAGCACGGTGGTGGACCCGAAGCACTTCGACGAGAAGAGCTTCGTCGACTTCCACGGCGACAGCTGCATCATCCCGCCCAACAGCTTCGCGCTGGCGCGCACGGTGGAGTACTTCCGCATCCCGCGCAACGTGCTGACCATCTGCCTGGGCAAGAGCACCTACGCGCGCTGCGGCATCATCGTCAACGTCACGCCCTTCGAGCCCGAGTGGGAAGGCTATGTGACGCTGGAGTTTTCCAACACCACGCCGCTGCCGGCCAAGATCTACGCCGGCGAGGGCTGCGCCCAGGTGCTGTTCTTCGAGAGCGACGAGGTGTGCGAGACCAGCTACAAGGACCGCGGCGGCAAGTACCAGGGCCAGCACGGCGTGACGCTGCCCAAGGCCTGAGCGCCTGACCGAGCGGCCTGCGGCGTCCTACACGGTGATGCGCGGCGCGCCGGTGGGCACGGCGGGGCCCGCACGCGGACCATGCCGGCACTTCCACTAGGAGCCGGCATGTCCTCTCCCTTCCACATCGACGGCGAGTTCTCGCCCTACCGCGCACTGTTCGTCGCGGCATTGCTGGCCATCGTGCTGGCGCAGGTCGCGGCCATGTTCATGTTGACGCGCGGCCAGGTGCTGCAGGCGGCGCAGCGCGATGCGCAGGCGCACGTGGCCGCTGCGGCGCCGGGCGACGCCGCGGCCCCCGGCGCGTCCGTCGCCCCGGCGCGCCTGCTGGTCGCAGGCGGCGACATGCCGGCCCGCTGAGCGCGTACCATCACGCCACGTCGCGCCGTCGTGGGCGCGTCAAGGGGAACGACATGAGATGGGAAGGCAACCGCGAGTCCGACAACGTGGAAGATCGCCGCTCCGAAGGCGGCGGCGGCTTCGGCGGCCTGCCGATCGGCGGGCGCGGCGTCGGGCTCGGCACCATCGCCGTGGCCCTGATCGCGGGCTGGATCTTCGGCATCAACCCGCTCACGCTCCTGAGCATGTTTGCCGGCAACGGCGCGCCGGTGGTGCAGCAGCAGCAGGGGCCCGCCCATCCGCCCCCGGCCAACGACGAGGCGGCGCGCTTCGTCTCCACCGTGCTGGCCGACACCGAGGACGTGTGGAAGCCGATCTTCCAGGCCGGCGGCGCGACCTACCGCGACCCCAAGCTGGTCCTGTTCCGCGGCATGACGCCCACCGCCTGCGGCACCGGGCAGAGCGCGATGGGGCCGTTCTACTGCCCCGGCGACCAGAAGGTCTACATCGACCTGAGCTTCTTCGACACGCTGCAGCGCCAGCTGGGTGCCGGCGGCGAGTTCGCGCGGGCCTACGTCATCGCGCACGAGGTGGGCCACCACGTGCAGAACCAGCTGGGCATCACCGGCAAGGTCGACTCGATGCGCGGGCGCATCAGCGAGCGCGAGCAGAACGCGCTGTCGGTGCGCGTCGAACTGCAGGCGGACTGCTTCGCCGGCGTGTGGGCCAACAAGGCCAACAACGCGCGCCAGATTCTCGAGCAGGGCGACATCGAATCGGCCATGAATGCGGCCGCGAAGATCGGCGACGACGCGCTGCAGCGCTCCGCCGGCCGCGCCGTGGTGCCCGACAGCTTCACCCACGGCACCAGCGCGCAGCGCCAGCGCTGGTTCTCCAACGGCTTCAAGACCGGCTCGATCAAGGCCTGCGACACCTTCAACACCAACAGCCTTTGATGGCTGCGGGGTTCGCGACGCAGGCCAAATGAGCCCGCAGCGCCCGTCCGGCGGGCGCGGCCAGCTATCTTTCTGATAGCAATGTGGGGCGTAACCGCATTGTCACTGCCGCTTTTTGCGGCAGTGCGACAATCGGCGGCTTCATGAGTACTCTCTATTCCGACCTCGCGCTGGCGGATCCCCTCAAGCGCGCCGTAGCCGACATGGGCTACGAGAACATGACGCCCATCCAGGCGCAGGCCATCCCGGTGGTGCTGTCGGGCCAGGACGTGATGGGCGCCGCTCAGACGGGCACCGGCAAGACGGCCGCCTTTTCGCTGCCTCTGCTGCAGCGCCTGCTCAAGCACGAGAACGCCTCCACCTCGCCCGCACGCCATCCGGTGCGCGCGCTGGTGCTGCTGCCCACGCGCGAGCTGGCCGACCAGGTGGCCCAGCAGGTCAAGATGTACGCCAAGTACACGCAGCTGCGCAGCACCGTGGTCTTCGGCGGCATGGACATGAAGCCGCAGACGGCCGAGCTGAAGAAGGGCGTCGAGGTGCTGGTCGCCACGCCGGGCCGGCTGCTGGACCACATCGAGGCCAAGAACGCGGTGCTCAACCAGGTCGAGTACGTGGTGCTCGACGAGGCCGACCGCATGCTGGACATCGGCTTCCTGCCCGACCTGCAGCGCATCCTGTCGTACCTGCCCAAGCAGCGCACCACGCTGCTGTTCTCGGCCACCTTCTCGCCCGAGATCAAGCGGCTGGCCGGCAGCTACCTGCAGAACCCGGTCACCATCGAGGTGGCGCGGCCCAACGAGACGGCCTCCACCGTCGAGCAGCATTTCTACAGCGTGGGCGACGACGACAAGCGCCGCGCGCTCAAGCAGATCGTGCGCCAGCGCGGCATCACCCAGGCCTTCGTGTTCGTCAACAGCAAGCTCGGCTGCGCCCGGCTGGCCCGTTCGCTGGAGCGCGAGGGCCTGCGCTGCACGGCCCTGCACGGCGACAAGAGCCAGGACGAGCGGCTCAAGGCGCTGGCGGCCTTCAAGGCCGGCGAGGTCGACCTGCTGGTGTGCACCGACGTGGCCGCGCGCGGCCTCGACATCAAGGATGTGCCCGCGGTCTTCAACTTCGACGTGCCCTTCAACGCCGAGGATTACGTGCACCGCATCGGCCGCACGGGCCGGGCCGGCGCCTCGGGCCTGGCCGTGACCTTCGCCGGCGGCGGCAACGACGTGCGGCTGGTGGCCGACATCGAGAAGCTGATCAAGAAGAAGATCGAGCTGGAAGCGATCGAGTTCGAGGACGAGCGTCCGCGCGGCCGCATCAACGACGGGCGCCGCCACTGGCGCGAGGCCGGCGAGGCGGGCGATGCCCGCGACGCGCTCGACCGCCCGCGCGATTCGCGCGCCGAGGGCTACCGTTCGCCGCGCCCGCAGCGCACGCCGTCGGCGCCGCGCGACCCCTTCTTCGACAAGCCCTACGAGGCCGGCGAGCGCGAGGAAGCACCGGCCTGGGAAGCGGCCGCCAAGGCGCCCGCACCGCGCGTGTCGACCAACATCAAGAGCAAGCGCAAGGTGGCGGCGCTGTTCAAGTCGTCCGAACCGGCCAACTGAGTGTCGGCCGCTCCGAGTGGCGGTCTGCAAGCTTTCAAGCCGAATGGGCCTGTAGCGCCCGCCCGCGGGGGGGCGCGGGCAGCGATCAAGACTGTAGCGATCGCGTCAGCCGGGTGATTGCGCCTGCGGGCAGCGCACCTGCAGCAGTTCCCGCTCGGCCAGCGTGGCCCCGATGCGCACCGCGCTGAGGCAGCCGCCCCACACGCATCCCGTGTCGGTCGACAGCAGGTCGGGCCGCGAGAGCCAGCCCAGTGTCGACCAATGGCCGAAGGCCAGCACCGCGTCGGCGGTGCGGCGGCCCGGCACGTCGAACCAGGGCAGGTAACCCGCGGGCGCCTCGCCGGCGCCGTCCTTGGTCTCGAACTCCATCTCGCCCTCGGCGGTGCAGAAGCGCAGGCGCGTGAGGGCGTTGACGATGACGCGCAGGCGGGCGCTGCCGGTCAGCGCGTCGCTCCAGCGCGCGGGTTCGTTGCCGTACATCTCCGACAGGAAGCCGCCGAGCGCGGGGCTGCGCAGCACGGCCTCCAGCTCGGCGGCGCAGGCGACCGTCGTGGCCACGTCCCAGGCCGGCAGCACGCCGGCATGGACCATGAGCAGGTCCTGCCCGCCGATGCGCCGGTGCAGCGCCATGGATTGCGCACGCAGCCAGTCGAGGAGCGCGGCGCGGTCCGGTGCGTCGAGGATCGGCCCCAGCGTGTCGCGCCGGCCCGGCCTGCGCACGCCGTGCGCCACGCCCAGCAGGTGCAGGTCGTGGTTGCCCAGCAGGCTCTGCGCCGCGCCGCCCAGCGCCTGCACGCGGCGCAGCACGGCCAGCGAGTCGGGGCCGCGGTTGACCAGGTCGCCCAGCAGGACGAGCTGGTCGCGGCTGGGCGAGAACGCGATCTCGCCGAGCAGGCGACCCAGGGCCTCGTCGCAGCCCTGCACGTCGCCGATGAGATAGAGTGACATTCCTTCATTCTCTCCCCGCCCTCGATGGACGTTCTTCTGTTGGCGTTGCTGACGACGTGCAATGCGTTGTTCGCGATGTCCGAAATGGCGCTGGCCACCAGCCGGCGCGCCCGCCTGGCCGCCCTGGCCGAAGCCGGCGATGCCGGCGCCATCGCCGCCCTCAAGCTGATGGAGTCGCCGACGCAGTTCCTGTCGACGGTGCAGATCGGCATCACCTCCATCGGCATGCTCAGCGGCATCGTGGGCGAGGCGGCCTTCGCCGGGCCGCTGGCCGTGTGGATGGAGTCGCACGGCATGGGGGCGGGCACCGCGAGCGTGGTGTCGACGGCGCTGGTGGTCACGGCCATCACCTTCTTCACCATCATCTTCGGCGAGCTGGTGCCCAAGCGCATCGGGCAGCTGTACCCGGAGCCGGTGTCGCGCTGGATCGCGCGGCCCATGCGGGTGCTGGCCAAGGTCGCCAAGCCCTTCGTGTGGCTGCTCTCGGGCGCCACCGCCACGGTGCTCAAGCTGCTTCGCATCGACTCGACGGGGGCCCGGGCCGTGACCGAGGAGGAGATCTCCGCCAGCCTGGAGGAGGGCGTGGACGCCGGCGTCATCGAGCTGCACGAGCACCAGATGGTGCGCAACGTGTTCCACCTCGACGAGCGACGCCTGTCGTCGCTGATGGTGCCGCGCGCCGACATCGAATGGATGCAGGCCAGCTTCACCGTGGCCGACGCGCTCGACAAGGTGGCCGCGGCCGCGGCGTTGAACCTCGTGCATTCCTGGTACCCCGTGTGCCGCAACTCGCTGGACGACGTGGTCGGCGTGATCAGCGTGGCGCGCCTGCTGCAGCTGGGCCGCGAGCACGAGGGCACGATCGAATCGGCGGTGCAGACCGCCTCCTTCGTGCCCGAGACGCTGACCGGCCTCGAGCTGCTCGAGCAGTTCCGCGCCCGGGCCGGGCGGCTGGTGTTCGTGGTCGACGAATACGGCGTGGTGCAGGGGCTGATGACGCCGCGCGACCTGCTCGAAGCCATCACCGGCGAGCTGCAGCCCGGCATGGCGGCGGATGCCTGGGCGACGCCGGGCGAGGACGGCAGCTGGGAGCTCGACGGGCTCATGCCGGTGTCGGAGTTGCGTGCACGCCTGGCCATCCGCGAGCTGCCCGACGAGGAGCGCGGCCGCTACAACACGGTGGCGGGCCTGCTCATGTCGGTGTCGGGCCACCTGCCCGAGGTCGGCGAGCGCATCGACTGCGCCGGCTGGCAGTTCGAGGTGCTGGCGCTGGACGGCCGGCGCATCGACCGCGTGCGGGCGCGGGCGCTGGAGGAACCGGCCGAGGCCGGGCTGTCGACCCAGGACTGAGCCCGCGCGCCGCCGCGCACGCTCAGGGTGCCGCGGCGACGTCGGCGTGGCGCGGATGCGTCCGCCGCCACTGCCAGGGCGGCGTGGCGCGCTCGCCCTCGCGCCAGAGCCCGCGCCGATGCGCGCGGGCGTCCTCCTCGGCCGCGGCGTAGCGTGCACGCTCGTCCGCCGTCTGGGCCGACGCGAAATGCCGGTACCACCACGCCTGGCCCGCGGCGACCAGGGCCAGTCCGGCGTCGACGGTGGGCGGCGCGTCGGGCGTCTCGGCCGGCGCCACCCACACCTGGCACACGCGGCGCTCGAACCGGTCAGTATCCACGCAGGCCAGCCGCACGGGCCGCCGGGCGACCAGCGACGACAGCAGCTGTCGTGCCCGCCGGCCGTAGGGCTGGCCGTGCTCCGGCGCGTCGATGGCGTGCAGCCGCACGGTGACGACCTCCTGCTTGCCGCCGCGGCCGGCGTCGCAGCGGGTGCGCAGGGTGTCGCCGTCCTGGACGGTCAACACGGTGCAAAGGAGGAGGGTGGCGGCCAGGGGCATGACAGGACGAATGGGGTGCGGGGCGCGCCGGGATGGCTGTCGCTACACTCGTGCGCCCGCCGCGCCGCGCGCCGGTCGCCCGCAGGCGCGCGCGTCGCGGCCCCGCAGTATCGCGGCGCTGTGCGCCCTTTCGGCCCCGGTTGCAGCCCGTTTCGCTTCAGCCCGGCGGCATCCCACCCCTGTACGGAGACACCCCCATGCCCGGCCTGCTTCCCGACATCGATCCCGATGGCCTGCTCGAGTTCTCGGTCGTCTACACCGACCGCGCGCTCAACCACATGTCCAAGCGCTTCACCGGCGTCATGCAGGACATCCTGGCCATGCTCAAGGAGGTCTACCACGCGCACACCGCGGTCCTGGTGCCGGGCAGCGGCACCTTCGGCATGGAAGCCGTCGCGCGCCAGTTCGCCAACAAGGAGAAGGTGCTGATCATCCGCAACGGCTGGTTCAGCTACCGCTGGAGCCAGATCTTCGACGCCGGTGGACTGGGCGGCGGCGCCGTGGTCTGCAAGGCGCGCAAGCAGGGCGACGGCCCGCAGGCCCCCTGGGCGCCATGCCCGGCCGACGAGGTGGCTGCCACCATCCGCGCCGAAAAGCCCAAGGTCGTGTTCGCGCCGCACGTCGAGACCGCCAGCGGCATCCTGCTGCCCGACGACTACCTGCGCACCGTGAGCGCCGCGGCGCACGAGGTGGGCGCCTTGTTCGTGCTCGACTGCGTCGCCTCGGGCGCCATGTGGGTCGACATGCAGGCCACCGGCGTCGACGTGCTCATCAGCGCGCCGCAGAAGGGCTGGAGCGGCTCGCCCTGCTGCGCCATGGTCATGCTCAGCGAACGCGCGCGGCAGGCCATCGAGGGCACGACCAGCAGCAGCTTCTCGTGCGACCTGAAGAAGTGGATGCAGATCGCCGAAGGCTACGAGAAGGGCCAGCACGCCTACCACACCACCATGCCCACCGACGCACTGGTGCGCCTGCGCGACGTGATGCGCGAGACGCGCGAGTGGGGCTTCGCGCCGGTGAAGGCCGCGCAGGTCGAACTGGGGCAGAAGGTGCGCGCGCTGCTCGAGTCGCGCGGCTTCCCCAGCGTGGCGGCCGAGGGCTACAAGGCGCCCGGCGTGGTGGTGAGCTACACCACCGACCCCGGCATCCAGAGCGCCAGGAAATTCATCGAGGCCGGCCTGCAGACCGCCTCGGGCGTGCCGCTGCAGTGCGACGAGGGGCCGGACTTCATGAGCTTTCGCATCGGCCTCTTCGGGCTGGAGAAGTGGCGCAACGTGGACCGCACCGTCGGCCACCTCGCCACGGCGCTCGACAAGGTGGCGCCGCGCGCCGCCTGAGCCCGACGCGCGGCGCTAGGGCCGCGTGAACACCAGCAGCAGGTTGTTGGCCGGCATGGCGACGCGCTCGGCGAACGACAGGCCGGCCGCGTCGGCGCGGGCCGTCACGGCGCCCAGCGTGCGCAGGCCCCAGGCGGCGTCGCGTCGGCGCAGGTCGGCATCGAAGGCCGCGTTGCTCGGCGCCAGCGCTTCGCCTTCCACGACGAAGGGCCCATACACCACCAGCCGGCCGCCGGGCCGCAGCACCTGCCCGGCGCCGCGCATCAGGCCCTCGGTGGCTTCCCAGGGCGAGATGTGGACCATGTTGGCCACGTAGACCAGGTCCAGCGATGCCGGTGGCACCCGCCAGTCGGCCTCGCGCACGTCCAGCGCCACGGGTGCGGCCACATTCGCCAGGCCCGCGCAGCGCGCGGCGATCACCGGGTGCATGGCCACCTCCGGCTCGGTGGGCTGCCATTGCCAGCCGGGCAGGGCGGCGGCGAAATGCGCCGCGTGCTGGCCCGTGCCGGCCGCCACTTCCATGGCCCGGCCGGTCGGCGGCAGGCGCAGCAACAGCTCGGCCAGGATCGGGGCCTTGTTGCGCTCGGAGGCGGGACTGGTGGGCAGCGGATTCCGGGCAGCAGGCATGGGCGAATCCTTCACGGCGTGGCGGGCGTTGGCCGCCGGCCGCGCAAAGAAAAACCCCGCTGACCGAGGGTCAGCGGGGTTTCATGTGGTGCCGGAGAGATGAATCGAACACCCGACCTTCTCATTACGAATGAGCTGCTCTACCGACTGAGCTACACCGGCGAAGCCTGCGATTATAGCGTATCCGTCAGGCGCCGGAATGGTAACCGGTCACGCGCTCGACTTCGTTCTTCGAGCCCAGGAACACGGCCACGCGCTCGTGCAGCTTGGCGGGCTGCAGGTCGAGGATGCGCTGCCTGCCGTTGGTGGCGGCGCCGCCGGCCTGTTCGACCAGCCAGGCCATGGGGTTGGCCTCGTACATCAGGCGCAGCTTGCCGGCCTTCTCGGGCTCGCGCTTGTCCCAGGGGTACATGAAGATGCCGCCGCGCGTGAGGATGCGGTGCACGTCGGCGACCATGCTTGCGATCCAGCGCATGTTGAAGTCCTTGCCGCGCGGGCCGTCCTTGCCGGCCAGGCATTCGTCCACGTAGCGCTTCACCGGGGCGTCCCAGTGCCGCATGTTGCTCATGTTGATGGCGAATTCCTTGGTGTCGGCCGGGATCTGCACGTTCTCCTGCGTGAGGACGAAGCTGCCCTGCTCGCGGTCGAGCGTGAACATCGCCACGCCGTCGCCCACCGTGAGCACCAGCGTCGTGGAGGGGCCGTAGACGCAGTAGCCGGCGGCCACCTGCTTGGCGCCGGCCTGGAGGAAATCGGCCTCCTGCACGCCGGGGTGGTCGTCGGGCTTCTTCAGCACGCTGAAGATGGTGCCGATGCTCACGTTGACATCGATGTTGCTGGAGCCGTCGAGCGGGTCGAACAGCAGCAGGTACTCGCCCTGCGGGTAGCGGCTGGGCACCAGGTGGATGCTGTCCATCTCCTCGCTGGCCATGGCCGCCAGGTGGCCGCCCCATTCGTTGGCCTCGATCAGCACTTCGTTGGAGATGATGTCCAGCTTCTTCTGGACTTCGCCCTGCACGTTCTCGCTTTCGGCACTGCCGAGCACGCCGCCCAGCGCGCCCTTGTTCACGGCCATGCTGATGCTCTTGCAGGCGCGGGCCACCACCTCGAGCAGAAGGCGCAGCTGCGCCGGGATGGAGCCATCGACGCGTTGCTGCTCGACGAGGTAGCGGGTGAGGGAAACTTTCTGCGCCATGGGCGGCCTCCGGAGGTCAGGAAACTGGATGTTCTTTCAGGGCACCCGTGGAACCGGCTTTGCCGGGCCACTGGGTGCGCCCCCTTCGCGGAGCAGAAGGGGGAGCCGCGAAGCGGCTTGGGGGTTGCTAGTTCGATAACGCCCGCATGACGACTTCGAGCGTGTCCTTGCTCAGGTCGGGCTTGGCGGCGACGCGGGCGATGGCCTCGCGGGCGGCGCCCCGGTACGGCTCGGCCAGCTTGTTCCAGCGGTCCATGGCGCGCGCCAGGCGGGCGGCCACCTGCGGGTTGATGGCGTCGAGCTCGATCACGCGCTCGCTCCACCACACGTAGCCGGCCGCATCGAGGCGGTGGAAGGCGCCGGGGTTGGCGTTGCAGTAGCTGAAGATCACCGAGCGGGCGCGGTTCGGATTCTTGATGGAGAAGTCCGGGTGCTTCATCAGCTGGCGCACCAGCGGCAGCACGTCGCCGCCGCGGTCGGGTGCGCTCGCCTGCAGCGCGAACCACTTGTCGATGACCAGCGCCTCGTCCTTGAACATGGCGTGGAAGCGCGCCAGCGCCTGCGCCGCCAGGGGCTGGCCCGACATCACCAGCGCCGTGAGGGCGTTGAAGCGGTCGGTCATGTTGCCGGCGTCCTTGAAGCGCTGCAGGGTCTTGCCCGGCCACACCGTGTCGCCCGACTCGCGGGCGGCGATGCACAGGTGCAGCAGCGCCATGCCGGCCAGTGCCCGGCGGCCCGCCGACGTCGGGTCGGGCGTGTAGGCGCCGGTGTCGCGGTGCTCGTCGTAGGCCCAGGCCCAGTCGGCGGCCAGGGCGGTGGCGAGCTGGGTGCGCATGGCTTCGCGCACGGCGTGCACGCGCTGCGGATCGACCACGTCGAGCTGCTCGGCGATGTAGCCCTCCGAGGGGAGGGTGAGCACCAGTTCCTTGAAGGCGGCGTCGAGCTGCGGGTGGCGCAGCACCTCGCGCATGGCGGCCACGAAGGCCTCGCTCAGCACGGGCACGCCGGCCACCGATGCAGGGTCGGTGATGGCCTTGACGGCGGCGCGCAGCGCCAGGCGCTGCGCCGCTTCCCAGCGGTTGAAGGGGTCGGTGTCGTGCGCCAGCAGCGTGAGCAGCTGCGCATCGCCGAAGTCGAAGTCCAGCACCACCGGGGCGCTGAAGCCGCGCAGGATCGACGGCACGGGTTCGGCATCGAGGTTCTCGAAGGTGAAGCTCTCCTCGGCCTGCGTCAGCACGAGCAGGCGGGTGCCGGGCGCCGTGTCGGACTCGCCGGCCAGCTGCACCGGCAGTTCGCGGCCATCGGCGGCCACCAGGCCGAGGTTGACCGGCAGCACGAAGGGTTCCTTCACGGCCTGGCCCGGCGTCGGCGGGCAGCTCTGCGTGAAGCGCAGGGTGTAGCTGCGTGCCGCGGCGTCGTACTGGCCGCGCGCGGTCAGGCGCGGCGTGCCGGCCTGGCTGTACCAGCGCTTGAACTGCGGCAGCAGGCGCGCGAGCGGGCTGTCGGGGTTGGCGTCGGCGATGGCCTGCGCGAAGTCGTCGCAGGTCACGGCCTGCCCGTCGTGGCGCTCGAAGTACAGCGTCATGCCCTTGGCGAAGCCGTCGCGGCCCACCAGGGTCTGCATCATGCGCACCACCTCCGCCCCCTTCTCGTAGATGGTGACGGTGTAGAAGTTGCTGATCTCGATGTAGCTGTCGGGCCGCACCGGGTGGGCCATGGGGCCCGCGTCCTCGGGGAACTGGGCGCTGCGCAGCACGCGCACGTCCTCGATGCGCTTGACAGCCCGGGCCGAGGCCTCGGCGCACAGGTCCTGGCTGAACTCCTGGTCGCGGAAGACCGTCAGGCCCTCCTTGAGCGACAGCTGGAACCAGTCGCGGCAGGTGACGCGGTCGCCGCTCCAGTTGTGGAAGTACTCGTGGCCCACCACGCTTTCGATGTTGGAATAGTCGGCGTCGGTGGCGGTGGCCTGGCTGGCGAGAACGTACTTCGTGTTGAAGATGTTCAGGCCCTTGTTCTCCATCGCGCCCATGTTGAAGTCGCTGGTGGCGACGATCATGAAGCGGTCCAGGTCCAGCGGCAGGCCGAAGCGGGCCTCGTCCCAGACCACCGAGTGGATGAGCGAGTTCATCGCGTGCTCGGTCTTGTCCAGGTCGCCGGCGCGCACGTACACCTGCAGCAGGTGTTCCTTGCCGTTGCGGGCCTTCACGCGCTGCTCGCGCGCCACCAGTTTGCCGGCCACCAGGGCGAAGAGGTAGCTGGGCTTCCTGAACGGGTCGACCCAGCGCGCGAAATGCCGGCCTTCGGCCAGGTCGCCCTGCTCGACCAGGTTGCCGTTGGACAGCAGCACCGGGTAGGCGGCCTTGTCGGCGCGCAGCGTCACGGTGTAGCTCGCCATCACGTCCGGACGGTCGAGGAAGTAGGTGATGCGGCGGAAGCCCTCGGCCTCGCACTGGGTGAAGAAGGTGTCCTGGCTCACGAACAGGCCCATGAGCTTGGTGTTCTTCACCGGGCAGCAGGTGGTGAAGATCTCCAGCTCGAAGGCGTCGGGCAGGCCGTCGAGCACGAGCTGCTCGCCCTCCATGCGGAAGGACGCGCCCTGGCCGTTGACCAGCACCCGCGCGAGGTTCAGCTCGTCGC
Source organism: Pseudomonadota bacterium (assembly GCA_031119395.1). GTDB lineage: Bacteria > Pseudomonadota > Gammaproteobacteria > Burkholderiales > Burkholderiaceae_C > Xenophilus. The sequence continues at coordinate 84,007 of JAVHYA010000011.1, forward strand.
CGTCCAGGCGCAGCGGCTGCGGGGCCACCTCGGCGTTGCGGCGGATCTGCATGCGGTTGAGCACGCGGGTCTTGGCGGGGTCGAGGTCGAAGGTCAGGTCGACCGTGTCGATCCACCACGCCGGCGGGGCGTAGTCTTCGCGGCGGATGGCGACCGGCTGGCCTTGTGCGTCACGCGATAGCAACATCGAGCGTCTCCAGAAAATTCGATTGGGCGAGTTCGTTGTAGTCCCGCACGGCCGCCACCACGTGCGGTCCGGCGAGTTCTTCGGCCGTGTGCGTGCTGCACACGGCCACGGCGCGCATGCCGCCACGGCGGGCGGCCTCGATGCCGAAGGGCGCATCCTCGAAGACGATGCAGCGCTCGGGCGCGACGCCGATGCGGCGTGCTGCCTCGAGGAAGATGGCGGGCGTGGGCTTGCCGCTGAAGCCCTCGTCGCCGCCCACGATGGCCAGCGGCAGCGGGTCCATGGCCAGGCGCGACATCGCGAACTCGATGTTGTGCCGGTCGCCGGCGGTGCCGACGGCGATCTTCAGGCCCATGCCGGCCGCGCGCCTGGCGAAGGCGGTGAAGCCGGCCACCTCGGCGAACTGGGCGCCGAAGAGGTCGCGGTAGAGCACCTCCTTCTGGTGCACGAGCTCGACGCACTCGGCGTCGGTCAGCGGGCGGCCGAAGACCTCGCGCATGCATTCCACGCCGGTGCGGCCGGTGGTGCGTGCGAGGATTTCCGACACGTCCATGTCGATGCCATGCTGGCGGGCGAAGGTCACCCACGACTTCGCATGCCAGGGCATGGAGTCGATCATGGTGCCGTCCATGTCGAAGATGAGGGCTTCGGTCGGCATGCTCATACGCCCTGTTTGAGCGATGCCTCGATGAAGGCGTCCAGGTCGCCGTCGAGCACCTTCTGCGTGGCCGAGATCTCGACGTTGGTGCGCAGGTCCTTGATGCGGCTGTTGTCCAGCACGTAGCTGCGGATCTGGTGGCCCCAGCCGACGTCGGTCTTGCTGTCCTCGAGCTTCTGCTGCTCTTCCTGGCGCTTGCGCATCTCGTGGTCGTACAGGCGCGAGCGCAGCCGCTTCCAGGCCACGTCGCGGTTGCTGTGCTGGCTGCGGCCGTCCTGGCACTGCACGACGATGCCGGTCGGGATGTGCGTCAGGCGCACGGCCGAGTCGGTCTTGTTGATGTGCTGGCCGCCGGCGCCGCTGGCGCGGTAGGTGTCCACGCGCACGTCCGAGGGGTTGATCTCGATCTCGATGGAGTCGTCGACCTCGGGGTAGACGAAGATCGACGCGAAGCTGGTGTGGCGCCCGCCCGAGGAGTCGAAGGGCGACTTGCGCACCAGGCGGTGCACGCCGGTCTCGGTGCGCAGCAGGCCGTAGGCGTACTCGCCGTCGACCTTGATGGTGGCGCTCTTGATGCCGGCGGTGTCGCCGGGCGACTCGTCCTCGACGGTGGTGCTGAAGCCCTTGCGCTCGGCGTACTTGAGGTACTGGCGCAGCAGCATGCTGGCCCAGTCCTGCGCCTCGGTGCCTCCCGCGCCGGCCTGGATGTCGACGAAGGCGTTGAGCGGATCGGCCGGGTTGTTGAACATGCGGCGGAACTCGAGCGCCTCCACGTCCTTCTGCAGCGCGGCCACTTCGTCGGCGATGGCCTGCAGGCCGGCCTCGTCGCCTTCCTCCTTGCTCATCTCGTAGAGCTCGGTGTTGTCGGCCAGGTCGCGCGTGAGCTTGTCGAGGGTGACGACGACGCCGTCGAGCGCCTTCTTTTCCTTGCCGAGTTCCTGGGCCTTCTTGGGGTCGTTCCAGACGGCCGGGTCTTCCAGCGAGGCGTTGACGGTCCTCAGGCGTTCGGCTTTGGCATCGAAGTCAAAGATACCTCCGGAGATCGACCGTGCGTGCGCTCAGGTCGCTCAGGGTGGTGCCGATCTGGTTGATGCGTTCTGCGTCCATGGTGGTGTCCTGTTCTGTGGTGCGGGGGGGTGCCGGAGCGCGAGGGGCCATGCCGGGGAGCAAGGGCGTCCGGGGAAAACCCGCGATTTTCTCATGTGGGGCTTGCCCTGCCCGGAGGCAAGCTCTTGGCGGGTGC
>JAVHYA010000132.1 GCA_031119395.1 Pseudomonadota bacterium
GCACCGCAGGTTGCCCGCAGCGAAGCGGAGGGACGCAGACAGTGGGGTCGCCTTTCTTTTGCCTACTTTTCTTTGGCGAGACAAAGAAAAGTAGGTCGCCCGCCGGGGCGAAATCCCGGCCCCTGCGCCCCCAACCCAAGCCAGGTCCAAACAATCCCCTCGCCTCGCAAGACGCAGAAGAACCCACCCCTCACCGAGGCCACCGGATCATGAGCACCCCCGATCCCTTCGCCGCCTTCGAATCCGAGCGCACGGTCATCAAGCCCAAGCCGCGCTCGCCCGGCGGATCGGCACCGCCGCCGGCGCCCATCCCGGCCTCCGCAGCCGAAGCGCTGCCGGCCGAACTGGGCGACCTCGGCCTGCTCAACCCGCTCGTGTCGGCTGCGGGCCGCCTGCTGGTGCTCGTCGGCAAGCTGCGCAACCTGGTGCAGCAACCCAACGTGCCGGCCCTGCGCGCGTCGACGGCCGAGGCGGTGCAGCAGTTCGACGCCGCCGCGCGGCGTGCCGGCGCGTCGAACGAATCGGTGCTCGCCGCGCGCTACATCCTGTGCACCGCCCTGGACGAGGCCGTCGCCAACACCCCCTGGGGCGTGCAGGCCGGCTGGAACAAGCAGAGCCTGCTGGTGCAGTTCCACAACGAGACCTGGGGCGGCGAGAAGGTCTTCCAGCTGCTGGCCAAGCTCGCGCAGGACGTGCCCCGGCACCGCGACCTGCTCGAGCTCATCTACTGCGTGCTGGCCCTGGGCTTCGAGGGGCGCTACCGCGTGCTCGACAACGGCAAGGCCCAGCTCGACACCGTGCGCCAGCGCCTCGCGGACCTGATCCGCCGGGAACGGCCCGCGGTCGAGCCCGCGCTCTCGCCGCACTGGCGCGGGCAGGGCGGCGGCACGGCACGGCAGCGCGAGGCGGTTCCGCTGTGGGTCATCGGCGCTGGCCTGCTGCTCCTGCTCGCCCTGAGCTGGTTCGCGCTGCGCATCTGGCTGAACAACCGTTCCGACACCACCTGGTCGCAGCTCGCCGGGCTGCGCATGCCCAACGTGCAGATCGCGCCGCCCGCGCCGCCGGCCAAGGCGCCGCGCCTGGCGCGCTTCCTCGAGCCCGAGGTGCGCCAGGGCCTGGTCACCGTGACCGACGAGGCCGACCGCTCGGTGGTGCGCCTGCGCGGCGATGCCTTCTTCGCGTCGGGCAGCGCCGAGCCGATGGCCGCCTCGATGCCGGTGCTGGTGCGCATCGGACAGGCGCTGGCCGAGGTCAAGGGCGACGTGCTCATCACCGGCCATTCCGACAACCAGCCGATCCGCTCGCTGCGCTACCCGTCCAACTGGCACCTGTCCACGGCGCGCGCCGACGCGGTGAAGACGGCCCTCACGAGCCTGGTCGACCCGGCCCGCATGAAGGCCGAGGGCAAGGCCGACGCCGAGCCGGTGGCGGCCAACGACACGCCGGCCAACCGCGCGCGCAACCGGCGGGTGGACATCGTGCTGCTGACCGAGCCGGAACGCATCGCGTCGTCGCCGCCTGCCGCACCACCGGCCGCCGCTGCCCCCGGAGCCCCGCGATGAAGAAGTTCTTCCGCTTCCTCTTCCACCCCGTGCTGCTCACGGTGGTGGCGCTGCTCATCCTGGGCCTGCTGATCTGGTGGATCGGTCCGCTGGTCAAGATCGGCGAGAAGGCGCCGCTGGAGAGCGAGCTGGCGCGCGCCATCCTCATCGGCGCGATCGTGCTGCTCGTCGTGCTGCGCGCACTCATCCGCCGCTGGCGCGTGCGCGCCGCCAGCCGCCACCTCACCGAGGGGCTGATGAAGGCGCCGACGGTCAAGACCGCGGCGCCGGAGAACGGCGAGCAGAAGATCCTCGGCGATCGCTTCTCCGAGGCCATCGCCACGCTCAAGAAGATGCGCCTGCATGCCGCGGGCAGGAAGCCGGGCCTGCGCGACTGGCTCTCGCTCTCGGGCGGCAGCTACCTCTACGACCTGCCCTGGTACGTCTTCATCGGCGCGCCGGGTTCGGGCAAGACCACGGCGCTGGTCAATTCGGGCCTCTCCTTCCCGCTGGCCGAGAAGTTCGGGCCCGGCGCGATCCGCGGCGTGGGCGGCACGCGCAACTGCGACTGGTGGTTCACCGACGAGGCCGTGCTCATCGACACCGCCGGCCGCTACACCACGCAGGACAGCCACCAGAGCGAGGACAAGAGCGCCTGGGACGGCTTCCTGGGCCTGCTCAAGAAGGCGCGTCCGCGCCGGCCGCTCAACGGCGTGTTCCTCACCGTCAGCGTGGCCGACCTGCTGAGCCAGGGCGTGGAGGCGCGCAGCGCGCTGGCGGCCTCGATCCGCGCACGCCTGCTGGAGCTGGACGAGCGCCTCACCACGCGCCTGCCGGTCTACGTGCTCGTGACCAAGAGCGACCTGCTCTACGGCTTCACCGACTACTTCGCCGACCTGGGCAAGGAGCAGCGTGCGCAGGTCTTCGGCTTCACCCTGCCGCCCGAGGAGGGCACGCACCTGTCCGAGCACGGCCTGAACGCGCCCTTCCAGCGCGAGTTCGCGCTGCTGCACGACCGCGTCAACGCCGGCCTGCTGGAGCGCATGCAGCAGGAAACCGATGGCACGCGCCGCGCGGCCATCTTCGGCTTTCCGGCGCAGTTCGCGTCCATCGGGCCGATGCTGCAGGACCTGCTCGACCAGGTCTTCACCGGCTCGCGCTTCGCACAGCCGCCCTGGGTGCGCGGCGTGTACTTCACCAGCGGCACGCAGGAGGGCAGCCCGATCGACCGCGTCATGGGCAGCCTGGCGCGCAGCTTCGGGCTCGAACGCGCCATCCTCGCGCCGCAGAAGAGCAGTGGCCGCAGCTACTTCCTCACCACGCTGCTCAAGGATGTGGTGTTCCCCGAGCAGCGCCTGGCCGGTGCCGACGTGAAGCTGGAGCGGCGCCGCCATGCGCTGCGCCTGGCCGGCATGACGGCGATGCTGCTCGTGGCCGTCGGCCTGCTCGCCGGCTGGGGTTGGAGCGCGTGGCAGAACCTCGCGTACGTGAAGTCGGTGGAGGCGCGGGTCGAACCCGCGCGCCAGCAGCTCGCCGCGCTGCCGGCGCAGACGCAGAACCTGGTGCAGGTGGCGCCCGTGCTGCAGGGCCTGCGCGACATCTGGAAGACGCCGCTGAACCGCGAAGGCGACGAGCCCTTCTCGATGACGCTGGGCCTGTACCAGGGGGACAAGCTCGACGCCGCGGCGCAGACCGCGCACCGGCGGGCGCTCAACGAGGCCTTCCTGCCGCAGCTGGCCAAGCGCATCGAGGACCAGCTGCGCACCGCGCAGAAGGACAACCTGGAGTTCACCTACGAGGCGCTCAAGAGCTACCTCATGATCCACCAGCCCGAGCACTTCGACGCCGAGGCGCTCAAGGCCTGGATCACGCTCGACTGGGCGCGCAGCCTCGACCGCGGCATTCCCGAGGACCAGCGCAAGCTGCTGGAGGACCAGCTCGACATCCTCATCGCGCAGGGCCCGCCGCGCGCGCCGCTGAAGATGGACGAGAACCTGGTGCGCAGCGTGCGCGCGCTGCTGGCCAGCTACCCGACGGAGCAGCGCATCTTCAGCCGCCTGAAGCGCCAGCGCCTGGGCAAGGACGTGCCCAACTTCAGCATCGCCGCCGCCACCGGCCCGTCGGGCCCGCTGGTGTTCGAGCGGCCCAGCGGCAAGCCGCTGACCGAGGGCGTGCCGGGCATGTTCACCTACGACGGCTACCACAGGCGCTTCCAGAACGAGGTGGTCGTCGTCACCGGCCTCATCGCCGCCGAGGATCCGTGGGTGCTGGGGCAGGGCGCCGGCGCGGCCGATCGCCTGCGCGACGCGGCAGCGCTGGGCGATCTCACCGACCGCGTGCGGCGCCTGTACCTGCAGGAGTACGTGAAGGTGTGGGAGGCCATGCTCGCCGACGTGCGGCTGATCCGCGTGTCCGGCCTGGAGAAGAACATCGAGATCGCGCGCATCCTCTCGGGTGCCGATTCGCCCCTGGCCAACTTCCTGCGCGCGGTGGTCAAGGAAACCACGCTCACGCCCAAGGACGGCGACAAGTCGGCCGTCGGCAAGGCGGCGGAGACCGTGCGCAACACGCGCAAGGGCCTGGAAGAACTCTTCGGCGGCGGCGACGCGAACCGGCAGCAGCTCGCCCCGGGCAAGCGCATCGAGAGCATCGTCGACGACCGCTTCGAATCGCTGCGCCGCCTGGTGGTGTCGCCCACGCCCGGCGGCCCCGCGCCCCTGGACGATGCGCTGAAGCTCTTCAACGAGGTCTACGTCTACCTCACGGCCGTGGACACGGCCGTCAAGAGCCGCACTTCGCCGCCGCCCGGCGACGTGGCGGGCAAGCTCAAGTCCGACGCCGGCCGCCTGCCCGAGCCGGTGCGCTCGATGGTCGAGAACCTCAGCACCAGCGGCGCCGCGCAGGCCCGCGTGGCCGAGCGCGGCAACCTGAGCCAGGACCTGCGGCCCGTCACCGAGTTCTGCCAGCGCGCCATCACGGGCCGCTACCCCTTCGTCGAATCGAGCAGCCGCGACGTGCTGCCCGAGGACTTCGGCCAGATGTTCGGGCCCGGCGGGATGATGGACGACTTCTTCCAGAAGCGCCTCGCGCAGCTGGTGGACACCAGCCGCCGCCCGTGGCGCTACAAGCCGGTGGCGGAGCAGGGCGCGATCTCGACCTCGGCGCTGCAGCAGTTCGAGCGCGCCGACCTCATCAAGCAGGTGTTCTTCCGCGGCGGTGGCCGCGGCCCGGCGATGCGGCTGGATTTCAAGCCGGTCGAACTCGATGCCGGCATCACCCAGTTCACGCTCGACGTGGACGGGCAGCTCGTGAAGTACGCGCATGGCCCCATCGTGCCGATGACCGTGCAATGGCCCGGTCCGCGCAACACCAACCAGGTGCGCATCACCGTGCAGCCGCCGACCGCGGGCGGCACCTCGGGGCAGGTCACCGAAGGGCCGTGGGCGCTGTTCAAGATGCTCGACCGCGGCCAGCTCGCCTCGGGCGACGCGCCCGAGAAGTTCTTCATCACCTTCCAGCTCGACGCGCGCCGCGCCAAGTTCGAGGTGACGACCAACAGCGTGCAGCACCCGATCCGCCTGAAGGAGTTGCGCGAGTTCTCCTGCCCGGAGGGCCTGTGACGGGACTGGACGGCATCCTCTCGAACCCGGTCGCCCTGCCGGGCTGGTTCGGCAAGCTGCCCGGCATGGGCGACTTTGCCCACCGCCGCCTGCCCGAGGCCTTCCGCGCCCGCTGGGACCAGTGGCTGCAGCACGGGATGATGCAGCTGCGCCTGCGCCACGAGGACTGGACCGCACGCTACCTCGAGGGCCCGGTGTGGTTCTTCGCGCTGGCGCAGGACGTGGCCGGCCCCGCGTGCTGGGTGGGCGTCGTGATGCCCTCGGTCGACGGCGTGGGCCGCTACTTCCCCTTCGCCGTGGCCTGCGAGCTGCGCCAGCCCTGGCAGTCCCTGCCCGCTGCGGCCTGGCCGGCCCTGCACCGCTGGTGGCTGCGCGCGGCGCAGGCGGCCCTCGAAGGCCTGGACCAGGACCAGGACGCCGCGCGCTTCGACGGCACGCTGGCTCGCCTGTTCGCCGACGACGAACACGCCGCGGGGCAGGACGACCCCGGCACGGCGCCCGCGTGGCCGGCGGGCGGCCAGTCGCTGTGGCTCACGCACCCGGGCGGCGAGGGCCAGCGCCTGCTCAGCGCGGGCCTGCCGCGCGAGGAGCGCTTCGACCTGCTCTTCGCCTGCGCGCAGGTGCCCGCGGGGCCCGCGGATGCCGAGGCGGTGGACAAGGCGGACCCGACGTGAGCGACCCATCCACCCCCCTGCCGGCCGAAGGCGGCGACGACCGCACGCAGGTCATGACCGGCCGTGGCCCGGCCCGCGAGGCCGACGCCGCCACGGTGGTCTCGTCGCCCGGTGCGCGGCCACCGGCACCGCCGCCCGTCGCCGGCAGCGGCGCGGAGACCGGCACGCTGCCGGCCGGCAGCCGCATGGCCGAGTTCGAGATCACGCACCTGATCGGCCAGGGCGGCTTCGGCGCCGTGTACGAGGCCTGGGACCACACCCTCGAGCGCACGGTCGCGATCAAGGAGTACCTGCCGACCTCGCTGTCCACGCGCGCGCAGGACGGCACCGTCTCGCCGCTGTCGGAGAAGCACAAGGAGACCTTCGACCTGGGCATGCGCAGCTTCATCAACGAGGCGCGGCTGCTCGCCCAGTTCGACCATCCCTCGCTGCTGAAGGTCTACCGCTTCTGGCAGGAGCGCGGCACCACCTACATGGTGATGCCGCTGTACCGCGGCCAGACCATGCGCCAGGCCCTGGCGGCCATGCCCGCCGGCGTGGACGAGGGCTGGCTCATGCGCATCATGGACGGCGTCACCCAGGCGCTGGCGGTGATGCACAACGCCAACTGCTACCACCGCGACATCGCGCCCGACAACATCATGCTGCTGGAGGGCACGGGCCGACCGGTGGTGCTGGACTTCGGCGCGGCGCGGCGCGTCATCACCGACAAGACGCAGGCCATCACCGTCATCCTCAAGCCCGGCTATGCGCCGGTCGAGCAGTACGCCGAGATGCCCGACATGTCGCAGGGCGCCTGGACCGACGTCTACGCGCTCGCGGCCGTCATGCACGTGGCCGTGTGCGGCCGCGCGCCGCCGCCCTCGGTGGCGCGGCTCATCTCCGACAGCTACGTGCCACTGGCGGGCAACGAGGTGCTGCGCCAGCGCTACAGCGTGCGGCTGCTCGAGGCCATCGACCACGGCCTGCAGGTGCGGCCCGAGGCGCGCCCCCAGTCCATGGGCGAGCTGCGCGCCGAGCTGGGCCTGGAAGAGACGACCACCATCGCGCCGCTGCGTTCCAGCGGTGCACGCAGCGGCACGGCGCCCGCGGCAGCGCGGGGCGCCAAGGCCGCCACGCAGCCCCTGCCGGCACCGGCGCCCCGCGCCAGCGGCAACGGCAAGCTGCTGGCGGCCGGCGGCGTGCTGGCCCTGGCGGTGATCGGTGGCGGCGCCTGGTGGTGGATGCAGGGCCGAAAGGCCGAGACCGTGGTGGCGAGCGCGCCGCCGCCGGCCGCGGCTCCGGCGGCCTCCCCGGCGC
>JAVHYA010000012.1:0-5504 GCA_031119395.1 Pseudomonadota bacterium
GGCCCTGGCCCTGGCCACCGGCGCCCTGCTGGCCGCGCCGGCGGCCCTGGCCCGTCCCCTGGCGCGGGCCGGCCGCCGGCCGCTCGCCCTGCAGCTGCACGCGCGAGCCTTCGCTCAGGCGGTCGCCGCCTTCGGTCACCACCAGTTCGCCGGCCTTCAGCCCCTCGGTGATGGCGGTCACGTCGACGGTCGACTCGCCGCGCTTGACCGCGCGCATCGACACCGTGCGGTCCTCGCCGATCACGTAGACGTAGGGGCCGTTGGGGCCGGTGCGCACGGCCGTCACCGGCACCACCAGCGCGCGGATGGTGCGCAGCGTGAGCCGCACGTTCACGAACTGGCTGGGAAAGAGCTTGGCCTCGACGTTGTCGAAGCGGGCCTTGGCCTTGACGGTGCCGGTGGTGGTGTCGACCACGTTGTCCAGCGTCGAGAAGGTGCCGCTGTCGAGCCGGTCGCTGCGGGTGCGGTCCAGCGCGGCCACGGCGAGCTTGCGGCCGGCCGCGGCCTCGGCCTGGATCTCGGGCACGCGGTCCTGCGGCACGGCGAACTGCACGTCGATGGGGTTCATCTGCGTGATGACGGCGATGCCGGTGGTCGAGCCCGCCGCCACGGTGTTGCCCGGGTCGACGGCGCGCAGGCCGATGCGGCCCGTGACCGGCGCGGTGATGCGCGTGAACTCCAGGTTCACCCGGGCCGCCGCCTCGGAGGCCTTGTCGCTGACGACCGTGCCCTCGAGCTGCTTGACCAGCGCGGCCTGCGTGTCCACGTCCTGGCGGGCGATCGAGTCCTGGCCCAGCAGCGTGCGGTAGCGGCCCAGCGTGACGCGCGCCGCCTCCAGCTGCGCCTCGTCGCGCATGCGGGTGCCGCGCGCCTGCTCCAGCGCCTGCTCGTAGGACCGCGGGTCGATGCGGGCCAGCAGCTGGCCCTTCTTCACCGTCTGGCCCTCGGTGAAGAGCACCTCGGTCAGCACACCGCCCACCTGGGGCTTGAGCGTGATGGTGGCCAGTGGCGTGACGGTGCCCAGCGCATCGATGGTGATCGGCAGCTCGGCCTGCGTGACGGCCGCGTGGCCCACGGTGACCAGGCCGGCGCCACCACCGGGCCCGCCCGGTCCACCGGGGCCGCCCGGGCCGCGTGGACCGCCCGCGAACCCGCCGCGGGCATCGGCCGCCGGCCGCTTGATCAGGTAATAGCTGCCGCCGACGAGCGCGCCGAGCACCAGCACCGCCACCAGCGCGCCGACCCAGCGGCGGCGGCGGGACGGGGGCCGCATCGGCGGGGGCGCATTGGGCGCGTGGGGGGGCGGGGTGACGGGATCGGGATGGTCCATGAGACGGCGCGGCGCCAGGCGGCAAGCACAGAAGTGGTGCGAGTAGAGCCGCGAATCGTAGCGGCATGTGGTAGCAACAGTTAACGGCCGGTAAAGGGGAGGTGGCGCTGCGCACGGCAGCGCGGCCGCGGGCCGGCGGCGCGGCAGGATTGGCCCGCGCGCCGCGCACCCGCGCGGTCGTCGTCTCGAAGGGAATCAGCCCGTAGCGCCCGCCGCGTCTGCGCAGGCAGCTATCGTTTCGATAGCAATCAGAACTCGGCGTCGAGTTCGTCGATCTCGTCCGGCTCCTTCATGGCGGCCTGGACCCACTCCTGCATCGCAGGCAGCTCCATCACGCGCTTGCAGTACGCGGCGCACACCGAATCGAGCGCCACGTCGTAGCTCAGGAAGCGGGTGACGACCGGCGCGTACATGGCGTCGGCCATGCACGGCTGCTTGCCGAACAGGAAGGGCCCGCCGTAGGTGCCCAGGCATTCGCGCCAGATCGCCACGATGCGGTCGATGTCGGCCTGCGCCCGCGACCACACCTTGAAGCCCTTGAAGCGGGCCTTGATGTTCATCGGCAGCGCACCGCGCATGGAGGCGAAGCCCGAGTGCATCTCGCCGCAGATGGCGCGGCAGTGCGCGCGCGCCTTGCGGTCGGCGGGCAGCAGGCCGGCCTTGGGCTTGATTTCGTTGAGGTACTCGCCGATGGCCAGCGTGTCCCACACCTCGATGCCGTCGTGCTCCAGGGCCGGCACCAGCATCGAGGAGGACAGCAGCAGCATCTCGGCCTTCATGGCCGGGTCGTCGGGGGGGATCACCATCTCGGAGAAGTCCAGGCCGGCGAACTTGCACATCAGCCAGCCGCGCAGGGCCCAGGCACCGTAGTTCTTGCTGCTGATCGTGAGAACGGCCTTGGCCATGGGGTGCTCCTCGCTCCGGGGTCCGAAAGGGGGCGCGCACGGGCGCGCGGCGGTGACGACACGGGAGCGTGCAAAGCCTGTGCCAGAAAGGTGCAACCGGGCCTGCGGGTGTCGCCCGGACCCTTGGCCCGCAAATTGCCTGCCACGCGTCCATGCTGTATCAGGCGTACCAAACCCAGGCCGACCTGCTGTCGCCATGGCGGCTGATGTCGCAGTTCCTCGGGGCTGCCATGTGGGCGCCCGACGACGACCGCAGCGCCCGCCGGCGGGCCGCGTCGGCCCTGGAGGTGTTCTCGCGCATGCGCCTGACCCACGCCCGGCCGGCCTACGGCATCGCCGAGGTGATGGTCGAGGGCCAGCCGGTCGCCGTGCACGAGGAGGCCGCGCTGGTCGCGCCCTTCGGCACGCTGCTGCACTTTCGCAAGGCGCTCCCGGCCGATGCCCCGCCGCACCCGCCGGTGCTGCTGGCGGCGCCCCTGTCGGGGCATTTCGCGACGCTGCTGCGCGAAACGGTACGCACCCTGCTGCGCGACCACGACGTCTACATCACCGACTGGCACAACGCGCGCGACGTGCCGCTGGGCAGCGGCCGCTTCGGGCTGGACGAGTACACCCTGCAGGTGATCGAGTTCCTGCGCGCCATCGGCCCCGGCGTGCACATGGTGGCGGTGTGCCAGCCCTGCGTGGCGGCGCTGGCGGCCACCGCGCTGATGGCCGAGGACGACGACCCCGCCACGCCGCGCAGCCTGACGCTCATGGCCGGCCCGGTCGATTGCCGCATCAACCCGACCCAGGTCAACCGCCTGGCCACCGACCGGCCCATCGGCTGGTTCGAGCGCAACCTCATCAGCCGCGTGCCCTGGCCGCACGCGGGCTTCATGCGGCGCGTGTACCCGGGCTTCCTGCAGCTCACGGCCTTCATGAGCATGAACATGGACCGGCACAAGGAGCAGTTCCGCAAGCTTTACCAGCACCTCGTCGAGGGCGAGGTCGAGCAGGCCGCGACGATCAAGACCTTCTACGACGAGTACCTGGCCGTGAACGACCTGCCGGCCGAGTTCTACCTGGAGACGGTGGAGCGCGTGTTCCAGACCTACGACCTGCCGCGCGGCGAGCTCACCGTCGCCGGCCGTGCCGTGAACCCCGCCGCCATCCGCCGCACCGCGCTGCTCACCGTCGAGGGCGAGCGCGACGACATCTGCTCGGTCGGCCAGACCGTGGCCGCGCAGGACCTGTGCGGCAGCATCCGCCCCTACCTCAAGGCGCACCACCTGCAGGCGGGCGTGGGCCACTACGGCGTCTTCAGCGGCAGCAAGTGGAACACCCAGATCTATCCGCGGGTGCGCGAGACGATCCACGCGGCGGCCGAGCTGCACTGAATCGCGCGGCCAACAAAAAAGCGCAGCCGGGGCTGCGCTTCTTATCTTGGAGGCCTGGCTGCCCGCTCAGCGACCGGGCTCTTCCTCGGCCGGCCAGTCGCGGATGTAGGCCTTGAGCATCTTGTTCTCGAAGTTCTGGCTGTCGACCACGGCCTTGGCCACGTCGTAGAAGCTGATCACGCCCATGAGCATGCGCTTGTCCATCACCGGCATGTAGCGCGCATGGCGCTCGAGCATCAGGCGACGCACATCGTCGAGGTCGGTGTCCATGGTACAGGTGACGGGATGCGTGTCGATCGCCTTGCGCACCACCGAATTGCCGACGCTGCCGCCGTTGGCCTGGATCGCGAGGATCACTTCCCGGAAGGTGAGCATGCCCACCAGTTCGCCCTGGTCCATGACGACGAGCGAGCCGATGTCCTTGTCCGCCATCACGGCCACGGCTTCGGCCAGCGGCTGGTCGGGCGTGATCGTGTACAGGGTGTTGCCTTTCACGCGCAGGATGTCGCTGACTTTCATCGGGATGCTCCTCTGTACTCTCTGGATGGCGACGGGGGCCCCTGCAAGCGGGGCGATTTGAATATAGCCCACAATCGCCGGCGATTGACAAGGCCCTGTCCGCAATGCGCACGCCGCAACGTGACCGGGCGTTACCAAGGAGACAGCATTGACCACCCCGAACCGCGCGCTGCGCGAGGTCCCTTCGCCACGGAGTTCCTGAATGAGCGGCTATTCCGACCCCGGCTTCGACACGCTGGCACTGCACGCCGGCGCCGCGCCCGACCCGGCCACCGGCGCACGCGCGGTGCCGATCCACCTGACGACTTCCTTCGTCTTCGAATCGAGCGACCACGCGGCGGCGCTCTTCAACCTCGAGCGCGCAGGCCACGTCTACAGCCGCATCAGCAACCCGACCAATGCCGTCTTCGAACAGCGCGTGGCGGCGCTGGAAGGCGGCATCGGCGCGATCGCCACGGCCAGCGGCCAGGCGGCGCTGCACCTGGCGGTCGCGACGCTGATGGGCGCGGGCTCGCACATCGTCGCCAGCACGGCCCTGTACGGCGGCTCGCAGAACCTTTTGCACTACACGATGCGACGCTTCGGCATCGAGACCACCTTCGTCAAGCCCGGCGACATCGACGGCTGGCGCGCGGCGGTGCGGCCGGAGACGAAGCTGTTCTTCGGCGAGACGGTGGGCAACCCCGGCCTGGACGTCCTGGACATCCCCACCGTGAGCGCGATCGCGCACGAGGCCGGCGTGCCGCTGCTGGTCGATTCGACACTCACCTCGCCCTACCTCATCCGGCCCTTCGAGCACGGCGCCGACCTGGTCTACCACTCGGCCACCAAGTTCCTGTCGGGCCACGGCACCGTGATCGGCGGCGTGGTGGTCGACGGCGGCAGCTTCGACTGGGAGGCGTCGGGCAAATTCGCCGAGCTGACGCAGGCCTACGACGGCTTCCACAACATGGTCTTCAGCGAGGAGTCCACGGTGGGGGCCTTCCTGCTGCGCGCGCGGCGCGAAGGGTTGCGCGACTTCGGCGCCGCCATGAGCCCGCACACCGCCTGGTTGATCCTGCAGGGCATCGAGACGCTGCCGCTGCGCATGGAGCGGCACATTGCCAACACCGAGAAGGTGGTGCGGTTCCTGGCTTCGCACCCCTTCGTCTCGCGCGTGGGGCATCCGCTGCTCGAATCGCATCCCAGCCATGCACTGGCCAACCAGCTGCTCAGGCACGGCGCCAAGGGCGCGGGCTCGGTGTTCAGCTTCGACATCCAGGGCAACCGCGAACAGGGCAAGACCTTCATCGAGGCCCTGAAGCTCTTCAGCCACCTCGCGAACGTGGGCGACTGCCGCAGCCTGGTGATCCATCCCGCGAGCACCACGCA
>JAVHYA010000012.1:5604-29257 GCA_031119395.1 Pseudomonadota bacterium
TCGCGAACGTGGGCGACTGCCGCAGCCTGGTGATCCATCCCGCGAGCACCACGCACTTCCGCATGAGCGACGACGCGCTCGCCGGCGCCGGCATCGGCCAGGGCACCATCCGGCTGTCGATCGGGCTGGAGGATCCCGACGACCTGATCGACGACCTCAAGCGCGCGCTCAAGGCGGCAGAGAAAGCGGGGGCGTGATGATCCTCACCGTCCACGGCCACCCCACCTACTGCTACACCGGCGGCAAGCCCTTCGATGCGGCCAGGCCCACGGTGGTCTTCATCCACGGCGTGCTCAACGACCACAGCGTGTGGATCCTGCAGAGCCGGTACCTCGCCAACCACGGCTTCAACGTGCTGGCGGTCGACCTGCCCGGCCACTGCCGCAGCGGCGGCGAGGCGCCCGTATCGGTCGAGGACGCGGCCGACTTCGTCGGTGCCCTGCTCGACGCCGCCGGCGTGCAGCGCGCCGCGCTGGTCGGCCACAGCTGGGGATCGCTCATCGCGCTGGAGGCCGCGAGCCGCCTGCGCGAGCGCATCACGCACCTGGTGCTGGTGGGCACGGCCTTCCCGATGAAGGTCTCGCAGGCGCTGCTGGATGCGTCGCAGAACGACCCGGAGGCCGCGCTGCGCATGGTCAACGTGTTCTCGCGCTCCACGCTGGCTGCGCCCCCTTCGGCGCTGGGGCCGGGCACCTGGGTGTACGGCGCCAGCATGGCGCTGGGGCGGCGCGTGCTGCGCAGCAACCCGAAGGTCAACGTCTTCCACCGCGGCTTCCTGGCCTGCGACCGCTACGCGAACGGCGAGGAGGCGATCGCGCAGGTCAGCTGCCCGGTGCTGTTCGTGCTCGGCGCGCAGGACCAGATGACGCAGCCGCGCGCCGCCCGGGGCCTGGTCGAGAAGGCCCGCGCCGCGGGCAAGACGGTGCGGATCGCGTCGCTGCCGGTGGGCCACCACCAGATGACCGAGACGCCGGACGCGACGCTCTTCGCGCTGCGCGACTTCCTGCAGGCGCCCGGAGGCTGAGCTCAGCTGCCGCCCGCGACGTCGAAGGCGCCGGCCGGGGCGCGCTCCAGCGCAGCGATCAGCGTGGCCACGGCCGCGTCGGCCGGCTGGGGCGCCGGCAGCGCGCCGAGGATGCGGCGCAGGGTCTCGGCATGCGGCAGCAGCGGGCCGAGGAAATGCATCCCGGCGCCGCCGGCGACCAGCACCGTGGGGAAGGTCTCGACGTCGAAGTCGTCGGCGATGTCGGCGTGGTCCTCGATGTCGACCCAGGCGAAGCGCAGGCCCGGATGGGCGCGCGCGATCTCCTCGAACAGCGGCCGGTACTCGCGGCAGGTGCCGCACCATTGCGCACACAGGCACACGACCCAGGGCGCGTCCGCGGCGGACGCGGGCGCAAGGGCGGCATTCGAAGGCTGGGGCACGGCGCTCGGAACCTCGGTGGATCGGGTGATGGGGGTGGCTGGGACTGGAGCCCGTCGCTATTATGGGCAAGCACCCGCCGGACGGCAGCGCGCCCGTCCATGTCCGCATCGGCGCACCGCGATGCCCAGGAGACCGCGATGAACAGCACCACGACCACCGCACCCGCCGCCGTCGACCCGCGGCAGTTCACGAGCTTCGCGCAGTTCTACCCCTTCTACCTGAGCGAGCATGCCGACCGCACCTGCCGGCGCCTGCATTTCGTGGGGTCCAGCCTGGGCCTGGTCTGCCTGGCGCTGCTGGTGCTCACCGGCAACCCCTGGTGGCTGCTGGCGGGCCTGGTGGCCGGCTACGCGTTCGCCTGGGTGGGGCATTTCGGCTTCGAGAAGAACAAGCCGGCCTCGTTCAAGCGCCCGCTCTACAGCTTCATGGGCGACTGGGCGATGTACCGCGACATCTGGCTGGGTCGCATCAAGCTCTGAAGGCCGGCGTCCGCGGGCGCCGGCGAGGCGTCTTCTTGCTCCTGATTCGATAGCACGTCACGCAGACGCAGCGCGGCCAACGGGCCTTTCTGCCATAAATTTTCGAGCGCGGGCGTGCGCGGCACCATGAAGGCCACGGCCAGCGCCTCGAGCGGCGTGCGGTCCGGATCCGCGAGCAGCACGTAGCGCGGATCGTCGCTGTCGTCGACCTCGGCGATCTCGCCCACCCAGTCGAGCGCCACCAGCGTCTCGAGCACCGCGGCCAGCTGCAGCGCATCGACGCGCATGCGCACCACCAGTTCGCGCGCGCCCACGCCCTTGTACGGCTGCGCCCGCGCGCGGTCCAGGTGCTGCAGCACCTCCACCGCGAGCTGCATCGGCCAGCCCGGCGCACCACCCCGGCGCGCCACGCCCGTGAGCAGGCTGGGCAGGTAGGCGGCGATGACCGCGCCCAGCAGCACGATGACCCAGGCCACGTAGATCCACACCAGCAGGATGGGCACCGTGGCGAAGGCACCGTACATCACCGAGTAGGTCGGCACCTGGCCCAGGTACCAGCCCAGCACGCGCTTGGCGACCTCGATGGCGGCGGCGACGAAGAAGCCCCCCGTCCATGCATGCGACCACTTCACGTGCGTGTTGGGCACGTAGTGGTAGAGCGCGCCCATGCCCGCGGCCAGCAGCAGGAACTCGAAGGTGTCGAAGAGGAACTTGAGCAGGTCGTTGTCGTGCACCACGCCGCGCGAGGCGGAGAACACGTAGGCGGTCGTCGAGAGGCTGGCCGCCAGCACCAGCGGCCCCAGCGTGATGGCGGCCCAGTAGATCAGCACGCGCTGGGCGAAGGGGCGCGGGTTGGGCACGCGCCAGATGTTGTTGAGCGTCTTGTCGATGGTCAGGATGAGCGCGATCGCCGTGATCAGCAGCACGCCCAGGCCCGCGATGCCCAGCCCGCTCGCCTTGCTGGCGAACTGCGTGAGGTAGCCCAGCACCTGGCGCGCGATGTTCTCGGGGATCAGGCTCTCGACCAGCCAGCGCTGCAGCCGGCCCTGCATGGCCTGGAACATCGGGAACACGGTGAACAGCGCCAGCGCCACGGTGAAGAAGGGCACCATCGCGATGGTGGTGGTGAAGGTCAGGCTGCTGGCCGTCAGGCCCAGGCGGTCTTCGCGGAAGCGTTCCCCCAGCACCGCCGCCGTGTTGCGCCACGGAAAGTGCGAAAGGTCCCTCCAGAGCTGCCGGCGATTCATGGCCGGTATCATGCCATTCGCCCTTTCGCGCCCCGCGCGCCCTGGGGCGCCCGTCGCTCGTGAACGCTCCCCTCCTTTCCGCCCCCTCGCCCGCCGTCGCCGCCACGCGGCGCCTGGCCGTGGGCAGCCTGCTCGGCCTGATCGCGCTGGGCTTCGCGTGGGAGATGTGGCTGGCGCCCCTGCGGCCGGGCGGCTCGTGGCTGGCCCTGAAGGTGCTGCCGCTGGTCCTGCCGCTGGCCGGGCTGCTGAAGAACCGCATGTACACCTACCGCTGGGTCAGCCTGCTGGTCTGGCTGTACTTCACCGAGGGCGTGGTGCGCGCCTGGAGCGACACCACGGCCGTCAGCCGCCTGCTGGCAGGTGCCGAGATCCTGCTGTGCCTCACGCTGTTCGCGGCCTGTGCCTGGCACGTGCGCCTGCGGCTGCGCGCCGCCGTTCCTGCGACTTCCCCCGCCACTGCCCCGTCCCCATGAGCACTCCCCTGATCGACGACCTCCGCGCCATCGTCGGCGCCTCCCACGTGCTGACCGAGGGCGACCTGAGCGCCTGGGAGCAGGACTGGCGCAAGCGCGCGCGCGGCAAGGCGCTGGCCGTGGTGCGGCCCGGCAGCACCGACGAGGTGGCGCGCGTCGTGCGGGCCTGCGCGGCGGCCGGCACCGCGATCGTCGCGCAGGGCGGCAACACCGGGCTGGCCGTGGGCTCGGTGCCCGACGGCTCCGGCACGCAGGTCGTGTTGAGCCTCACGCGCCTGAACGCCATCCGCGAGATCGACGCCGCCAACCTCACCGTCACCGTCGAGGCCGGCTGCGTGCTGCAGGCGTTGCAGGAGGCCGCCGAGAAGGCCGGCTTCCTGTTCCCGCTGAGCCTGGCGGCCGAAGGCAGCTGCACGATCGGGGGCAACCTGGCCACGAACGCCGGCGGCACGCAGGTGGTGCGCTACGGCAATGCGCGCGAACTGTGCCTGGGCCTGGAAGTGGTCACGGCCCAGGGCGAGGTGTGGCACGGCACCAGCGGCCTGCGCAAGGACAACACCGGCTACGACCTGCGCGACCTGCTGGTCGGCAGCGAGGGCACGCTGGGCATCATCACCGCCGCCACGATGAAGCTCTATCCGCTCCCGGCCGCGCAGCTCACCGCCTGGGCCGCGGTGCCCTCGCTCGACCACGCCGTCACGCTGCTGGGCCTGGCCCACCGCCAGCTCGGCGCGGGCCTCACGGGCTTCGAGGTGATGGGCCAGTTCGCGCTGAGCCTGGTGGGCAAGCACATGCCGCAGCTGCGCGTGCCCTTCCTGGGCGACGAAGCGGCGCCGTACTGCGTGCTGCTCGAGAACTCCGACAGCGAATCCGAAGACCATGCCCGCTCGCGCTTCGAGGCGCTGCTGGAGACCGCGTTCGAGGACGGGTGCGTGACCGATGCCGTGATCGCCGAGAACCTGACGCAGGCGCACCAGCTCTGGCACATCCGCGAGAGCATCCCGCTTGCCCAGGCCGAAGAGGGCCTGAACATCAAGCACGACATCTCCATCGGCGTCTCGCGCATCCCGGCCTTCGTCGCCGAGACGGATGCGCTGCTGCAAAGGGAGATCGCCGGCGTGCGCCTGGTCAACTTCGGCCACCTGGGCGACGGCAACCTGCACTACAACGTGCAGGCGCCGGTCGACGGCGATGCGAAGGTCTTCCTGCGCGAACAGGAAGAGCGCGTGAACACGCTGGTGTACGACCAGGTCGAGAAATTCGGCGGGTCCTTCTCGGCCGAGCACGGCATCGGCGAGCTCAAGGTCCACAAGCTCGAGAAGCACAAGTCGCCCGTGGCGCTGGGCATGATGCGCGCCATCAAGGGCGCGCTGGATCCGAAGAACCTGCTGAATCCCGGGCGCGTGCTGCGGGCCTGAGCCCCGCTTCAGGGCGCCGTCTCGCGCTCCAGCCGGCCCAGCCAGGCCAGCGCCTCCTCGCGCCCGCTGCCGCACATCGGCGCCGAGGGCTGGAGCCCGCCGCACACCGCCGGCCGTTCGGGCCGGCCGAACAGGCGGCAGCGCAGCGCCTCGTCGAGCTGCACGCACGGCACGCCCGCCGGCTTGCCACGGGGCATGCCGGGGATGGGCGAACTGATCGAAGGGGCGATGCAGCAGGCGGCGCAGCCGCTGCGGCAGGCCGGCGCAGGGGTCGACATCGGTCGATTGGAGCACGGGTCGCCGCCGGAACACGGGGCCTCCTAGAATCTCCCGACCGCCCTCGATCGCCGCCATGTCCAGCCCGTCCCCACATCCGATCCGCCACCAGTACGAAGACTTCATGCGCCACGTCGACCGGACCGGCGTCTTCAAGAGCGACCGCACCGGCACCGGCACGAAGAGCGTGTTCGGCTACCAGATGCGCTTCGACCTGAACGAGGGCTTTCCGCTGGTCACGACCAAGAAGGTGCACGTCAAGTCCATCATCCACGAGCTGCTGTGGTTCCTGCAGGGCTCCTCGGACAACAACTGGCTGCGCGAGCGCGGCGTGACGATCTGGGACGAGTGGGCGCGCGAGGACGGCGACCTGGGCCCCGTGTACGGCGTGCAGTGGCGCAGCTGGCCCACGCCCGACGGCGGCCACATCGACCAGATCGCGCAGGTGATCCAGACGCTCAAGACCAACCCCGATTCGCGCCGCATCATCGTGAGCGCCTGGAACGTGGCCGAACTGGACAAGATGGCGCTGATGCCCTGCCACGCCTTCTTCCAGTTCTACGTGGCCGAGGGCAAGCTCTCCTGCCAGCTCTACCAGCGCAGCGCGGACATCTTCCTGGGCGTGCCCTTCAACATCGCCAGCTATGCGCTGCTCACGCACATGGTGGCGCAGCAGTGCGACCTGCAGGTGGGCGACTTCATCTGGACCGGCGGCGACTGCCACATCTACAGCAACCACGCCGAGCAGGTGGCGCTGCAGCTGAGCCGCGAGCCGCGGCCCTACCCCACGCTGCACATCGCGCGCCGGCCGCCCTCGATCTTCGACTACCAGTACGAGGACTTCCACTTCGAGGGCTACGACCCGCATCCGGCCATCAAGGCGCCCGTGGCCGTCTGACCAGAGGCCGCCCATGCGCGTCAACCTCATCTACGCCCGCGCGGCCAACGGCGTGATCGGCCTGAACGGCGACCTGCCCTGGCACCTGCCCGAGGACATGGCGCACTTCAAACGCATGACGGCCGGCAGCCCGGTGGTGATGGGCCGCAAGACCTGGGACTCGCTGCCGCCGCGCTTCAGGCCGCTGCCCGGGCGCCGCAACATCGTCGTCACGCGCCAGCAGGATTGGAACGAAATCGGGGCGCAGCGCGCGTCCAGCCTGCGGGAGGCGCTATCGATTTGCGAGCACGACCCCGAGGTCTGGGTGATCGGCGGCGCACAGATCTATGCCGCCGCCGAGCCGCTGGCGCAGCGCGCGGTCGTGACCGAGATCGACCGCGCCTTCGAGGGGGACGCCCATGCGCCCACGCTCGGGCCGGCCTGGCGCGAGACCGCGCGCGAGACGCACGTGTCGGCCAAGGACGGGCTGCCCTTCGCCTTCGTCGTCTACGAGCGTGACGCCTGAGCATGGCCCATCGGCGGAGCACCCGCCCCGGCGCCGCCAGCTGGCGGCCGCGGCGGGCCTGGCGCTGATGGCCCTGGGCTGGCCCCGCTCGCGCGTGCGCGCGGCCGAGCCGCTGGAGCCCGACGAGCGCGTGCTCTTCCTGCCCAGCACGGCGCGCTGGCTCGACGATGGGCGCGTCGAGGCCGAGGTGCATGCCTGGGTCTACGAGCCCGACCACCTGCGCGGCCTGAACACCGCCTTCGCACGCTACCTGGGGCTGCGCCTGTCGAAGATGAGCCCCGCCGCCCAGTTGCGCTTCCGCCAGCGGGCCGCCCTCTTCCACGCCGAATCGGAGGACGGCAAGCAGATCGACATCGTCTTCGGCGGTGGGCAGCCCCCGCTGCGCCTGCCGCCCACCGACCGCGCCGGCCGCACCCAGGCGCGGGTGGTCGTGGCGCCGCCCGCCGACGCGACACGCGATGCGCCCTGGCTGCGCTTTCGCGCCGAGATGCCGCGCGGCGACCTGAGGCGTTCCGAAGGACGGGTGCTGCTGGTGCCGGCCGAAGGCCTGTCGGTCATCTCGGACATCGACGACACGATCAAGCACACGGCGGTGCACAGCCGCCGCGAGATGCTGCTCAACACCTTCGCGCGCCCCTTCGAGGCCACGCCCGGCATCGCGGCCCACTACCGTCGATTGGCTCGCGCGGCCGACACACGCTTCCATTACCTCTCGGCCAGCCCGATCCAGCTCTTTCCCGCGCTGTCGGACTTCGTGCGCAGCGCCGGCTTTCCGCCGGGCAGCATGCACCTGCGCGAAAGCACGACCTGGCGCACGCTGGTGCCCGGCGAGCAGGATTCGCGCCGCCACAAGCGCGCCGTGATCGACCAGTTGCTGGCCGACTTCCCGCTGCGCCGCTTCCTGCTCGTGGGCGACTCGGGTGAGGCCGACCCCGAAATCTATGCCGAGGTGGCGCGCGAGCACCCGGTGCGCATCGAGGCGGTGGTGATCCGCGACGTGACGGACGAGGGCCGCGACGCGCCACGCTACCGCACTGCCTTCGACGGCATCGCCGATGCGCGCTGGCACCTGCTGCCGCGCGACGGCGGCCGCTGGCCGCTGCCGCTGCCCTGAATCCGGCCGACGTTCGCCGGACGGCGGCAATGCGTGTAGGTACTGAACGCCGGGCCGCATGCCGCTGCTAGCATGCGCCAGCGCTTGCACCCCCGGGTGGGCGCCGATCGCTGCCTCATCCGGAGACCGTCATCTGAGCGCCCTGCCCCTTCCGCCGCATGCATCGCCCTCCGCCCATGGGGTCGATGCGCTCTGGCCCCTGTGCGTGGAGATCGCCGCGCGGCGCCGCCGGCGCGAGCGAGCCGGCGGCGACGGCCTGCCTCTGGCCTGGTCGGCCGCCAACGGCTACGCGCTCGAGGGCGCATGGGACGCGGAATCGCAGGCGCTGTTCTCGCTGTTCAAGCCGCTGCTCGACCGCCAGGGCAGCGACGCACGCTGGGTGGTCGGCCAACTGGGCCAGAGCCTGGACGGCTGCATTGCGACGCACAACGGCGACTCCTTCTTCGTCAACGGCCCCGAAGGCCTGGTCCATGTGCATCGGCTGCGCGCGCTGTGCGACGCGGTGATCGTCGGTGCCGGCACCGCCTGCCTGGACAACCCCCAGCTCACGACCCGCCGCGCCGCCGGCCCCAACCCGACCCGTGTGGTGATCGACCCGGACCTGCGCGTGCCGGCCGGCGCGCGCGTGTTCACCGACGGGCAGGCACCCACGCTGCTGGTGTGCGACCCGGAGCATGCGCAGCGCGCGGCGGCGCGCCTGGGCGCCGACCGGGTGATCGCCGTCGCCCGAAGCCCGGCGATGCAGGGGCAGATGCCCCTTGGCGAGGTGGTGGCCGCCCTGCATGCGCGCGGGCTCGACCTGCTCTTCGTCGAGGGCGGCGGCCTGACGGTGTCGCAGTTCGTGCGCCAGGGCTGCCTGGACCGCCTGCACCTGCTGGTGGCGCCGGTGATGATCGGCGCCGGCCATCCGGGGCTGCAGGTGCGCCGGGCGGACGCGATGCGCGAGGCGCTGCGCCCGCCGGCCCGCACCTTCGCGCTGGGCACCGACCTGCTGTGGGACCTGGACCTGCGCGCCGCTGCTGCCTGAGCAGGCGCCTTCAGTCGAGCCAGGCGAGCAGCTCGGTGTGGCCGACGACCAGCCCCAGGGCGGACGGCTCGGCGAGCGACGCTTGCCGGCGATCGCGCCACGCCTGCACGCGACCCGCCGCGGCCGGCTCCTGTTCGCTCGCCGCGCAGGCGATGCCGTCGGCCATGGCGGCGAGCATCGCGCGGTGTGCCGGCCCCTGCGCCGCATCGACCTGCCAGTCGCTGGCGCAGGTCGTGCAGCGGTAGCCCGCGCGCGCCAGCATCGGCAGGGCCGCATGCACCGCGGAGCCGCCCAGGGCCGGACCGAAGCCCTTGTCGCGCCGCTGGTGGGCCCGGAAGAGCGCCTGCACCTCGTCATCCGCCGCATCGGCCGGCCGCCAGTGCAGGCGGTCGTCGACGCTGAGCGCGAAGTACAGCGCCGCCCCGGCCGCATGGCAACGCGCGATCCATCGCGCCAGCCAGTCGGCCGACACCAGGTCCAGCAGGGCCGAGGCGGTCACGAGGTCGGCGCCGTCCAGGCGCAGGCCGTCGTGATCGCCGGCCAGATCGGCCTGCTGCCAGGCGACGTCGAGCGAGAGCGCCGGCCCTTCGATGCGCACGCCCTGGGCCCGGCCGTCGGCGCGCCAGCCCTGCGCGGCGGCCCAGCCTCGCAGCACCTCGGGCAACGCCGCCAGCAGGCGCGGATCGTGGTCGACCAGCCGCCAGCGCTGTGCGCCACCCAGTCGCGGCGCCAGGACGCGCAGGTTCGCCCCGGTGCCGCAGCCCAGGTCCAGCACCTGCAGCGCCGCGTCCGGGCCGCGCCGCTCGTGCAGGCGCGCCGCGAAGGCCGGGAGGTGCGCTGCCTGCGCGGCCGCCTCGCGCGCCGCCCGATCGAAGGGCTCGCGCAGTGCCAGCCAATCGGGATCGAAGCCGCTCATGGCGGACCGGCATCCATGGCTTGGAGCAGGGCCTGCTCGAACCGCCGGCCGGCGTCGGCCCAACGCGGCAGCCGGCCGGCCGCGCGCCGCGCGCCGGCAGCGAGTGCAGCACGCCTGGAGGGCTCGTCCATCACGCGGCGCAGCGCCTCGCGCAGCGCATGCGCATCGTTCGGAGAGACCAGCACCCCGGCTTCCGGGGGGACCGTGTCGACGATCGCACCGGCGGCGGTGCTGACGACCGGCAGCCCGTGCGCCAGCGCTTCCGTCAGCGCCATGCCGTAGCCCTCGTGCAGGGAGGGCAGGACGAACAGGTCGGCCTGCGCATACAGCGCTTCGAGCTGCGGCGCCTCGACCTCGCCGTGCCAACGGATGCGCTCGCCGAGCCCCGACCGCGCGGCCAGCGCCTCGACGCGCGCAGCCTCGGCCGGGTCGCGCGAGCGGCTGCCCGCGCAATGCAGCACCCAGGGCCGATCGCGCAGATCCGCCAGCGCCTGGACCAGCACCCCATGGCCCTTGCGCGGCGTGACGGTGGCCACGCACAACAGCGACAGCGCACCGGCGCCGGCGCCGCCGCCGGTGGCCCACGCGGCCGCCTCGGTGCCGGGCTCCACGACGCAAGTGCGTGCGGGCGGCACGCCGTCGGCGGCCAGCGCGCGCCCGGTCGAGGGGCTGGTGACGACCACGCCGCGCGCGCAGGCCAGCGCCCGGCGCTCGCTGTCGACGAACTGGCGCTGCTGCGCCGGGGTGAGGCCGGTCTCCAGCGCCAGCGGATGGTGCACCAGCGCGACCCAGCACAGGCGCTGCGCATGCCGCTCGGCGAGATCGGGCAGCGCCCCGAAGCCCAGGCCGTCGGCCACCACGCAGGTGCCGTCGGGCAAGGCGCCCACGACCTCGGCCGCGCGGGCCAGGTCGTCGGCGTCGGGGAAGGGATAGCCGTCGCCGGGCGAGAGCACCTCCACCTGCCACCCGCGCGCGCGCAGTTCGGACACGATGCGGCGGTCGTAGAGGTAGCCGCCGGTGCGGCTGTTCCAGTCGCCCGGCACGAGGAAGACGCAGGCCCGGGCCATGGCGCGCGACGCTTGCTCAGCCGCCGACCGGGCGCGGCAGCGTCCCTTCGTACGCGGCCCAGGCGATGTGCGACTCGTGCAGCCGCACGCGCAGGTGCGTGAGCCCCGCCGCGTGCGGCCCGAGTTCACCGGCGACGACGCGGTCGGCGATGCGGTCGAAGACGACCCGCGCCATGAACTCGGTGGTGGTGTTGCGGCCGGCGAAGGCGGGGTCGTCGTCGAGGTTGCGCAGGTTGAGCTCGCCCAGCACGGCGCGCAGCACCTCGGTGGCGCGCGCGATGTCGACCACCATGCCGTCGGGGTCGAGCGCGGGGCGGCGGAACTCCGCGTCGACCACGTAGGTGGCCCCGTGCAGGCGTTGCGCCGGCCCGAAGGCCTCGCCACGGAAGCTGTGGGCGATCATGAAATGGTCCCGGACGTTGACGCTGTACATGGGCAGGCAGGAGGTTGGCGAATTCAAGCGTAGTCGATGCGCTGGCACAGCGTGTCGGGCGCGCCGGCGGCGAGCCGCTCGAGCACGGCGGGCAGCTCGGCGAAGGGGGCATGGTCGGTGATCAGCGCGTCCAGTTCCGGCGCCGCCAGCAGCGAGAGCGCGAGCGCCATGCGGCGGCCATGGTCCCAGCGGCTGCGCTGCGCGGCGGCGACATGGCCCACCTGCGAGCTGCGCAGGCTCAGGCGCCGGGCATGGAAGGCCTCGCCGAGCGGCAGGCTGACGGTCCGCTGGCCGTACCAGCTCAATTCGAGCACGGTGGCCTCGAAGCCGGCCAGGCCGAGCGCGGTCACCAGCCCCGCGGGTTGCCCGCTGGCGTGCACCACCAGGTCGGCCTCGGGCGTCGCGGCCTCCGGGTGGACGAAGCGCAGGCCCAGCGGCGCAGCGACGGCCGCGCGAGCCGCGTTCACGTCGATCAGTTCCACCGCGCAGCCGGGAATCCGGGCGGCGAGCCAGGCCACGAGCAGACCGACGACGCCCCCGCCCACGACCGCGATGCGGTCGCCCACGCGCGGGGCTGCATCCCAGAGGGCGTTGACGGCCGTCTCCATGTTGGCGGCCAGCACCGCGCGCGCGGGCGGCACGCCGTCGGGCACACGGTGCACGGCCGTCGCCGGCACCAGGTAGCGGGTCTGGTGGGGATGCAGGCAGAACACATGGCAGCCCTGCCACGCCGGCGGGCCGGCTTCGACGCGCCCGACACTGGCGTACCCGTACTTCACGGGGAACGGGAAATCGCCCTCCTGGAACGGTGCGCGCATGCGGCCGTATTCGCTGGGCGGCACCTCGCCGCGGAACACCAGCAGCTCGGTCCCGCGGCTCACGGCGCTGTGCAGGGTGCGCACCAGCACCTGCTCGTCGGTCCGGGCGGGCAACACGCCAGGGCGCAGCGCCGCGTGGCCGGCGGCTTCGGTCCAGAGCGCGTCGAAGGTGTGAGGAGCCACGAAGGGGCCGGTCGCTGCCATGGTCAGGGGTGTGGGCCGCTGCTGCGTGCTGGAGGGCGGGGGGCGAGCCGGCGGTGAACGATCTTAAGCCGGCCAGGGTCGGCTCACGGACGCAGCCCCAGCGCGCGGTGCAGATAGGGCGCGGTCGCGCTCTGCGAAACGGCGGCGACCTGCGTCGGCGTGCCCTGCGCCACGATGCGCCCGCCCTCGGCGCCTGCGCCGGGGCCCATGTCGATGACCCAGTCGGCGGCAGCCACGACGCGCATCTCGTGCTCGACGACCAGGACCGTGTTGCCCGCGTCGACGAGGCGCTGCAGCGGCCCCATCAGCCGCTCGACGTCGGCCGGGTGCAGGCCCGTCGTGGGCTCGTCCAGGATGTAGAGCGTGCCCCCGCGCGGCACGCGCTGGAGCTCGGTCGCGAGCTTGATGCGCTGCGCCTCGCCCCCGGACAGTTCGGTCGCCGGCTGGCCGAGGCGCAGGTAGCCCAGGCCGATTTCGCCGAGCAGCTTCAGTGGCGCGGCCACGCGTGGTTCGTCGTCGAAGAATTCGCGCGCGGCGTCGACCGTCATGTCGAGCACTTCGGCGATGTTCCTGCCCTTCCAGGTGACGGCGAGGGTGTCGGCGTTGTAGCGCGCGCCGTGGCAGGTGGGGCATGGTGCGTACACGCTCGGCATGAACAGCAGCTCCACGCTCACCGAGCCTTCGCCTTCGCAGGTCTCGCACCGTCCCTTGGCGACGTTGAAGGAAAAGCGCCCTGCGCCATACCTCCGGCGACGCGCCAGCGGCGTCGTGGCGAAGAGCTGCCGCACCGCATCGAACAGCCCGGTGTAGGTGGCGAGGTTGGACCGCGGCGTGCGGCCGATCGGCTTCTGGTCGACCTGCACCAGCCGGCGCACCGCATCGGCGCCCGCACCCAGCCTGCCGGACAGCGGCGAACCGGAGACGTCGGCGCCGGCATCCGGCTCCTCGTCGGGTTCGGGGTCGCGTCCGAGGCGCTGTGCGAGCAGCTGGGCGAGCACCTGGCCGGCGAGCGTGGACTTGCCGGAGCCCGATCGGCCCGTGACCGCGCACAGGACGCCCAGGGGAATGCGGACGTCCAGGTCCTGGAGGTTGTTGCGGCTGACGCCTTCCAGGACCAGCCAGCCTGCGGGGGTGCGATCGCGCCCGGGAGACGCCGGCGCATCGCTGCGCAGGAAGCGCCCGGTGACCGAGCGTTGCACCTGCGCCAGGCCGGCGGGCGGACCGCTGTAGAGCACCTCGCCGCCCTCGCTGCCGGCGCCGGGCCCGACATCGACGATCCAGTCGGCACGCCGCATGGCCTCGACGTCGTGCTCCACCACGAAGACCGAATTGCCGTTTCGTCGCAACTGCTCCAGCGCGGCGAGCAGGGCCTCCCCATCGGCCGGGTGCAGTCCGGCCGACGGCTCGTCCAGCACGTAGACCACGCCGAACAGGCTCGAGCGGATCTGCACGCCCAGCCGCAGGCGCTGCAACTCGCCGGGCGACAGCGTCGGCGTCGTTCGATCCATCGTCAGGTAGCCCAGCCCGAGCTCCATGAGGGTCTGGATGCGCTCGTCCATCTCCTTGGCCAGCCGCTGGGCCGCCAGGCGCTTCTCCTGCGACAGTTCGGGCGTGCGGCGCACGTCGGGCGCAGCGGCGTGCGATGCCTGCCCTTTCGCGGCGCGTGCGCCGCGCGCCGCGCGCGACTGCGCGGCGGTGAAGGTGCCGGGTGCACCGGCACCCGCCGAGAAACGCCCCGCGGCAACGCCAGCCATCAACGCCTGGACGGCCGCGAGCGGCATGGCCGACACCTCGCCGATGTCGTGCCCTTCGAAGGTCACCGAGAGCGCCTCGGCCTTCAGCCGCTTGCCGTGGCACACCGGGCACACGCCGCCCACCATGAAGCGCGCGACACGCTTCTTCATGAGCTCGCTCTGGCTGGTGGCATAGGTGTGGAGCACGTAGCGGCGTGCACCGGTGAAGGTGCCCTGGTAGCTCGGCTCCAGCTTGCGCCGCAGCGCCTGGCGCGTCTCGGCCGGGGTGAAGCCGGCATAGACCGGCACGCTCGGGTGCTCGTCGGTGAAGAGGATCCAGTCGCGGTCCTTCTTCGGCAGGTCCTGCCAGGGCTTGTCGACGTCGTACCCCAGCGTGACGAGGATGTCGCGCAGGTTCTGGCCCTGCCAGGCGGTCGGCCAGGCGGCGATGGCGCGCTCGCGAATCGTCAGCGTGGGGTCCGGCACCATCGATGCCTCGGTGACGTCGAAGACGCGGCCCAGGCCGTGGCAGTGGGGACAGGCCCCCTGCGGCGTGTTGGGGGAGAAGTCCTCCGCATACAGCATCGGCTGGTGGGCCGGGTAGTGGCCGGCACGCGAGAACAGCAGACGCAGCAGGCTGGAGAGCGTCGTCATGCTTCCCACCGAGGAGCGGCTGCTCGGGTGGCCGCGGGACTGCTGCAGCGCCACGGCCGGCGGCAGGCCGTCGATCCGGTCGACGTCCGGCACGCCCGCCTGGTCGATCAGGCGGCGGGCGTAGGGCGCCACCGAGTCGAGGTAGCGCCGTTGCGACTCGCCGAAGATCGTTCCGAAGGCCAGCGAGGACTTGCCCGAGCCCGACACCCCGGTGAACACCACCAGGGCATCGCGCGGGATGTCGACATCGACGTCCCGCAGGTTGTGCTCCCGGGCACCGCGCACGCGCACGAACCGCCCGATGTCGCCCGGGTCGACGGCTGGCGTCGCCGCGGATGCGCCCGAGGCCGTGGCGTGGCCGGCAGCCGGCGAGCCGGCGTCGGGAACGGATCTTTGCCGTGCTGGTTTGGTCATGGACGCAGCATGCACCCATACGCCCGCCGGCACGACAGTGCCGACCGGCATCTCGCATAGGAGGCCGCTTCCTGGTCGAGCCGGGTCGTGCGAAGAAACGGGGTCCGGCCCCGACGGCCTTTTGGGGTAGGCTTCGCCACCCGCCGCCGCCCTGCCCGCAAAAAGGCAAGCCTTCTCACGGCAAAAGCGGCGCCGGACAGCGTGCGGGAGACCAGCTTCGCGACTTTTCGCGTGAGTTGAGAACTGCTGAGAGCTTTTTATGCGCATCGCCACCTGGAACGTCAACTCCCTCACCGCCCGCCTCCAGCATGTGCTGGACTGGCTGATCGCCAATCCCGTCGACGTGCTCTGCCTGCAGGAACTGAAGATGAGCGACGACAAGTTCCCGCTCGAGGTGCTGCAGTCGGCCGGCTACCACGCGGCCGTGTTCGGGCAGAAGACCTACAACGGCGTCGCGATCCTGAGCCTGCAGCCGGTGCGCGACGTGGCCCGCAACATCGGCGGTTTCGCGGACGAGCATTCGCGCGTGATCAGCGCCACCATCGACACGGCCGAAGGCCCGTTGCGCGTGGTCAACGGCTACTTCGTCAACGGCCAGGCGCCGGGCTCGGACAAGTTCGCCTACAAGATGAACTGGCTCGCGGCGCTGCGCGAATGGCTGCGCGCCGAGATGGCGGCGCACCCGGAGCTGGTGCTGCTGGGCGACTTCAACATCGCGCCCGAGGACCGCGACAGCTTCGACCCCGTGGGCCTGGCCGAAACCATCCACCACACCAGCGAGGAACGCGCGCATTTCAAGGCGCTGCTGGATCTCGGCCTCACCGACAGCTTCCGCCTCTTCGACCAGCCCGAGAAGAGCTATTCCTGGTGGGACTACCGCATGCTGGGCTACCAGAAGAACCGCGGCCTGCGCATCGACCACATCCTCGTCAGCCAGCCGCTGGTGCCGCGCGTTCGCAGCAGCACCATCGACCGCGTGCCGCGCAAGTGGGAAAAGCCGAGCGACCACGCGCCCGTGGTGCTCGAGCTCGGCCCCGCGGCCTGAACCGAAAGCTCCCTCCGCCGATGACGCCCTTCTCCTCCTTCGACCGCCTGCGCCGCGCCCTGCCGCCGGCCCTCATCGCACTGACCCTGGGCGGCTGCGCCTTGATGGACAAGCCCGGGACCGACGAACCGACACGACCGGAAACGCCCGCGCCCGAAGCGGCCGCGCCGTCCAACCCGGTGGCCGCGGTTCGGCTCATCACCGCGCAGACGCCGGCCGTGCGCGCCTACCGCAAGGTGGGCGCCGAGGCGATCTACAAGAAGTACCCCAAGCGCATCTACCGGGGCCGCATTCCGCCGCTCGTGTATGCCGTGGTGGTGGTGGAGACGGACATCGACGCGCAGGGCAACGTGACCAACGTGACCTTCAGCCGCGTGCCCAGCCACGCACCGGAGGTGCCGCCGAAGATCGCCGAGCTGGTCCGTGCCGCCTCGCCGCTGCCCAATCCGGGCAAGCTCGGTGCGCACACCTACGTCGACACCTGGCTGTGGGACAAGAGCGGCAACTTCCAGCTCGACACGCTCACCAAGGGCCAGCGCAGCCGGTGACGGCGGCCATGCAGGCAGCCGCCGTCCGATCGTCACGTTCGTGACGAATTCGGCCGCAGTGCCCGCCAGGCGGGCGCTGCAGGCCGATTGCACTTCGCAGTTTCGAGGGCGCCAGCGCCCGCAACCCGCGCTTTCAAGCGCCGTCGCGGTCCAGGTCGAGTTCGGCGATCTTGCGCGTGATGGTGTTGCGCCCGATGCCCAGCTTCTGCGCCGCCTCGATGCGACGGCCGCGCGTGAAGCCCAGCGCGGTGAGGATCAGGCGGGACTCGAAGCGGCGCGAGAGCACGTCCCACACGTCGGTCCGGCCTTCGGCGAGCAGGGCCTGCGCCTCGTGCTCCAGGCCGCTCTCCCAGTTCGCCGCCTGGGGCGCGGCGGCCGCAGGCACGGCCACCGGCGTGACGGCCATGGGCACCGCGGCCGGCACGGCCTCCGCAACCTCCGCGGCCAGCACCGGCGCGACCGGCGCAGCTGCGAGCGACATCGGTACGGCAGCGACCGACCCCTCGACCGGCGCATTGCTCATCACCTCGGGCGGCAGGTCCTTCGGCTCGATGAGCTGGGCCGGTGCCATGACGGTGAGCCAGTGGCAGATGTTCTCCAGCTGGCGCACGTTGCCGGGGAAGTTGAAGGCCGACAGCTGCGACAGCGCGGCATCGGAGATGCGCTTGGGCTCCACGCCGAGCTGCTTGGCGCTTTGCTGCAGGAAGTGGCGCGTGAGCGAGGGCACGTCCTCCTTGCGCTCGCGCAGCGCCGGCAGGCGCAGGCGGATCACGTTGAGGCGGTGGAACAGGTCTTCGCGGAAGGCGCCCTGCTTGACGCGCTGCTCCAGGTCCTGGTGCGTGGCGGCGATCACGCGCACATTGGCCTTGACGGCGTTGTGCCCGCCCACGCGGTAGAAGTGCCCGTCGCTGAGCACGCGCAGCAGGCGCGTCTGCAAGTCGAAGGGCATGTCGCCGATCTCGTCCAGGAAGAGCGTGCCGCCCTCGGCCTGCTCGAAGCGCCCGCGCCGCATGGTCTGCGCCCCGGTGAAGGCACCGCGCTCGTGGCCGAAGAGTTCGCTTTCCAGCAGGTCCTTGGGGATGGCCGCGGTGTTGATCGCGACGAAGGGCCCGTTGGCGCGCGGCGAGTGCTTGTGCAGCGCACGCGCGACCAGCTCCTTGCCCGAGCCGGATTCGCCGGTGATGAGCACCGTGACGTTGCTCTGCGACAGCCGGCCGATGGCGCGGAACACGTCCTGCATCGCCGGGGCCTGGCCGAGCATCTCGGGCGCGGCCTGCATGCGTTCCTCGGCGACTTCCTCGCGCTGGCTCTCGTCGACCGCACGGCGGATCAACTCCACCGCGCGCGGCAGGTCGAAGGGCTTGGGCAGGTATTCGAAAGCGCCGCCCTGGAAGGCCGAGACGGCACTGTCCAGGTCGCTGAAAGCCGTCATGATGATGACCGGCAGGCCGGGATGCTTGGCCTTGATCTTGTCCAGCAAGTCCAGGCCCGAGCCCCCGGGCATGCGGATGTCGCTCACCAGGACCTGCGGGCCCTGCATCTCGTCGTCGTTCGCGGCGTCGAGCGCGGCCAGCACCTCGCGCGTGTTGGTGAAGCTGCGCGTGGGCAGGTCTTCACGCAGGAGAGCCTTCTCGAGCACGAAGCGTATCGATTGGTCGTCATCCACTATCCAGATCGGCTTCATGCAGCTCCTTGTGGTCCTTCTTCGCTAGGGCAATGGAATGGTGATCTTGAAATCCGTTCGGCCCGGGACGCTGTCGCACTCGATCACGCCATGGTGTTGTTGTACGAAAGTCTGCGCCAGGGTCAGCCCCAGTCCCGTTCCGCCTTCCCGCCCCGACACGAGGGGGTAGAAGATGCGGTCCTTGAGGCCGTCCGGCACGCCCGGTCCGTTGTCGATGACATGCAATTCCAGTGCCAGTCGGTACCACTGCTTGTTGAGGATGACCTGACGAGCAACGCGGGTACGGAAGATGATCTTCGCGTCGCCCGCGGCGCGGCGTTCGGCCAGCGCCTGCGCGGCGTTGTGCGCGATGTTGAGCGTGGCCTGGATGAGCTGCTCGCGATCGCCGCGGAACTCGGGAATCGAGGGATCGAAATCGCGCTCGATCTCCAGGTCGTGCGGAAACTCGGCCAGCAGCACCGAGCGCACGCGCTCGCACACCTCGTGCACGTTCACATCGCCCACCACGTGCGGCCGGCGGTGCGGCGCCAGGAGGCGATCGACCAGGGTCTGCAGGCGGTCGGCCTCGTGGATGATGACCTGCGTGTATTCCACGAGGTCGCGCGAGTCGACTTCCATCTGCAGCAACTGCGCGGCTCCGCGGATGCCGCCGAGCGGGTTCTTGATCTCGTGCGCGAGGTTGCGGATCAGTTCCTTGTTGGCCTGCGCCTGGCCCAGCAGGCGCTCCTCGCGGTCCTGCCGCGCCTGCTGCTCCTGCGGCGACATCTCGACCACCAGTTCGCCCGCGCGGTCGGTCTGCGCGAGCGTGACCTGCACCGGCAGCGGCTCCTGCGTGCCGCGACGCAGGAAGGCCTCGTAGCGCAGCGTCGCGAAGTCGTTGCTGCGGGCGCCGGCGATGGCCGTGAGCAGCACGTTGGGCTCCATGAAGCTCTGGCTGAAGGGCGCCCCTTCGAGCGTGCGCCGCGAGATGCCCATGGCATCCTCGAGCGCCGAGTTGGCGAACAGCAGCGCGCCGTCGTCGCGGATGACGGCGATCAGCGTCGCCAGCAGATCGAAGGCCTGGAAGCGCTTGCTGGCCGGCGCCGGCTTGCCGAAGGCCATCAGCGGTTGGCCGGCAGGCGGCCGATCTCGCGCTGCAGGCCGGCGATGTCGCTTTCGTTGCGCGCGATCTGGGCCTTCATGTCGGCGACGCGGTCCAGGTACTTCTGATAGTTCTTGGATTCGCTGCCCTGCTTCTCGGGCTCGCCGTTGTTGTATTCCTTGAGCAGCTCGGCCTGGCGGGCCTGCGCCTTCTTGAGCTCGGACTCGAGCACGGCGCGCGCATCGCTGTCGCGTGCACGCTGGTCGGCGCTCTCGACGCGCGGGCTGCCGGCGGGCGCGCGGGCGGCGCTGCCCGTGGAGCCGCCGGCCGACGGGGTGGATGCGCCCGAGGGCCGCGTGCCCTGGACCACCGTGACGTTGCCGCCTTCCATCAGCTTGCAGCCG
Organism: Pseudomonadota bacterium; assembly: GCA_031119395.1. GTDB lineage: Bacteria > Pseudomonadota > Gammaproteobacteria > Burkholderiales > Burkholderiaceae_C > Xenophilus. The sequence continues at coordinate 25,469 of JAVHYA010000012.1, forward strand.
CGGCGTTGCGCATCGGTGGCGTTGTTCGTGTACTCGTTGCCGCAGCGCCAGACGCGCTCCTGCGCCTGCGCGCTCAGGCCGGCCAGCGATGCGAACAGCGCGATGGCGAGGGTCAAGGTCTTCATGGTGGTCGGGTCGGTGGGAGGCGTCGAGCCTTGCATTTTCTTGCAATTCGACGACGGGCCCTCCCGGCGGTTCCCCTGCAAACGAAAAAGGACGGCCGAGGCCGTCCTTTTGCAACGCTGAAGGGAAACGGAAAGAAAGCGCCGGGCCGCCCCAAGCTTTCTTGCTCCCCTCGGGGGACGGGCTGGGCATGCCCAGCCCTGGGGGCCCTTACAGCGAGTAGTACATGTCGAACTCGACCGGGTGCGGCGCCATGCGGAAGCGCGTCACCTCGGTCATCTTGAGGTCGATGTAGGCATCGAGCATCGAGTCGGTGAACACGCCGCCCTTGGTGAGGAAGGCACGGTCCTTGTCGAGGTATTCCAGGGCCTGGTCGAGGCTGTGGCACACGGTCGGCACCAGCGCGTCTTCTTCCGGCGGCAGGTGGTACAGGTCCTTGGTGGCGGCTTCACCCGGGTGGATCTTGTTCTCGATGCCGTCCAGGCCGGCCATCAGCAGGGCCGAGAAGCACAGGTAGGGGTTCGACGACGGATCGGGGAAGCGCGCCTCGATGCGGCGGCCCTTGGGGTTGCTCACGAACGGGATGCGGATCGAGGCCGAGCGGTTCTTGGCCGAGTAGGCCAGCTTCACCGGGGCTTCGAAGCCGGGCACCAGGCGCTTGTAGCTGTTGGTGCCGGGGTTGGTGATGGCGTTCAGGGCGCGGGCGTGCTTGATGATGCCGCCGATGTAGTACAGGGCGGTGTCCGACAGGCCGGCATAGCCGTCGCCGGCGAACAGGTTCTTGCCGTCCTTCCAGATCGACTGGTGCACGTGCATGCCCGAGCCGTTGTCGCCGGCGTAGGGCTTGGGCATGAAGGTCGCGGTCTTGCCGTAGGTGTTGGCCACGTTCCAGACCACGTACTTCAGGACCTGCGTCCAGTCGGCGCGCTGCACCAGCGTCGAGAACTTGGTGCCGATCTCGTTCTGGCCGGCGCCCGCCACTTCGTGGTGGAACACTTCGACCGGGATGCCCAGCGACTCGAGCACCAGGACCATCTCGGCGCGCATGTCCTGCGTGCTGTCGACCGGGGGCACGGGGAAGTAGCCGCCCTTGGTGGTGGGACGGTGGCCGCGGTTGCCGCCTTCGAGCTTGGCGCCGCTGTTCCAGGGGGCTTCGTATTCCTCGATCTCGCTGAACACGCGGCCGGGCTCGTTGCTCCAGCGCACGCCGTCGAAGATGAAGAATTCGGGTTCGGGGCCGAAGTAGGCGGTGTCGCCCAGGCCGGTGGACTTCAGGTACGCCTCGGCCTTCTTGGCCACCGAACGCGGGTCGCGGTCATAGGGCTTGCCGTCGGCCGGTTCCAGCACGTCGCACTGCATGAACAGCGTCGTCTCTTCGTAGAACGGGTCGATGTTGGCCGTGTTCGGGTCGGGCATGAGCTGCATGTCCGACGCTTCGATGCCCTTCCAGCCCGCCACCGAGGAGCCGTCGAAGGCATGGCCGGCGGAGAACTTGTCTTCGTCGAAGGCGCTGATCGGCACCGTGACGTGCTGTTCCTTGCCGCGGGTGTCGGTGAATCGGAAGTCGACGAACTTGACCTCGTTTTCCTTGACGAGCTTCAGTACATCGGCGACGGTCTTGGCCATCAGGTTCTCCTGGTTTGGATGGTTGGTTGAGAGAAAAACGGATTCGGGGAATGCAGGTTCTATGCCCATTCTCACCGGGTGCGGCGCACGGCCCCGATACGCCTTTTGGCGGCCCGCAGACCTGAATGACCCCAAAACGGTGCCTTGGCGATCATCGCACCAACTCTGGGCCCAGGGACGCACCAAAATCGATCAGACCCGCCTTGAGCTGCGCGTAGGCGGCCTCGAGCCGCGCAGCATCGCCCTTCACGCCGAGCTCGATATGGCGGCCGTACTGAGGGTGATCCACGCTCGGCAGGCTGAACACCTTGATGCCCGGACAGGCCGCTTCCACCGCCTGCATCAGCGGCGTGAGGCTGGCCTCCATTGCACCGAAAACGATCACGGAGCGCTCGCTCACACCCGGCGGGCTGGCCAGATCGGGGTAGAGCGTATCGAGCACCCACTCGACCATGGGCCAGGCCATGACCGGGAAGCCGGGCACGAAGTGCACATCGCGCACGCTGAAGCCGGGGATCTTGTTGTACGGGTTGGGGATGATGGCCGCGCCCTCGGGGAACACGCCCATGTTGAGGCGGTGCACGTTGTCCGGCCGGTCGGGCTCGTAGGGCACGCCCTGCTCGCGCGCCGTGTCCTGCATACGCTCGCGGATCAGTGCCTCGGCCTGCGGATGCAGCGCCAGCGGCACGCCCAGCGCCGCCGCCGCGCATTGGCGCGTGTGGTCGTCGGGCGTGGCACCGATGCCGCCGGTGGAGAACACGATGTCGCCCGAGGCGAAGGCGCGGCGCAGCGCCGCGGTGATGCGCACCGGGTCGTCGCCCACGTATTCGGCCCAGGCCAGCGGCAGCCCGCGGGCGGCCAGCAGTTCGATCACCTTGGGCAGGTGCTTGTCGGCACGCTTGCCGGACAGGATCTCGTCGCCGACGATGATGAGCCCGAAGGCGCGCGGTGCGGCAGCCGAACTGCCGGTGGTGTTGGTCATGGCGAACCCCATTGGGAAAGTGCGGCGCGCTCGGCGCCCGATGCATCGGGCAGCGCGGCCGGCTCGGCCGCGGGCGCCAGCGCGGCGGCGGCGCGTTGTGCGCGCAACTGCGCGAGTGCGTCCAGCGTGTAGTGGGCGAACCAGAGCGCCGAGAAGGCGAAGACGACGGTGTAGATCCAGATTGCGATCGGCACCAGCACGAAGAAGGCGGCCGCGAAGAGCAGGCCCGAGGCCCAGACGATGCTCGGCGCCGCGCCCAGGTAGCCGCACAGCACGCCGATGCCCAGCAGCGGCCAGCGGTGCTGGCGCAGCAGCGCATTGCGTTCCTCGGCGCTCGCGTGGTCGGCCAGCGCGTCGAAGGCCATCACCCGTGCGGTGAGCCAGCCCCAGATCAGCGGCGGCAGCACCAGCACCAGCGGCGGGATCAGCCACAGCGGCATCGACACCACCAATGCCACGACGGCGAGCACGGTCAGCCCGAGCGAGCGGAAGACGCTGAGGACCAGCGAGGCGCCCTTCTTCTTCTCGAGCGTCGGGAAGCGCCGATCGGCCACCAGGCGCGTGAGGGCGGGCGCCATGAAGGCGGCCACGATCAGCAACGACACCAGCACGACCGCAGGCGTGAGCGCCAGCACCACCACCAGCGGCGCGAGGAAGGTCTTCACGTCGCCGGAGAACAGGCCCGACATCCAGCCCCAGAAGCTGGCCAGCAGCGGCCAGGCGTCGAGCGCCTCGCGCGTCCAGGCGACGGCGGCGTCCCAGTACAGGTAACCCAGGCCCAGCGCCAGCAGCACCATCAGCACCAGGGGCAGCAGCGACAGGACGATGACCCGCGGATGCAGGCAGTAGGCCGCGGCGCGCCAGAAGGAATCGAGCAGGAGACGCATCCGTCAAAGCATACCTGGGGAAGGTATGACGGCCCCCACGCTCCCCCGCTGCGCGAGGTCCGCTGCCCCCCGAGGGGCCGCTCGCCGCCTTGGGGCGGCCCGGCGGCGGCGACACCGCCCCCACGCTCCCCCGCTGCGCGAGGTCCGCTGCCCCCCGAGGGGCCGCTCGCC
>JAVHYA010000012.1:29357-29442 GCA_031119395.1 Pseudomonadota bacterium
GCCTTGGGGCGGCCCGGCGGCGGCGACACCGCCCCCACGCTCCCCCGCTGCGCGCGAGGTCCGTTCAGCTGCGCCCGACCAGCCG
>JAVHYA010000012.1:29542-63583 GCA_031119395.1 Pseudomonadota bacterium
GCCCCCACGCTCCCCCGCTGCGCGCGAGGTCCGTTCAGCTGCGCCCGACCAGCCGCCGCAGCCCCAGCCACTGCTGGGCCCAGAAGCCGCGGCCGTAGTCGCGCACGCGGCCGGTCGCGTCGGGCTCGACCTGGTCGCGGATGCCGGTCGCGTCGTAGCGGTCGTCGAAGCTGGCGGAGCGAAAGAGCATGTCCCACCAGGGCAGCAGAACACCGAAGTTGCGACCTCCCAGCGTCCTGGGCCCTTCCGATTCGTGGCCGATGCCGATCGCGTGGTGCAGGCGGTGGAAGCGCGGGCTGATCCACAGGCGCTCGCCCAGGCGGCCGAAGGACAGCCGCAGGTTGGCGTGCTGCAGGCTCTGGCTGAGCTGGGTGAAGGCCACCACGGCGATGAACTGCCCCGGCGCCACGCCGATGAGCTGCGCCACCGCCACGATGATCGCGTCGTGGATCAGGTCGTCGAGCAGGTGGTTCCGGTCGTCGCTCCACATCGTCATCTGGCGCTGCGAATGGTGCAGCGCGTGCAGGCTCCACCACCAGTTGAAACGATGCTGGCCGCGGTGGATGAGGTACTCGACGAAGTCCAGCACCACCAGGTAGATCGCGAAGGCCACCCAGGGGATGTCGGTCACGCCGGGCCACAACTCGTCCAGGTGCAGGGTGCCCCACCCGGCCCCGCGCAACTCGCCCAGGAGCGCATCGAACAGCGGCGTGACGGCGAAAAACAGGACCAGGCGGAACAGGCCCAGCCGGTGGATCAGGGTGTAGAGGATGTCGATGCGGATGGCCTGCCGGTCGCGCACCGGCTCCACCGGACGCCAGCGCTGCAGCGGGCCGATCACCACCACCAGGATCAGGATCTGGATCACGCCCACGAGCAGCCAGCCGGTGGCGTCGAAGGCGTCCTCGGTCCATCCGCCCAGGCCGGCCGCGAAGACCAGCGGCTGCACCACCGCCTCGAACAGCCACTGCTGCACGGCGGCGAACTGGTCGGTGAACCACTCGATCACGCGCGGCTCCCGCCACGGCCCGGGCCAGGCGCTTCGATCACCAAGATGCGTCTTAGCAATTTCATGGATACAAAGTGGCTGTGTCGTCCAGCGGATGGGCGCGAGCAGCTATCGATTTCATAGTAAACCCGGCAAGCTGACCGCGCGCTTTCACGGGTGCGCGGCGATCCACTCGCGGTACGCCGGATGCTGGCGCAGCGTGCGGAAGCAGAAGCCCTTGGCCTTCAAGCCCACGATCAGCGGCTCCAGGTCGGCCGGCGCCCACGGGTCCTGGCGCGACCAGATGCCCAGGTGCGCCAGCAGGATGTCGCCGGGCCGGATGTGTTCCAGCGCCTGCGACAGCAGCTTGTCGTTGGGGTACTTGTCGCTGGGCAGTTCGTCGCCCAGGAAGCCGGCCGGCGACCAGCCGACGTGCGCGAAGCCGCAGCTCTTGGCCGCCGCCAGCAGGCGCGGCGAGGTCTTGCCGCCGGGCGCGCGGAACAGCGGCAGCGGCTTCTTGCCGGTGATGTGCGCCAGCCGGTCGGTCGAGCGCTTGATCTCTTCGCAGTACTGCGCCGCGTCCCAGGTGAAGGTGCGTCCCGCGTACGCGCCGGCGCTGGGCTGGATCCGGAACCTGGCATCCACCCCTTTCACGTCCCCGCGCCAGTACGCATGGTCGTAGGTGTGCGAGCCGAACTCGTGCCCCTCGGCCGCGCGCGCCTTCCACCACGGCGCCCAGTGGTTGTCCAGGCTGTCGCCGCCGTCCTGCGTCTTCTCGGCGGCGGCGAAGAAGGTGACCTTCACGTCCTGCCGCCTGAGCACCTCGGCCACCAGCGGCGCGATGCCCATGTGGCCGGTGTCGAAGGTCAGGTAGACCGGCTTGTCGCAGTCATTCTGGGCTGCAGCGCCCGCGGATCCTGCGCAAGCCGCTATGAAAAACGTAGCAATCGACGCGCCTTGCCGCAGCGCGCGGGCAGGCCGGAAATCAGCGGACCTTGGCATGTTCGACCGTCCACACACCGTGGGGCGAGCGGCCCACGTTGACCGTGCGCACCACCTTGCCCGCCGTGAGGTCGACCACGCTGAGCTTCTTGGCCCAGCGCGAGGTGACGAAGAGCGTCTTGCCGTCGGCCGACACGTCCATGCAGTCCGGGCCGCCGGGCACCGGGTAGGTGGCGGCCACCGTGAGCGTGGGGATGTCGATGCGGCTGATCGAGTTGGCGACGCGGTTGCTCACGAACACCGACTTGCCGTCGCCCGCCGAGCGGAAGGCATGCGCGCCCTTGCCGGTGGAGATCTTGCCGACCAGCTTGGGCTCCTTGCCCGCCACGTCGAAGACCTGCACGCCGTCGCCGCCGGTCAGGCCGACCAGCAGCGTCTTGCCGTCGTGGATGCCGAACACGTCGGCCGGCATCGGCCCGGTGGGGATGCGCCAGCGGATGGCCTGGGTGGCGAGGTCGACGGCGATGAGCTCGTCGCTGTCCTGCATGGTGACGTAGGCCACCGTGCTCTTGCCGTCGATCCAGATGTGGCTGGGCGTCTTGCCGGTGGGGATGCGCTTGGCCAGCTGCAGGTTGCTGCCGTCCCAGCGGTAGACGTCGACGTGGTTGAGCCGGTTGCCGGCGGTCACGAACCACTTCATGTCGGGCGAGAACTGCAGCTGGTACGGGTCGATGATGCCGTAGACCGTGCGCTGGATCTCGCCCGTGCGCGGGTTGAAGAAGGTCAGCGAGTCGCCGGCCGAGTTGGCCACGATCACCGACTTCTGGTCCGGCGTCATGTAGATGTGGTGCGGCTCCTTGCCCACCGCGACCCGGTTGCGTTCGCTCCAGGTGCCGGGATCGATCAGGCTGACCGAGGCATCGAGCGAATTGAGCACGAAGAGCGGCGGCGCCGCCGCAGTGGCCGGAGCGGCCGGTTGGGCCGGAGCGGCCGCGCAGGCCAGCAGACAAACGAAAAGAGCCGCAAGGCGGCTCAGGGAGCGAACGGACAGGCGCAAGACACGGCTCCGGAAAGGGACTGGGAAGTTTAACGAGCGAGGGCGCCGCGCCGCCGACAGGACAGGCCCTCGCGATGGCCGGACGGCAGGCGCGCGCCGCGCGTCAGGCCGGGCCCGAAAGCCGCACCGCCTGCAGGTCCTCGGGCCTCAGCCAGCGCCATTGCCCGGGCGCCAGGTCGGCCGGCAGCACCAGGCCGCCGATGGCGCTGCGGTGCAGCGCCGTGACGCGGTTGCCCACGGCCGCGACCATGCGCTTGACCTGGTGGTACTTGCCCTCGGTGAGCGTGAGGCGCAGGTGGTGCGTGTCCACCGCTTCGGCCGCGGCCGCCCGCACCGGCTTCGGATCGTCGTCGAGCACCACGCCGGCCAGCAGGTGCCCGATCTGCGCCTCGGTGAGCGCATCGGCGGTCGTCGCCTCGTAGACCTTGGGCACATGGTGCTTCGGCGAGGCCATGCGATGGATGAACTGGCCGTCGTCGCTGAGCAGCAGCAGGCCGGTCGTGTCCTGGTCGAGCCGGCCGATGGCCTGCACGCCGGGTTGCCCGCCCTTGACGGGGCGCTGCCGCAGCGGCGCGGGCAGCAGGGTGTAGACGCTGGGCCAGGCCGAGGGCTTCTGCGAGCACTCGGTGCCGGCCGGCTTGTGCAGCATCAGGTAGGCCTTGCCGTGGTACTCCCACGGCGTGCCCTGCACGGTGAAGCGCAGGCCGTCGGTTGCTATCAAATCCGTAGCTGGCTGCGCAGCATCCACGCCGTCCACAGCCACGAAACCCTGTTGAATGAGGCCGGCACAGACGCGACGCGTGCCGAAGCCCTGGCTGTAGAGGAGGTCCTGAAGTTCCATCAAGCATGTCCAAGAACGACAAGGCGGCCGCGCCACGAGGAGCGCGGCCGCCCGGGGCGAGAACGCGGGTCAGTAGCCCAGCGCCAGCCCCGTGTTGCGGCGCGGATCGTTGGCGCCGTAGAAGCGGTTGTTGCCCACCGGCTTGCCGCCCAGCGAGGGCGCGCCGACGATGATCGCGGCCAGGTGGTTGGCCGGTTGCGGCACGCCCAGGTTGTGGCCCATGTCGGTGAGGATCCTGCGCGTGTCGGGGCTCAGCGCATAGGCCTCGACGTTGGTGACGTCGGGCAGCCACTGCTGGTGGAAGCGGGGCGCATCGACGGCCTCCTGCACGTTCATGCCGTAGTCGATGGCGTTGATCATGGTGAGCATCACGGCGGTGATGATGCGGCTGCCGCCCGGCGTGCCGACGACCATGACGGGCTTGCCGTCCTTGCTCACGATGGTCGGGCTCATCGACGAGAGCGGCCGCTTGCCCGGCTCGATCTTGTTGGCCTCGCCCTGCACCAGGCCGTAGAGGTTGGGCACGCCCACCTTCGAGGTGAAGTCGTCCATCTCGTTGTTCAGCAGCACGCCCGTCCTGGCGGCCGTGACCTTGGCGCCGAACCAGTCGTTGAGCGTGTAGGTCACCGACACGGCATTGCCCCACTTGTCGGCGATCGAGTAGTGGGTGGTGTTGCTGCCTTCATGCGGCGCCACGCCGGGCTTGATGTCCTTGGAGACGCCCGCCTTCTTCGGGTCGATCACGGCGCGGATCTTCTCGGCGTAGCCCTTGTCCAGCAGGCGATCGAGCGGGTTCTTCACGAAGTCCGGGTCGCCCAGGTAGCTGTTGCGGTCCACGTAGGCGTGGCGCATGGCCTCGATCTGGTAGTGCGTGGCCTCGGCGGAGCGCCAGCCCAGGTCCTTGAGCGGGTAGCCCTCGAGGATGTTGAGCATCTCGCAGATGATGACGCCGCCCGAACTCGGCGGCGGCGCCGAAACCACGCGGTAGCCGCGGTAGTCGCATTCCACGGGCGCCATCTCGCGCGTCTTGTACTGCGCCAGGTCTTCGGTGGTGATGATGCCCTTGCCCGCCGCGCTCGAGTCGGCGATGGCCTTGGCCACCCAGCCCTTGTAGAAGCCGTCGGTGCCCTTGGTGCTGACCTCGCGCAAGGTCCTGGCCAGGTCCTTCTGCACGATCTTCTCGCCGACCTTGAAGGCCTCGCCCTTGTTCAGGAAGATCGCCGCCGTGGCCGGATCGGCCTTGAAGTCGGCCGTGGCGGTATTGAACATGTCGATGTCGCCCTGCTCGAGCACGAAGCCCTTCTCGGCCAGGTCGATGGAGGGCTTGATGAGCGCGGCGCGCTGCAGCGTGCCGTACTTCCCGCGCGCGTACTCCATGCCCGACACGCTGCCGGGCACGCCCACGGCCAGGTGGCCCTTGGTCGAGAGGCCCTTGACCACGTTGCCGTCCTTGTCAAGGTACATGTCGGGCTTGGCCGCCAGCGGCGCCTTCTCGCGGAAGTCGAGGAAGGTCTTGCGTCCGTCGGCCAGCTGGATGGTCATGAAGCCACCGCCGCCGAGGTTGCCGGCCGCGGGGTAGACCACGGCCAGCGCGTAGCCGACGGCCACCGCGGCATCGACCGCGTTGCCGCCGCGCTTGAGCACGTCCACGCCGACCTTGGTGGCCAGGTGCTGGGCCGTGACGACCATGCCGTTCTCGGCCATGACCGGCGCCTGCGATGCCGCCATGGCCTGGCTACCAGCGCCCAATGCGAGGGCAGCGGCCAGCGCGGCGCGCGTCGAATGGGTCCATGCAAACTGCTTCATCGTTGCCTCCTGTAAAAAAGAAAAGCCTCCACGCGCCCTGCTGCGCGAGCTTCGCTGCCCCGCACAGGGGCGCTTTTCATCATGGGGCGGCCCGGCGATGAGAAATTCGAAGCGTGAAGGAATCGGTGCATCGGCCGCGCTCAGGCGATCAGCAGCGCCTTGCGGCGCAGGTCCTTGAGCACGAGCTCGACCTGCTGGCGCGTGAACTCGTGCAGCTCGGCCTCGTCGGTGATCGGTTGGTCGTCCTTGATGAAGCGCAGGCGGTCGGCCCGCGCCTCGGACTCGAGGTGCTCGACCAGTTGTTCGTGGGTGTGCGCTCCATCGAGCAGGGGCAACACGCAGCGCTCCAGCAGGGACAGGCCCACCGGCTCATGCCACTGGTTGCACACGCTGGCGCCCTGACCGGCGGCCAGCGGCAGGCCGGGCGACTGCCGCACCGACATCAGCGCCTGCGGTGTCGCCGCGACGTCCGCAGCAGTGACGACCGGCGTGCGGCGGATGCGCACCGCGCCGAAGATCAGGAGCTCCTCGAGCATCGAGACCACCGCGACTTCGACCGCCGCATGCGGCTCGCCGATGCGTGCGGACACGGCTTCGACCAGGGCATCGACCGGCACCGTGGCGGGATAGCGCTCGTCCAGCACCTGCGCCACCGCCTTGTGGACCGGCAGGCGCAGCGTGATCTTGAGGTTGTGAATGGCGTTGCTCGGCTGCTCGCGCGCGTCGAGGGTGAGCGCAGACCCGTCGGCGGCCGTGAAGACGCCCGCGTAGTGGAGCTTGCGCAGCCGCTCGCGATCGAGGCGATAGCGGATGTCGCCATTGCGCGACTGCTTGACCAGCAGCGTCTGGCGGAAGGTCCGGTTGACCAGGAAGTCCAGGTACTGCTCCATGAGGATCTGGCTGCCGCCGCATTCGCGCAGCAGGGGCTCGCGCACCTTGTCGCCGTAGTTCTGCACGAACATGGTCGAGGGCTCGGCGTCGCACAGGTAGCTCAGGCCCTGGGCGTCGGCGCGACCGACGAACTCCTTGAAATAGCAGGGAGCGTTGCACGGCTCGAGGAACTCGTGCAGCAGGTAGGAGTCGTGCGAGGCCCGCACGATGGGCATGGCCTCCTCCAGCGTTTTCTTCAGCACGCTGTCGGGCTTGGCGGAGCCCTCGAGGAACTCGAGCATGCCGCGTGCGTACGAGAGCTTCTCTTGCGGCGTGTCGCGCGGCCCGCCGCGCAGGATCATCGCGTCGCGGACGATCTCGCGCGCCTTCCAGCCGGGATAGACGTTGTAGCTGATGTAGGCCACGCCATCGGCGGCGAGGTTGCGGGAGCACACGCGCAGGATGGCTTCCTGCACCGGCTCGGGCACCCAGCTGTAGACCCCGTGGCAGATGATGTAGTCGAACTCGCCGAAGTCTTCGCCGATGTCGGTGATGCTCAGCGTACGCAGCTCGACGTTCGGCACGCGAACGTGAGCCAGCAGTTGCTGGCCCTGGCTGACCTGCACCGGGGACAGGTCCACGCCCAGCAGCTTCGCCTGTGGATGCCGGGCCCCCATCGGGATCAGGTTGCCGCCGGAGGCACAGCCCAGTTCGAGCACCCGCGCGCGCGCCAGCGCGGGGGCTTCCAGGCCGAACAGCCAGGCCAGGGCCTCGAGGTGTTCGATCGAGCTCTGGGGGAAGGGGTGGGAATCGTAGGGAACGCTGTCGTAGTACGACGTGATCGTGCTGGTCAGTGCATCCGACATGCGGTGGGTCCCTCGGCGTGATGTGGTCGGAACGTTCTTGTTTTCGCTGCGCATGCGAGCCCGGCAAGGCACCGGGCACGGCAAGGAGCGCCGACTATAAGCCCGCCCATCGGCGACCGAGCAACAAAAAAAGGGCCGGATTCGTGGGAATCCGGCCCTTGCCGTGTGGTGGAGCTGGGGGGATTCGAACCCCCGTCCGCAAGCCATCGTCGCGCAGTTCTACATGTTTAGCGATCTGATTTGGATCTCGCCACCGGCGTCGCGCAGTCGCACGCTCCACCGGCCGCCAGCACCCTTGAATCTCGCCGCCGCCCAAGGTGCCCGGACGGCGGCCAGCCAATGTAATTAACCTTGCAGCCGGGAGGCGTCAGATTGCTCTAACGCCCCCTTGCCCAGCCCATCGGCCAACTGTTGCAAGGCTCACCGGGTTTAAGCGGCGAGTGCGAAACGTTCGTCGTTTGCAGTTAGTTTGTTTGAATCTGTTTAACGAGCGCATTCAGCTCGACATGCCCCGCTGCGATCCCGAACCCACGTCGAAACCAGTGCAGCCCCTGGAATCGGTATTTTAGTCCGCGCGCAGCCATTTCAAGAGCTCGAGCGGCGCGGCGATCGCGGCATTGGCTTCCCAGAGGGTGGTGTCGGCGTCGGCGCCCAGGTAACCATAGGTCGCGGCGATGGTGCGCATGCCCGCAGCGCGGCCAGCCACCATGTCGCGCTCGTCGTCTCCCACGTACACGCAGTCCGTCGCTGGCAGACCGAGGCGGCGCGCGGCTTCGAACAGCGGCTCCGGATGCGGCTTGGCATACGGCGTGCTGTCGCCGCTCACGATGGCACCGGCACTGCCGAACAACGGCAGCGACGCCGTGAGCGGTTCGGTGAAGCGCCTGGACTTGTTGGTGACCACGCCCCACGCGAGCCCTGCGTTGCGAAGTTCCGCGATCAGTTCCGCCACCCCGTCGAAGATGAAGGTGTTGTCCAGCATGCGCGCTTCATAGTTCTGGAAGAACTCCTCACGCAAGGCGGCGAACTCCGGCGCCTCGGGTGTGATGCCGAAGGCCACGCCCAGCATCCCGCGGGCACCGGCGCCGGCCATGGGCCGGTAGTTGTCCAGGGGAAGCGAGGCCAGGCCGCGATCGGTGCGCATCTTGTCGGCGGCAGCCCCCAGATCGGGAGCGCTGTCGATCAGGGTGCCGTCGAGATCGAACAGCACCGCACGTGGACGCCACGTGCTCATTCGGCCACCGCCGGCTTGCGCGTCGCCACAAGGTAGTTCACACCGGTGTCGGCGTTCAGCCAGTAGCGCCGCGTGACCGGGTTGTACGCCATGCCGCGCATCGGGCCGAGGTCGAGCCCTGCGGCACGGCAATGCGCGGCCAGTTCGCTGGGTCGGAGCAGCTTGCGGTACTCGTGCGTGCCGCGCGGCAGCATGCCAAGCACGTACTCGGCGCCAACGATGGCCAGGAGGAAGGCTTTCGCGTTGCGGTTGATGGTGGAAAAGAACACCCAACCGCCAGGCTTGACCAGGTCGGCGCAGGCCTGGACCACGGAGGCGGGATCGGGCACGTGCTCCAGCATCTCCATGCAGGTCACCACATCGAAGCTGGCAGGCGCCTCGGCCGCCAGGGCTTCGGCGCTGACCTCACGGTATTTGACGCCGCGGGTCCCCGCCTCCAGCGCATGCAGTTGGGCCACCTTCAAGGCCTTCGAGGCGAGGTCGATGCCCAGCACGTCCGCGCCGCGACGCGCCATCGAGTCGGCCAGGATGCCACCGCCGCAGCCCACATCCAGCACGCGACGCCCCGCCAGGGGCACTTGCGATTCGATCCACTCGAGCCTGAGCGGATTGATTTCATGCAGGGGTCTGAATTCGCTGTCGAGGTCCCACCAGCGGTGCGCGAGTTCGGAGAATTTCGCCAACTCCGCAGGGTCGGCATTGAGGTTGTCGGTCATGTCGGCAGATTATCAAGTCGCACGCGCGGGCGCGGGCGACAGGTCGGACCACGACGTGGTGGCCCGGAAATAAAAAAACCCCGCCGAAGCGGGGTTCTTGAAAGCCGAAGCTTGTGGATCAGTTGGGGCGGGTGCCGACCACTTCGATTTCCACGCGGCGGTTCTTTGCGCGGCCTTCCTTGGTGCGGTTGTCCGCGACCGGCTGGCTCTTGCCCTTGCCTTCGGTGTACACGCGGTTGCGCTCGATGCCCTTGCTGACCAGGTAGGCCTTGACGGCTTCGGCACGACGCACCGACAGGCGCTGGTTGTACGCGACGCTACCGATCGAGTCGGTGTGGCCGACAGCGATGATGACTTCGAGGTTGATGCCGCGGATCTTCGAGACCAGATCGTCCAGCTTCGCGCGGCCTTCGGGCTTGAGCACCGACTTGTCGAAGTCGAAGAAGGCGTCGGCAGCGAAGGTGACCTTCGAGGCGGCGACCGGAGGAGCAGCCGGAGCAGCGGGAGCAGCCGGGGCGGCAGGCGTCGCAGCGGGTGCGGGGACCAGAGCGCCGTCGCAGCCGACGGCAGCGGTGGCGGGGGTCCAGTTGGCATCACGCCAGCACAGTTCGTTGGTGCCGTTCTTCCAGACCAGTTCGCCAGTGCCGTTCTGCCAGTTGTCGATCACGGGACCGCCGTTTGCAGCGGTGACACGGGTCTGCGCGCCGGCGGCCGTGGCGAGCGCAGCGACTGCAAACATCATCGCCACTTTATTCAGTTTCTTCATGGTTCTCCTCTTGGGGGAAAAAGCCGCAGCCGCGCTGCGAAACAAGGACGTCTCAAGTGACCACCACCCAAAACGTTCAGATGATTGTGCCATAGGGTCTTTCCCAAACCGGTCGTGCCAGGGCGCCAAAGCGTAGGACTGAGGCGGAATCCGGGCCTTGTGTTGCGGCGTTACGACAGGGCGCAGGACGTAAAATCGTGGGTTCCCGTCGCCCGACCGCCCCTGCATGACCTCGTTCGCCAAAGAAACCCTGCCCATCAGTCTCGAAGAGGAAATGCGGCGCAGCTACCTCGACTACGCCATGAGCGTGATCGTGGGACGAGCGCTCCCGGACGCCCGCGACGGCTTGAAGCCTGTCCATCGGCGCGTGCTGTACGCGATGCACGAACTGAACAACGACTGGAACCGGCCTTACAAGAAGTCGGCGCGCATCGTGGGCGACGTGATCGGCAAGTACCACCCGCACGGCGACCAGTCGGTCTACGACACGATCGTGCGGCTGGCGCAGGATTTCTCGATGCGCCACATGCTGGTGGACGGCCAGGGCAATTTCGGCTCCGTGGACGGGGACAACGCCGCGGCCATGCGATACACCGAAATTCGCCTGGCAAAAATTGCGCACGAAATGCTGGCGGATATCGACAAGGAAACAGTCGATTTCGGCCCGAATTACGACGGCAGCGAAAAAGAGCCGATCGTTTTGCCGAGCAAATTGCCGAATTTGCTGGTGAATGGTTCCGGCGGTATTGCGGTGGGCATGGCGACGAATATTCCGCCACACAACCTCAACGAAGTGGTGGACGCCTGCCTGCACCTGTTGCGCCAGCCCGAGGCGACGATCGACGAGCTGATGGAGATCATCCCGGCCCCGGACTTCCCGACCGCCGGCATCATCTACGGCATCAACGGCGTGAAGGACGGCTACCGCACCGGCCGCGGCAAGGTGGTGATGCGTGCCAAGTGCCACTTCGAGGACATCGACCGTGGCCAGCGGCAGGCGATCATCGTCGACGAGCTGCCCTACCAGGTCAACAAGAAGACGCTGCAGGAGCGGATGGCCGAACTGGTGCACGAGAAGAAGCTCGAGGGCATCAGCCACATCCAGGACGAGTCCGACAAGTCGGGCATGCGGCTGGTGATCGAGCTCAAGCGCGGCGAGGTCCCCGAAGTCGTGCTCAACAACCTCTACAAGCAGACCCAGCTGCAGGACACCTTCGGCATCAACATGGTGGCGCTGGTCGACGGCCAGCCGAAGCTGTGCAACCTGAAGGACCTGATCCAGGTCTTCCTGCAGCACCGGCGCGAGGTCGTCACCCGCCGCACGGTCTTCAACCTGCGCAAGGCGCGCGACCGCGGCCACGTCCTGGAAGGCCTGGCGGTGGCGCTGGCCAACATCGACGACTTCATCGCCATCATCCGCAACGCCCCCACTCCGCCGGTGGCCAAGGCCGAGCTGATGGCGCGCTCGTGGGACAGCAAGCTGGTGCGCGAGATGCTGACCCGCTCGCGGGCCGACGGCGGCACGGTGAATGCCGACGACTACCGCCCCGAAGGGCTCGAGCGCGAGTACGGCCTGCACAGCGACGGCCTGTACCGCCTGTCCGAAACGCAGGCCCAGGAAATCCTGCAGATGCGCCTGCAGCGCCTGACCGGCCTGGAGCAGGACAAGATCGTGGCCGAGTACAAAGAGGTGATGTCGGAGATCGACGACCTGCTCGACATCCTCGCCCGCCCCGAGCGCGTGTCGACCATCATCGGCGACGAGCTCACGAGCCTCAAGCAGGAGTTCGGACAGACCAAGCTGGGTGCGCGCCGCAGCCAGGTGGAGCACAGCGCCTACGACCTGTCGACCGAAGACCTGATCACGCCGACCGACATGGTCGTGACCCTTTCCCACAGCGGCTACATCAAGAGCCAGCCGCTGAGCGAATACCGCGCCCAGAAGCGCGGCGGCCGCGGCAAGCAGGCGACGGCGACCAAGGAAGACGACTGGATCGACCAGCTCTTCATCGCCAACACGCACGACTACATCCTGTGCTTCTCCAACCGCGGCCGCCTGTACTGGCTCAAGGTGTGGGAAGTGCCGGCCGGTTCGCGCAACTCGCGCGGGCGTCCGATCGTCAACATGTTCCCGCTCGCCGAGGGCGAGAAGATCAACGTCGTGCTGCCGCTCACGGGCGAGACGCGCAACTTCCCGGCCGACCGGTACATCTTCATGGCGACCTCGATGGGCACGGTGAAGAAGACGGCGCTGGACGAGTTCAGCAACCCGCGCAAGGCCGGCATCATTGCCGTGGACCTCGATGCGGGCGACTACCTCGTGGGCGCGGCGCTGACCGACGGCCAGCACGACGTGATGCTGTTCTCGGACGGCGGCAAGGCCGTGCGCTTCGACGAGAACGACGTGCGTCCGATGGGCCGAAACGCCCGCGGCGTGCGCGGCATGATGCTCGAGGAAGGCCAGGGCGTGATCGCCATGCTGGTGGCCGAAGACGAGCAGCAGAGCGTGCTCACCGCCACCGAGAACGGCTACGGCAAGCGCACGAGCATCGTCGAATACACGCGCCATGGCCGGGGAACCAAAGGCATGATCGCGATCCAACAAAGCGAGCGCAACGGCAAGGTCGTCGCCGCCACGCTGGTCCATGCGGACGACGAGATCATGCTCATCACCGACAAGGGCGTGCTGGTGCGCACCCGCGTGGCCGAAATCCGTGAACTCGGCCGGGCCACGCAAGGCGTCACCCTCATCGGCCTCGACGAAGGCGCCAAGCTCAGCGGTCTGCAACGCATCGTGGAAAACGATGCCAACGGCGCCGCAGACGGCGACGACTCTTCCAACCCATCCACGGAGAACACTCAATGAAAAGACTCAAACACATCCTGCTGGCCACCACCCTCGCTTCCGCCGCCACCGCCGGCTGGGCCCAGGACAAGGCGACGCTCATCAAGCAGTTCCTCGACGTCCAGAAGCCCGCGGTCGAAATGATGGCCCGCGGCATCGTCCAGAGCACCTCCGATCCGGTCGCCGCGGCCGCCTCCGAGTACCTGAACACCCGCGTTGCGGCGGACAAGCGCGATGCCGCCGCCAAGGCCGCCGACGAGGAATTCCGCAAGTATTACGACGCGACCTTCCCGATCGTGCGCGACAAGGCTGCCCAGGTGTTCCCCGGCGTCGTGACGCCGATCCTCGAGCAGGACTTCACCGAGGACGAACTCAAGACGCTGATGGCCTGGCTCAACTCGCCGGTGAGCCGCAAGTTCGCCGAGACCAGCGGCAAGATGCAGCAGGCCCTGGGCCAGAAGATCATCGGCGACCTGCGCAGCACGCTCGAACCCAAGGTCGAGAAGCTCAACGTCGACGTGGCCAAGGCCATCGGCGCCCCGACCGACGGCGGCCAGGCTGCACCCAAGTCGGGCGGCGCCAAGGCACCTGCCAAGAAGTGACCACGACCTTGCCCCGCCGCCCCTACAACTTCTCCGCCGGCCCGGCCATGATGCCGGAGGCCGTGCTGCAGCAGGCTGCCGCCGAGATGCTCGACTGGCATGGCAGCGGCATGGGCGTGATGGAGATGAGCCACCGGGGCAAGGAGTTCGGCGAGATCCTCGCGCGGGCGGAGGGCGACCTGCGGCGCCTGCTGCATGTGCCCGAGCAGTTCCACATCCTCTTCATGCAGGGTGGCGGCCTGGGCGAGAACGCCATCGTGCCGCTGAACCTGTCACGGGGCGGCACCGTCGACTTCGTCGTCACCGGCAGTTGGAGCGTGAAGTCGCACAAGGAAGCCCAGCGCTACTGCGATGCGCGCATCGCCGCCAGCAATGCCGAAGGCGGGCACCTGAGCCTGCCCGACCCGGCCGGCTGGCAGCTCAGCGACGGCGCCTCCTACGTGCACCTGTGCTCCAACGAAACGATCAACGGCATCGAATTCCAGGAGCTTCCGGATTTGAAGGCCCTGGGCAGTTCCGCCCCGCTGGTCATCGACTTCTCGTCGCACGTCGCTTCGCGACCTGTGGACTGGTCGCGGGTCGGACTGGCCTTCGGTGGCGCGCAGAAGAACCTCGGCCCGGCCGGCCTCACGCTGGTCGTGGTGCGTGACGAGCTCCTGGGCCACGCGCTGGACATCTGCCCGAGCGCCTTCAACTACCGCACGGTCGCCGACAACCAGTCGATGTACAACACCCCGCCGACCTGGGGAATCTACGTCGCCGGCCTCACCTTCCAGTGGCTGCTGGCGCAGAAGGAAGGCGAGCTGACCGGCGTCGAGGCGATGGCCCGGCGCAATGCCGCCAAGGCGAAGTTGCTCTACGACGCCATCGACGGCTCGTCCTTCTACAGCAACCGGGTCGATGTCGGCTGCCGTTCGCGCATGAACGTGCCCTTCTTCCTCGCCGACGACAGCCGCAACGCCGACTTCCTGGAAGGTGCCCGCGCTGCCGGCCTTTTGCAGCTCAAGGGCCACAAGTCGGTGGGCGGCATGCGCGCCAGCATCTACAACGCGATGCCGCTGGAAGGGGTCCAGGCGCTGGTCGCCTACATGAGAGAATTCGAGCGATTGCATGCCTGAATGCACGCGCGCCCGATGACCTCTCCCGCCGACTCGCCCCCCTCCATCGAATCCTCTGCCAGCCTCGCCGATCTGCGGGTGCAGATCGACGCGCTCGACGACCAGCTGCTGCAGCTGCTCAACGCACGTGCGCGCGTGGCGGAGCTGGTCGGCGAGGTCAAGAAGCGGGAAGGCACGCCCTTCTTCCGACCCGATCGCGTGGCGCAGGTGATCGAGAAGGTCCGGCGCAACAACGCAGGCCCGCTCAAGAGCGCACATGTCGCGGCCATCTGGCGCGAGATCATGTCGGCTTGCCTGGCCCTCGAATCACCGCAGCGCGTGGCGGTGCTGGGACCCGAGGGCACCTTCTGCGAACAGGCGGCCATCGAGTACTTCGGTGGCGCCGCGGACCTGGTCTACTGTGCCAGCTTCGACGAAGTGTTCCACGCCACGGCCAGTGGCAGTGCGCAGTACGGCGTCGTGGGCGTGGAGAACTCCAACGAGGGCGTGGTCACCCGCTCGCTCGACATGTTCCTGCAGTCGCCCACGCACGTGGTCGGCGAAGTGAGCCTGCTGGTGCGCCACAACCTGCTGCGCCAGGTCAGCTCGCTCGACGGCATCGAGGCCGTGCTGGCCCACCCCCAGGCGCTGGCGCAGTGCCAGGGCTGGCTCGCCAAGCATCTGCCCCAGGCCGAGCGGCGCGCCGTCTCGAGCAACGCCGAAGGCGCGCGCCTCGCGGCCACCAACCCGGCCTGGGCCGGCCTGGCCAGCGAACGTGCCGCCACCGAGTACGGCCTGCACATCGTGGCCCATGCGATCCAGGACGACGCCTACAACCGTACGCGCTTCGCCGTCATCACCCTGCCCGCGACGCTGGCCATGCCGCCGGCCTCGGGCCGCGATTGCACGAGCCTCGTGGTCTCGGTGCCGAACCGCCCTGGCGCCGTGCATGACCTGCTCGTGCCCCTGAAGACGCACAACGTGTCGATGACGCGCTTCGAGTCCCGGCCCGCGCGCACCGGCCAGTGGGACTACTACTTCTACATCGACCTGGACGGACACCCGAGCCAGCCCCACGTCGCGGCGGCACTGGCCGAACTGCGCGCGCTGTGCGCGTTCTACAAGGTCATCGGCGCCTACCCGGTGAAGGCCTGAGATGTCGGCCCCCGCGCTCATCACTCCGTGTATCGCGCCCCCCCAAGGGGACGCAGGCCTGCCTTGGGGCGGCCCGGCGGAGGCCTGATGTTCGATCAACTCGGCCTGATCGGCTGCGGCCTCATCGGCGGCTCGTTCGCGCTGGCGCTCAAGCAGGCGCGCCTGGTCAAGCGGGTGGTGGGCTACAGCAAGTCGCCGTCGACCACGGAACGCGCCCGTCAGCTCGGCGTGATCGACGTGGCGGCGCCGTCCGCCCTGCTCGCCGTCTCGGGCGCCGACCTGGTGCTCATCGCCGTGCCCGTCGCAGCATCCGAAGCGACCTTCAAGGCGATCCGCCACGGCATCGCGGACAACGCCATGGTCATGGACGTGGGCTCGACCAAGCGGGACGTGATCGCCGCCGCCGAGCGGGGCCTTCAGCAGCAGCTGTCGCACTTCGTGCCCGCCCACCCGATCGCGGGCAAGGAACTCTCGGGCGTGGAGCATGCCGACGCCGCCCTCTTCGTCGATCGGCAGGTGGTGCTGACGCCGGTCCAGTCCACCCGGCGCGCCAACCTCCAGCGGGCATCCCAGGTGTGGACCGGCATCGGTGCCAAGGTCGTCCACATGACGCCCGAGGCCCACGACGCCGCCTTCGCGGCGGTGAGCCACCTGCCGCACCTGCTGGCCTTCGCCTTCACCAACGCCATCGCCGGGCAGCCCGACGGATCGCAGTTCCTCGCCCTGGCGGGCAGCGGTTTTCGCGACTTCTCGCGCATCGCCGCCAGCGACCCCGCCATGTGGCGCGACGTGCTGCTGGCCAACCGCGAGCAGGTGCTGCTGCAGTCCCAGGCTTTCCGCAAGGCGCTGTTGCAGATGGAAGCGCTCATTGCCGCCGGCGATGGGAACTCGCTGGAGCAGGCGATCGCCGCCGCCAGCCGCACCCGCGCCCAATGGCAGCTGGCGACGCCCAGCGCGCCGGGCAACGACTGACGATGTACGCCACTCCTTTTCTCGACGTCCCGCCGCTCGTGGCGGCCGGCGGCACGGTTCGCCTGCCGGGCTCCAAGAGCATCTCCAATCGCGTGCTGTTGCTGGCCGCGCTGGCGCAGGGCAGCACGACCGTCCACGACCTGCTCGACTCGGACGACACGCGCGTGATGCTGGACGCGCTGGCAACGCTCGGCTGCGGCCTGGATCGCGATGGCGGCGTGCTGCGCATCGAAGGGCTCGGCGGCCGCCTGGGCGACGACGTGCGCCAGCGCGCCCTGTCGCTCTTCCTCGGCAATGCCGGGACCGCCATGCGGCCGCTGACTGCCGCGCTGGCCCTGCTGGGGGGCGACTTCGAACTGCGCGGCGTACCGCGCATGCACGAGCGCCCGATCGGCGACCTGGTCGACGCGCTGGTGCAGTTGGGCTGCCAGGTCGAGTACCTCGGCAACCCCGGCTACCCGCCGCTGCGTATCCGGCCCGTCAGCGCCGCGGCGCTGCAGCTGGATGCGCCGATCCGCGTGCGCGGCGACGTGTCGAGCCAGTTCCTCACGGCGCTCCTGCTTGCGCTTCCGCTGGCGGCGGCCTCGCGTCCCATCACCATCGACGTGATCGGCGAGCTGATCTCCAAGCCCTACATCGAGATCACGCTCAACCTGCTCGCGCGCTTCGGCATCGACGTGCAGCGCGACGGCTGGTCGCGCTTCGTCATTCCGGCCGGCGCGCAGTACCGGTCCCCGGGCGACATCCATGTCGAGGCGGATGCCTCCTCTGCTAGCTATTTCATAGCGCTTGGCGCAATAGCGGCGGGCCTTCCAGGCCAAAATGGCTTGAAGATCGAAGGCGTGGGCGCGGACTCCATCCAGGGCGACATCCGCTTCGTCGAGGCCGCACGGCAGATGGGCGCGCAGGTCACCAGCGGCCCCAACTGGCTGCAGATCGAGCGCGGCGCCTGGCCGTTGCGCGCCATCGACATCGACGCCAACCACATCCCCGACGCCGCGATGACGCTGGCCGCCATGGCGCTGTACGCCGATGGCCCCAGCACGCTGCGCAACATTGCCAGCTGGCGCGTGAAGGAAACCGACCGCATCGACGCCATGGCGGCCGAACTGCGCAAGCTCGGCGCCACCGTCGAGGCCGGCCCGGACTTCATCCGCATCGAACCGCTGCCGCCCGGCCACTGGCGGCGCGCCAGCATCCACACCTACGACGACCACCGGGTCGCCATGTGCTTCTCGCTCGCGGCCTTCAATCCGGACCGGTTGCCGGTCCGCATCCTCGATCCCAAGTGCGTGGGCAAGACCTTCCCGGACTACTTCGAGGCGCTGTTCTCCGTGGTCCGGCCGGCCGAGGTGCCCGTGATCTGCGTGGACGGCCCCACCGCCTCCGGCAAGGGCACGCTGGCGGCCGAGATCGCGCGCCGGCTCGGCTACCACTACCTCGACTCGGGCGCCCTGTACCGGGTCGCGGGCCTGGTCATGCGGCGCGCCGGCCTGGAAGCCGATGCGGCCGATGAAGCCCGCATCGCCGGGCTCGCCCGCGGCCTGGCCCTGCGCTTCGACGCCGGCCAGGTGCTGCTGGCCGGAGAGGACATCACCGACGCGATCCGCACCGAGGCCGCGGGCATGGACGCCTCCCGGGTGTCGGCGCTGCCGGCGGTGCGCGAGGCCTTGCGTGACCTGCAGATCTCCTTCCGCCAGCTGCCGGGCCTGGTGGCCGACGGGCGCGACATGGGCACCGTCATCTTCCCCGACGCCTCCTTGAAGATCTACCTCACGGCCAGCGCCGCGCACCGCGCCGAGCGCCGGCATAAGCAGTTGATTTCAAAGGGGATTTCGGTTACACTCGACAGTCTTCGCGCCGACTTGGAAGCGCGTGATGCCAGGGACTCGTCCCGCAGCGTCGCGCCACTGAAGCCCGCAGAAGACGCCCGCCTCCTGGACAACTCCGAGCAGACCATCGAGCAATCGGTGGATCAGGTTCTGGCCTGGTGGCGGCAGGTGCAGCCTTTCGACGACCGCTGAGGCGGGTATTGAAGGCTCGGGCCTCCGGCACAACCTCTGCCGGGCGGTCCTTGGTCCAGCAGGTCCTCCTCGCGCGTCAGCGCACCGGCCTGCTGGTTGTTCAACCCCAACCGGGGTCACTTCCATGTGGCCCAAACTGCCGTCTCCAGTCTTAGAAACAGCCGCAAGCGATCTTGCATGGGCGGCTGGAAACCTGGGTGGACGGAACAGGAAACTCAATGTCTGAATCTTTTGCCGCTCTCTTCGAAGAGTCCCTCCAGCGTTCCGAAATGCGCGCAGGCGAGGTCATCACCGCCGAGGTGGTGCGTGTCGAGCACAACCACGTGGTGGTCAATGCCGGCCTGAAGTCCGAAGCCTACGTGCCGATCGAAGAGTTCAAGAACGACAAGGGCGAACTCGAAGTGCAAGCCGGCGATTTCGTGTCGGTGGCCATCGGCTCCGTCGAAAACGGCTACGGCGACACGATCCTCTCGCGTGACACCGCCAAGCGCCTCGCTTCGTGGCTCGCGCTCGAGAAGGCCCTGGAATCCGGCGAATTCGTCACCGGCACCACCAGCGGCAAGGTCAAGGGCGGCCTCACCGTGCTGGTCAACGGCATCCGCGCCTTCCTGCCGGGTTCGCTGATCGACACCCGTCCGATCAAGGACCTGACCCCCTTCGAGAACAAGACCCTCGAATTCAAGGTCATCAAGCTCGACCGCAAGCGCAACAACGTCGTGCTGTCGCGCCGCGCCGTGGTCGAAGCCAGCATGGGCGAAGAACGCGCCAAGCTGATGGAAACGCTCAAGGAAGGCGCCGTGGTCCGCGGCGTGGTCAAGAACATCACCGAATACGGTGCGTTCGTCGACCTCGGCGGCATCGACGGCCTGCTGCACATCACCGACATGGCCTGGCGCCGTGTC
This sequence comes from Pseudomonadota bacterium, assembly GCA_031119395.1. GTDB lineage: Bacteria > Pseudomonadota > Gammaproteobacteria > Burkholderiales > Burkholderiaceae_C > Xenophilus. Next base: position 49,226 of record JAVHYA010000012.1, read on the forward strand.
CGCCACCCGAGCGAAGTCGTTCAGGCCGGCCAGGAAATCACCGCCAAGATCCTCAAGTTCGACACCGAGAAGAACCGCGTGTCGCTGGGCCTCAAGCAGATGGGCGACGACCCGTGGATGGGCGTGTCGCGCCGCTATCCGCAAGGCACCCGCCTGTTCGGCAAGGTCACGAACATCGCCGACTACGGCGCGTTCGTCGAACTCGAACCCGGCATCGAAGGCCTGGTCCACGTCTCCGAAATGGACTGGACCAACAAGAACATCGCCCCGAACAAGATCGTGTCGCTGGGCGACGAAGTCGAAGTCATGGTCCTCGAGATCGACGAAGACAAGCGCCGCATCAGCCTGGGCATGAAGCAGTGCAAGGCCAACCCCTGGCAGGAATTCGCGCAGAACACCAAGCGCGGCGACCGCGTCAAGGGCCCGATCAAGTCGATCACCGACTTCGGCGTGTTCGTCGGCCTGGCCGCCGGCATCGACGGCCTGGTGCACCTGTCCGACCTCTCGTGGAACGAAGCCGGCGAAACCGCCGTTCGCAACTACAAGAAGGGCCAGGAAGTCGAAGCGATCGTGCTGGCCGTCGACGTCGACCGCGAGCGCATCAGCCTGGGCATCAAGCAGCTCGACGGCGACCCGTTCACCACCTTCACGACGGTGAACGACAAGGGCCAGATCGTGACCGGCAAGGTCAAGACCGTGGACCCGCGCGGCGCCGAGATCGACCTGGGCAACGACGTGGTCGGCTACCTGCGTGCGTCGGAGATCTCCCGCGACCGCGTGGAAGATGCCCGCAACGTGCTCAAGGAAGGCGACGAAGTCACGGCCGTGGTGGTCAACGTGGATCGCAAGACCCGCAACATCCAGCTGTCGATCAAGCAGAAGGACATGGTCGACCAGCAGGAAGCCATGGCCAGCCTGAGCCAGCAGTCGGCCCGCGAGAACGCCGGCACGACCAGCCTGGGCGCCCTGCTGCGCGCCAAGCTGGACAACAGCGACAAGTAAGCCGCGGCAAGCGGTACCCGGACACGGCGAGGCTTGCCTCGCCGTGTTTCCATCTGCCGACCCATGACACGTTCCGACCTGGTTGAAGAACTCGCCGCCCGCTTCGCGCAGCTGACGCATCGCGACGCCGAGTACGCCGTCAAGACCATCCTCGACGCGATGAGCGACGCCCTGGTGCGCGGCCATCGCATCGAGATCCGTGGCTTCGGCAGCTTCTCCGTCAGCCGTCGCCCGCCGCGCATCGGACGCAACCCGCGTTCGGGCGAGAGCGTGCAGATCCCCGAGAAGCGGGTGCCGCACTTCAAGCCGGGCAAGGCCCTTCGCGAGGCTGTGGATGCACGCAGTGCCGAACTCGAGGCCGAGGAGCAGCGCCAGCGCGAGCGGGCCTGACACCCGGCTCCGTAGAATCGGTCCCGGCCTGACGGGACACCCATGAAATATTTCCTATGGCTGCTCAAGGCAGCCATTTTTTTTACCCTGTTCGCCTTCGCGCTGAACAACCAGCACGACGCGACCGTCTACTTCTTCTTCGGGACGTACTGGCGTGCGCCGCTGGTGCTGGTCGTGCTCGCGGCCTTCGCAGGCGGCATGGTCGTCGGCGCGCTGGGCATGCTGCCCGGGTGGTGGAAGCACCGCCGTGCTGCCACGCAGGCGCCTCAACCCACCGCCGCCGTCGCCGTGAATCCCGTGCCCGAAGGCCCGGCCGCCGTCAGCGTCCAGGAACCCCAGATCGCCCGCCAGCATGGACTTTGATTTCAGTTGGCTCCTGCTGGGCCTGCCCATCGCCTTCGTGCTGGGCTGGCTCGCCTCGCGCTTCGACCTGCGCCAGCTGCGGCTGGAGAACCGGCAGGCGCCCAAGGCCTACTTCCGCGGCCTCAACTTCCTGCTCAACGAACAGCAGGACCAGGCCATCGACGCCTTCATCGAAGCGGTGCAGAACGACCCTGACACGCAGGAACTGCACTTCGCGCTGGGCAACCTGTTCCGCCGGCGCGGCGAGTACCAGCGCGCGGTGCGCGTGCACGAGCACCTGCTCGGCCGCGGCGACCTGAGCCGGGCCGACCGCGACCGCGCGCAGCACGCGCTGGCGCAGGACTTCCTGAGCGCGGGTCTGCTCGACCGTGCCGAGACGGCGCTGCAGAAGCTCGAGGGCACGCGCTACGAGAACGAATCGCGCCTGTCCCTGCTGGCCATCTACGAACGCTCGCGCGAGTGGGCGCAGGCCGAGATCGTGGCCAGCAAGCTCGACGCATCGGAACAGGCCAGCTACGGCACGCGCCGTGCGCACCATCTTTGCGAACAGGCGTCCGAACAGGCCTCGAAGGGCGCGCTGGACGAGGCCATGCGCCTGCTGCGCCAGGCCGCGACGCTGGCGCCCGACGCCCCCCGCCCGCCCATCGACATCGCAGCGCTCCAGTTGCGCAGCGGGCAGGCGGCCGAAGCCTTCGATACCTTGATGGCGCTGGCGGATACGGCGCCGATGGCCCTGCCCCTCTACGCCGCGCAATTGCAACAGACAGCCGTGGCCGCCCACCGCAGCGGCGAGGCGCTGGCCTTGCTGCAACGGCGCTACGCCCAGGCGCCGTCGATCGACGTGGTCGAGGCCATCGTCGCACTGGGCGGACGGCTGCAACCTGCCGGCGAGGGCCACGAGGTCACGACCTCGACGCCGCGTGACGGCTACCTCGCCCACCTCGCGCAGCAGCCGGGCTCGCTGGTCGCCGCCTCGCGCTGGCTGGCCGGCGAGCAGTTCACCGACGATGCGCAGACCCACCCGCCGGTGCAGCGCGCGCTCGACCAGGCGGCGCGGCCACTGATGCGCTACCGCTGCGCAGCCTGCGGCTTCGAGGCGCACCAGTATTTCTGGCACTGCCCGGGCTGCCAGGCCTGGGACAGCTACCCACCCCGTCGGGTGGAGGAACTATGACCACCTGGATGGCCTGACGCACCAGGCGCTTGCATGATGGCCCGGCGCGATCGACGCGCATCGTCAACCAACACACAGGGAGTCATCATGTTCAAGAAGGTCCTGGCCTCGCTGGCGTTCGCCGCCATGTCGATGGCCGCATCCGCCGCGGTCGAAATCAACAAGGGCTCCGTCGCCGACTTCGACGGCCTGCCGGGCGTGGGCCCGGCCCTGTCCAGGCGCATCGTCGACGCGCGTCAGCAGGCCGAATTCAAGGACTGGCCGGACTTCATGGCGCGCGTGAAGGGCGTCAAGCAGAAGTCGGCAGCCAAGCTCTCGGCCGCGGGCCTCACGGTCAATGGCAAGTCGTTCGACAAGGCCGCCGAGGGGTCGGCGGCAAAGAAATCGACGGCGGCCAGGAAGTCGTCCGCCCGCTGAGCCCGCCGCGGCCATCGAGGAAAGCCGCCCCCACGGGCGGCTTTCCCGCGTGTGTGGCCATCCACGGCCGTCCGGGAAATGCCGCAGCCGTGGCCCGATATTTGCACGTATCCTCGTTCTCGCTTTTCACTTCCCTGTTCAGGAGAGAGTCGATGATTCACAAGTTCGGGCTTGCGATGGCCGCGCTCACGGTCGGTGCCAGCGCCTTCGCCCAGACCAAGTGGGACCTGCCCACCGCCTACCCCCCCACCAACTTCCACACCGAGAACATCGGCCAGTTCGCGGCCGACGTGGACAAGGCCACGGGCGGCAAGCTCAAGATCACGGTCCACTCGAATGCCTCGCTGTTCAAGGCACCCGAGATCAAGCGCGCCGTACAGGGCGGCCAGGCGCAGATGGGCGAGATCCTGCTGGTGAACTTCCAGAACGAATGGCAGGTCTTCGGCACCGACGGCATCCCCTTCCTGGCCGACAGCTACGACGCCGCCTGGAAGCTCTACCAGGCGCAAAAGCCGGTGCTGTCCAAGAAGCTGGCCGAGCAGGGCATCATGCTGCTCTACACCGTGGCCTGGCCGCCGCAGGGCATCTTCGTCAACAAGACCATCGCCTCGGCCGCCGACCTCAAGGGCATCAAGTGGCGCGCCTACAGCCCGGCCACCGCCCGCATCGGCGAACTGGTGGGCGCGCAGCCCGTCACCGTGCAGCAGGCCGAGCTCTCGCAGGCCATGGCGACGGGCGTGATCGAGTCGTACATGTCCTCGGGCTCGACCGGTTACGACACCAAGACCTACGAGTACATCAAGAACTTCTACGACACCCAGGCCTGGCTGCCCAAGAACGCCGTGCTGGTGAACAAGAAGGCCTTCGACGCGCTCGACAAGCCGACGCAGGACGCCCTGCTCAAGGCCGGCGACGAGGCCGAGAAACGCGGCTGGGAACTGTCGAAGAAGAAGAACCTCGAGTACCTCGAACTGCTCAAGAAGAACGGCATGACGATCCACGTGCCCTCGGCACAGCTCAAGGCCGACATGAAGAAGGTCGGCGACACCATGATCAAGGAATGGACCGAGAAGGCCGGGCCCGACGGCCAGGCGGTGCTGGACGCGTACAAGAAGATGTGAGCCCCGGGTCCGGGCGCGGCCCGGACCCTTTCCACGCGACCTGCCCATGCGCAAAGCCCTCGATTTCCTCTACGACAGTGCCGCCGCCCTGGCGGCGCTTTTCATGGTCGGCCTGCTGGCCATGGTGCTGACTTCCATCCTCGGGCGGCAGCTGCACTTCAACGTTCCGGGCATCGACGCCTACGCCGGCTACATGATGGCCGGCGCCGGCTTCATGGCGCTGGCCCACACCCTGAAGAAGGGCGAACACATCCGCGTGACGCTGGTGCTCAACGCGCTGGGCGCCACGCCGCGCCGCTGGCTCGAGCGCTGGGCGATGGGCGCGGGTGCGGCGCTGGCCATCCTCTTCGCGGTCTACGCGGTACGGCTGGTGCTGCAGTCGCACGAGTTCAACGACATGTCCACCTCCAACGACGCCACGCCGCTGTGGATTCCGCAGCTGAGCATGGCGGTGGGCGCCGTGGTCTTCGCGATCGCAGCCGTCGACGAGTTCTTCATCGAATGGAACGGCCGCGCGCCGGTGGCCGACGGGGAGATGTTGCGCCATGAGTGACATCGCCATTGCCGGCCTCCTGATCCTCTCGCTGTTCCTGATCCTCGGCAGCGGGGTGTGGATCGGGCTGACGCTCTCGGGCGTCGCCTGGATCGCGATGGAGCTCTTCTCCTCCCGGCCCGCGGGCGACGCCATGGCCGTCACGATCTGGGGTTCGGCCTCGGGCTGGACGCTCACCGCCTTGCCGCTGTTCGTGTGGATGGGCGAGATCCTGTTCCGCACGCGGCTGTCGCAGGACATGTTCAGCGGCCTGGCACCCTGGATGCAGCGGCTGCCCGGCCGGCTGCTGCACACCAACGTGGTGGGCTGCGCGATCTTCGCGGCGGTGTCGGGCTCCAGCGCGGCGACCTGCGCCACCATCGGCAAGATGACGCTGCCCGAACTGGGCAAGCGCGGCTATCCGCAGGACATGGTCATCGGCACCCTGGCCGGCGCCGGCACGCTGGGCCTGCTGATCCCGCCCTCGATCATCATGATCGTCTACGGCGTCGCGGCCGACGTCTCGATCGCGCGGCTCTTCATCGCGGGCGTGATCCCCGGCATCCTGCTGGCGGTGCTGTTCTCGGGCTACATCGCGATCTGGGCGCTGATGAACCCCGACAAGGTGCCGCCGGCCGACGCGCGCATGAGCTTCATGCAGAAGCTGGCCGCTTCGCGCAGCCTCATTCCCGTCACGCTGCTGATCCTGGCGGTCCTGGGCTCGATCTACGCCGGCATCGCCACCGCCACCGAGGCGGCGGCCGTGGGCGTGGTGGGCGCGCTCGTCATCTCGGCGGCGCAGGGCTCGTTGAGCTGGAAGACCTTCAAGGATTCGTTGCTGGGCGCCACGCGCCTGTATTGCATGATGGCGCTGATCCTCGCCGGTGCCGCCTTCCTCACGCTGGCCATGGGCTACATCGGCCTGCCGCGCCACCTGGCCGAGTGGATCGGCTCGCTGGGGCTGTCGAAGTTCCAGCTGGTGGCCATGCTGGCGGTGTTCTACATCGTGCTGGGCTGCTTCCTCGACGGCATCTCGATGGTCGTGCTGACCATGGGTGTCATCATGCCCACGGTCACGGCCGCCGGCATCGACCCCGTCTGGTTCGGCATCTTCATCGTGCTGGTGGTCGAGATGGCGCAGATCACGCCGCCCGTGGGCTTCAACCTCTTCGTGCTGCAGGGCATGACGGGCAAGGACCTGCTCTACATCGCGCGCGTGACGGTGCCGATGTTCCTGCTGATGATCGCTGCCGTGCTGATCATCTACTTCTTCCCGGCGCTGGTGACCTGGCTGCCGAAGCAGATGTGAGGCACGCCGGGCCGCCAGCACGGTGAGAATCGACGGATGCCCCTGCTGCCCGTATTCGCCATCTCGCTCGGCGCCTCGCTCGGGGCGCTGGCCCGCTGGGGCCTCGGCCTCGCGCTCAACACGCAAGGCGGCCTGCTGCCCTGGGGCACGCTGGCCGCCAACCTCATCGGCGGCTACCTGATCGGCGTGGCCGTCGGCAGCTTCCAGGCCATGCCGCAGCTCGACCCGGTGTGGCGGCTGCTGCTCATCACCGGCTTCCTGGGCGGCCTCACGACCTTCTCGAGCTTCTCGGCCGAGGTGGTGGCGATGCTGCTCGACGGCCGGCTGGGGCTCGCGCTGCTGACCGGCTGCCTGCACCTGGCGGGCTCGCTGGCGCTGACGTGGGTCGGCATCCGCACGGTGCACTGGGTCGTCGCTTCCTGATTCCGGCGACGGCCAGGCGCTACGGAATTCATAGCTGCCCGCGCCCGACAGGCGGGCGTTGCAGGCACTTTTCGTCTGAAAGACCGGCAGCCCGTCTGCGGTTTTTTCCAATGGGCTGATGAGAGTCGGTCGATAGAATCGATCGCAATGCCCCTGGTCCTTCTCGTCGCACTTCCCTTCATTGCCAGCGTGCTGGCGGCCTCGCTGCCGTCCGACGCACGCAACCGGGAATCGACGCTGGCCGGCGTGGTGGCGCTGTTCGGCGCGGTGCAGGTGGCCTGGCTGTTCCCGCGCCTGGCCGACGGCAACGTGCTGCGCCAGACCTACGAGTGGATCCCGTCGCTCGGCCTGGACCTGTCCTTCCGCATGGACGGCTTCGCCTGGCTGTTCTGCATGCTGGTCCTGGGCATCGGCACGCTGGTGGTGCTCTATGCGCGCTACTACATGTCGGCCTCCGACCCCGTGCCGCGCTTCTTCGCCTTCTTCCTGGCCTTCATGGGCTCGATGGTGGGCGTCGTGCTCTCGGGCAACCTGATCCAGATGGTGCTGTTCTGGGAACTCACCAGCCTCTTCTCCTTCCTGCTCATCGGCTACTGGCACCACCGCCGCGACGCACGGCGCGGCGCACGCATGGCGCTCACCGTCACCGGCGCCGGCGGGCTGTGCCTGCTGGCCGGCGTGCTGATGCTGGGCCGCATCGTGGGCAGCTACGACCTCGACGTGGTCCTCGCCTCGGGCGACCGGATCCGCGCCCATGCGCTCTACCCGGTGGCGCTGGTGCTGATCCTGCTGGGCGCCTTCACCAAGAGCGCGCAGTTCCCCTTCCACTTCTGGCTGCCGCGTGCCATGGCCGCGCCCACGCCCGTGTCGGCCTACCTGCACTCGGCCACCATGGTGAAGCTGGGCGTGTTCCTCATGGCACGGCTGTGGCCGGCGCTCTCCGGCACGCAGGAATGGTTCTGGCTGGTCGGCGGCGCCGGCGCACTCACGCTGCTGCTGGGCGGCTACGTGGCGATGTTCCAGCGCGACCTGAAGGCGCTGCTGGCCTACTCCACCATCTCCCACCTGGGGCTCATCACGCTGCTGCTCGGCATGAACAGTCCGCTGGCCGCCGTGGCCGCGGTCTTCCACATCATGAACCACGCGACCTTCAAGGCCTCGCTGTTCATGGCGGCCGGCATCATCGACCACGAGACCGGCACGCGCGACATCCGCAAGCTGAGCGGCCTGCTGCGCGCCATGCCCATCACCGGCACGCTGGCCATCATCGCCAGCGCGTCGATGGCGGGCGTTCCGCTGCTCAACGGCTTCCTGTCCAAGGAGATGTTCTTCGCCGAGACCGTGTTCCTCGATGCCGCGCCCTGGGTCGAGTACACGCTCCCGGTCCTGGCGACGCTCGCGGGCGCCTTCAGCGTGGCCTACTCGGCACGCTTCGTCTTCGACGTGTTCTTCGGCCCCCCGTGCAACAACGAGGTGCCCAAGCCCCCGCACGAACCCCCGCACTGGATGCGCGTGCCGGTCGAGCTGCTGGTGCTGGTGTGCCTGGTGGTGGGCGTGGTGCCGGCATGGTCGGTCGGTGCCTTCCTCGCGGCCGCGGCCGCGCCCGTGGTGGGCGGCACGCTGCCGGAGTACAGCCTCGCGGTGTGGCATGGCTTCAACCTGCCGCTGGTGATGAGCTTCGTCGCCCTGGGGGGCGGCGCGGCCATCTACCTGCTGCAGCGGCGTCGGCGGGAAGCCGGCGGGCTGGAGCACACCCCGCTGCTGCACCGCTTCGACGGTCAGCGCATCTTCGAGAACGTCCTGGCCCGGCTGTCCGAGGCCGGCCGCCGCAGCCGCCGCCTGCTGGGCACGCGCCGCCTGCAGCCGCAGCTGTTCCTGCTCGTGCTCGTGGCCGTGCTGGGCGCAGGCACCTCGCTGTGGTTCGTGCCGGCCGAGCGCGGCACGCGCGAGCTGCTGCCCTTCTCGCCCATGTTCGCGATGACCTGGGTCATCGGCTGCATCTGCGCGCTCGCGGCCGCGTGGCAGGCCAAGTTCCATCGCCTGGCCTCGCTCATGCTCGCGTCGGGCGCGGGCCTGGTGAGCTGCATCACCTACATCTGGTTCTCGGCCCCCGACCTCGCGCTCACGCAGCTGGTGGTCGAGGTCGTCACCACCCTGCTCATCCTGCTGGGCCTGCGCTGGCTGCCGATGCGCAAGGCGCAGATCCAGCGGCCGCGCGAGCGCCTGCGCCCCTGGGGCCGCCGCGGACGCGACCTGCTGGTCGCCGCGGTGGCCGGTGGCGGCATGTCGGCCCTGGCGTGGTTCATGATGACGCGGCCCAACCCGCTGAGCATCTCGCCCTTCTTCCTCGAGCGCGCGCTGCCCGAGGGCGGCGGCACCAACGTCGTCAACGTGATGCTGGTGGACTTCCGCGGCTTCGACACCTTCGGCGAGATCACCGTGCTGGGCATCGTCGCGCTCACGGTCTACGCACTGCTGCGGCGCTTCCGCCCCGCGCCCGAAGCCATGGCCCTGCCGCCCCAGCAGCGCGCCCAACCCGACGACGGCACCAGCGACCTCGTCAACCCGCGCCTGGCCAGGGACACCGCCGTCGGCTACCTGATGGTGCCCGCGGTGCTGGTGCGCCTGCTGCTGCCGCTGTCGGCGCTGGTGTCGGTGTACTTCTTCATGCGCGGCCACAACGCGCCGGGGGGCGGCTTCGTGGCCGGGCTGGTGATGTCGGTGGCGCTCATGCTGCAGTTCATCGTCTCGGGCGCGGCCTGGACCGAGGAGCACCTGCGCATCTATCCGCGCCGCTGGATCGCCATCGGCCTGCTGCTGGCGCTGGCCACCGGCGGCGGCGCCGTGGCGCTGGGCTTCCCCTTCCTGACCACGCACACCGCGCACTTCACGCTGCCGGTGCTGGGCGAGCTGCACGTGCCCAGCGCCCTGTTCTTCGACACCGGCGTGTTCGCGCTGGTGCTCGGCGCCACCATGCTGATCCTCACCGCCCTGGCCCACCAGTCCATCCGCAGCCACCGCTGGGCCGACGAGCAGGCCGAGAAGGAAGCGCAGCGCCGCGCTGCCGAAGAGGCTGCGGCGGGGGGAGCCGCCTGATGATGCCCCCGCGCTCATCGCTTCGCGTATCGCTGCCCCCCGCGGGGCCGCGTCGATGCCTTCGGGCGGCCGGGCGGCATTGACATGGAAATCGTGCTGGCCATCGCCATCGGCGTGCTCACGGGCTCGGGCGTGTACCTGCTGCTGCGCCCGCGCACCTTCCAGGTCATCATGGGCCTGACGCTGATCGCCTATGCGGTCAACCTCTTCATCTTCAGCATGGGCCGGCTCAAGGTCGACAGCGAGCCGGTGCTGGTGCCGGGCTTCCAGGCCACGCTGGCCAACACGGCCGACCCGATGCCGCAGGCCCTGGTGCTGACGGCCATCGTGATCGGCTTCGCGATGACTGCGCTCTTCCTCGTCGTGATGCTCGCCTCGCGCGGCATCTCCGACACCGACCACGTCGATGGCGAGGAGAAAGACGAATGAACATGTTCGTCAACGAGCTGTTCTCGCTGCTCGACCAGCTGCTGGACCACACGATGCCGCACCTGATCGCGGTGCCGATCCTCGTGCCCATGCTCACGGCCGCGCTGATGCTGCTGATGGGTGAGCAGCGGCGCCGTGCCAAGTCCTTCCTGTCGGTGGTCTCGGGCCTCGTCGGGCTGGTGGCGGCGCTGGCGCTGCTGCGCTGGGTCAACGCGCCCGACACCGGCGGCGGGCCGGGCTCGATCGGCGTCTACCTGCCGGGCAACTGGCCGGCGCCCTTCGGCATCGTGCTGGTGGCCGACCGGCTGTCGACCCTGATGGTGGCGCTCACCGGCGTGGTGGCCTTCGCGGCCTCGATCTACTCCACCTCGCGCTGGGATCGCGCCGGCGTGCATTTCCACCCGCTGCTGCAGTTGCAGCTCATGGGCCTGAACGGCGCGTTCCTCACCGGCGACCTGTTCAACCTCTTCGTCTTCTTCGAGGTGATGCTCGCCGCCTCCTACGGCCTGCTGCTGCACGGCTCGGGCCAGCTGCGCGTGCGCGCCGGGCTGCACTACATCGCGATCAACCTGGCGGCCTCGTCGCTCTTCCTCATCGGCGCGGCCATGCTCTACGGCGTGACGGGCACGCTCAACTTCGCCGACCTGGGCGCGCGCATCGCCGAGATCGCGCCGGCCGACCGTGGCCTGCTGCACGCCGCGGCGGCCATCCTCGCCACCGCCTTCTTCGCCAAGGCCGGCGCCTGGCCGCTCAACTTCTGGCTGGTGCCGGCCTACAGCGCCGCCGTGTCGCCGGTGAGCGCCGTGTTCGCCCTGCTGACCAAGCTGGGGGTCTACACGCTGCTGCGCACGTGGACGCTGTTCTTCGGGGCCGACGCGGGCGCCTCCGCCCAGTTCGGCCAGGTCGCGCTGCTGGGCCTGGGGATGGCGACGCTGGCGGTGGGCGCGATCGGCATCGTCGGCACGCAGCGCCTGTCCAACCTCGCGGGCTATTGCGTGCTGGTCTCGGCCGGCACGCTGATCGCGGCAGTCGGTCTGGGGCAGTCGGCCGTGTGGGCCGGCGCGCTGTACTACCTGCTGAGCTCCACGCTGGCGGCCAGCGCCCTCTTCCTGCTGATCGACATGATCGAGCGCTGGCGCAACGCGGGGCAGAGCATCGCGCCGCACGAGTCGGCCGGCAATGCGCCCTTTCTCTCCGAGGACCTGCAGTCCTTCGACGACGTCAACCTCGACGACGAGGCGCAGGCGCTGTACGGCCGCGCCATCCCGGCCGGCGTGGCCTTCCTCGGCCTGAGCTTCGTGGGCTGCACCCTGCTCATGGCGGGGCTGCCGCCGCTGTCGGGCTTCGTCGGCAAGTTCGCGATGCTGTCGGGGCTCCTCGATCACCGGCCGACGTCCAGTGGCTGGCTCTTCCTGGGGCTGCTGCTGGCCTCCGGCTTCCTCACGCTGGTGGCGCTCAGCCGCAGCGGCATCCGCCACTTCTGGACGCAGACGCAGGCCAGCGTGCCCGCGCTGCGTGCGCTGGAGGTGCTGCCGGTGGCCGTGCTGCTGGCCGCCTGCGTGGCGCTGACCATCGGTGCCGGGCCGGTGATGATGCATGCCCAGGCCACGGCCGAAGGGCTGGCGCACCCGGCCGACTACCGCACGGCCGTGATGGCGGCCCGCCAGCGCCCCGGCCCCACGCAGAAGACGGGAGGTGAGTGACATGTTCCGCGCCCTGATCCCCTCGCCGCCGCTGTCGATCGCTCTGCTGGTCGTGTGGCTGGTGCTGAACCAGTCGGTGCATCCCGCCACGGTGCTGTTCGGCTTGCTGCTGGCCATCGTGGTGCCGCTGATCACCAAGGGCCTGCGTCCGGCCACGGTGCGCATGCGGCATCCGCGCACGGCACTGCGGCTGGTGGGCATCGCGCTGCACGACCTGGTGGCGTCGGCACTCACCGTGGCGCACCGGCTGCTGATGCGGCGCACGCGCGACATCCATCCGGCCTTCGTCCAGGTGCCCCTGCGCATGCGCGATCCCAACGCGCTGGCCGTGCTGTCGATGATGCTGACCCTGGCGCCCGGGACCGCGTGGGGCGAACTGGCGCTCGACGGTTCCGTGCTGCTGGTGCACGTGTTCGACCTCGACGACGAGGCGGCCTTCATCGCCATGGTGCAGCAGCGCTACGAGAAGCCCCTGATGGAGATCTTCGAATCATCATGACGCCTGTGCTCTTCTGGGCCCTCAAGGGCGCCCTGTTCCTCCTCGCCGTCGCCATGCTGTGCGCGCTGGCGCGCCTGCTGCTCGGCCCCTCGGCCCAGGACCGCGTGATGGCGCTGGACTGCCTCTACATCAACGGCATGCTGATGATGCTGGTGCTGGGCATCGTGTACGCCAGCAGCGTGTATTTCGAGCCCGCGATGCTCATCGCGCTGTTCGGCTTCGTCGGCACCTCGGCGCTGGCCAAGTTCCTGTTGCGCGGGGAGGTGATCGAATGACGGCAAGCACCGGAGGCCGCCCGTGAGCGGCGCGTCGATGCCCTGGTGGGCCGAGTGGCTCACGGCGCTGCTGGTGCTGGTCGGCGCGGCCTTCGCGGCGATCGGCTCCTTCGGCCTGGTGCGCCTGCCGACCTTCTTCCGCCGCATCCACGCGCCCACGCTCGGGGCCACGCTGGGCGTGTGGGCGATCTCCCTGGCGACGATCGTGTACTTCTCGGTGCAGGGCTTCCAGCTCTTCCTTCACGCCGTGCTGATCGCCTTCTTCGTCGCGCTCACGGCGCCGGTCACCACCATCTTCCTGATGCGCGCGGCGCTGTTCCGCGAGCGACAGAAGGGGGGCGAGGTGCCGCCGCCCGCGCACGGCCCGCACCGTCCGCCCCAGGTGGTCGAGGCGGACACCGAAACGCTATCGAATCGATAGCTGGCCGCGCCCGCCCGACGGGCGTTGCAGCCGCTTTTCCTTCGAATCCCCCAAGCCCGGACGACGCGGCGCGCGGCCGCGCCTCACGGGCTTCTACCCGGCGGTAGGTACCTTTGCCTTATGTTGCAGTGCAGCGCGTAGTTCGTTAACGTCTTGTAACTTCTACGCCTGACCTTGCCATGATCGACAAACGCCGCCTGCTCCAATCCGCCGCTGCCGCCACGGCCGCCCTGTGCCTGCCCGCCTGGGCGCAGGACGCGGCCCGTGCCAACGCCCGTGCGGCAGCAGGCAGCGCCGCCTGGCCCACCAAGCCGCTGCGCATCCTGGTGGGCTTTCCCACCGGTTCGTCCCCCGACCTGGCGGCGCGCGCCGTCGCCGAGCCGCTCGCCAAGCTGCTGGGCCATCCCGTGGTGGTGGAGAACAAGCCCGGCGCGAGCGGCAACACCGCCGCGGACCTGGTCGCCAAGTCGCGCGACGACCACACCATCGGCGCGCTCATCAACGGCAACCTCACCATCGCGAAGCTGCTCAACAGCACCACGCCCTTCGACCCCGAGAAGGACTTCGCGCCCGTGGGCCTGATCGGTACCGCGCCGCTGGTCCTCACGGTGTCGAACCAGGCGGTGGGCAGCACGCCCGCCGAATTGCTGCTGTGGGCCCGCAACCTGGGCACCGAGGCCAAGTACGGCACCCCCGGCAACGGCACCGTCGGCCACCTGGGGATGGAGCTGCTGAAGATGCGCACCAGCATCCGCGCCACGCACGTGCCCTTCAACGGCAACCCGCAGGTGATCGCCGCGATGCTGAAGAACGAGGTGCAGATCGCGCTGCTGCCGCCGGCCCTGGCGATGGCGCAGGTCAAGGCCGGCAAGCTCAAGGCCATCGGCGTCACCTCGCCCGACCGCAGCCCGCTGGTCAACGACCTGCCCACGCTGCGCGAGGCGGACGTGCGCGGTGCCGACCTGGAGATCTGGACCGCGCTGGCGGCTCCGGCCACGATGCCCGATGCCGCGGTCGACCGGCTCAACGCCGCGCTCGACCAGGTGCTGCGCGCCCCCGACGTGAGCCAGGCCCTGCTCAAGGCCGGCTGGCAGGCACGCGCCGGCTCGGCCGCCGCGCTGGCCAAGCGCATGCGCAGCGACACCACCACGCTGGGCGGCGTGATCCTGATGCGGGGGATCAAGGAAGCGGCCTGAGCCCGCGG
>JAVHYA010000012.1:63683-85840 GCA_031119395.1 Pseudomonadota bacterium
GGCGTGATCCTGATGCGGGGGATCAAGGAAGCGGCCTGAGCCCGCGGGCTGGCCGTAGGTCGTCACTCAGCCGTTACTCGGCCGTCTGCAGCTGCCGGTCCTTGGCCGCGGCCACTTCCATCTCGCGCGGCAGGCGCACCGCGTTCTTCACGGCCAGGATCTCGGCCATGACGCTCACGGCGATCTCGGGCGGCGTCTTGCTGCCGATGTAGATGCCGATCGGACCGCGCAGGCGGGCGAGCGAGGCCTCGGTCTGGTCGAAGTGCTCGATCATGCGCTCGCGCCGCGCCTGCGCATTGCGCCGCGAGCCGATCGCGCCGACGTAGAAGGCCGGCGTCTGCAACGCCTCCAGCAGCGCGAGATCGTCCAGCTTGGGATCGTGGGTGAGCGCCACCACGCAGCTGCGGCTGTCGGGCCGGAAGGCGATCACGGCGTCGTCGGGCATCTCGGTGCTGATCGCCACGCCCGGCACCTGCCAGCTGCCGCGGTACTCGGCGCGCGGGTCGCACAGCGTGACGGCAAAGCCGCTGAAGCCGGCCATGGTCGCGAGGTACTCCGCCAGCTGGCCGGCGCCGATCAGCAGCATGCGGTACTCGGGGCCGAAGGTGTTGACCAGGTGGCGCTCGTCGATCACCAGCTCGGCCGGCGCATGCGCCGGTGCCAGGGTCACGGCGCCGTCGGCCAGGGCGACGGTGCGCTGCATCAACTGGCCCGCCTCCAGGCGCTGGACCAGTTCGGCCAGCGAGGCGGGGTCGGGATCGAACTCCAGCAGCAGCTCCAGCGTGCCGCCGCAGGGCAGCCCGAAGCGGTGCGCCTCGTCGGCGGTGATGCCGTACTTGACCTGGGCGGGCGCGCCGGTGGGCATCTGCGACGCCCCGACGCGGCTGTGGCGCGCGATCAGGTCGTCCTCGATGCAGCCGCCGGAGACCGAACCGACCACCGCGCCATCCTCCGCCAGCGCGAGGATCGAACCGATCGGGCGTGGCGAGGAGCCCCAGGTGCGCACCACGGTCGCGAGCAAGGCGCGCCGGCCCGCCTGGCGCCAGTCGCGCAACTGGCGCAGCACCATGACGTCGAGGTTCTCCATGGCCTCAGCCCTCGTCCTGCGCGCCCTCGGCCTTGTCCTTCTTGCCGAAGCCGAGCTTCTGCATGAATCCGGCCACGGCGCCCGTCTTCTCTGCGGGAGGCGCTCCCATTTCGATAGCAGTTTCCTCGGCGGGCGGCGGGCCGTGGCGGCGCTGCATCTCGGCGTCGAAGCGCTTGAAGAAGTCGTCGGCCATCGACTTGGCGGCGCCGTCGATCAGGCGCTGGCCCAGCTGGGCGATCTTGCCGCCCACCTGCGCCTGCACCGTGTAGGCCAGCTCGCAGCCCGCCTCGTTGGGCGTGAGCGAGACGGCCGACGCGCCCTTGCCGAAGCCGGCCACGCCGCCCTGCCCCTCGAAGGCCAGCTTGTAGCTCGCCGGCGGCTGGATGTCGCTGAGCGTGACCTTGCCGTTGAACTTGGCCGACACCGGGCCGACCTTCACGGCCATCGTCACGGCGTACTGGTTGTCGCCGGTCGACTCGAACTTGTCGCAGCCGGGCAGGCAGCCCTTGAGCGTCTGCGGGTCGTTGAGGGCTTCCCAGGCCTGTTCCTGGGTGACGCCGAGCTGGCGGGTGCCTTGCATGTCCATGGGGTGTTCCTTCGTGGAGTGTGTCGTTATCGGTTGCGCAGCAGCGCGGCGATGCTGCGCGCCAGGTCTTCCAGGGCCTGCAGGTTGTGCACGGCGAGCATGGCGTCGGCCGCGCGGTGCAGTTCGTTCGCACCACGCGCCAGCGGCGCATAGCCCGAGAAGCGCAGCAGCGGGTTGAGCCACAGCAGCCGGCGGCTGTGCCGGCGCAGCCATTGCAATTCGGCACGCAGCGTCTCGGGCTCGCCGGTGTCGAGGCCATCGCTGACCAGCAGCACCAGCGTGCGCCGGCCCACGAGGCGGCGCGCATGGGCGCGCCGCAGCTGGGCCAGCGACTCGCCCAGCCGCGTGCCGCCCGCGAAGTCGTCGATGGCCTGGCCGGCCTGCGCCAGCATCGCGTCGGTGTCGGCAATGCGGAACGCCGGCGTGAGGTCGGTCAGGCCGGTGCCGAAGGCGAACACGTCGCGCCGCCCGCCCTGGCTGGCCAGCGTGCGCGTCGCCGCATGCAGGAAGGCGAGCAGCAGGCGCGCATAGCGCTCCATCGAGCCCGACACGTCGACCAGCACCAGCAGCGGCAGCGGCTGCTCGCGCCGCACCAGCCGCGGCAGGCGCAGCATCTCGCCGCCGGTGCGCGCCGCCTCGTGCCACACGCCAGGCCAGTGCATGCGGGCCTGTGCGCCGCCATGGCCGGCCACGTGCAGGCGCCGGCTCGGCACGCGGGGCACGGGCAAGGGGATGTCGCGCGCCAGGCGTTCGACGAGCCGGTACTCCGCAGCGCCCAGTGCGTTGAAGTCGGCGTGCTGCAGTTGCCGCCGGTCGCCGGCCGTCATGGCGGCGTCGAAGTCCACCTCGCGCTCGTTCTGCGGTGCCGCCTGCGGTGGCCGCGGCGCGGCCAGTGCCTCGCGCACCCGCGGGCGGCGCTTCACCGGCTCGGCGCGGCCTTCGGCCGTGGGCAGCATCTGCGCGAGCATCTTGTTCGCCAGCTCGGGGTCGCGGAACCAGGCGTCGAACAGCTCGCGGAACACGGCACGGTCCTGCTCGCGGCTGACCATCACCGACTCCATCGCAGCCGCCAGGTCGTGCCGGCTGCCCACGCCGACGAGCTGCGCCGCCTCGGCCGCCAGCGCGATGCGCGAGGCATCGAGGCGCACGCCTGCGCGGCGCAGGGCGCGGCCGAAGCCGACGAGGTTGCCCGCCAGCTTGCCGCGCCGGGCGTCGCCGAGTTGCTGCACGCGCTCCATGGCCGGCAAGACAGGCCGATCAGGCGTCGGCCGGCGCCAGCAGCTCGGTCGCGAGCTGCTGGTTCAGCGCCGCCACGTCGTCGCGCTGCTTGAAGAGGATGCCGGCGGTGTCGACCACCACCTCGGGGTCGAGTTCGACGGTGTCCATCGCCACCAGCGCGCGCGCCCACTCCACGCTCTCGGCGATGCCGGGCGCACGCTGAAAGGCGTCGGCGAAGGGCTGGCTGCGCAGGCGCTGCACGAAATCGGCCACCTGCGTCGACAGGCGTTCGCCGGCGCCGGGCACCTGCGCGCGCACGATGGCAAGCTCGCGCTCGCGCTGCGGGTAGTCGAGCCAGTGGTAGAGGCAACGCCGCTTCACGGCATCGTTGAGCTCGCGCGTGCGGTTGCTGGTGAGCAGCGTGACCGGCGGCACCACGGCCCTCACGGTGCCCAGTTCGGGAATGCTGACCTGGTACTCGCCCAGGTATTCGAGCAGGAAGGCCTCGAAGGGCTCGTCGGCCCGGTCCACCTCGTCGATCAGCAGCACCGCGCCGGGGGGCGACGCCTGCAGCGCCTGCAGCAGCGGGCGGCGGATCAGGTAATGCGGCTGGTAGACCTCGGCTTCCACGTCTTCCGCGACGCCTTTCGCCTCGGCTGCGCGCATGTGCAGGAGCTGGGCCGCGTAGTTCCACTCGTACAGGGCCTCGCGCTGCTCCAGGCCGTCGTAGCACTGCAGGCGCAGCAACTCGCGCTGCAGTGCGGCCGACAGTGCCTTGGCCAATTCGGTCTTGCCGACGCCGGGCTCGCCCTCGAGCAGCAGGGGGCGCTGCAGTTTCAGCGCCAGGAACACCGCCGTCGCCAGCCGCCGGTCGGCCAGGTAGCCGACCGCCGCCAGCCCCTGCACCACGGCGTCGATCGAGGCGAAGGGTGCGGCGGGATCGGGCGTGGCGGTGGCGGTCATCGAAGGAGCTTAGCCCAGGGCCTTTGCCACCGCGCGCTGTGCGAGTACCGAGATCAGGTTGGCCCGGTAGGCCGCGGTCGCGTGCAGGTCGCTGTTGAGTTCGCTGTCGTCGATGGCGACACCGGCGGCCGATTCGGGCGTGAAGCTCTTCGACAACGCGGCCTCGAGCCCGGTGTGGCGGAAGACGCCGTTGCCCGCGCCCGTCACCGCCACGCGTACACCGTTGTCGAACTGCGCCACGAAGACGCCGACCAGCGGGAAGTGCGACGCCTTCTGGCGCAGCTTCTCGTAGGCCGCCTTCTTCGGCAGCGGGAAGCGGATCGCCTTGATCAGCTCGCCCTCCTCGAGCGCCGTGGTGAACAGGCCCTGGAAGAAGTCGTCGGCCGCGATCTCGCGCTTCGTGGTGATCACGGTGGCGCCCGAGGCCAGCACCGCGCTGGGGTAGCAGGCGGCCGGGTCGTTGTTGGCGACCGAGCCGCCCATCGTGCCCATCGCGCGCACCTGCCGGTCGCCGATGCGCGAGGCCAGGTCGGCCAGCGCCGGGTAGGCCGACTTGACCTCGGCGCTGTTGGCGACCTCCAGGTGGCGCGACATTGCGCCGATGACGAGCTTGTCGCCCTCCTTGCGGATGCCGGTCAGCTCCTTGCAGGCGCCGAGGTCGGCCAGCTGCTCGGGCGCCGACAGCCGCAGCTTCATCGAGGCCAGCAGGGTCTGCCCGCCGGCCAGGGGCTTGGCGCCGCCGGCCACGAGCTGGAGCGCGCTGTCCAGCGTGTCGGGGCGTTCGAAGGTGAATGCGTACATGGTGTGTTCTCCTCAGGCGGCCGGACGGCCCTGGGTGCTGGCGGTCAGCGAAGGCTCCTGCGGTTGCTGCGTCGGCGTGGTGGCGCCCTTCTTCATGGCCTCCCACACGCGGGCGGGCGAGGCCGGCATGTCGAAGTCCTTCACGCCCAGCGGTGCCAGCGCATCGAGCACGGCATTGATGACCGCCGGCGGCGAGCCGATGGCGCCCGCCTCGCCGCAGCCCTTGGTGCCCAGCGGGTTGTGGGTGCAGGGGGTGCAGACGGTGTCGAGCTTGAAGTTGGGGAAGTCCTCGGCGCGCGGCATGGCGTAGTCCATGAAGCTGCCGGTCAGCAGCTGGCCGGTCTCGGTGTCGTAGACGCAGTTCTCCATCAGCGCCTGGCCGATGCCCTGCACGATGCCACCGTGCACCTGGCCTTCCACGATCATCGGATTGATGATGGTGCCGAAGTCGTCCACCGCGGTGAAGCGGTCGATCTTGACCTCGCCCGTGCCCTTGTCGATCTCGACCTCGCAGATGTAGGTGCCCGATGGATAGGTGAAGTTGGTCGGGTCGTAGAAGGCGGTCTCGTTCAGGCCCGGCTCCAGCTTGTCGAGCGGGTAGTTGTGCGGCACGTAGGCCGTGAGCGCCACCTGGCCGAAGGGGATCTTCTTGTCCGTGCCCTTGACGGTGAACTCGCCGCCGGCGAACTCGATGTCGGCATCGCTCGCTTCCATCAGGTGCGCCGCGATCTTCTTGGCCTTGGCCTCGATCTTGTCCAGTGCACGCATGATGGCCGCCCCGCCCACGCTGATGGAGCGCGAACCGTAGGTGCCCATGCCGAAGGGGATGCGGCCGGTGTCGCCGTGCACGATGTCGACGTTCTCCACAGGAATGCCCAGCCGCGCCGCCACCACCTGCGCGAAGGTGGTCTCGTGGCCCTGGCCATGGCTGTGCGAGCCGGTGAAGACCGTCACGCTGCCGGTGGGATGCACGCGCACCTCGCCCGCCTCGAACAGGCCCGCCCGCGCGCCCAGCGCCCCGGCGATGTTCGACGGCGCGAGGCCGCAGGCCTCGATGTAGCTGGAATAGCCGATGCCGCGCAGCTTGCCCTTCTTCTCGCTCTCGGCCTTGCGGGCCGCGAAGCCGCCCACCTCGGCCAGTTCCTGCGCGCGCGTCATGCACGCCTCGTAGTCGCCGATGTCGTACTGCAGCGCCACCGGCGTCTGGTAGGGCCACTGGCGGATGAAGTTGCGCTTGCGGATCTCGTCCTGGCCCAGTCCCAGTTCCCAGCCGCAGCGCGTGACCAGGCGCTCCAGCAGGTAGGTCGCCTCGGGCCGCCCCGCCCCGCGGTAGGCATCGACCGGCGCCGTGTTGGTGAACCAGGCGTCGACCTCGACGTAGATCTGCGGCGTGGTGTACTGGCCCGCCAGCAGCGTGGCGTAGAGGATGGTGGGGATGGCCGTGGAGAAGGTCGACAGGTAGGCGCCGAGGTTGGCGTCGGTGTGCACCCGCATGGCCAGGAACTTGCCGTCCTTGTCCATCGCCATCTCGGCGTGGCTCACGTGGTCGCGGCCGTGCGCGTCGCTGAGGAAGGCCTCCGAGCGGTCCGAGGTCCACTTGATGTTGCGGTTGAGCTGCTTGGAGCCCCAGGTGAGCGCCACGTCTTCCGCGTACAGGTAGATCTTGGAGCCGAAGCCGCCGCCGACGTCGGGCGCGATCACGCGCACCTTGTGCTCGGGCAGGCCGAGCACGAAGGCCGTCATCAGCAGCCGCTCGACGTGCGGGTTCTGGTTGGCGACGTAGAGCGTGTACTCGTCGCCGGCGCGGTTGTAGCCGGCCACGGCCACGCGCGGCTCGATGGGGTTGGGAATGAGGCGGTTGTTGACGAGATCGAGCTTCGTCACGTGCGCCGCGTTGGCGAAGGCCGCATCGACCGCGGCCTTGTCGCCCAGCGTCCACTTGTAGCACTGGTTGTCGGGGGCGGCATCGTGGATGGTGACGCCGCTGGCCTTCCTGGCCGCATCGGCCACGCTCACCAGCGCGGGCAGCACCTCGTAGTCGACCACGATGGCCTCGGCCGCGTTCTTCGCCTGCTCGACCGTCTCGGCCACCACCATGGCCACGTGGTCGCCCACGTAGCGCACCTTGCCGATGGCCAGGATCGGGTGCGGCGGCTCCTTCATCGGGGTGCCGTCGGGGTTGTTGATGAGCCAGCCGCAGGGCAGCCCGCCCATCTTGCCGTCGATGTCCTTGCCGCTGAAGATGCCGACCACACCGGGCATCTTCTCGGCGGCCGAGATGTCGATGGACTTGATGGCCGCATGCGCGTGCGGCGAGCGCAGGAACACGGCATGCGCCTGGTTGGGCAGCAGCACGTCGTCGGTGTAGTTGCCTGCGCCGGTCAGGAAGCGCGCATCCTCCTTGCGGCGGATGGCCTCGCCGATGTGCGGCAGCTTGGCGAAATCGGAAGCACCCATGTCAGCCTCCGTTCAGGCAGCGGCCGAGGCCGGCTGCGAGGCCATCGCCTCGCCGCCCTGCTTCACGGCCTTGACGATGTTCTGGTAGCCCGTGCAACGGCACAGGTTGCCGTCCAGCAGCGAGCGGATCTGCTGCTCGTCGGACCTGGGATGGTGGGTGCACAGGTCGATGGCGCTCATCACCATGCCGGGCGTGCAGAAGCCGCATTGCAGGCCGTGGCACTCCTTGAAGGCCGCCTGCATCGGGTGCATGGTGCCGTCGGCCTGGGCGATGCCCTCGATGGTGGTGATCTCGCCGCCGGCCACCTGCGCCACGAGCACGTTGCACGACTTGATGGCGCGGCCGTTCAGGTGCACGGTGCAGGCGCCGCACTGCGCCGTGTCGCAGCCCACGTGGGTGCCGGTGAGCCGCAGGTGCTCGCGGATGGCCTGGACGAGGAGCGTGTTGGGCGGCGCGTCGATCGTGACCTCGCGCCCGTTGACGGTGAGGGATACCTGCATGTGGCTGTCTCCGTGGTGGTGATGGCTGGGCCGGCGCCCGCGAAGGCGCGACCGTGCGATCTTGTTCGCCGGGCCTGCCCCACTCCCTAGGCAAAACCCTAGGCGGTTGCGCGGCCTGCGCGAAATTCTCAAAATGGAACAGCTTCCCCGCCCCCACGATGACCTTCCCCGCACGCACGCTCGCGCTGCCCGATCGCGGCGCCCTGATCGCGCAGGCGCGCCACGCCTGGCTGCACGGCGCGGCGTCCGCCAGCCCTGCTGCGCCGCTCGCGCCATGGATCGCGCGCTCCTGGCAGCGCTGCCTGGCCGCCGGCCGCACGCCCGACCAGCGCGTGGTCTTCGACGCCGTCGCGCCCTCCGCGCAGCGGCAGGCGAAGGAGCGCCACGGGGCCCTGCTGGGCGCGGCGCGGCCGGTGCTCGAACGCCTGTCGCGGGCCATCGCCGGCACGCGCTATTTCGCGATGCTCACGGATGACCAGGGCCGGGTCATCGAGGTCGGCCCGCTGTCGGGCCACGACGACCCGGCCACGCGCAACATCGCGCGGGTGGGCGTCGACCTGTCGGAACGCGCGGTGGGCACCACCGCCATCGGCGCCGCGCTGGCCGAGCAGAGCGCCGTCTGGCTGCATCGCGGCGAGCATTTCTTCGACGACACCAGCGTCTACACCTGCGCCGGCGCACCGCTGTTCGACCCGCAGGGCGGGTGCGCCGGCATGCTCGACCTCACGGGGGTCAACGTGGTCGAGCGGCCCGAGCTGCAGCACCTGGCGGAGCACTCGGCGCGCGCGATCCAGAACGCCTGGCTGCGCAGCCTGCCCTGCGCGCTGCTGCTGCAGTTCAACTGGCCCGGCAGCCTCGCGGCGCTGGAGGCCGGGGTCGACGGCGACGGCCTGCTGTGCCTCGACGCCGACGGCCTGGTGCTCGGTGCCAACACCGTCGCCCGGCAGCTGCTCCCGCTGCCACCCCACGGCCGGGCGGCGGCGCCCGACCTGTTCGCGGTGCCGACTTCGCTGCTCTTCGATGCCTCCGCGCGCCATCCCACCCCAGCGGAGGTGCCGCTGTGGTCGGGCCTGCGGCTGCACGTGCGCGCGCTGCGCCGCGACGGGCGCGCCACCGCCGGCGCCGCGCCCGCCGCGCGCCTGCGGGACGTGCAGGCCTCGCTCATCGAGCAGGCGGTGCGCGAGGCACGCGGCAATGTCGCGGAGGCGGCGCGAGCGCTGGGTGTCAGCCGGGCCACCGTGTACAGAAAGCTCTCGGCCGGCACGGGCAAGCGCTGAGCGCCGCTGCGCCCCGGGCGGCAGCGGACCACAATGACCCGATGACCCAGCCCTACGAACCCGAACAGACCACCCGCGCCGAGGTGGACGCCCTGCGCGGCCTGGCCGTGATCGAATTCGGCACCAACTGGTGCGGCATCTGCAAGGGCGCACAGCCCGCCATCGCCGAGGCGCTGGCCGATGCCCCGGCCGGCCTGCGGCACCTGAAGGTCGAGGACGGCAGCGGCCGCCCGCTCGGCCGCAGCTTCGGCGTCAAGCTCTGGCCCACGCTGGTCTTCCTGCGCGATGGGCTGGAGGTGGCCCGCGTCGTGCGGCCCGCCCATGCCGGCGCCGTGCGCGAAGCGATGGCGCAACTGGCCTGAACCCACCGGGCCGAACAGCGCCCTTCAGCCCGGCAGCGCCAGCACCAGCGCCGCCGGATCGACGATGGCCGTTGCACGTTGACGGCGCCGCAGTGCGCTGCGCGCCGGCGAGAAGCCGACCAGTTCGATGGCCGTGCCGTCCAGCTGGAGCGCCACCTCGTCGCCCTCCGGGCCGCGGACCACCTCCGACACGATGCCCTGCACCCGATTGGCCCCGTCCCCAGCGGCGGCCGTCCGGCCGGCCGCCTCGACGCGCACCGCCGTCGCCTTGCACAGCGCCAGCGCCTGCATGCCCGGCGCCAGGCCGAGCAGTTCCGCGCTCTCGCGGGTGATGCGTGCCTGCAGGCGCTGCGCGGCCCCGCCCAGCGCCAGTGACAGGTGCAGCGTGGGCCCGGCCCCCTCCAGCGCCTCGACCCGCACCGGCCACTGGTTGCGCATGCTGGTGCGGATCGCCAGCCCGGCCACCGCCGCACCGGCACCCGGCGCGGGCCACAGCGTGCTTCGTGCCGCAAGCAGCTCGTCGGCCATGGTCAGGAGGCGCAGCCCTTCGGCCGTGAGCACCGCGCCGCCGCCGCCCGCGCCGCCCACGGCCTTGTCCACCAGCGGCACGCCCGCGAGGTTGGTGAGCGTCGCGACCGCCTGCCAGGCGGCCTTGTAGCTCACGCCGGCGTCGCGCGCGGCCTGCGAGATGCTGCCGCTGCGGCCGATGGCACGCAGGATGTCGATGCGCCTGTCGGCCGCCTTGTGGCCCAGCGCGTCCATGAAGCCCGGCGGCGGCCTGCGGCGGGATGCGGGTTCGGTCATGGCGGCATTGTGCGACGGTGCGCGCCCGCGCTGTTCCATTGTTGAATCACGCTCACGCGAAGCGGACGCCTCCAGCCGTCCCTGAAAGCGTCTTTCCATGCCCTCGATCCATGGACCGCTATGATTTCGCTATTCTGTTTTTGAATAGCGAGGGTACGGACATGCAGACACGCCGTTGGTTGCGCACTTCCGTGCTGGCCCTGGGCCTCGCCGCGGCCAGTCCCGCCCTGTGGGCGCAGGAGATCGTGGTGTCGGCGGCAGCCAGCCTCACGAACGCATTCCAGGCCATCGGCCAGGCCTGGGAGAAGGCCAACCCCGGGCACAGGGCCACGTTCAACTTCGCCGCGTCGGGCGCGCTGCTCGCGCAGATGCAGCAGGGCGCGCCGGTCGATGTCTTCGCATCGGCCGACCAGCCCACCATGGACCGGGCGGTGGCTGCGAAGCTCGTCGCCGCCGGGTCGCGCTCGGACTTCGCGAAGAACGAGCTCGTGCTGGTCGTTCCGGCCGGATCGCAGGCCACGCCCGGGGCGCTGGCCGACCTGGCGGGCCCAGGCTACCGGCGCATCGCCGCCGGCACGCCGGCCTCGGTGCCCGTGGGGCGCTACACGATGGACGTGATCGAGCGGGCCGGCCTCGCGGCACCGCTGCAGCCCAAATGGATCTACGGCGAGAGCGTGCGCCAGGTGCTCGACTACGTGGCGCGCGGCGAGGTCGACGCCGGCTTCGTCTACCGCACCGACGCCCTGGTGAAGAAGGACGGGACGCGCGTGGCGCTGGTGGTGCCCACCCCCTCGCCCGTGACCTACCCCATCGCACGGCTGGCGGCCAGCCGGCAGGCGGCCGCAGCGCAGTCCTTCATCGCCTTCGTCAAGGCGCCTCAGGGCCAGCAGATCCTGGGCAGCTTCGGCTTCTCCCGGCCCTGACCCGGGCGCCACCCCACGGCACGGCGCACGTGTTC
Source organism: Pseudomonadota bacterium (assembly GCA_031119395.1). Taxonomy (GTDB): domain Bacteria; phylum Pseudomonadota; class Gammaproteobacteria; order Burkholderiales; family Burkholderiaceae_C; genus Xenophilus. The sequence continues at coordinate 74,698 of JAVHYA010000012.1, forward strand.
ACCCCGCTCTGGCTGACCCTGAAGGTCGCCCTCCTCGCCACGCTCTTCGCCGGTGCTGCGGGCATCGCCCTGGGCTGGTGGATGGCACGCAGGCGCTTTCCCGGGCATGCCCTCGCCGATGCGGTGCTGGTGCTGCCGATGGTGCTGCCGCCCACGGTGCTGGGCTACTACCTCATCGTGCTGGTGGGCCGCAACGGCGTCATCGGCCAGTGGCTGGACCGGTGGTTCGGCATCACCCTGCTCTTCACCTGGCAGGGCGCGGTGCTGGCGGCCGCGGTGGTGTCGCTGCCATTGATCTACAAGGCCGCGCGCGCCGCCTTCGAGGAGACGGACAACCGCTTCGCGCAGGCGGCGCGCACGCTGGGCGCGGGCGAGTGGGAGGTGTTCTGGCGCATCTCGCTGCCGCTGGCGTTGCGTGGCATCGGTGCGGGTCTGGCGCTGACCTTCGCGCGTGCGATGGGCGAGTTCGGTGCCACGCTGATGATCGCGGGCAACCTGCCCGGCCGCACGCAGACGCTGTCGGTCGCGGTCTACGCGGCCGTGCAGGCGGGCGACGACCGGCTGGCGCTGACGCTCACGCTCGTGATCTCGGCCGTGTGCATCGTGCTGCTGGTGCTGGCCAACCGGCTGCTGCAGGCCAGGCATTGAGCATGCTCGACATCCACATCCGCCTCACGCTGCAGTCGCCCGAACGCAGCTTCGCGCTCGACGCCGCGTTCCGCTCCGGCGCACACCGCACCGCGCTGCTGGGCGCCTCCGGCTCGGGCAAGTCGACCGTGCTGCAGGCCATCGCCGGCCTGCTGCCGGGCGTGGAGGGGCACGTGCGCGTCGATGGGCAGACCCTGCTCGACAGCGCGCAGGGCATCGACCGGCCGGCGCGCGAGCGCGGCGTGGGTGTCGTGTTCCAGGACTACGCGCTGTTCCCGCACCTCACGGTGCACCAGAACCTGTGCTTCGGCGTGCGGCGGCTCGGGCGTGCGCCGGCGACCGGGGCGATGGAGCGGGTCGAGGCGCTCATGGCGCAGTTCGACATCGCGGTGCTGCGCCACGCCTACCCGCGTCATCTCTCGGGCGGCCAGCGCCAGCGCGTGGCGCTGGCTCGCGCGCTGGCGACGGCGCCGCGCCTGCTGCTGCTGGACGAGCCGCTGTCGGCGCTCGACACCGAGTTGCGCATCCGACTGCGCGCCGAGCTGGCGCAGATGCTGGCGCGCGTGCAGGTGCCGACCCTGCTGGTCACGCACGACCCGCAGGACGTCGAGGCGCTCGCCCAGTCGGTCGTGCGCCTCGATGGCGGCCGCGTCGTGGCCGGCTGAACGGGCCGTCAGGCGCCGACCGGCACCTTGTCGAGGAAGCCGGTCACGCGGGCCAGCTTGCCGCCCTCCAGTTCGACGAAGTCGGTGCCCTGGATCAGGTCTTCGGCACCGGCCGGCCCGAGCGTCCACGAGAAGCGCAGGTGCTCGCCATGCGCGTCCGGGCGGCCCAGCAGCGCGAAGCGAAAGCCCGGGTAGCGCTGGTGCACGGCGCCGACCAAGGCGCTGATCGGCCCGTGGCCGCTGCCCTGCATGAGCGGGTCGACGTAGCGGGCGTCCTCGCACCAGCCGGTGCGCAGCAGCTCGGCGCGCCGGTCGGCGTCGGTCTCGTTCCACAGCGCGATGTAGTCGCGGGCCAGGGCGTCGGCGGGAAGTGGGGCGGTGTTCATGACGGTCTCCAGAGGAAGGGATGGGCCGCACGCGGCGGGGGTGAGGGAATGCTCGCGGGGCGGGCGGCTGCGGTCGATGACCTGCCAGGTCATGGGCCGGCATGCACCACGTGCAGGACGAACGTGGCCGCGATGCGCATGCAGCGGGCGCGAGCCGCTATGCTTTCGATAGCGGTCGAGGGCACCGCGATTGCGGGCTCCGCTGACACGCCAAGGCCCGGCATGCCGCCCATAATCCGCCGCGGCCTGCGCGCGCCGCGCTTCCACGCCGACCCCTCACCCGCCATGTCCGCCGCCTCCGCCCCCGACCGCTGGCCCTTCGCGCCGGGTGAGGCCGCGGCCTGCATCCGGGACCTCGACCGCGACAACACGCCGCTGGGGCCACCGTCGCAGTGGTCCGCCGCGCTGCGCACCACCATCGACCTGATGCTGCCTTCGCAGGCCGAGATCGTGCTCTTCTGGGGCCCGCAGTTCGTCGCCTTCTACAACGACACCTACGCACCGACGATCGGCGCCAAGCACCCGTCCGCGATGGGGCGCCCGGCGCAGGAACACTGGACCGAGCTGTGGGACGACCTGCATCCGCTGCTCGAGCGGGTGCTGACGCTGGGCGAGACCGTCTCGGCCAAGGACCGGCCCTTCCAGATCAACCGCCACGGCCACATGGAGGAGGTGTTCTTCGACATCTCCTACTCGCCCGTGCGCGAGCCCGACGGCAGCGTGGGCGGCGTGCTGTGCATCGTGAGCGAGACCACCTCGCGCGTGAAGGCCACGCGCCAGCTCGCGGCCAGCGAGGAGCACCTGCGCGAGCTGCACGAGCAATGGCGGCTGGCCCAGGCGGCCGGCGGCGTGGGCGTCTTCGTGCTCGACATCCAGCGCGACACGCTCACCGCCTCGCCGGGCTTCTGCCGCGTGTTCGGCCTGCCGGAGCAGGAGGTGCACGCGCCCGAGGACGTGCAGCGCCTGCGCACCGACAGCGCCGACGGCGACCCGGTGTCCACGCGCGAATCGCGCACCCGCGGCACGGCGCCGCTGGACGTCGAGTACCCGATCCGCCGCGCGGACGACGGCGCGCTGCGCTGGATCTGGCGCCGTGCCGAGGTCGTGCGCGACGCCCACGGCCAGCCCCTGCTCATGCGCGGCGTGGTGCAGGACGTGACGGAACGCCACGAGGCGCGCCTGGCCCTGGCCCAGCTCAACGCCTCGCTGGAGCAGCGCGTGCAGGAGCGCACACGCGAGCTCAACCGCATCTGGTCCCTGTCGGCCGACCTGATGATCTCGGTCGGCTTCGACGGCCGGATCGTGTCGGTCAACCCGGCGTGGACGCAGGTGCTCGGATGGCCCGACGACAGCCTGGTGGGCACCGACGTGCTCGCGCTGCTGCACCCCGAAGACGTCGAGCCCTCGCGCCATGCCCTGGGCCAGCTCGCGCAGGGCCAGCGCCTGTTGCGCTACGAGAACCGCTTCCGCCACCAGGATGGCAGCTACCGCACCTTCTCCTGGACCGCCGTGCCCGACACCTCGGGCCAGATCCACGCGGTGGGCCGGGACGTCACCGCCCTGCGCGAATCGGAGCAGCGCCTGCGCCACAGCCAGAAGATGGAGGCCATCGGCCAGCTCACGGGCGGCATCGCGCACGACTTCAACAACATGCTCCAGGGCATCACGGGTGCCATCGAGGTCATGCGCCGGCGCGTGGCGGCCGGCCGCACCAGCGACCTCGACCGCTTCATGGACAGCGCCACGCAGTCGGCGCAGCGTGCGGCCTCGCTGGTGCAGCGGCTTTTGGCCTTCTCGCGCCGGCAGTCGCTGGACCTCAAGCCGGTGGACGTGAACGTGCTCATCGCCTCGATGGAAGAGCTCATGCACCGCTCGCTCGGCGAGCAGGTGCGCCTGTCGGTGCAGCTGGCGCCCGACGCCCGCCACGCGCTGGGCGACGAGAGCCAGCTCGAGAGCGCGATCCTCAACCTCGCGATCAATGCCCGCGACGCCATGCCCGGCGGCGGCGAGCTGCGCATCTCCACCGCCAACGTGCAGCTGGGCGAGGCCGAGGTGCGTGCCTTCGACGGCGTGCCGCCGGGCGACTACCTCGCCATCGCGGTGGCCGACAGCGGCACCGGCATGTCGGCCGATGTGCTGGCACGCGCCTTCGACCCCTTCTTCACCACCAAGCCGATCGGCCAGGGCACCGGGCTGGGCCTGTCGATGGTCTACGGATTCGCGCGCCAGTCGCGCGGGCTGGTGCAGATCGACAGCGCGCCGGGCCGCGGCACCACCGTCACCCTGTGCCTGCCCCATGCGCCGCAAGCCGCGGCACCGGCGACGGTGCGCGAGGTGGCCGCGCTGCCGCAGGGCGACGGCGAGGTGGTGCTGGTGGTGGAAGACGACCCCGGCGTGCGCCTGCTGGTGCGCGAGGTGCTGGCCGAACTGGGCTACCAGGCGCTCGAAGCGGCCGACGGGCAGGCGGCCCTGCCGATCCTGCAGTCGCAGGCGCGCATCGACCTGCTGGTGAGCGACGTCGGCCTGCCGGGCCTCAACGGCCGGCAGGTGGCCGAGATCGCGCGCCAGCACCGCGAACGGCTGCCGGTGCTGTTCATGACCGGCTACGCGGAGTACGCGACCAACCGGGCCGAGTTCCTCGCACCCGGCATGCACATGATCGGCAAGCCCTTTGCCGTCGACCAGTTGGCGCATCGCATCCGTGCGCTGATGCGCGGGCCCGAGGCCTGAGCCCCGGCCCGCCGGCGGATTCGAAGGAATTCGGGCCGCAGCGCCCGTCCCGCTTGCGCGGGCAGCTATCGATTCAATAGCAGAGCAGTCAGAGCGTGCAGGTTCGGAAACCGAAGAAGCCGTCGTCGCGCGCCGGCATCGCGAAGCCGCGCCCGCGCAGGGAGCGCATGCGGGCACGCGCGGCGAAGGAGGCACCCCGCAGCACGCGCGCCTGGCCCCAGGCCGGCTCGGGATCGAAGTCCGTCCCGGCGCTCCACGGGTCGGCGCGCTGGCCGGGCCAACGGCGCAGGGTGCCGGCGGTCCACTCCTGCACCTCGCCCCAGCGAAAGCCGCGCCGCCCTGCGGACTGGGCCGCGATTTCCCACTCCACCTCGGTGGCCAGGCGGCGGCCGGCCCAGCGGGCCCAGGCGTCCGCCTCCCACCAGCTCAGGTGCATCGCGCTCTGTTGGCCGGCCGCGCGCACCGTGGCGCCGAAGCGCTGCTGCAGCACCGAGCCGCCGCCCCCGCCATGGCCCAGGCCGATCTGCTCCACATGCCGCGGCGCGCGCCGGCCGGCGTCCTGCGCCCAGGCCCAGCCGGCGGGCGACCAGAGTTCTTCGCGGTCGTAGCCGCCGTCGTCGACGAACTCGCAGAACTGCTGCCACGTGACCGGCTGGGCGTCGATCTCGAATTCGGGCACGTCCATCGACTGCGCGCCCGTCTCCTGCGCCAGGTGCAGGCCCGGGGCATCGCCCGCGCCCAGCGTCCAGCGCGACCCGGGCACGACGAGGGGCGCCAAGGTGATGCCCGGTGGCGGCAGCTCGGCGCCGATGGCCAGGCCCAGGCTCTGCGCCATCACGACCAGTTGCTCGCCGCGCAGGTCCTCGTGCAGCAGCGCGAGCCGATAGAAATACAGGCCGGCGTCGGTCTCGGCGGCGTGCTCGAGCAGTTCGAGCGTGCCCTCCAGCGTCTCGAGCAGGTAGGCGCGCGTGTCGGCCATGCCGGGCAGCGCGCGCCCCTCGCCGGACGGCGGGCGTTCCCAGGCCGCATCGGCCCCGGGGTCGATGGCGGCCAGGCGCGTGGGCCGCGCGGGGCAGTCCACGCCCAGCGCGCGCTGCGTGTTGCGGCCGATCCAGTATTCCGCGAACCAGCCGACGTGGCCGGCCAGCCAGCGCGGCGGCACCACGTCGGCCGGCCACGGCGACGGCGGGTCGAGTTCCGGCGACGCGAGCGCGGCCTCGTAGAGCGAGAGCAGGTGCAGCGTGTGGTTGCGCGCATCGATCAGCGCGAGCGACAGCAGCTCGCGGCCGGCGCGGCGCATGTCGGGCGAATCGATCGACGCCGGCAGACGCGATGCGATGGGCAGTGGTGTGCCGGGGATCTCGGCCATCGAACGATTATGGCGGCGCCACCCTCCTGCAGCACCTCTCGCGGCTCCGGGTACACCCCGTCGGGAGCCGGGGCGGCCGCCCGTAAAATCCGCGGCGCCTCACGCACCCGACCCGTTGGCGCACAACGCCGGCGTGTCGGGTGTGTTCGTATCCGGAGGCCCAATTCAAAAATGGAGAAGACATGCAAGGCTTGCTCAAGCTTTCGCGGGCCATTGACTGGCTCAACGCCCAGGTGGGCAAGTGGGTGATCTGGCTCATCCTGGCGTCCACGGCCATCAGCGCGATCAACGCCGTGGTCCGCAAGGTGTTCAACACCAGTTCCAACGCCTATCTCGAAGTCCAGTGGTACCTGTTCGCCTGGTCCTTCCTGGTGGCCGCGGGCTTCACGCTGCTCAACCGGGAGCATGTGCGCATCGACGTGCTGAACAGCCGGCTGCCCAAGAAAGCGCAGATCTGGATCGACATCGTCGGCTTCGCGCTGTTTCTCACGCCGCTGTGCCTGCTGGTGCTGTACTACACCATCCCCATGACCCAGCAGATGTTCGCCACGGGCGAAATGTCGGGCAATCCGGGCGGCCTGATCCGCTGGCCGGTGTGGCTGGCACTGCCGGTGGGCTTCACGCTGCTCATGATCCAGGGCTGGTCGGAACTGATCAAGCGCATTGCCTTTCTGACCGGCGACGGCCCTGACCCGAACCTCAAGGCGGGCGAGAAGAGCGCAGAGGAGGAACTGGCCGAGATCCTGCGCGAACGCGAGGCCGCCAAGGCCGCCGGCACCGCCGCCCCCTGACCGCCGGAGCACCGTTCGATGGAATTCATCACTGCCAACTTCGCCCCGATCATGTTCGCGGGGCTGATCTGTTTTCTGCTGCTGGGCTTTCCGGTGGCGTTCAGCCTGGGGGCCTGCGGCCTGACCTTCGGCATCATCGGCATCGAGCTCGGGGTGTTCCCCTCCTCGGTCCTGGCCTGGCTGCCGCAGCGCCTGATCGGCATCATGGCCAACGACACGCTGCTGGCCGTGCCCTTCTTCACCCTGATGGGCCTGATCCTGGAACGCAGCGGCATGGCCGAGGACCTGCTCGACACGGTCGGCCAGGTGTTCGGCCCGATGCGCGGCGGCCTGGCGCTGGCCGTGGTCTTCGTGGGCGCGCTGCTGGCAGCCACCACCGGCGTGGTCGCGGCTTCCGTGATCTCGATGGGCCTGATCTCGCTGCCCATCATGCTGCGCTACGGCTACGACCGGAAGTTCACCAGCGGCGTGATCGCTGCCTCCGGCACGCTGGCGCAGATCATTCCGCCCTCGCTGGTCCTGATCATCATGGCCGACCAGCTCGGCCGCAGCGTCGGCGACATGTACAAGGGCGCGTTCGTGCCGGCCTTCATGCTGGTCGGCTGCTACGTGGCCTACATCGCCATCCTGGCGATCTTCAAGCCCAAGAGCGTGCCCGCCCTGCCGCCGGAGGCGCGCATCTACCGCGAACCCAACGGCAGCGGCGGCTATCCGTCGCTGCTGGCGCTGACGGTGATTTCCTTCCTGGTGTCGGCATTCCTCGCGCGGCACATGGCCGAGGTGCACACCTGGTGGCTGGGCGAGGAAGTCACCAGCGTCGCCACCGACGAGAAGATCGTGGTGGCCATGTGCGGCGGCGCAACCGTGGCCCTGCTGATCGCGCTGGTCAACAAGTTCACCGGCCTGGGCTTGCTGTCGCGCTTGGCCGAGCGCGTGACCTTCGTGCTGATCCCGCCGCTGCTGCTGATCTTCCTGGTGCTGGGCACCATCTTCCTGGGCGTGGCCACACCGACCGAGGGCGGGGCCATGGGGGCCATCGGAGCGCTGGTCATGGCCTTCGCACGCGGACGCCTGAACATGGGCCTGCTCAAGCAGGCGCTGGCCACCACGACCAAGCTGGGCAGCTTCGTGATGTTCATCCTGATCGGTGCCACCGTCTTCGGCCTGGTGTTCCAGGCGGCGGACGGTCCGATCTGGGTCGAGCACCTGCTGTCGAGCCTGCCCGGCGGACAGGTCGGCTTCCTGATCTTCGTGAACCTGCTGGTGTTCGTGCTGGCGTTCTTCCTGGACTACTTCGAGCTGTCGTTCATCGTCGTGCCGCTGCTCGCGCCCGTGGCGCAGAAGCTGGGCATCGACCTGATCTGGTTCGGCGTGCTGCTGGCCATGAACATGCAGACCTCGTTCATGCATCCGCCCTTCGGCTTCGCGCTGTTCTTCCTGCGCTCGGTCGCGCCCAACAAGCCCTATGTGGACCGCGTGACCAACAAGGTGATGGACCCGGTCACCACCATGCAGATCTACAAGGGCGCCATCCCCTTCCTGTTGATCCAGCTGTTCATGGTCGGCGTCATGATCGCCTTCCCCAACCTCGTGACAGGCAGCCTCGACAAGGCGCAGGCCTATGACCTCAAGGCGGTGGGCGAGCAGATGCGCGAGGGCCTCCAGCCGGACAGCAGCAGTGAAGGCTATGGCTCGGACGGCGGCTATGGCGCCGACGAGAAGCCTGCCGAGCCCGACAGCGGCGGTGCCGCATCGTCCGCGGCCCCGGCCCCGGCCCCGGCGCCGGACGCACCTGCCACGACGGACGACGACCCCATGAAGGCGATGCAGGACGCGCTCAAGCAGAAGAAACCTTGAGCGGCACGCCCCGATAGGCAACCGGCCCCGCGCTCCCCCGAGCGAGCGCTTTCATCATGGGGCGGCCGGCGATGAAAAAAAGCCCCGCGGCGCAGGCCGCGGGGCTTTTTTTCTGGCGCCTGAAGATCAGATCTTCACGCCGTTCATGTACTGGTTGAACGGGAATTCGGAGAAGCGGTTCCACAGGATCTGGTCGCGCTGGAAAGCACGCATGTCCTGGTGGATCTTCTTGAACTCGGGCGACTTGGCCTCGTGCTCGGCAAACACTTCCATGCAGGACTTGAAGCCCGCGTCGATCACGGCCTTGGGGAAGGCGACCAGCTTCGTGCCTTCGGCCACCAGCTTCTTCAGCGCGATGGGGTTGTAGGCGTCGTACTTGGCGGTCATGTCGGTGGCGGCCACGGCCATCGCGGCGTTCAGGATGGCCTTGTTCTCGTCCGACAGCGCGTTGAACTTCTTCAGGTTGATGAAGAACTCCAGGTCGGCACAGCCTTCCCACCAGCCGGGGTAGTAGTAGTAAGGCGCGACCTTGTTGAAGCCCAGCTTGGCATCGTCGTAGGGACCGACGAACTCGGCCGCATCCAGCGTGCCCTTTTCCAGCGCCTGGTACACGTCGCCGGCGGGCATGTTCTGCGACACCACGCCCAGCTTGGCCATGCCTTCGCCGAACACGCCACCGCCCATGCGCATCTTCAGGCCCTTGAGGTCGGCCACCGTCTTGATTTCCTTGCGATACCAGCCGCCCATCTGCGTGCCGGTGTTGCCAGCGCTGGCCGTGCGGAAGTTGTACTTCGCGAAGAAGGCATCGAGCAGCTTGCGGCCGTTGCCGTAGTCCTTCCATGCGGTGTTCTGGCGTGCGGTCAGGCCGAAGGGCACGGCACAGCTGAAGGCGAAGATCGGGTCCTTGCCGGTGAAGTAGTACGCGGCCGATTGAGCCATCTCGATGTTGTCGCCCTGCAGCGCATCGACCACGCCGAATGCCGGCATCAGTTCGCCGGCGGGATGCACGGTGATTTCGAACTTGCCACCGGACAGGGCCTTGACGGTCTTCGACAGCATCTCGGCGCTGCCGAAGATCGTGTCCAGCGAGCGCGGAAAACTGGACGCCAGGCGCCAGCGTACGGCGGCCTGCGCATGCACGGCGGGTGCTATGCCGGCAGCCAGCACACCGGCCATGCCGGCATTCTTGATGAGGGAACGACGATCCATTGAGAACTCCGAGAGCAGGTGAAAAAAACGAACGCGGCTCGTGGCCGCGTTGTCGACGAAAGCCGGGCGATTGTAAGAAGGCGTTTTCAGGCCTCCGTCTCGGGTTTTCCCTGCGGAAAACCCGCCCCGCTCGCTCATGCAAAACACCCTACGCTTACGATTTGTTTCGCGCACTTTCAGGGGACTCTCATGCGCTTGCGGACCCGTGTGCTGGTGGCGTTTTCCTGCGCGGTCGGTGCCGTGGCTGCGCAAGGCCAGACGATGGCGCAAACGGCCGGCGCGCCCATCCGCATCGGCGTGGTGGGCCCGTTCACCGGCCCGTCCGCCGACTTCGGCCGGCCCATGCTCAACGGCGTGCGCCTCGCGATCGACGAGATCAACTCCTTCGGCGGCTACCTGGGCCGGCCTTTCGAACTGGTGGTGAAGGACGATCAGGCCAACCCGGAGACCGGCAAGAAGATGTCCGACGAGCTGGTCGGCGCCGACAACAAGGTGGTGGCCGCCATCGGCTTCTGCAACACCGGCGTGGCAATGGCCGCGATCGACAGCTTCCAGGCGGCCAAGGTGCCGTTGATCGTGCCTTGCGCCACCGGCTCGCCGATCACCGCCAAGTTCCCGCCGGCCGAGAGCTTCATCTTCCGCAACTCGCCCAAGGACGCGATCCAGGCGCCCTTCGTGGTGGACGACCTGGTCGCGCGCGGCTGGACCAAGGTGGCCATCCTGGCCGACACCACCGGCTACGGCGAGGCCGGCCTGAAGGACGTCGAGCAGGCCCTGGCGAAGAAGAAGCTCAAGGCCGTGTACGTCGGCCGCTTCCCGACGGGCGTGAAGGACCTGGGCAAGGAACTGGCCGAGGCGCGCGCGGCCGGCGCCAACGTGGTGTTCAGCTACACGGTCGGCCCCGAGAACGCCGTCATCGCGCGCGGGCGCCAGGCGCTGGGCTGGAAGGTGCCGCAGGTGGGCGCGTGGCCGCTGTCCTTCCCCTTCTTCATCGACGGCGGAAAGGAGGCGGCCGAAGGCGCACTCATGGCGCAGAGCTTCATCGCCGAGCCCAGCAACGAGCGCCGCAGCACCTTCCTCGCGGCGTACCTGCGCAAGTTCGACGCCAAGAAGATTCCGGTGCCCATGGCGGCGGCCCAGGCCTACGATGCCACCTACCTGCTGGCGCAGGCGATGCTGAACATCCCGGGCGGCAAGCTCGACGGGCCGGCGATCAAGGCCTCGCTGGAGAACCCGAAGCGCACGCACTATGGCGTCGTGACCAGCTACGAACGGCCCTTCAGCAGCACCGACCACGATGCGCTCACGCAGAACATGCTGGTGATGGGCACGGTGCGCAACGGCGGCGTGACCTTCGCCTACCCCGAGGACGCGAAGCGCAACCTCTTCGTGCAGCGCAAGCAGTAGCCGCGGCGCGGCTCAGGACGCCGTGACGAAGCGCGCCTCGATCGACGCGCGGATGCCCGTCGCATCGAGCCCCGCCGACGC
>JAVHYA010000133.1 GCA_031119395.1 Pseudomonadota bacterium
GTGATGCCGGGCGCATACAGGCAGTCGGCGCCCGCGTCGGCGTAGGCGCGCAGACGCGCGATGGCGTCGTCGAGGTCGGGCCGGCCGGCGAAGAAGTTCTCGGCGCGACCCACCAGCAGCGTGTCGCCGCCGGCCGCGTCGATGGCGGCGCGCGCGGCACGCAGGCGGGCCGTCGCCACGTCGACGGGGTAGAGCGGGGCGCTCGCATCGCCGGTGCCGTCCTCGATCGAGAGGCCGGCCACCCCGGTGTCGATGGCCTGGGCGACGTGGCGATGGACGGCCTCGGGCGTGTCGCCGAATCCGTCCTCGAAGTCGGCATTCACCGGCAGGTCGGTGGCCGCCACCATGTCGCGCAGGTGGGCGAGCACGGCGTCCACCGGCAGGTCGCCGTCGGCCCTCGCCTGCGACCATGCGTGGCCCGAGCTGGTGGTCGCGAGGGCCTGGAAACCGAGCGACTGCAGGTAGCGGGCACTGCCGGCGTCCCACGGGTTGGGAAGCATGAAACAGCCGCTGGCATGCAGCGCCTTGAAGGCGGCACGGCGCCGAGCGATGGTGGGAGCGTCGGGGGCGGGGCGTGCGATGTCCATGCGCCATCTTGGATCGTCGGCCGTCCCCCTGCTTCGGCCGGCGCCGAAATGCGGTCCTGGCGGCAGGGGCTTGCAGGAGGGGCCGGCCGCCGGGGCGGCCACGGGCCGTTCCTAGAATGCGCGGGCCGCATCGGCCCATCGAACCAGGAGACCGCCATGAAGGAAGACAGCATCGAATTCAATTCGCGAGACGGCATCCGCATCCAGGCCTGGCGCTGGGCGCCCGAGGGAGCGCCGCGCGGCGTGGTGCAGGTGCAGCACGGCCTGGGCGAGCACGGCGCGCGCTACCGCCGCTTCGGCCAGGCGCTGACCGCCGCGGGTTACCTGGTCTACGCGCCCGACGGCCGCGGCTCGGGCCGCACGGCCGAGGGCCGCTACGGGCACTGGGGCCGCGACGGCTGGCCGGGCTGGGTGGACGACCTCGTGCAGCTCGAGCGCCGCATCCGGCAGGACCACCCGGGCCTGAAGCTCGCCCTCGTCGGCCACAGCATGGGCAGCTTCGCGACGCAGCAGTTCCTGCTGGACCATTCGTCCGAGATCGATGCCGCCGTGCTGTTGGGATCGACCGAGGTCTCGGGCATCGTGGCCATGATGACGGCGCCGGGCCCGGTGGACCTGAGCACGCTCAACCAGGGCTTCGAGCACCGCACCGGCTTCGAGTGGCTCAGCCGCGATGCGGCGGAAGTCGACAAGTACTGCGCCGACCCGGCCTGCGGCTTCGTGCCCGAGCCCTTCGCGGGCATCGAGACGCTGGCGCGCGCCGCCGACCCCGCGGTGCTGGCGGGCATCCGTGCCGACCTGCCCATCCTCATCCTCTCGGGCGACGCCGACCCGATCGCAGGCGGCGGTGCGGCGCTGCAGGTGGTGGCGCAGCGCTACCGCGATGCGGGCGTTCGCGACGTGGAACTCACGCTGTATCCGCAGGCGCGCCACGAACTGTTGAACGAGACGAACCGCGAGGAGGTCACGGCGCGCATCGTCGGCTTCCTGGATCGCACGATCGGCCGCTGAAGGTCAAAGTGCAATCGGCCGCCAGCGCCCGCCAGGCGGGCGTTGCGGCCGAATTCATCACGTTCGTGACGATCTGGCCGGGCCCGCGCGGCGACGGCCCGGCCGAATGCGTTCAGGCCTTCTCGTACTCGGACAGGGGCACGCAGCTGCAGAACAGGTTGCGGTCCCCGTACACGTTGTCGACGCGGCCCACGGGCGACCAGTACTTGGCGTGCTTCAGGGCGGCCAGCGGGAAGGCCGCGATCTCGCGCGAGTAGGGGTGCTTCCACTCGGTGGCGGCGAGCGTGGGGGCCGTGTGCGGCGCGTTCCTGAGCGGGTTGTCGTCCTTGGGCCAGACACCTTCCTCGATGCGGCGGATCTCGCCGCGGATGGCGACCATGGCGTCGATGAAGCGGTCGAGCTCGGCCAGCGGCTCGCTCTCGGTCGGCTCGACCATCAGCGTGCCGGCGACGGGGAAGCTCAGCGTGGGCGCATGGAACCCGTAGTCGATCAGGCGCTTGGCCACGTCCTCGGCCGTCACGCCGCTCGTGTCCTTGAGCGGCCGCAGGTCCAGGATGCACTCGTGCGCCACGTGACCGTTGGGGCTGGCGTACAGCGTGGGGTAGTGCGACGACAGGCGGGCGCTGACGTAGTTGGCGCTGAGGATGGCCGTCTCGGTGGCCGCCGTGAGGCCGGTGGCACCCATCATGCGGATGTACATCCAGCTGATCGGCAGCACGGCCGCGTTGCCCAGCGGTGCCGCCGACACGGCGCCCACCGGCGCAGGCTCGCCGGCCGTGGCGTGCCCGGGCAGGAAGGGCACCAGGTCTTCCACCACGCACACCGGGCCGACACCGGGGCCGCCGCCGCCGTGAGGGATGCAGAAGGTCTTGTGCAGGTTCAGGTGGCTCACGTCGCCGCCGAACTCGCCGGGTGCGGCCACGCCGACCAGCGCATTCATGTTGGCGCCGTCGACATACACGCGGCCGCCATGGGCATGCACGATCTCGCACAGCTCCTTGACGCGCGTCTCGAACACGCCGTGCGTGCTGGGGTAGGTGATCATCACGCAGGCCAGGTCGGCCGCGTGCTGCTCGCAGGCGCGCTTGAGGTCGTCGATGTCGACGTTGCCCTGGCTGTCGCAGGCCGTCACCACCACCTGCATGCCCGCCATCTGGGCGCTGGCCGGGTTGGTGCCATGGGCCGACGAGGGGATCAGGCACACCTTGCGGTGCGCCTCGCCGCGGCTCGCATGCCAGGCCTGGATGGCCAGCAGGCCCGCGTATTCGCCCTGCGAGCCGGCGTTGGGCTGCAGGCTGATGCCGGCGTAGCCCGTGGCCTCGCACAGCCACGCGCGCAGCTGCTCGTCCAGCTGCCGGTAGCCGGCCAGCTGCTCGGCCGGCGCGAAGGGGTGCACGTTGGCGAACTCCGGCCAGGTGATGGGGATCATCTCGCTGGTCGCGTTGAGCTTCATCGTGCAGCTGCCCAGCGGGATCATGCTGCGGTCGAGCGCGAGGTCCTTGTCCGACAGGCTGCGGATGTAGCGCAGCATGGCGGTCTCGCTGCGGTGGGTGTTGAACACCGGGTGGGTGAGGAAGGCGCTGGCGCGGCGCAGCTCGGCCGGCAGGCGCGGCGCGGTGTCGGCGGCGAGCTGCTCGAAGCGGGGCATCGGCGTGCCGGCAGGCACGAACAGCGCCCACAGCGCCTCGATGTCGGTGCGGGTGTGCGTTTCGTCCAGCGAGATGCCCAGGTGCTGCTGCAGGCGGCAGCGCAGGTTGATGCCCGCGGACGTGGCGCGCGCGAGGATGGCGGCGGTGTCGTCGCCCGTCCTGACGGTGATGGAGTCGAAGGCCGTGTCGTGCACCAGCTCGCGGCCCATCTGCTCGAGCCCGCGCGCGAGCACGGCCGTGAGCAGTGCCACCCGCTGCGCGATGCGCGTCAGGCCCAGCGGCCCGTGGTAGACCGCGTACATGCTTGCCACCACCGCCGGCAGCACCTGGGCCGTGCAGATGTTGGAGGTCGCCTTCTCGCGGCGGATGTGCTGCTCGCGCGTCTGCAGCGCGAGGCGGTAGGCCGGTGCGCCGTGCGCATCGACGCTCACGCCGACCAGGCGGCCCGGCAGCGAGCGCTTGAAGGCGTCGCGGCAGGCGAGGTACGCGGCATGCGGGCCGCCCGCGCCCATCGGCATGCCGAAGCGCTGCGTGCTGCCGCAGACGATGTCGGCGTCCCATTCGCCGGGCGGCGTCAGCAGCGTCAGCGCCAGCAGATCGGCCGCGACGCAGAAGGCGGCGCCTTTCTCATGCGCGACCCCGACGAGCGGACGCAGGTCGTGCACCTGTCCGGTGGTGCCGGGGTACTGCGCCAGCACCCCGAAGAAGTCGCCGCCGGCCATGAGGTGCGGCAGGGTCTCGGTGGCCGTGCTCACCTTGAGCTCGATGCCCAGCGGCGCGGCGCGCGTGCGGATCACCTCGATGGTCTGCGGATGGCAGTCGCCCGCCACCAGGAACACGTTGCTCCTGCTCTTGACGCTGCGCCTGGCCAGCGTCATCGCCTCGGCCGCCGCGGTGGCCTCGTCGAGCATCGAGGCGTTGGCGATCGCCATGCCCGTGAGGTCCGTCACCATGGTCTGGAAGTTGACCAGCGCCTCCATGCGGCCCTGCGAGATCTCGGCCTGGTAGGGCGTGTAGGCCGTGTACCAGGCCGGGTTCTCGAGGACGTTGCGCAGGATCACGCCCGGCGTGTGCGTGCCGTAGTAGCCCTGGCCGATGAAGTTGCGCGCCACCTTGTTCTTCGACGCGATGGCCCTGAGCTCCGCGAGCGCCTCGGCCTCGGTGGCCGGCGCGGGCAGCTTCATCGCCTGGCTGCGCCGGATGGCCGCCGGCACGATGCCCTCAATCAGTTCGGTGCGCGAGCGCGCCTCCACGGCGCGCAGCATCACGGCCTCGTCCTCGGGCGAGAGGCCGATGTGGCGGCCGGCGAAGGCGTCGGCATGTTCGAGGGCGGCAAGGGGCGGGAATTCGGCGGGGGAGGTCATGGCGAGGCTCAGGGGCATTCAAAGGCGGGAACAGTCCGGCAGTCCGATCCCGATTTCAGGATTCGGCCGAGAACTTCTCGTAGGCCGTGGCGTCGAGCAGCGCGTCGAGCTGCGCCGGCTCGGACAGGCGCACCTTGAAGAACCAGCCGGCGCCGGTGGGGTCGCTGTTGGCGAGCGAGGGGTCGGCGCGCAGCGCCTCGTTGACCTCGGTGATCTCGCCCGTCACGGGCATGTACACGTCGGCGGCGGCCTTGACCGACTCCACCACGCCGGCCACTTCGCCCTGCGTGAAGGCCTTGCCCACCTCGGGCAGGTCGACGAAGACCACATCGCCCAGCGCGTCCTGCGCGTGCACGGTGATGCCGACCGTGGCGCTGGCGTTGTCGTCGGTCTGGACCCACTCGTGGTCCTTGGTGTACTTGACGTTGCTCATGAAGACTCCTCGTGGATGGGATGGAAACAGATCAGGGGGAAAGGGGTTCAGCCGCGGAAGTAGCGGGCCGGCACGAAAGGCATCTGCGTGACCTCCATCGGCACTGCCTTGCCGCGCACGATCGCGTCGATGCGCGTGCCCGGCTCGGCATAGGCGGTGGCGACGTAGGCCATGGCGATCGGGCGGTCGACGGTGGGGCCGAGCAGGCCGCTGGTGACCAGGCCGACGTCGGTGCCCTCGGCGTTGCGCAGCACCGTGCCCTCGCGCACGGGCACGCGCTCCAGCGCCACCAGGCCCACGCGCCGACGCACCAATGTTTGATGATCGAGATGGCCCGCAGCCCCCGTTGATGCTGCGAGCTGCGCTATCACTTTCGTAGCACCCGGGAAGCCGCCCTCGCGCGCGCCGCCGGCGCGGCGCACCTTCTGGATGGCCCAGGTGAGCGAGGCTTCGACCGGCGTGGTCGTGGGGTCGAGGTCGTTGCCGTAGAGGCACAGGCCGGCCTCCAGCCGCAGCGAGTTGCGCGCGCCCAGGCCGATGGGCTGCACCTCGGGCTGGGCGAGCAGCAGGCGCGCCAGGCGCTCGGCATCGGCCGCGGCGACGGAGATCTCGAAGCCGTCCTCGCCGGTGTAGCCGCTGCGCGTGGCGAAGGCGGGCACGTCGCCGATCTTCACGGCGCCGCCGGTCATGAACACGAAGCGTTCGATGCCGGGCGACAGCCGCGCCAGCACGGCGGCGGCCTGCGGGCCCTGCAACGCGAGCAGGGCGTGGTCGGGCAGGGGCTGGATCTGGCAGCGATGGCCGATCTTCTGCTGGATGAGCGCGAGGTCGCCTTCCTTGCACGCGCCGTTGACGATGACGAAGAGCGAATCGTGTCCTTCGTTGAAGAACATCAGGTCGTCGACGATGCCTCCTTCGTCGTTGAGCAGCAGTCCGTAGCGCTGCTTGCCGGGCGCGAGGCCGATCACGTCGACCGGCATCAGCGTCTCGAGGGCGGCTGCGGCGTCGGGCCCGACCAGCCGCAGCTGGCCCATGTGCGAGATGTCGAACAAGCCCGCGGCCGTGCGCGTGTGGCGGTGCTCGGCCATCAGGCCGGCGGGGTACTGCACCGGCATCGAATAGCCGGCGAAGGGCACCATGCGCCCGCCAAGCTCGAGGTGCAGCGCGTGCAGCGGCGTGTGGCGCAGTTCGGTTGCGGTGGTATCGGCAGAAGAGGCCATGGTGCAGGTCTCCGGGAATCAGGGCAGTCATCATCCGCGACGCAAATCGCGGGCCACCCCTGCTGTCCCTGGTACCTGAGAGATTCGCCCCAGCGATCGGGGTTTGCTCCTTCGGTGGGGGCCGTCGACGCTCGGTCGGGCCCCGCTCTCCAGCCGGGAACGCCGGCACCTGGCCGGCGTGTCGTCAGTCCTTTTGCCTGAGCGTTCGGAACGGTGGATCCTGCGCCTTCGGCGGTCCTGCTGCGGTCGACGCGCGGGACTCTCTCCTGACTCGGCGCAGTGTAGTGGATCGGCGAGGCGTGCCGGTCAGCGGCAGACCGGCGAGGGACCCATGACC
Organism: Pseudomonadota bacterium; assembly: GCA_031119395.1. Classification (GTDB taxonomy): domain Bacteria; phylum Pseudomonadota; class Gammaproteobacteria; order Burkholderiales; family Burkholderiaceae_C; genus Xenophilus. The sequence goes on from JAVHYA010000133.1 coordinate 6,602, forward strand.
TTGGGGTCGGGCAGGCCCTTGGACTCGGCGAGGGTGAGCCGGCCGTCGCCGTCGCGGTCGAGGGCCCGGAAGGTGCGCTCGGCGTGCGCCTGCTGCTCCGCGAGCGAGAGCTTTCCGTCCCCGCTGCTGTCCACCATCCGGAAATAGCAGCGTGCGACCGAGGCGGTGGCCGCGGGCGGCAACGGGATGCGCCGGCCCCCGGCGCCACGGACATGGAGTTCCATCCATCGCTGGTACTCGGCGATGGTCAGGAAGCCATCATGGTCGACGTCCGTGTCGTCGAATTCGCGCCGCACGGCCGCCTGGCGTTCGCTGCTGTCCACAAAGCCGTCGCCGTTGGCGTCGTCACGGCGGAAGCGGGCGGCTTGCTCGTCCTCGGATGCGCCGGCGGGGCCGGCGAGGGCGAGCCATGCCGCGAATGCGGCGGCGATGGGGAAGGCAAGGCGCATGTGGCTTGGCGGTGGTGGGCAGGCCGGCACTGTACCCGGCGGCCGGCCCCGGCGGGCATCGA
>JAVHYA010000060.1 GCA_031119395.1 Pseudomonadota bacterium
AAAAAGAGAAACCGCGGCATTCGCCGCGGCTTCCGGCCGATGCAGGACTCAGACCGAGTAGGTCTTGTCGTTCTTGGTCAGGCTCCAGGCGCCCTGCGAGTTGCCGCCCTGGTTGCCGCCGATCTTCTGCTGGGTGTACCTCCACTGCACGGCGGCGTAATTGAGCGAGAAGCTCTCGCTCGGCACGCCTTCGCTGATCACGCTGGGCGTGACGCTGGCGATCAGCACGTACTTGAGCTTGATCTCGAGGTAGCGCACGCGCTTGCCTTCGCCGTCGGCACGGTAGAACTCCACCGTGACTTCGTCGAAGGTGCTGCCGCCCGACGCATGCTGGTACAGCATGGGGCTGACGACGTCCATGTCCTTCTGAAACACCATCTCACCGTGCTCGCAGCGCTCGGCGGTGTGGCCACCCGCCGTCGACGCAGTGGCCGAGCGCGGCTGCACGATCGAATGGCGCCACGAGTTGACCTCGATCCAGTCCTTGTGGTCCTTGTCCTGCGATTCGCCCTTGATCTCGGGGTTGCCGAACTTGATGTAGATGTCTTTCATGTTTTACCTCTCCTGTTGAAACGTGTGACAGCGGGACTTGCTCAGGCTGCGGACTTCGGCAGGTCGGCCACGAGACGCAGCGAAATGGACAGCTCATCGAGCTGGAAATGGGGGCGCAGGAAGGCGACGGAACGGTAGACGCCGGGCTTGCCGGGGACTTCCGACACCGTGATCGACGCTTCGCGCAGCGGAAACTGGGCCTTCTGTTCCTGCGTGGCGTTGTCGTCCAGCAGCACGTACTGGGACACCCAGCGGTTGAGGAAGGTCTCGACGTTCTGAGCCGACGCGAAGCTGCCGATCTTGTCGCGCATCATCGCCTTGAGGTAGTGCGCGACGCGCGACACCGAGAAGATGTACTGCAGCTGCGCCGACAGCACGGCATTGGCGTTGGCGCTGTCGGTGTTGTACTTCTTGGGCTTCTGCAGCGACTGCGCACCGAAAAAGGCAGCGTAGTCGGAGTTCTTGCAATGCACCAGCGGGATGAAGCCGAGGTCGCTCAGTTCCTTTTCGCGGCGGTCGGTGATCGCGATCTCGGTGGGGCACTTCAATGCCACCTCGCCGTCGTCGGTCTTGAAGGTGTGCGTGGGCAGGTCCTCGACCAGGCCGCCGCCCTCGACACCGCGGATGGCCGCACACCAGCCGAAATCCTCGAAGGCCGCGGTCAGCCGTGTCGCGAAGGCCCAGGCGGCGTTGCACCAGAGGTACTTGGAGTGGTCCGTTCCGTCGACGTCCTCGACGAAGTTGAAGCTGTCGACGACCGTGCCTTCCTTCGGGTTGTAGGGCAGCCGGCCCAGGAAGCGCGGCAAGGTCAGGCCGACGTAGCGGGAGTCCTCCGAGTCGCGGAAGGACTTCCACTTCGCGTACTCGACGGTGTCGAAGACCTTGGCCATGTCGCGCGGCTTGCCCAGGTCGGCGAAGCTCTCCAGCCCCAGCAGTTCGGGCGACGCGGCGCCGATGAACGGTGCATGTGCGGCCGCAGCCACGTGCGCCATCTGGTCCAGGAAGTACATGTCTTCCGGCTGCCGCGTGACCTCGAAATCGCCGATCAGCGCACCGAAGGGGGCGCCGCCGAAGGTTCCGAACTCCTCCTCGTAGACCTTCTTGAACATCGCGCTCTGGTCGAACTCGATGGCCGCCTTGAAGTCGCGCGTCAGGTCGCGCTTGGTGGCGTTGAGCACCTTGATCTTGAGCATGGTGCTGGTGGAGGTTTCCTTCACCAGGTAGTCCAGCCCGCGCCAGGTGCTCTCGAGCTTCTGGAACTCGGGCGCATGCATGATGGCGCTGAGCTGGGCCGAGATCAGGCGATCGAGATCGGCGACGCGGGCATCGAGGGTGGCCGACAGGTTGTCGGACACGATGACCGATCCGTCGAGCACCTGCTGCACGAGCTCACCGATGATGTCGCGGGCGCGGACGTGCTCGGCCTGCGACTTGGCGACCTTGCTCTGGTCGACGATGCGGTCGAGCAGGTCGGCAGCGTCGGCCGGCGCAGCGTGGTCGATGCTGGCGGCGGCGTTGGAGGCGTTCATCGGTTGGACTCCTTCTTGTCGCCGCCCGTTTTCAACCCCTGCAGGCTCTCGGTGCTGCGCAGCACGTCGACCAGCAGATCCTCGAGCTTGTCGTTGCCGGCCATCTTGTTGCGCAGGTCGGCCAGCTTGGAGCGGGCTTCGAGCAGGCGCTTCAACGGCTCGACCTGCTCCACCACGGCCTCCGGCGAGAAGGACTCCATCGATGTGAAGGTCAGGTCGACGCCGAACTGGCCGCCGCGGCCATCGAGCTTGTTGGGCACCTGGAAGGCCGCGCGCGGCTGCAGGCCCTTCATGACGTCGTCGATGTTGTCGCGATCGATGTTGACGAACTTGCGCTCCTTGAGCTTGGGCTGCTCCAGCGTGGACTGGCCGGCCAAGTCGGCCACGACGCCGACCACGAAGGGCAGTTCCTTTTTCTCGATCGCATCGCCCAGCTCCACGTCGTAGGTCAGCTGGACGCGCGGCGGCCTGACCTTCTGAAGACGCTTCTGGACACTTTGTCGCTTGGTGGCCATGCTTGATGTCGCTCCCCGGAGATGTGAATGGGCTTACTTGAAGGCGTCCAGCGGATTGCCACCGCTTGGGCGCGGCCTGGCAGGTGCCGGCGCGGCGGGCGTGGGGGCTGGCGCCGGGGCCGCGCGTGCCACGGGTGCGGGGGCCGCTACAGGCGCCACGGGCTCGTCGGTCTCGGCCTTGGCAGCCGGCCTGGGTGCGGGTCGACGGACCGGGACGGGCCGCGTCGACGGCTGCGGCACCAGCACCGGCTGGCCGAGCGTCTCGCGCAGCAGCACCGCCAGGCGCTGCGCGTCGGCGGTGGCGTCGCCGGTCAACGCGCTGTCGTTGCGGAGGTCTTCCAGGGATTTGGCGGCGAGGCGCAGGCCGCCGACCGCCGTGACGCTCTTGGCCTGCCGGTTCGCGGGGTCGCGCTTGAGGGTTTCCTCGGCGGCGACGATGGCCAGGCTGTACTGGCCACGTGCGAACTGGATCTGGGCGACCCGGGCCCAGGGTTCGCCTCGGCTGGGGTTGTCCGAAGCCACCTTCTGGTAGGCGCGGATCGCGCCCTCGGTGTCGTTCCTGGCCGCCAGCGCCTCGGCGTCGGCCATGCTCTTGCTGAACTGCTCTGCCGTCGGCGACACGGCCGGTGCGAGCGCAGTCGCGCATCCGCTGACGAAGACAGCTGCAGCCAACACGGCCGCAGCAGCACATTGCATGTGCTTGGACATCACCACGCTCCCTGAACTCTTTGATGTGTGGTCGAACGCCGGTATCGTAGTCCAGCGCGTTACGAACTGTACTGCATGCAAGCAGGTGCGACACGAGTTCGTGACTTTCTTCGGCCTTCGGCCCGGCGCTGCCTGCCTCATCGGGGGGAGGCGTGCTTGCCCGGAGTCCGCGGCCTTGTATGCTGCGGCCCGTCAGGGAGTTGAAGCATGAAACGAATTTCGCCAGCAGCATGGCTGCTGACGGCCGCGTTGCTGGGCGGCTGCGGCACCGCCGGTACGGTCGCGACGGTGGCCAACATCGCGCTGGAGATGACCGGCGTCAAGAAGCCGGAGCTGCCCGAATCGCAGAAGCCGCCACGCAAGGTGCCGGTGTCGCTGGCGGCGGGCACCAACCTCAACGCCGACGGCCGTGGCAAGGCCCTGGCGGTGGTGGCGCGGATCTACAAGCTCAAGGACTCCACCAGCTTCTACCAGGCGCCGTTCGACGCCTTCGTCACGCCGGGCCGCGACAAGGCCGTGCTGGGCGACGACCTCATCGAGAGCCGCGAGATCACGCTGATTCCCGGCCAGCGCTACGACTGGACGGAGTCCATGCCGCGCACGGCGAACGCCCTGGGCGTGGTGGTGCTCTTCCATTCGCCCGGCGCGCAGCGCTGGCGATTCGCCTTCGACCCCGTCGAATCCGAGAAGACCGGCGTGCTCATGGGCGCGCAAGCCTGCGCGCTCACGGTGACGCGAGGCGCCATCGTTCCGGTGCAGAACGCCGGCAGCAATGCACCACCGCCCTCGCCCCACCTGCTGGCGCCCATCCAGTGCAAGGCCGGCTCGGCCTGAGCGGGGCGCCCATGGCATCGACCACACGCTCGCGCGGCGCTGAGCGCCGTGCACCGGGCATTCCAGGGAGTCGGAACAATTGAGCTACGCGGCCAAGGTGCTGTGGGGAGAAGGTCTCTTCCTGCGGCCACAGCATTTCCAGCGGCAGGACGCCTACCACGAGGCCCGGCTGCACACGACCATGCAGGCCCTGCACCCCTACGGCTGGGGCGTGCGCTCGGTCGCCTTCGACCTCGATGCGCTGGCCAGCGGCATGCTGCGTGCCACCGAACTGTCGCTGGTGTTCCCCGACGGCGAACCCTATGCGGCGCCCCAGGCCGACGCGCTGCCACCCCCCATCGCGCTCGACACGCTCAAGGCGGGCCAGAACGAGTTCACCTTCCACCTGGTGCTGCACCCGGTGCGCGAACTCGGCGCCAACTACAGCGAGCCCGGCCAGGGCGGCTTCTCGACGCGCTACCTGAGCGAGGCGGAACAGGTCCCCGACCTGTACACCGGCGCCGTGAATGCCGAGGTGGTGTACCTGCGCAAGACGGTCAAGCTGCTGGCCGACACCGAGCCGCGCGAACAGTTCGTCTCGCTGCCGGTCATCCGCATTCGGCGCACCGCGTCGGGCAGCTTCGAGCTCGACCAGGACTTCGTGCCGCCCTGCCTGGCCATCGATGCCTCGACCACGGTCCACCAGCAGTTGCGCCGCCTGCTCGACGTGCTGCAGGCCAAGGTGGCGTCGCTCTACGGCCTGCACCGCGAGCCGAGCAAGAACATCATCGAGTTCCGGTCCGGCGACATCGCGTCGTTCTGGCTGCTGCACACCGCGAACTCGGCCTTCGCCTCGCTGTCGCACCTGTTCCGCCACGCGGCCCTGCATCCGGAACGGCTCTTCCAGGACCTGCTGGCCCTGGCCGGCGCGTTGATGACCTTTGCCAAGACCTACAGCCTCGCCGACCTGCCCACCTACGACCACGAGTCCCCCGGGCCGGCCTTCGCCGCGCTGGACCACATCATCCGCGACCTGCTCGACACGGTGATCTCCACGCGCTACTTCGCCATCGCGCTGAGCGAGACGCGGCGCTCCTTCCATGTCGGTCACCTGGACTCCGGCAAGATCGACGACAAGACGGCCTTCTACATGGCCGTCACCGCCAGCATGCCGGTGGCCGAACTCGTCGAGGCGGTTCCTGCGCGCTTCAAGATCGGCGCGCCCGAGGACGTCGACAAGCTCGTGCTCTCGGCCATGCCCGGCGTGCGGCTGGTCTACACGCCGCAGGTGCCGCCGGCCATTCCCGTCAAGGCCGGCGCGTGCTATTTCGCGGTCGACAGCAAGAGCCCGCTCTACGAGCGGATGCTGCAGGCGCACAGCGTCGCCATCTATGCCCCGGCCGGCATCGCCGACCTCAACATCGAACTGATCGCGGTGACTTCATGAACATGGTGCGTGCTCCCTCCCTCTTCGGCGCCGATGCGCCGCCGCCCGCCGCGCCGGGCGCCCTCCCCGCCGCCGATGCGAGCCTGCTGGACCTGCTCTATGACGGCTTCGTCATGCTCTTCCTGATCCGCAAGAAGCAGGAGCCCGCGCAGTTCGAGCACTTCCTCGGCAGCATCCGCAACTACCTGGCCGAGTTCGAGCGCAACGCCAAGCGCCTGGACATCGGTGCCGAGGAGGTCTACGCGGCCAAGTACGCCTTCTGCGCCGTGGTCGACGAGTTCGTGCTGGCCTCGCCCGAGTTCGCGATCCACGCCGAGTGGGAGCGCCGGCCGCTGCAGCTCACGCTCTTCGGCGACCAGGTCGCGGGCGAGAACTTCTTCCACATGCTCGAGACGCAGCGTGCGCATGGCGGCTCGCGCGTGCAGGTGCTGGAGGTGTTCTACATGTGCCTGCTGCTGGGCTTCCAGGGCAAGTACGCACTCGAGGGTCCGGAGAAGCTCAACTACCTCACGGCGCGCCTGGGCGACGAGATCGCCAACATCAAGGGCAAGCGCGTGCCCTTCGCGCCGCACTGGCCGCTGCCCGACCAGATCTCGCATTCGCTCAAGCGCGAAGCGCCGCAGTGGGTGGTGGGGGCCGTGTTCGCGCTGGTCGCGCTGCTGGGCTTCATCGGGCTGTCGTCGTACCTTGGCAAGGGCACGCAGCGCCTTCTGTCGGACTACCAGGACATCGTGAAGCTCGGCCCGCGACAGGCCAACCTGACCATCTCGCTGCCGTGAGGATTCTGGGCAGCTTCCAAGTCAAATCGGCCTGCAGCGCCCGCCCCGCCTGCGCGAGCAGCTAGCAATTCGATAGCAGACCGCATCCTTCCATGCTCGACCTCGACGCCCTCCTCGCGCCCTTGCCCGGCCCCACGCCCTGCGGCCAGGACCTGCTCTTCTCGTCGGAGTTCGACGCCATCCAGGCCGCGCGCCGGCACGACGACCCGTCGCTGGAACAGGGGGATTGGGTCATCGACCTGAAGGAGGCCGACTGGCGCTTCGTCGTCGCGGAAAGCGTCCGCCTGCAGCGCACCGCGACCAAGGACCTGCGCCTGGCCGCCTGGCTGACCGAGGCCCTGGGCGTCGAGCACGGCTTCGAGGGCCTGGCCGACGGCTACCGCCTGCTCGCCGGCCTGTGCGAGCGCTATTGGGACACCGTTCATCCCCTGCCCGAAGACGGCGACATGGACGTGCGCAACGGCAACATCGCCTGGCTGGTCACGCGCACCGTCGAACTGCTGCAGCGCACGCCGATCGTCGACGACGGCACGCGGCGCCACGGCCTTCTGGCCTGGCAGACCGCCGTGGCGCTGGACCACGCCATCAAGCGCAACCCCGCCGACGCCGACGACATGCGCCAAGGCAAGCTCACGCTCGAGCTGTTCGACCAGGCCCGCCGCGCCACGCCCGGCAAATTCTTCGCCGCCACCCACGCGCAGCTGCAGACCTGCCGCGCAGCCATCCTGCACTTCGAACAGGTGTTCGACCAAAGGACGGCCTCGGCCGGCCCCAGCTTCGGCCCGGTGAAGGATGCCCTCGATGCCCTGATGCATGCGGCGGAGCGCTTCGCTTCCGACGCCGGCGTGGCGCTGGGCGCCGCCGCCGCGCCGCCGGCAGCGGGCCACGAGGCCGCGGCGCCGGCCGCCCCCAGCGCACCCCGGCGTGTCGAACCCACCTTCCACGACCCCGCCGTGCAAGCTCCCGTCGCCGCGCCTTCGCCCGCCCGCCCCGAGGGCATCCACAGCCGCGCCTCGGCGATCGCGCAGTTGCGTGCGGTGGCCGACTACTTCGAGCGCACCGAACCCTCCAGCCCTGCGGCCTACATGGCGCGCAAGGCCGCCCGCTGGGCCGACATGCCGCTGCACGCCTGGCTGCGCAATGTGATCAAGAACGAACAGGAACTCTCGCAGCTCGAGGACCTGCTCGACGTGCTCGACAAGGCCCGCCGGGACGGCGGCTGAGGGCGCGCTGGGCTAGAGTGGCGGCCCCGATCCCGTCGCCCCCAATGCCCTCCCCTCGCCCCCGCAGCGCCCAAAGCACCCGCCGCGCCCGCCAGCCCCGCCCGCTGCCCATGCGCGACGGCCTCAGCGCGAGCTGCGTGGCGCTGCCACCCGGCGGCTGGGCGACGGTGCTGGACTGGCTGGCCGAACGCTTTCCCATGGTTTCGCGCGAGGCATGGATCGCGCGCATGGAATCGGGCCGCGTGGTCGAGGGCAATGGCACGCCGATCGTGCCGGAACGGCCCTACGCGAAGAATCTGCGCGTCTGGTACTACCGCGAACTGCCGCACGAGCCGGCCGTGCCCTTCGAGGCGCAGCTGCTGTTCCGCGACGACTGGCTGGTGGTGGCCGACAAGCCGCACTTTCTCCCCGTGATCCCGAGCGGCAAGTACGTGCAGGAGACGCTGCTGGTGCGTCTGAAGCGCGAGTTGGGGATCGAGTCGCTGGTGCCCATCCACCGCATCGACCGCGGCACCGCCGGGCTGGTGGTCTTCGCGGTGCAGCCGCACACGCGCAACGCCTATCAACGCCTCTTCGAGCAACGCGAGGTGCACAAGACCTACGAGGCGATCGTGCACTGGCCGCCGCCGAACCGGGCGCTGCCCGCCGTGCACCGCAGCCGCCTGGTGTCGAGCTTCATGCGCTCCGACGAAGCGCCGGGCGAGCCGAACTCGGAAACCGGCATCGAGCTGCTGGCCGCCGAGGGCCCCTGGGCCCACCTGCGGCTGACGCCGGTGACGGGCCGCAAGCACCAGTTGCGCGCGCACTGCGCGGCGCTGGGCGTGCCGATCGCGAACGACACGATCTATCCGGTGTTCTGGCCCGAGGGCAGCGACGACTTCGCGCGGCCCATGCAACTGCTGGCCAGGACGCTGGCCTTCACCGACCCCGTGACCGGGGCCGAGCGCCGCTTCGACAGCGCGCGCAGGCTGTCGATGCCGCCGCCCGGCGCCTGAGCGGGCGTCAGCTCAGCAGCGAGCCGCCTTGCGAGAGCAGCGCGGCGAGGCCGCCCGCGCTGATGGCCAATCCGAGTACCTGCCGTGCACGTGAAGCGATGGAGTTCATGCCCCCGAGTGTGGGGGCGCGGCCACGGCGTGTGAAATTGAACGATCCGATGGCGGCGATAGCCGGCGCGGCCGGCCTTCGCCGCCCTCAGGACGCCGCGCGGGCCGGCGGCTGGCGGCCGGCCGCCGTGCGCGGACGCTCGGGCGCCGTGAGGTAGAGCACGACGCCGGCCACGACCATCGGCACGCACAGCCACTGGCCCATGCTCATGTTGAGCGCGAGCAGGCCCAGGAAGTCGTCGGGCTCGCGGAAGTACTCGGCAATGAAGCGCATCACGCCGTAGCCGATCAGGAACACGGCCGACACGCGGCGCTCGCGGCGCTCCTTGCGCGCGTAGAGCCAGAGGATGACGAAGAGCAGCAGCCCCTCGAGCAGGAACTGGTAGACCTGCGAGGGGTGGCGCGGCAGCATAGAGCCGCTTTGCGGGAAGACCATGCCCCACGGCAGGTCCGGGCTGGAGAAGCGCCCCCACAGCTCGCCGTTGATGAAGTTGCCGACGCGGCCCGCGGCCAGCCCGGTGGGCACGCAGGGCGCGACGAAATCCAGCACCTGCCACACCGGCCGCTGGCGCGAGTGCGCATACCAGAACATCGCCGCGATCACGCCGAGCAGGCCGCCGTGGAAGCTCATGCCGCCCTGCCAGACCATGAAGATCTCCAGCGGATGCGTCAGGTAGTACCCCGGCTTGTAGAAGAGGCAGTAGCCCAGCCGGCCGCCGACGATCACGCCCATGACGCCCAGGAAGAGGATGTCCTCCACATCCTTGCGGCTCCACGCGGCCGGCCCGGTGAGCGAGCGGAAGGGCTCGTGCCGCAGCCGGCGCGTGCCCAGGAAGTAGAACAGGCCGAAGGCCGCGAGGTAGGTCAGGCCATACCAGTGAATCGCCACCGGGCCGATCTGCAGGGCCACGGGGTTGAGCTGCGGGTACATGAGCATGGCCGCCATTGTCGCGCAGCCGCCCGGCCCGCCCGGCGATGCGGCCGCGCCGGGCCGGGTCGACTCTGCTCCTGATTCGATAGCGGCCCGCGCAGGACCGGCGGGCGCTGCAGCCCGATTCGGCCCTGAAGCGGGCGGGGATCAACGGGTCGTGTAGCCGCCGTTCGCGAAGATCGTCTGGCCGGTGATCCACCAGCCGTCGGTGACCAGGAACTTGACGATCGGGGCGATGTCCTCGATGTCGGTCAGGCCCTTCTTCGAATATTTGCTCAGGGCGGCGGCGCTGCTGTGGTACGCCACGGCTTCCTTGCTCTCCTGGCCGTAGAAGAAGGACGTGTCCATCGGGCCCGGGCCGATGGCATTGACCGAGATGCCGCGCTCGCCGAACTCCTTCGACGCGGCGCGCGTGTAGTGCTCGACCGCCGCCTTGCTGCCTGGGTAGATCGCATAGAAGGGCGTGTAGGCCGCGAGGAGCGAACTCACGATGGTGACGATGCTGCCCCGCTCTTCCAGCACGCGGCCGGCCTGCTGCATGAAGAAGAAGGCGGCCTTGGCGTTGGCGTCGAAGCTCTTGTCGTAGTCGGCCTCGGTGATCTCGGCGATCGGCTTCTTGATGACGACGCCCGCGGTGTTGATGGCGACATGGACCTGGCCGAACTCGGCCTTCGCCTGGTCGAACAGCCTGGCGTTGTTGTCCACCACGGCCAGGTCGCCCTGGAAGGTGATGACGTCGGCGCCCTGGTCGCGCAGTTCGCCCGCGGTCTTCTCGGCCTCGGCCTTCGACCCGTCGCTGTTGTAGTGGAGCGCGAACCCCTTGGCACCTGCGTCGGCGAACTGGTGGGCGATCAGCGCCCCCAGGTTCTTGCCGCCGCCGGCGATGACGACGGCCTTGCCGTCGAGGGTGGGTGCTGCCATGAATGACCTCCTTGGTGTGTACAGGGAATGCGGCGCGCCACCTGCGCGCCATGGGGAAATCTATGGACCGGCCTCCCTGCCCGCCTTCAAAATCCTCGTGGACTGTCGAATTCCCGCGTTTTGTTGCCATCCGACATGGAAACTCATTCGGCTCCAGGACCTTTTCCGCATGACGAAGCCACAGGCGCCGCAGCCGAGCGGGTGATCGTCAGGCGGCAGCGGCTCGCCTGCGGCGACCTGTCCGCGCAGCTGGTCACGGAGGACGTGAGCGCGCCGACCGACTGGAGCTTCGCCGAACAGGGGCACACGCTCGTGGTGCACCTGGCCGGCCGGCTGAGCAGGATGGAATCCGTCTTTTCTGCCGGTCCGTCCTCGGACCTGCTGCCCCAGGTTGGCGACATCTGGACCATCCCCGCCGGTTGCCGGTACGCGGCGATGGCACAGGGGGCCACCGTGCGCTTCGCCGAGTTCCGCGTGCCCGCCGAACTGCTGGGCGGCGGGGAGATGGCGGCCCGCGTCGGCCACCGCGACGCCTTCCTGCATCACGCCAGTGCGCGCGTCCTGCGACTCGCGCAGCGCGACGACGACCTGGGTCGCATGGCACTGCAATCACTGCTGGCGGCGATCCGCCTGCACATCGCAGATGCCTACCTGCGCTCGCGCCCGGATGCCACGCCTGCGCGGCGCGCGAACCGTGCGCACCGCTTCTCGGACCGCCAGCGCCAGCGCCTGGCGCAATACATCGCGGCGTCGATGCACGAGACCATCCGCGTCGAGGCCCTGGCGCAAGTGGCCGGCGTGTCGGTGGCGCACCTGATGGAAGGGTTCAAGGCCAGTTTCGGCACGACGCCCTGGCAACACGTGCTGCGCACGCGCGTCGCAGAGGCCCGGCGACTGCTCGAAGCCACCGACCTGAGCATCACCGCGATCGCCGTGGCGGTGGGCTTTTCGAGCCCGAGCCACTTCGCCTCGGCCTTCGGAAGGCACGTGGGCGCCAGCCCGGGCGCCTACCGGCGCGAACGGCGCGCAGGCTGAGCGGCGCGCGGCTGCACGGCCGAGCGCACGCCGACACGGACGCAATGGCCGACCCGCGTCACCAGAACTGCCACCAGCGCCGGCGCGGCTTCGGCTCGGCAAAGCGCAGCGGCGCCCCATACTCGCTGATGATGCCGGCGCGATGGCGCAGCTCCTCTTCGAGCGCCTGGGCCTCGCGGTCCAGGTAGCCGCTGCCGCGCAGTGCCGCGCGGCGGTGGCGCTGGATCGCCACCGCCAGTTCGGCGTCGGACATGTCGGCCGGGTCGATGGAATTCGGACTGCGACGGTTCACGGGGCCGATTCTCGCGGCAGGCGGCACGTGCCGCCAAGCCCGAGGGCACCGCCGCTCACTTCGGGCGCATCAGCGGCCGGGACCACGCACGAACTCGACGAAACGCGCCATCGCCGGCGCGACGTCGCCGGCCGGCCAGACCAGGCTGGTCTCGCAGGCCGGGAACTCGATGCCTGCGGACACCCGTCGCCGACCGGTGCCCGCCACGAAGTCCGCGGCCGGCCGGTACACCACCCCGGCGCGGCGGAAGCTCGTGACGCTCTCCGGCACCCAGGCCACGCCCAGCCCGCCCCAGACGAGGTTGACGATGGTCTGCATCTGGATCGCCTCCTGGGCAATCTGCGGCACCCGGCCATGCCGCTGATACAGGCCGAATACGGCGTCGTACAACGAAGGCAGGATGCGGCGCGGAAACATCACCAGCGGCTGCTCCAGCAGTTGGGCAAGCACGGGTGCGCGGGCTCGTGCCAGCGGGTGCTGCGTCGGCATGGCCACGACCAGCGGCTCGACGCTCACCGCCAGGCTCGCGAGCGACGCGGGTGCCTGGCCGGGCGAATGCAGCATCAGGCCGGCGTCGATCTCGCCGCGCGCGAAGGCCTCGAGTTGCACATCGCCCGTGGCCTCGACCAGTTCCAGCGCCACGCCGGGCTGCTGCGCGTGGAACTCGCGCACCCAGGTCGGCAGGCGCTCGAAACCCACCGTGGACACGAAGGCCAAGCGCACCCGCCCCACCTCGCCGGCCGCGGCGGCGCGCGCGCGGGCAGGCAGCGCCTGTGCTCGCGCCAGCAGCTCGCGAACCTCGGGCAGCAGCGCCTCGCCTGCCGGCGTCAGTGCGACGCGGCGCCGGGTGCGGTCGAACAGCCGCACGCCCAACGTGCGCTCCATCTGCGCGATCGCCTGGGTCACCGGCGGCTGCGTCATATGCAGGCGCTGGGCGGCGCGGCCGAAATGCAGCTCTTCGGCCACGGCCACGAACTGGCGCCAGGCGCGCAGTTCGATGGCCGGCGGGGCGGTGGCAGCCGAAGCCGTGACAGGGGCCGGGGTCGCATTCATTCCTACAGCATATCAATCAAGCGTGCAAATAGGATTGGAAGCAATCAATGCCCGGGCGGACAATCGCCGCTCCCACGAATGCCGCCCCGCGCCGGGGCCAGAGAGACACCCACATGGACACCAAGACGATCCAGATCAACCGCCGCAGCGCCAACATCACCGAAGGCAAGGCGCGCGCATCGAACCGCTCGATGTACTACGCCATGGGCTACCAGGAGGGCGACTTCAAGAAGCCGATGGTCGGCGTGGCCAACGGCCACAGCACCATCACGCCCTGCAACTCGGGCCTGCAGAAGCTGGCCGACGCCGCCATCGCAGGCATCGAGGAAGCGGGCGGCAACGCGCAGGTCTTCGGCACGCCCACCATCTCGGACGGCATGGCCATGGGCACCGAGGGCATGAAGTACTCGCTGGTCAGCCGCGAGGTCATCTCCGACTGCATCGAGACCTGCGTTGGCGGCCAGTGGATGGACGGCGTGGTGGTGGTCGGCGGCTGCGACAAGAACATGCCCGGCGGCATGATGGGCATGCTGCGCGCCAACGTGCCGGCCATCTACGTGTACGGCGGCACCATCCTGCCGGGCAAGTGGCGCGGTCAGGACCTGAACATCGTCAGCGTGTTCGAGGCCGTGGGCCAGAACGCCGCCGGCAAGCTCTCCGACGAGGACCTCAAGGAGATCGAGCAGAACGCGATTCCCGGCACCGGTTCCTGCGGCGGCATGTACACGGCCAACACCATGTCCTCGGCCTTCGAGGCGCTCGGCATGAGCCTGCCCTACTCGTCCACCATGGCCAACCCGCACGACGAGAAGCAGAACTCGGCCAAGGAATCGGCCAAGGTGCTGATCGAGGCGATCAAGAAGGACCTGAAGCCGCGCGACATCGTGACCAAGGAAGCGATCGAGAACGCGGTGGCGGTGATCATGGCCACCGGCGGCTCGACCAACGCGGTGCTGCACTTCATGGCCATCGCGCACGCGGCCGAGGTCGAGTGGACCATCGACGACTTCGAGCGCATGCGCAAGAAGATCCCGGTGATCTGCGACCTCAAGCCGAGTGGCAAGTACCTGGCCGTGGACCTGCACCAGGCAGGTGGCATTCCTGCGGTCATGAAGGTGCTGCTCGATGCGGGCCTGCTGCACGGCGACTGCATGACCATCACCGGCAAGACCATCGCCCAGACCCTGGCCGACGTGCCGCCGCTGCGCACCGACCAGGACGTGATCCGCCCGATCGACAAGCCGATGTACGCCGAGGGCCACCTCGCGATCCTCAAGGGCAACCTCTCGCCCGAAGGCTCGGTGGCCAAGATCACGGGCCTGAAGAACCCGGTCATCACCGGCCCGGCGCGCGTGTTCGACGACGAACAGTCGGCGCTGCAGGCCATCCTCGACGGCAAGATCGTGGCCGGCGACGTGATGGTGCTGCGCTACCTGGGCCCCAAGGGCGGCCCGGGCATGCCGGAGATGCTGGCGCCCACGGGCGCGCTGATCGGCGCCGGGCTGGGCGAGTCGGTGGGCCTCATCACCGACGGCCGCTTCTCGGGCGGCACCTGGGGCATGGTGGTGGGCCACGTGGCGCCCGAGGCTTACGCGGGCGGCCTGATCGCCTTCGTGAAGGAAGGCGACTCGATCACCATCGACGCCCACCAGCTCAAGCTGGAACTGAACGTGCCCGAGGCCGAGATCGCCGAGCGCAAGAAGGGCTGGAAGGCGCCGGCGCCGCGCTACACGCGCGGGGTGCTGGCCAAGTTCGCCTTCAACGCATCGAGCGCGAGCTCCGGCGCGGTGCTCGACAACTTCTGACCGCACCAGGGCGGCGCCACGGGCCGCCCGAGCCCGCCGACCCGGCCCTTCAGGCCGGCGTCGGCGGCATGCCCTCGCAGATGGCCGCCACCAGCGCACGCGCATACGACGGCAACGCGGCGCGGTCGCGCACCAGCAGGTAACGCTCACGCACCCGCCAGGGATCGGTCAGTTCGATCAGCGCCAGCTGCATCCCGGACTCGTTGCGCCGGGCGACCGACTCGGGCACCACACCGATGCCCACGCCGGCGCCGATCATCCGGCACATGGCGTCGAAGCTGCCAAGTTGGATGCGCAGCTTCTGGCTGCGGCCCAGGCTCGCGGTGATCTGTTCCAGGAAGGCTTGCAGCGTGCTGCCTTCCTGCATGCCGACGGCGTCTTCGTCCAGCGTGTCGGCGAAGGCGATCTGCCGTCGCCGCGCGAAGCGGTGGCGCCGTGACGTCACCAGCACCAGGCGGTCGGTGCGGAAGTGGATCGACTCCAGGCCCAGCGTGTCGATGCGGCCGGCCACGATGCCGATGTCGGCGCGACCGCCTTGCACCCCCAGCGGAATCTGTGCGTTCGGTTTTTCCTGAAGGTCGATGTTGATGCGCGGGTGCCGCGCCATGAAGTGCGGCAGCAGTTCGGGCAGGAAATCGCTGACCGCCGTGGTGTTGGCGAACACGCGCAGGTGACCGCGCAGCCCGCCGCCGTACTCGGCCAGCTCGGCATGCAGCCGGCCGGACTGCTGGAGCATGAGGCGCGCATGGTGCACGAAGGCCTCGCCCGGCGGCAGCAGGCGCACGCCGCGCGCCTCGCGGGCCAGCAGGGCCAGGCCCGACTGCTGCTCCAGCCCCTTGATGCGCGCACTGGCGGCCGCCAGCGACAGGTGCTGGCGCTCGGCCGCGCGCGTGAGGCTGCCCAGCTCCGCCACGGCGACGAACAGCCGCAGGTCGTTCAGATCGAAGTGCATGCGCGGATGCTAGGCCAAGCCTTCGGATTTGCCGAAGGCTCGCTCGCGAAATCGCAGATTGTGCGATGCGCCGGGGATGGCGACCATGCGTGCCACCACAACCGGGAGACAAACCCATGACCGTTCGCAAACGCACCCTGCTGCTGGCCGCAGCCGCCCTCCTCGCCACCGGCGCCGCGCCGGCACAGGAACGCTACCCGTCGCGGCCGATCACGCTCATCGTGCCGCAGGCCGCCGGCGGCACCAACGACATCGTCGGCCGTGTCGTCGGCCAGAAGATGGCCGAGGTGATGGGCGCGAGCGTGGTGGTCGACAACCGCCCGGGCGCCGGCGGCAACATCGGCACCCAACTCGCGGCCAAGGCGCCGAAGGATGGCTACACGCTGCTGATGACCATCAGCAGCAGCCAGGCGATCAACCCCTCGCTCTACAAGAACCCGGGCTTCGATCCGGTGAAGGATTTCCGGCCGATCGCGCTCATCGGCGCGGTGCCCAACGTGCTGTTGGTGAACCCCGCGTTCCCTGCGCGCTCGCTCGCCGAGCTGTTGGCATCGGCAAGGCAGAAAGACGCCCATCTGCAGTACGCGTCGGCCGGCAACGGCACGCTCAACCACCTGCTGGGCGAGATGCTCAACAACATGGCGGGACTGCACCTGCAGCACGTGCCCTACAAGGGCGTGGCGCCGGCCTTGAACGACGTGCTTGGCGGGCAGTTGCCGATGCTGTTCGCCAGCCTGCCCTCGGCGCTGCCGCACATCAAGGCGGGCCGCCTGCGCGCCGTGGGCGTGAGCGGCGCCAAGCGCTCGCCGGTGCTGCCCGACGTGCCGGCGATCGACGAGGCGGTGCCCGGCTACAACGGCACGCTGTGGATCGGCCTCTTCGCGCCCGCCGGCACCCCGCCGGCGGTGCTCGCCAGCCTGCAACAGGCGGCCCAGCAAGCGCTCGCCGCACCCGACCTGCGTGCCAAGCTGGACCAGCAGGGCGTGGAGATCGCACCGCCCACCTCGCCCGAGCAGTTCGCCAGGCTGTTGCAGGACGACCTCGCCAAGTGGGCGCGCATCGTCAAGGCCTCCGGCGCCACCGTGGATTGAGCATCCCATGACCGACCAACCCTCTTCCCGCCCGCTGGACGGCATCACCGTCGTCTCGCTGGAGCATGCCATCGCGGCGCCCTTCTGCACACGGCAGCTCGCCGACCTGGGCGCGCGCGTGATCAAGGTGGAGCGGCCCGGCGCCGGGGACTTTGCGCGTGCGTACGACGAACGGGTCGACGGCGAAGCATCGCATTTCGTGTGGGTGAACCGGTCCAAGGAAAGCCTCACGCTGGACCTCAAGCAGCCGGCCGCCCTGGCGGTGCTGCACCAACTCGTGGCCGGTGCCGACGTGCTGGTGCAGAACCTCGCCCCCGGGGCCGCGGCGCGCATGGGACTGGGCGCCCCGGTGCTGCAGGCGCGCCACCCGCGGCTGATCGTGTGCGACATCTCCGGCTATGGCGAGGACGGACCGTACCGCGACAAGAAGGCCTACGACCTGCTGATCCAGAGCGAGGCGGGCTTTCTGTCGGTCACCGGCACGCCGGAGGCGCCGTGCAAGTCGGGCAATTCCATCGCCGACATCGCGGCGGGCATGTATGCGTACAGCAGCGTGCTGGCGGCGCTGCTGCAACGCGGGCGCACCGGGCGCGGTTCGCACATCGACGTGTCGATGCTCGAATCGCTGGCCGAGTGGATGGGCTACCCGATGTACTACGCCTACGGCGGTGCACCGCCGCCGCCGCGCAGCACGGCCGCGCACGCCACCATCTACCCCTACGGCCCCTTCCCCGCCGGGGACGGTGGCACGGTGATCCTCGGCCTGCAGAACGAGCGCGAATGGCGCAGCTTCTGCGAACACGTGCTGCACGCCCCCGCACTGGCCGACGACCCGCGCTTTGCCGGCAGTGCGCTGCGTAACACGCACCGCGACGCGCTGCGGGCGATCATCGTGGAGGTCTTCCAGGGCTTGGACACGGCGCAGGTGCTGGCGCGGCTGGACCGTGCGCAGATCGCCAACGCGCGCATGAACGACATGGCCGGCCTGTGGGCGCATCCCCAGTTGCAGGCGCGGGACCGCTGGCGCCGTGTCGGTTCGCCGGCGGGCGAGATTCCGGCGCTGCTGCCGCCGGGCCGGCACAGCGCCTTCGACTACCGCATGGGGCCCATCCCGGCCGTCGGCGAACACACCGACGCGATCCTGCGTGAACTGGGCCGCAGCGATGCCGACATCGCCGCGCTGCGCGCCAGCGCTGCCGTATGAGCGTCGCCGGCCTGAACGCGGACGCTCATCCGCTGGCGCACGCACGCGCCTTCCTGTTCGTCCCGGGCGACCGGCCCGAGCGCGTGGCCAAGGCGCTTGCCAGCGGCGCCGATGCGGTGGTGGTCGACCTCGAGGACGCGGTTGCCGCGCCGGCCAAGCCCGCGGCGCGTGCCCAGGTCGCGCAGGTGCATGCCGCCCTGCCCCCCGCCGCACGCGGGCGCCTGCTGCTGCGCATCAACGCCTCCACGACGCCGTGGCATGCGGACGACGTGGCGCTGGCCGGGGCGCTCGCCGCACAGGGGATGGCGGGCGTCGTGCTGCCCAAGGCGGAGCAGGCCGACGAACTGGTGGCGCTGGCCGGCGCGCTGGCCGCCCCGGCGTGCGCGCTGCTGCCGCTGATCGAGTCGGCGCAGGGACTGGCGTCGCTCGAAGCACTGGCGCACGCGCCGCAGGTGCTGCGGCTGGTGTTCGGCCACCTGGACTTCCAGGCCGACCTGGGCCTGGCCTGCGACGGGGACGAAGCCGAACTGGTGCCCGTGCGGCTGGCGCTGGTGCTGGCCTCGCGCCGGGCCGGCCTGGCGCCGCCGGTGGACGGCGTGACCACGGCACTGGCGGACCCCCAACGGCTGGAGGCCGATGCCCGGCGCGCACGGCGCGGCGGCTTCGGCGCCAAGCTGTGCATCCACCCGAACCAGGTGGCGGTGGTGCAGGCCGCATTCACGCCGAGCGCCGACGAGCAGGCGTGGGCGCGGCGGGTGTATGCCGCCATGGCGGCGGCTGACGGCGGCGTGGTGCAACTCGACGGGCGCATGGTCGATGCGCCGGTCCTGCGGGCGGCGCAGCGCGTGCTCGCCACCTGCCGCGACCCGGCCGCGCACGGCGCCGCCGGATGAGCCGTGCGGCCCGGCGCCTCAGCGGGAGGGGCGCCGACGGCCCTTGGAGCGGCTGCTGAGCATGCCCATCTGGCTGCGCTGGCGGTCGATGCGCTCCTGCTTGCGCCGCTCCTCGCGCTCCATGGCCTTGCGCTTGGTGTAGCCGGACGCATCGGCCCAGGCCCACCAGGCCATCGCCAGGCCGAAGGGGATCAGCACGATCCACCAACTGAGCGTGGCGACGAAGCCGACCTCGAAATACTTGAGGAGGACGCCCAGGACGCCCAGCATGAGAAACCACATGGAAAGACCCCTTCGGACGTCGAGCTCTTGGCAGGGGGAAACGGGCCGCCCGGGTGCACGCCGCTTCCTACAATCGCGTTGAAACGAATGTAACGCAGCCGACGCACCGCCCCACCATGAGTTTGTCCACGATTCGCTCCCTGCCCGCTCTTGCCCTGCTGTTGTCGCTGGGAGGCATCGCCATGCCGGCCGCAGCCGACCTCGCGCTGGCCACCTCGAAGAACTGCATGAGCTGCCATGCGGTCGACCGCAAGGTGCTGGGCCCGTCCTTCAAGGACATCGCGGCCAAGTACAAGGACAACAAGGGCGCCGCCGACGTCCTGGCCACCAAGATCATCAAGGGTAGCGCCGGCGTGTGGGGCCCCGTGCCCATGCCGGCCAACACGCAGGTCAGCGAGGCCGACGCGAAGAAGCTGGCCGCCTGGGTGCTGTCGACCAAGTAGGCCGGCGCGGCCCCGGCGTCAGAGCGGGGTGGTCAGGACCGGGCGGTCGAGCGGGTCGACCGGATCCAGGGGATCGCGCGGCCGGTCGGACACGCGCCGGTCGAGCCGGTCCTCGAGCTGGCCGATGTGCGCCGCCAGGGTGTTGTCGGCCTGTTCGGCGCGCGCGCGCAGCGTGTTCTCCAACTGCTCGATGCGTGCCAGGAGCGCGGCATGGCGATCGCCGTTGCGGGCCATGTGGTTGTTCTCCTGCGCCTCGAGGAAATTGCGCAGCTCGGTGAAGCGCGAGGCCTCGGCCTTGTCGGCCAGCTCGCGCTGGGCCTGGAGTTCCTTGGTATGGCGGCGCGCGTCCACCAGCACGGTGCTCTGCATGTACACCACGTACACCAGGAAAAAGAGGCCCAGCAGCACGGTCAGCCCCAGCATGATCAGGCCCAGCGGCGCCGTGACCTGCATGAAGCCCAGCGACATGACGGTGGGGGTGGCGATCGTGCCCCAGTTGAGCGCGGCGAGCGCGGCGATCACCAGCACGATGAAAAACAGGATGCCCGTACGAACGCCCATGGCGGCCTCTCCTTTTGGAATCTTGGAAATGCCGCGTTGTAACGCACAACGGCCCGCGGCCGTGTAGTCCACGGGCGCGGGCCGGGGGCTCCGGCCGACCGGTCAGTGGGTGTGGCCCCGCTGCGCCAGGATCGCCGGGCTCTGCCGGTACATCACATCGCCTTCGGCGATATGGGTGCCGTCAAATCCAGCCTCGGCGCCATGCGCCGCCGCCTGACGGCGGCCTCGATCAATTGGTCTGCGCCAATTGATCGAGGATGGCTGGATTCTCCAAGGTGGACGTGTCCTGCGTGATCGCCTCGCCCTTGGCGATGGAGCGCAGCAGGCGCCGCATGATCTTGCCGCTGCGGGTCTTGGGCAGGTTGTCGCCGAAGCGGATGTCCTTGGGCTTGGCGATGGGGCCGATCTCCTTGGCCACCCAGTTGCGCAGTTCGTTGGCGATCTGCTTGGCCTCGTCGCCGGTCGGGCGGGCGCGCTTGAGCACGACGAAGGCGCACACCGCCTCGCCCGTCACGTCGTCGGGGCGGCCGACCACCGCGGCTTCGGCCACCAGGTCGGTCTTGGCGACGAGCGCCGACTCGATCTCCATCGTGCCCAGGCGGTGGCCCGACACGTTCAGCACGTCGTCGATGCGCCCGGTGATGCGGAAATAACCGCGGTCGGCGCTGCGCACCGCGCCGTCGCCGGCGAGGTAGACGGTGCCGCCCATCTCCTCGGGGAAGTAGCTCTTCTTGAAGCGCTCCGGGTCGTTCCAGATGGTGCGGATCATCGAGGGCCACGGGCGCTTGATGACCAGCATGCCGCCCGAGCCGTTGGGAATGTCCTTGCCCGTCTCGTCGACGATCGCGGCCATGATGCCCGGCAGCGGCAGCGTGCACGACCCCGGCACCAGCGGCGTGGCGCCCGGCAGCGGCGTGATGACGTGGCCGCCGGTCTCGGTCTGCCAGAAGGTGTCGACGATCGGGCATTTCTCGTGGCCGACGTTCCGGTGGTACCACATCCAGGCTTCGGGGTTGATGGGCTCGCCCACCGAGCCGAGGATGCGCAGGCTGTCCAGGTTCCAGTTCTTCGGATGCACCTTCTCGTCGGAGTCCGCAGCCTTGATCAGCGAGCGGATCGCGGTGGGGGCGGTGTAGAAGATCGAGACCTTGTGCTTCTCGATCATCTGCCAGAAGCGGCCCGCGTGCGGGAAGGTGGGAATGCCCTCGAACACCACCTGCGTGGCGCCCGCGGCGAGCGGCCCGTACGCGACGTAGGTGTGGCCGGTGATCCAGCCGATGTCGGCGGTGCACCAGAACACGTCCTCGGGCCGGATGTCGAAGGTCCACTCCATCGTCATCTTGGCCCACAGCAGGTAGCCGCCGGTGGCGTGCTGCACGCCCTTGGGCTTGCCGGTGGAGCCGGAGGTGTAGAGGATGAAGAGCGGGTGCTCCGCGTTCACGGGCACGGGCGCGCAGTCGCTGCTCTGGCCCTGCAGCGCTTCGGTGAAGGTCTTGTCGCGGCCATCGACCTTGTTCCAGGCGGATGGCGTGCGCTCGTACACCAGCACGGTCTTCAGGGTGTCGCAGCCGCCCAGCGCGATGGCGTCGTCGACGATGGCCTTGAGCGGCAGTTCCTTGCCGCCGCGCAGCTGGAAGTTGGCGGTGATGACCGCCTTGGCGCCGGCGTCGATGATGCGTTCCTGCAGCGCCTTGGCCGAGAAGCCGCCGAACACCACGCTGTGCGTGGCCCCGATGCGCGCGCAGGCCTGCATCGCGACCACGCCCTCGATGGTCATGGGCATGTAGACGATGACGCGGTCGCCCTTGGCGATGCCCTGTGCCTTGAGCGCATTGGCGAACCGGCTCACGCGCGCGAGCAGCTCCTTGTACGTGACCTGGGTGACCGTGCCGTCGTCGGCCTCGAAGACGATCGCGGCCTTGTTCTCCACCGGGGTGCCGATGTGGCGGTCCAGGCAGTTGGCGCTGGCGTTGAGCTCGCCGTCGTCGAACCACCGGTAGAACGGCGCCTTCGACTCGTCCAGCGTGCGCGTGAAGGGCTTCGTCCACTGCAGGTGGGCGCGGGCCTGCTTCGCCCAGAAACCCTCGAAATCGGCCTCCGCCTCCTTGCACAGCGCCTCGTAGGCGGGCATGCCGGCGATGCGGGCGCCCTGCCTGGCGCGCGCGTCGGGCTCGAACACGCGGTTCTCGATCAGGACGGATTCGATGGTGGACGTGCTGCTGCTCACGTGGTGTCTCCTGAGGCTGTTGTTGCGGCCGTAATGTCACGGCGGTGTCTTACGGTGCACTGACGCTGCGCGACGGGAATGCCCATGGTAGCCCGCTCGCCTCCTAGAATCCTGCCTCGCTTCTTGCCGCCTCGAACCGGGGCCCCCTTCCGATGTCCGACCGCGACCCTGCCGAATTCCGCCCCTCCTCCGCCATGCGGCCGCTGCCGAAGCTCATCTTCGCCAGCCGCTGGCTGCAGCTGCCGCTCTACCTGGGCCTGATCGTCGCCCAGGCCGTGTACGTGGTGCACTTCCTGGTCGAGCTCACGCACCTGGTCGAGGCCGCCTTCGGCAGCAAGGCCGCCCTGCAGGCCCTGATCACCAGCATCGGCTACAAGACCGACGCGCCGCCCACCTCGCTCAACGAGACGGTGATCATGCTGGTGGTGCTGGCGCTGATCGACGTCGTGATGATCTCCAACCTGCTGATCATGGTCATCGTCGGCGGCTACGAGACCTTCGTCAGCCGCATGGACCTCGATGGCCACCGCGACCAGCCCGAGTGGCTGAGCCACGTGAACGCCTCGGTGCTCAAGGTCAAGCTGGGGCTGTCGATCATCGGCATCAGCTCGATCCACCTGCTCAAGACCTTCATCAACGCCGACAACTACACGGACAAGGTGCTGATCGCGCAGACCGTGATCCACATCGCCTTCCTGCTGTCGGCCATGGCCATCGCGTACACCGACAAGCTGATGTCGGCGTCGGGCGACCACGGCCACTGACCACCGCCCGCCTGCCATGGCCACGAGCCCGGGTCTCGCCGCACAGCGCAGCCTGGCCCTGTGGGAGCAGGCGCCGGCCGAGGGCTGCGGCATCGCCTTCGAGGCGCCCCTTCGGCGTTGCCGGCTCGACCATTCGCCCGACAGCCTCGTGCGCATCGATGCTTTTCTCGATGCACTGCGCCGGGCGCGCCATCCGCAGGCGGCCGAGTTCATCGCCGTGCCGGCACAGCAGCAGTTGCTGGGCTTTCTCTGCTTCTATGCCGGCGAGGTGCTGGGCCGCGCGCTGGACCAGCCGCCGCTGTGGCTGCGCGGCGACCAGGCGCTGCGCCTGGCACCCCGGGCGCTGGCTGCCGTGCCGCCGCTGGAGCGCGCCTTCTGCGCCCGCTTCGGCGCGCAGCTCTCGCGCGACGGCACCCCGCTCTTCCTGCCGATGAAGGGCGTGTGCGGCCGCCTGTTCGCGGCCGAGGGCGACGACGCCCCCGGCCTGGCCGACGCGGCGGCGCCCTGGTGGCCCGAGAGGCTGGCGGATGCGGCCGTGCGCGCCGCCCCCCTGCCCCCGCGGGCCGGACAGCCCTGGCCTCCGGTGCTCCCGGATGCGCAGCCGGCCGGAACCGCGCCCACGGCATCGGCAGCGGCCGCTCCGCCGCCGGCGGGCGACGCCGATCCGGACGCGATGCACCGCCAGGCCCTGCGCCTGCTGAGCGGCGCGGGCGTGACCAAGGACCCGGCACAGGCACGCGCCCTGTGGCAGCGCGCGGCGGCGCAGGGCCATGCGCACAGCCAGCATGCGCTGGGCCTGGCCTTGGCCCACGGCCACGGCGGCGACGTCGACCTGCCGGGCGCACTGGAACAGTTCCGCCGCGCCGCCGAACAGGGCCTGTTGGAGGCGCAGTTGCAGGCGGCCCAGCTGCACCTTCGGCACGACGGCCCGGCCCCCGACCTGGTCGAGGCCGAGCACTGGCTGCGCCTGGCGGCTGCCCAAGGCAGCGACAAGGCACGCGAGTTGATCGCGGCGCTGGGCTTCGACGACGCGCCGCCACCCACCCTGGGCGAGCGCATCGACGGCTGGACCGGCCGCCTCATCGACCGCGTGGTGGACGGCATCGCCGATTTCGGCGAGGCGCGGCGCGCAAGGCGGCGCTCCTGAACGTCCCAGGACCGGGCAGCGCCCAGCTTGCAGCGGCCACGGGGCGACAGGGCCGGCGGCAGCCCGGCGATTCCAAGCGTCTTTCATAAGCCAAATCGGCCTGCAACGCCCGCGCAGTGGGCGCCACCCGCTCTCATTTTGATAGCAGATCCGGCCTCGCGCTCAGCCGCTGCGCACAGGCGGCCATCGGCCCCAGGCCGGGTCGCCGGCAAAGCGCTCGACGAGCAGATCGAGCAGCGCGCGCAGGGCCGGCAGCATGTGGCGGCGCGAGGCGTACACGGCGTGCACCCCCGCGAGCTGCGGCGTCCATCCCTCGAGCACGGCCACCAGTTCGCCGGCCGCCAGCGCGGGGGCGGCCAGCACCACCGGCAGCATCGCAACGCCCGCGCCGGCGCGCGCCGCGGCGAGCAGGGTCATTGCGTCGTTGGCCGACAGGTTGCCGCCGACAGCCACCGCCTCGGGCGCCCCGTCCGGCCCCTGGAAGCGCCAGACGCTCTTGCCGAAGTACGAGTGGGTGAGGCAGTTGGCCCTGGCCAGCTCGGCCGGATGGCGCGGCGTGCCCTGGGCCGCCAGCCAGGCCGGCGACGCACACACGACCGAATGGCAATCGCACAGCCGCCGCGCGATGAGGTTGGGGTCGAGCTCGACGGCGATTCGAATCGCCAGGTCGATGCGCTCCTCGACCAGGTTGACCGTGCGGTCCGCCATCACGAGGTCGACCGACACGCCCGGATGCCGCGCCACGAAGGCCGCGACCACGGGCGCGAGCTGCGTCTGGCCGAGCGAGTGGCTGGCGCTGAGGCGGATCTGTCCGGACAGCGCCGCATCCGGCGCAGTGGCGGCCACGCGCATGCCGTCGGCCAGCTCGACCATCTGGCGGCAGCCGGGCAGCAGCGCCTCCCCGGCCGCGGTCAGCGTGAGGCGCCGCGTGCTGCGGTGCAGGAGACGGGCGCCGGCCCAAGCCTCCAGCTCGGCCACGCAGCGCGTGACCACGGGGCGCGACAGGTCGAGCGCCGCCGCGGCCGCACTGAGGCTGCCGCCGTCCACCACGGCCACGAAGACCTGCATGGCCTTCAGCCGATCCATGGGCGCACGGGCATCGATGTCATCTGCACGATTTTCGCAACAAAGCTGGCCGGTCTCGGCGGTTTATTCGTTCGAATTCGGAAACTACGATGGGCCCATCCTGTTTGATGACTGAAAAGGAACATCCATGAGTCAGATTGCCATCATCGGCGCCACCGGCCGCGCCGGCAGCCAATTGCTCGACGAGGCGCTGCGCCGCCGCCATCAGGTCACGGCCATCGCCCGCCACGCGACTGCCCAACTCGCCGGCCGCGCGGGTGTGAAGGCGGTGGACCTCGATGTGCTCGACGGCGACGCGCTCACCGCCGCGCTCAAGGGCCACGACGCGGTGTTCAGCGCCGCCCACTTCGCCACCGTGCCACCGGCTGCCGTCATCGGGCCGGTGAAGGCCGCGGGCGTGCCGCGCCTGCTGGTGGTCGGCGGGGCCGGCAGCCTCTTCGCCGCGCCCGGCCTGAAGGTCATCGACGCGCCGGGCTTCCCCGACGCCTACCGCCAGGAAGCCGCTGCGGGCGGCGTGTTCCTCGATGCGCTGCGCGCCGAGCCCACGCTGGACTGGACCTTCCTCTCGCCGTCGGCCGAGTTCGTGGAAGGCGAGCGCAGCGGCCAGTTCCGCCTCGGCGGCGACGACCTGCTGGTGAGCGCCGAAGGCCGCAGCTGGATCACCTTCGCCGACTTCGCGATCGCGCTGCTGGACGAGTTCGAGCAGCCGAAGCATTCGCGCCGGCGCTTCACGATCGGCTACTGATCGACCGCGACCTTGTGAACGAAAAGTGCCCGCAACGCCCGCCCAGCGGGCGCGGGCAGCTATCGATTCGGTAGCAGAAGGCGACGGGGAAGGTGCGGGCACCGGGGCCGCACGGCGCCTCCGACGGCCGAAGGCCAAGGACGCCGAGGTGCGCCAGGGGCGCGGACGAGGCCGCATCGGGGCTGCCTACAATCCCGCCCTTTTTCGCCCAAGCCCTGCCCCGCGCCCCATGGACATCGTCGTCGACCCCGACCTGCAAGCCTACATCGACCCCCTCACGCCCGACGAATACGAGGCCCTGGAGCGCAGCCTGCTCGCCGAGGGCTGCCGCGA
>JAVHYA010000013.1 GCA_031119395.1 Pseudomonadota bacterium
AGCGAAACGTGCCCACCAGGTTGATCTGGACGATCCGCTCGAAATTGGCCAGCGGGAAGTGCCGGATCTCGCCCGTCGCCTTGTCGCGGCTGGCCGTCTTCACCGCGTTGCCGGTGCCCGCGCAGTTGACCAGCACACGCTCCTGGCCGTGCGCCGCACGGGCCCGCGCGAAGCCCGCCTCCACCTGCGCGTCGGAGGTCACGTCCACCGGGCAGAACACCCCACCGATCTCGCGCGCCAGCGCCTCGCCGGCCGCTTCATTGAGGTCGAACAGGGCCACCTTCACGCCGTGGCGCGCGAGCCGCCGCGCCGTGGCCGCGCCCAGGCCGGAGGCACCGCCGGTCACGACGGCGGCAATGGAAGCATCGAGTTGCATACGCGAGGTCCTGGGAGGTGAGCGGAAAGAAGGTCGGCGTGACTCTAGGCATCGCCCCACCTTGCCGCCATCGTCCAAAGCGACGAAAGTGCCGGCCTGCCTGCCCCCGCGTCCGGCGTGCGACTGCGCCGCTGCGAGCGTGCCTGCACAGTGCTCCTCCTGCATGACCTCTCCCACCGTCGACCTCACGACACGCCGCGCCGCCGTGCTGCCTGCCAAGCTCGCCCCGCCCGGCGCCGAACCCGCGCAGGTGCCGCGCGACGCCATCGCCCGGCAGCTCGACGCCGCCGCGCACGCACGCCTGCTGCTGGTGCGGGCACCGGCCGGCTTCGGCAAGACCACCGCCATGCGCCAGATGCACGCGCGCTGTGCGCAGGCCGGCCGCGCCGCCGCGTGGCTCACGCTCGATGCCGCCGACAACGACGTGCCGCGCTTCCTGCACTGCCTGGGCGCCGCAGTCCACCGCCTGGACGGCGCAGGCGCCAGCGCCCCGGGCTCCGGCGTCGACGCCATCGAGGCACTCGCGCGCGAGGACCGGCCCTTCACGCTCTTCCTCGACGACTTCGAGATGCTCCAGAGCCCCGCCGTGCTGGGCCTGGTGCGCCAGCTGGTCGAACAGCTGCCGGCGCGCGCGCAGCTCGTGGTCGGTTCGCGCAGCCTGCCCGAGCTGGGCCTGGGTCGCCTGCGCGCGCGTGGCCAGCTGGTCGAGATCGACGCGGGCCAGCTGCGCTTCTCCGACGCCGAGGCCGATCGCTTCTTCCGCCTGCGCGGCATCGCGCTGCCGCGCGAATCGCTGGCGCAGCTGATGCGCAAGACCGAGGGCTGGATCGGGGCGCTGTGGCTGGTGGCGCTGGCGCTCGAACGGCACGGGCCCGAGAGCGACTTCGTGCAGCGCTTCTCCGGCTCCGACCGTGCCGTCGCCGACTACCTCGCCGAGGACGTGCTGGACCACCAGCCGCCCGAGGTGCGCGACTTCCTGCTGCGCACCAGCATCCTGCGCACGCTCGATGCGGCCGTGTGCCAGGCCCTGGTGCCGCGCACGGACTGCGCGCGGATGTTGCGGCACCTGGACGCCGAGCACCTGTTCCTCACCCCACTGGACGCCGACGGCCAGGGCTACCGCTACCACAGCCTCTTCGCCGACTTCCTGCGCGGCCAGCTGGCGCGCGAACAGCCCGACGCGCTGGCGCGGCTGCACCTGGCCGCCTCGGGCTGGTACGAGGCCGCGGGCCGGCCCGTGCCCGCGATCGACCACGCCATCGAAGGCGGCGACCACCCGCACGCGCTGCAGTTGCTGGGGCGGCATGCGGAGTCCTTCCTGGAGGACGGCCGCATGCGGCTGCTCACGCGCTGGTTCGGCAGCCTGCCGGCGGACCGGCTCGCGACGCAGCCGCGGCTGCAGGTGGTCGCCGTGTGGGCCGAGTGCTTCACCCATGGGCCGTGGCGGGCGCTGCAGCGGCTCGAAGCCAGCGGCTGCATCGGCAGCACCGACCCGGTCGTGCAGGCGCACGTCAACGCGCTGCAGCCGCTGCTCGAAGCCATGATGGACCGCGCCGAAAGCGCCTGTGCCATCGGCCGCGAGAGCCTGGCGCGGCTGCCCAGCGAACGCGCCTTCGCCGACAGCGCGCTGGCCAACGCCATGGCGCACATCGTCTCGGTGATGGGCGAGCCGCACGAGGCGCACCGCCTGCTCGACGCGGCGCGCCGCACCCAGGCCGGCAGCATCTTCAACCGCATGTACACCGAGTCGCTCGAAGGCATGCTGGACCTGTCCGAGGGGCGGCTGCGCCATGCCGCGGCGCGCTTTCGCATGGCCGTGAGCGCCACGCCGCGCGCCGCCAGCTACCTGCCCACGCACGGCAACGCCTGGGCCGGCGTGCTGCACGCGGGCGTGGTCTACGAGCAGAACGACCTCGACGCTGCCGACCAGCTGCTCAACGTCTACCTGCCGCTGGCGCGCGACGTGGGCCTGCCCGACCACGTGATCGCCAGCCACTGCATGCGCAGCCGCATTGCCTGGCTACGCGGCGACGTCGATGCCGCGTCGCTGCTTCTGACCGAACTCGAATACCTCGGCCACGACCGCCAGCTGCCGCGCGTGGTGTGCAGCGCGCGGCTGGAGATGGCGCGCCTGCTGGTGCTGCAGGGCCACGGGCGGGCCGCGCAGGAAACGCTGGCGCGCGCCGACGACAGCGCGGTGTGGGCGCGCGTGCAGCGCCTGCGCCTGCCGGCCCACGAGGTGGACGACCTCGCGATCGGGCGCTGGCGCTGGGCCCTGCATTTCGGCGACGCGGCCGCCGCCATCGACGCGTTGGACGCCGCCGCCCATGCCGCCGAGGCCGCGGCGCGCCGGCATCGCGCGCTGAAGCTGCGCATCCTCATGGCCCTCGCGCAATGGCGCGCCGGCCGGCCGGCGCCCGCGGCCGACACCCTGGCCGCGGTGCTGCGCACGACGGCACAGGAAGGCTTCATGCGCCTGCTTCTGGACGAGGGGCCGCTGCTGGCCCCGCTGCTGCGGCTGCTGCAGGGCGACCGCCGGCGCGCGGACGAGGCCGGCCCGCTGTTCGCGGACCATCTGGCCCAACTGCTGGCGCAGATCGGCGAGGCCGCCGCGGACACCGATCCCGACGAGGCGCCCTCGGCCGACCCCGCCTCCGCCGCCGCCGGACTGCCGACCGAGGCGCTCACGCGCAAGGAACTGCGCGTGCTGCAACTGCTGGCCGAGGGCTACTCCAACTCGGCCATGGCCGAGAAGCTCTTCGTGTCGGACAGCACGGTGCGCACCCACCTGCGCAACATCAACCTCAAGCTCGGCGCCCACAGCCGCACCCAGGCGGTGGCGCTGGCGCGTCGGCTGGGGCTGATGCGATGACCGGCCGGACCGCCCGCATCGGGAAGAAGGGGCTTGCCACGCCGCCCGGACCCCGCACCGGCCTATAGTGAACCGATGAATCCTCTTCGTCCTTCGCTCACCTGGCGGCGCCTGGCTGCCGCGCTGGCCGCGGGCGCGGCCGTCCTGCTCACCGGCTGCGCCAGCGGTGGCTCCACGTCCGGCGGCACGTCGGCCGGCACCGGCGGCAGCAGCGTCGAGGTGTTCGGCGTGATCGACGCCGGCGTGAGCCGCAGCACCAGCAAGTCCGACCGGCGCTGAGGCGCGACGCCCTCAGCGCCGCAGCAGCGCCTGGCGCAGCATGCGCGCGGCGCGGTCGCGGATGCGGCCCGGCATGTTGCGATGCGCACGCCGCGGCTGCACCCGCGCGGTGGCGCAGGCCCACAGGAAGTCGTGCAGGATCGGCGTGTCGTTGATCGTCTCGGTGCTGCCGTACTTGTGGAACTCCGGGTGCCACTGCGTGGCCGCGATGTAGCCGCGCCCGCCCCGGTCGGCCTGCCGGCGGATCGCCTCGGGCACGCGGTCGGGCAGGCTCCAGGCCTCGACCTCGAAGCCCGGCGCCAGGCCCTTGATGCCCTGGTGGTGGATGCTGTTGACCCGCGCCGTCTGCACGTCCGGGTAGAGCTTGGCCAGGCGCGTGCCCGGCACGATCTCGATGGGGTGGAAGTTCTGGTCGTAGGCGACCGGATCGCGGTGGCGCAGCGTCTCGGGATGGCCGTGCTGCTCCTCGATGTCCTGGTAGAGCGTGCCGCCGAAGGCCACGTTGATGAGCTGCAGGCCGCGGCACACGCCGAAGATGGGCTTGCCGGCCTGCTCGAAGGCCTCGACCAGGGCCAGGTCGTACAGGTCGCGGATGCGGTCGCCGATCCAGGCGTCCTTGAGGGGTTCCTCGCCGTAGCTGCCGGGCCAGACGTCGGCGCCGCCGTGCATGACCACGCCGTCGAGCCATTCGGCGTAGTGGGTCAGCGTGGTGTCGCCGCGCGCCGTGTCGCCGGTCGGGCAGGGCACCATGACCACCATCGCGCCGGCCGACATCAGCCAGTGCGCGATCGACTGCTCCACGTATTGCAGCGTCTTGTTGGTGAACAGGGAGCGCGCCGGGTCGGCGTGCGAGAAGCAGGCGGAAAGGCCGATCTTGAGGCGTGCTGCAACAGGCTGCGACATGGAGGTGAGGTCTGGCGCGGAAGGCAAAGTTCATTCTGCGCTGCAGGGCCGGCGCGGCCTGTCGGCCAAGCCCCCGACGTGTGGAATGCGCCACAGTCGGCCCGCATCGCCGCCGGCCGGCGGCCGCGGAAACCCGTCATGTCGTGCGACGCCCGGCCAACGGCACCGCGGCTCGCGCTCCTTTTTCCATAGCTGTTTGCGCAGGCTGGATACGGCTTGCAGGCACTTTTGGCTTGAATCCGGCACCGCCAGGCCGGCGTGCCGGTGCGCCCGCGCCCATGCGGCAGGAATTTCGGGGCGCTGCCCTCAGGCCGCTCCCACGAGGCAAGGATCGTGCCGCGCGGTTACAATCCCGGGTCTTTCGTTCGCACGCCGCCCGAGCCCCGTCCGGGTCCGGCGCACGCACCGCCGATGCATCGGTGCGTCCACCGCCCCCTTCCTCTCTGCGTGCGGCGAAGGCTGCCCCGGGCGCCGCATCGCGGTTCGCGCCGCGCCACCGGGCATCGATCCACATTCACCGGGTGAGCCGCAGGATGCAGGCCACCCCGGCGGCCGGCCACCGTGAGGTCAGGCGCCATCCGTTTTTGAAGGACATACATGGCCAAGGAAGAACTCATCGAGATGCAGGGCGCCGTCACCGAAGTGCTGCCCGACTCCCGCTACCGCGTGACGCTGGAGAACGGCCACGAGGTCATCGCCTACAGCGGCGGCAAGGTGCGCAAGAACCACATCCGCATCATCCTGGGCGACAAGGTCTCGCTGGAGATGTCGCCCTACGACCTGACCAAGGGCCGCATCACCTTCCGCCACCTCGAGCGCCGCGGCCCGCCGCCGACCGGCTCGCGCTGAGCGCACGCCACCACGCAAAAGGGCCTCCTCGGAGGCCCTTTTTTCTTGGCGGCGCTGCGGCTCAGGCCGCCTGCAGCTGCTGCGGCGCCCTCTGCGCGGAACGCCCGGCCGCATGCGTGGCGATCGCCTCGCCCAGGAAGGCCGCGTCGCGCGCGATGCCCGAGAAGCGCCCCGAGCCCCAGGTGTGCAGCCAGGGCAGGCCGAGGAAGTACAGGCCCGGCTCGCGCGTCACGCCGCGCAGGTGCACCGGATGGCCGCGGCCGTTGAAGACCGGCGCATCCACCCAGGCGAAGTCCGGCGCGAAGCCGATGCACCACACCACGCTGGTGATGCCCGCGGCCGCGAGGTCGAGCCGGGTGCGTTCCTCGCCCGGCGTCCACACGGGCTCGTACACCGAGGGCGGCGGCGCCTCGATGCCCTTCGCGGCGATGTGCTTGTCGATCGAGGCGTTGATGCCGTTGTAGATGCGGTCGGCATGGTCCAGGTTGTCGCGCAGGTTGGGCAGGAACTGCAGGGCGCCGTCCTCGAAGCCCTCGAGCTGGCCGTACAGCTGCATGCCCTCGCGCGCGAAGCGGCGCAGGTCGATGTCGCGCCCGCCGTCTCGGCCGGTGACGTAGTGGTTGGTGTTGTCGCGCACGCCCTCGCGCAGCGGGTGCTGCGTGACCGGCATGTCGTAGTAGCCCATGTCGGCCAGCCAGTCGACCACCTCCTTGCCGCGGTAGAAGCGCGCGCAGCGCGGGGCGTTGCCGGTGGCCAGCACCACCTGCCGGCCCGCCAGGTGCAGGTCCTCGGCGATCTGCGCGCCCGACTGGCCGCAGCCCACCACCAGCACCGCGCCCTCGGGCAGCTGCGCGGGGTTGCGGTACTGCGCCGAGTGGTACTGCACCACCGAGGCCGGCAGCTTCTCGGCCATGCGCGGCACCACGGGCTTGTGGTAGCCGCCCGAGGCCACCACCACCTGGTCGGCGGTGTAGAGGCCCTCGCTGGTCTGCACCTGCCAGCGCTCGTGCTCGCCGGCGCGCGACACCTTCTCCACCGACACGCCCTCGATCGCCGGCGCCTTCACCTGCGCGACGAAGCCGGCGAGCCAGTCGTTGATCTGGTCCTTGACCATGAAGCCGTGCGGATCGTCGCCCCGGTACGGCCAGCCGGGCAGCTGGCACTGCCAGTTCGGCGTGACCAGGCAGAAAGTGTCCCAGCGCTGCGTGCGCCAGCTGTGCACGAGGCTGCGCTTCTCGATGACGAGGTGGTCGATGCCGCGCTGCTGGAGTTCATGGCTGAGCGACAGGCCGGCCTGGCCGCCGCCGACGATGACGACGCTGTAGTGGCTGCGTCCGCCGTAGGGATGGGACATGGGGGTTCCTTGGAAGGGTTCGGTCGTTGTCAGTCGAAGGCCAGCACCGCGACCTCGGCGTCCGGCTGGTGGGCGAAGCGCCCGGCGATCTCCTCGATCTGCGCGAGCTGGTCCATGGCCTGCGAGCAGGCGAAGCCGTACTTGGCGCGCACCCGTTCCGACGCGATGCCCAGCGCCTCGCGCGTGCGCGCCAGGAAATCGGGCAGCGGGTAGCGGGCGCCGGGCTGCAGGAAGTCCTGAACCACCAGCGAGGGCGAGTAGCAGCGCGTCTCGCTGGCGTCGGGCCAGCGGACGTGGAAATGCATGACGGGCATCGAAGAGGTCCTTTCAGGCGGCCTGCGCCAGCACGGGCGCGGCCTGCGCCAGGCCGGCGCGGTAGAGCTGCACATGGCGCGCCGCGCTGGCCGGCCAGCTGAAGCGGCGGGCGAGGCGGGCGGCGCTGGCCGCCGTGCGCCGCGCATCGTGCGTGCGCAGCGCGTGCACCAGCGCGTCGGCGATCGACGGCGCCGACAGCGGGTCGGCCCACGACACGTCCGCGTCGGTGAGATGGTCGGTGAAGGGCGCGATGCGCGACGCGACGACCGGCACGCCGCTGGCCAGTGCCTCCAGCACCACGAGGCC
The DNA here is from genome assembly GCA_031119395.1 of Pseudomonadota bacterium. Classification (GTDB taxonomy): domain Bacteria; phylum Pseudomonadota; class Gammaproteobacteria; order Burkholderiales; family Burkholderiaceae_C; genus Xenophilus. Next base: position 7,255 of record JAVHYA010000013.1, read on the forward strand.
GAAGCCCTCGCGCGTGGAGGGCATCGCCACCACGTCGGCCAGGCGGTACAGGCGCGGCATGTCGGCATCGGCGATGGCGCCCAGCAGCTGCACCGGTTGCCCCGGCCCCGCGCGCCAGCCCAGCGCGGCCAGCGTTTCGTCGAAGCGGCGCGCGTAGGCGGCATGGTCGAGCAGGCTCACGCCGCCGGCCACCAGCAGTCGCGCGTCGGGCTGCGCCTCGCGCAGCCGCGCGAAGGCCTGCAGCAGGCGCACCGTGTTCTTGCGCTCCTCCACCCCACCCATGGCCAGCACGACGGGACCGCCGCCATCGATGGCCAGCCTCCGGGCCAGCACCCCGTCCTCGGGCTGCGCGACCGGCGAGAAGCGCGCCATGTCGATGCCGTTGTCGACCTGCATCGCCTCGACGCCGTGCGCTTCGGCCAGGTGCTCGCGCCACAGCCGGCTCACGGTGAAGACCTGCGTCGCGGCCTCGAAGGCGCGCTGCTGCCACTGCATCAGTTGCGGCTCGTCGAAGCGGTCGAGGTGATGCACCGTGCGCACGAAACCGCCGATGCGCCCGCCGGCCAGCAGGTCGGCCAGCGCGTTGCCCCCGATCGAATCGTGCGTGTGCCAGACGTCGAAGTGCTCGCCGCGCGCGAGCAGGCCCCCGAGGTGCCGCGTGAACGCGTCGATGCGGCTGCGCACCATGGCGACCATGTCGCGCGGCGTGCCGGCCACGGGCACCAGCGACACGCGGCACGCCGGTTCGCGGAACAGGCGCTGGCCCGGCGCCGCCGGCGCGAACACGGTGACCGCATGGCCGGCCGCCTGCAGCGCATTCGCCAGCTCCAGCGTGTGCACCACGCCGCCGCGCGGGTTGACCGAATGCGTGAGCAGCGCGATGCGCAGGGATGCGTCTTCAGGCATGGATCGGCTCCCGGGCGGGCAGAGGCGACGGCGGCTGGATGAAGGGCGCCGCGTCCAGGTCCCACAGCAGCGCATCCTCGCCGCCGGCGCGCACCTGCACACGGCGCGAGGCGTCGACCTCGCCGACCACCGCGCAGGCGATGTCGCGCGCCGCGAAGCGCGCCAGCACCGTGGCCGCGTGGGCCGGCGGCACGCTCAGCACGAAGCCGTAGCTCGGGAAGGACGCCAGCCAGCGCATCAGCGGCACCCCGGGCGGCCTCGGCAGCGCGTCGATGTGGATGCGCGCCCCCACGCCGGAGCATTCCAGCAGCATCAGCGCCGTGCCCACGGCGCCGGCCATGCTGATGTCCTTGGCGGCGGCGCACAGGCCCTCCTCGGCCAGCGCGGGCAGCAGCTCGAGGTCGGCGCGCAGGCGTGCCGCCGGCGCCTTCGTCGACGCGTTCCAGTACGGGAAGGGTTCCTCGTAGCCGCCGCGCAGGTCCACCGCCATCAGCAGCAGGTCGCCCGGCCGCGCATCGAAGCTGGTCAGCAGGCGCCGCGCGTGGCCGAGGATGGCCACGGCCAGCTGCGGCCGCTCGCTGCGGTTGTTGCTGTGGCCGCCGACCACCGGCACGCCGTAGCGCGCCGCCGCCTCGGCCAGGCCGCGCAGCACCTCGTCGCCGGGGCTCGCGCCGGTGCTCCACAACGCGTCGACCACGGCCGTGGGCCGGCCGCCCATGGCGTAGATGTCGCTCACGTTGACCATCACGCCGCAGTAGCCGGCGAACCAGGGCATGCGGACGATGAAGTCCTCGACCAGCCCCTCGATGGCGAAGAGCAGGTAGCCGCCATGCCCGTCGGGGATGGCCGCGCAGTCGTCGCCCACCGGCACCGCCTGCGCCAGCGCCGCCGCGCCGCCGGGCAGTGCGCGGCCGAGCGTGGCCACCACCTCGCTGATGTCGCGCTTGTGCGCGAAGCCGCGCGTGGCGCGCAGGGCCTCGGCGATCTCCTGCGCGGTCATGGCGCCACCTTCGCCCGCGTGACGTAGCCGCTCACCGGGTCGTGGCAGGGCGGGTAGAGCGCCAGGTCGGCCTGCATCCGCGCATGCGGCCGGCCGTGGATGGCGGTCTCCTCGAGCACGCGCCAGCCCAGCCTGGCGAAGAGCGGCACGTTCTGCCGCTGCACCTGGGCCAGGAAGGTGGTGCAGCCCAGCGCGTGGGCGCGCGAGACGGCCAGGCGGATCAGCGTCGCGCCCAGGTGCCCCTGGCTGCGGAAGGCCGGGTGCACCGCCAGGCGCGAGCCCCACCACTCGCCAGCCGCCTCGCCGCGGTGGATGCGCACCGTGCCCACCACCTGCTCGGGCATGCCGGCGGTGCAGGACATGGCCACCAGCAGCTGCGCGTCGTCGTCGATCGCATCGCGGTCGTCACGCGCGAAGATGCCCTGCTCGATGCAGAACACCGCGCGGCGCAGGGCCATCGCCTCGTCGCGTTCCCACGGCTGCTGGGCCTCGCGCACGAGGTACTCGACCGGGGTGTAGACGAGCGCCAGTTCGCTCAGGTCGTCGGCGTGCAGCATGGGATGCTCCTCAGCTTTCGTACACCGACAGCGACGAGCAGGCGCCGCACTTGCCGCAGCCGGCCTTGATGTCGCCCGAACGCAGCCCCGCCGCCGCCACGCGCGCGCCCAGCGGCTCGAGGATGCTGCGCATGAACTCGGGCGAGGGGGCCGGGTGGTCCTCCAGCGGCGTGCCGCTGATCGGCACGAAGGGCACGACGAAGGGGTACACGCCCAGCGCCAGCAGCTGGTCGCCGATGTCGAGGATGGCCTCGCGCGAATCGCCCAGGCCCGCGAGGATGTAGGTGCTGACCTGGCCGCGGCCGAAGACGCGCACCGCGGCCTCGAAGGCGCCCAGGTAGCGCTCGACCGGTACGCTGGCCTTGCCGGGCATGATCTTCTCGCGCACCTCGGGCGTCACCACCTCCAGGTGCATGCCCAGCGTGTCGATGCCGGCGGCGTGCATGCGCGCGAACCAGCGGTCGTCGTCGGGCGGCTCGCACTGGCCCTGGATGGGAATGTCGACCGCCGCCTTGATGGCGAAGGCGCTCTCGCACAGGATGGCGGCGCCGCGGTCGGTGGCGTTGGGCGTGCCGGTGGTCAGCACCATGTGCTTCACGCCGTCGAGCAGCACGGCGGCACGGGCCACCTCGGCGAGCTGCTCGGGCGTCTTGCGCGCCACGGTGCGACCGGCCGCCAGCGACTGGCCGATCGCGCAGAACTTGCACGTCTTCTTCCGGCTCTCGTAGCGGATGCAGGTCTGCAGCACGGTGGTGGCGAGCACGTCGCTGCCGTGCAGCGTGGCGATGTGCGAATAGGGCACGCCGTCGAAGGTCTGCATCGCGTAGAAGCGCGGCTGCTTCGGGAAGCTGATGCTGGCGATCGGGATGCTGCCGCGCATCACCCGGCTCACGCCGCGCGCATCGGGCGCCTCGGCGGTGAAGGGCGAGTGCCAGGCCGTGGAGGTGTGCACCGGCACCATGATCGTGTGGCCGTCGACGGTGACGGCCTTGTGGTCCGACGGTCCGGCGCCGCCGCGGCGGCTGGACGCGCCGGCCGCCGGGTCAGCCAGCCGCAACCCGAAGGACTGGAGCTGGGTCATCAACTGGCGGCTGGACAGCGTGTCGCTCGTGTCGGGGGGCGTGTTCATGGTCGGGGCTCCAGGCAACGGAAGGGGTGGAGGACATCGGCACCACGGGCGTGGCGGGCCGGTCGTTGAGGGCGAGCGACAGCAGTTCGGGCCGCGCGTAGTGGCCCACCGAATCCATCATTCGCTTGCGCTTGGCGATCAGCGCCATGTCGAGGTCGGCGATCACCATGCCCTCGCCCTCGGTCAGGGGCGGCGCCAGGTGCTTGCCCTCGGGCGAGACGATCGCCGTGTGGCAGCCGCCGCGCAGCGCCTTCTGCAGGCCGGCATCGGGCGTGACCGAGCGGATCTGCTCGTCGGTGAGCCAGCCGGTGGCGTTGACCACGAAGCAGCCCGACTCCAGCGCGTGGTGACGGATGGTCACTTCCATCTGCTCGGCGAAGATCGGGCCGACCAGCGAGCCGGGGAACTGCGCGCAGTGGATCTCCTCGTGCTGCGCCATCAGGCTGTAGCGCGCGAGCGGGTTGTAGTGCTCCCAGCAGGCCAGCGCGCCGACGCGGCCGACGGCGGTGTCGACCACCTTCAGGCCGGCGCCGTCACCCTGCCCCCACACCATGCGCTCGTGGTAGGTGGGCGTGATCTTGCGGCGCTTGAGGACCAGGGCGCCGTCGGCATCGAACACCAGCTGCGTGTTGTAGAGGCTGCCGTGGTCGCGCTCGTTCACGCCGAGCACCACCACCACGCCGTGCGCCCGCGCGCTCTGCGCCACCGCCTGCGTGACCGGCCCGGGCACGACCACGGCCCGCTCCATCAGCTTCAGGTGCGGCGCACCCTGCTGCACGGGCGGCAGCACGAAGCTGAAGTAGGGGTAGTAGGGCACGAAGGTCTCGGGAAAGACCGCGAGCTGCGCGCCCTGCTTCGCCGCGCCTTCGATGGCCTCGCACACGCGCTCGAGCGTGCCCTCGGGCCGATCGAAGTCCGGCGCGATCTGGACCGCTGCGGCACGAACGATGCGCGAGCCCATGATCAGTGCCGCCCGGCCGCCCGAAGGCACTGAGCGCCCCCTGCGGGGGGCAGCGATACACGCAGTGATGAGCGTGGGGGCTTCATCACAGCGTCCAGGTGTCGATGATCACGGCGCCGGCCTTCTTGTGCAGCAGCACCAGGTCCAGCACGTCCAGCGGGTTGATCGGCTTGATGCCTTCGATCAGCGCGCCTTCGCCGTGGCCGTACAGCGCCTGCAGCGCGAAGCGGCAGGCATACACCTTGCCGCCTTCCTCGATGAACTTGGCGATCTGCTTGTTGAAGTTCTGGTGGCCGGGAAAGGCCTCGTCGCCGAGCGTGGGAAAGCCGCGCTGCACGCCCAGCGTGACGCCGGGGCCGTACAGCAGCACCGAGGTGTCGTAGCCCTTGCGCTTCAGGCGTGTGGCCTGCAGCAGGTTGACGAAGCCGATCGAGCCTTCGAAGGCCACGGTGTGGAAGGTCACCAGGGCCTTCTCGCCGGGTTCGGCCTTCACGTCCTCGAACACCTTCTCTTCGTAGTCGACGAGGAATTCGCCTTTCTCGTTGCGGGGGCGGGTCACGGTGGGCATGGGGTACTCCGTTGGGATTGAACAAAGAGGGGGTTGCGTGCCGGGCCGAAGCCACGTCGCCGCGCTGTTCTCTTCGCATTCGATGTGCCAGCCGCGCAGGGCCCCCGTGCGATCAAGCTGCGATCAACACGCAGCCGTGCGGCATGGCGCGCCGAAAAAAATCTCGCGGCCCCTCCAAGGGCCGGCCCGCGGACCTCGCACGGCGGTGCCGGTGCACCGATCCGACGCGCCGCGCATGCGATCAATGCACCCGATCAAGGGGGTTGATCGCACCCGATCGATGCGCCGGTCTCCTCTGGCGCGGGCACGCTTTCTGCACGTTGATCGGTGTGTGCATGCAATCAATGGATGCAATCAAGTGAGCTCGTCATCGATCACCACCCACTGGCGCCGGCAGCTGCGCGCCAGCGCCAAGCCGGCGTACCTGCTGCTGGCGGACCTGATCGCCGACGACATCCGCACCGGGCGCCTGGGCGTGCGCGACCGCCTGCCCACGCTGCGCGAGCTGGCGGCCGACCTGGCGCTCAACTACACGACGGTGGCGCGCGGCTATGCCGAGGCGCGCAAGCGCGGCCTGATCGACTCGCGCGCCGGCACGGGCACCTTCATCCGCTCGGGCTCGCCGAGCCTGCGCCTGCGCGGCGGCAGCGGGGCCGAGATGACGATGAACATGCCGCCCGAGCCGGCCGACGAGCATCTGCTCGCGCGCCTGCACGAGGGCATGGCACGCGCCTGCGCGCAGGCCGACTTCTACGGCCTGATGCGCTACCAGGACTTCGGCGGCGCCGCGCAGGACCGCGAGGCCGCGATGCATTGGCTGCGGCCGCACGTGCCGGACGCGGGCATCGACCGCATCCTGGTGTGCCCCGGCATCCACAGCGTGCTGACGGCGCTGTTCTCGCTGCTGGCGCGGCCGGGCGAGCTGATCTGCGTCGAGTCGCTCACCTACCCGGGCGTGAAGGCCATCGCGGCGCAGCTGGGCGTGCAGCTGCATGCGCTTCAGCTGGACGACGACGGCCCGATCGCGGACGCCTTCGAGCACGCCTGCAAGACGCTCAAGCCCAAGGCGCTGTACTGCAATCCGACGCTGCTGAACCCGACCACCATGACCGTCTCGCGCGCGCGGCGCGAGGCGCTGGCCGATGTGGCGCTGCGCTACGCGGTGCCGATCATCGAGGACGACGCCTACGGCATGCTGCCGCGCCAGATGCCGCCTTCCCTGGCCACGCTGGCGCCGGCGCTGACCTACTACCTCACCGGATTCGCCAAGTGCTTCGGTGCCGGCCTGCGCACCGCCTACGTGTGCGCCCCGACGGCGCGGCTGGCGCAGCGGCTGGCCGGCGCCATGCGGGCGACCACCGTGATGGCCTCGCCCGTGACGAATGCGCTGACCACGATGTGGGTGGAGGACGGCACCGCCGACGCCATGCTGCAGGCGGTGCGCGCCGAATCCGTGGCACGCCAGGCGCTGGCGGCGCGCCACCTGGGCGAGCATGGACTGCAGGCGCATCCGGAGGGTTTCCACGCCTGGCTGCCGCTCACGCCCGGGTGGAGCCCGGTGGAGTTCGCCTCCTACCTGCGCACGCAGAACGTCGGCGTGGTGGCGAGCGCTGCCTTCTCGACCGACGGCGACCCGCCCGACGCCGTGCGCATCTGCCTGGGCGGGCCGATGGGGCGCGAGGACTGCGACGAGGCGCTGCGGCTCATCGCCGACACGCTGACGCACCCGCAGCATCCGCACGCGACGCTGGGCTGAGTTCGGAAGGCTTCTTTGCTACTGATTTGATAGCTGGCTGCGCCCTGTCCACGGGCGCTGCGGGCCGATTCGGCTCGAAAGCCGAGCGCTCAATGGCGCAGTGGCGGCAGGATCTGGTGGCGGTCCACCCAGCGCGCGGCTTCGCGCTCGGCGAGCCGCAGCGCCTCCTCGGCCGACGTGCACGGCACGGCATCGAGCGCGATCGCGATGCCGGCACTGGGGCCCGCGTCGGCCTGATAGAGCACCCGCGGCGCGAACAGGCCGGATGCCAGTTCGTCGGCCATGCACACGAAGCTGCAGCCGCGGTATTCGTAGGCCTGCCCTGCCGGCGGCGGCACGCGCATGGCGGCGCCCGCCGCGGCCAAGGCCTGCGCCGCGCGGCGCCAGGGCCATCGGTCGACATGCGCGTCCATCGGCAGGCTCATGGGGGCGGCGGCAGCGGGCATCAGGTCCATGGCGGCGAGTCTCTTCGCGCCGTGGCGGGCCGGGTTTGTGGACAAGTGCCCGCCGCCGCGAAAGCCCCTGTCCCGAAGCCGTGCAGGACAACATCCCGACCCGCGTGCGACCCCGCGCAACGGCCTTGTGCGGTGGCATCCTCACGCATCGGTCGGCAAGCCCCTGCATGCCGGCATTTCTTCAAGCAACCACCAAGAGCTGTTCCAGAGGTACACGCACATGATCAAGATCGGAATCGTCGACGACCACGCCGTGGTGCGCGCAGGCCTGCGCGACTTCTTCGCCACCCATGTGGACCTGCGGGTCGCGGGCGAGGCATCCTCCGGCCGCGAGGCCATCGACCTGGTGCGCAACACCGAGATCGACGTGCTGGTGATGGACCTGTCGATGCCCGGCCAGAGCGGCATCGATGCGCTGGCGATGATCCGCGCCAAGGCGCCCGACGTCGGCATCCTGATCCTCAGCGGCTACCCCGAAGAGCACTACGCGATGAACCTGATCCGCCAGGGCGCCTCGGGCTACCTGAACAAGGACTGCGAGCCCGACGAGATCGTCAAGGCCGTGCGCACCATCGCGCTGGGCCGCCGCTACATCACGCCGGCCGTGGCCGACCTGCTGGCCAACCAGCTGGGCAAGAAGGAGAACACCGCGCCGCACGAGCAGCTGTCGGAGCGCGAGTTCCAGGTCTTCCTCAAGCTGGCCAAGGGCGAGACGGTGGGCAAGATCGGCGACGACCTGTCCCTCTCGGTCAAGACCATCAGCACCTACCGCACGCGCCTGATGGAAAAGCTCAACCTGCAGACCAACAGCGACCTCACGTACTACGCGATGAAGTCGCAGCTCATCGACTGATCGCATGCCGGGGCGCCGCGCACGGGCGCGCCCCCGAGCCGCGACACTCGCGGCATGACCGATGCCTACGCCGGCGACGAATCGCAGATCCAGCCGCCGCCTTCCTTCCTCGCCCTCCACACCGACCCGCGGCGCCAGCGGCTGAGCCTGCCGCTGGCCGAGGTGCGCGCCCGCTACGAGCTGTGCGAAGACCTCGCCCAGGCGCTCACGGAGCATGCCCGCGCCCTCTCGCAGGGCGGCACCGTGTCGGACAACGAGGTGCTGCAGCGCTGCCATGCGGGCCTCGCCACCCCGGAGTCGGGCCTGTCGCCGGCCGAGGCCGAGTGGGTGGTGCGCCGCCTGGCCGAACTGCTGGATTGGTCACAGCCCGCGGATTTCCCTTCATCGCCCTGACGGCCCGGTGCGCCGACGGCGCACCCGCGATGCGATGATGGCCGCCCGTACCACGAATGACTACAGTTCGGGACGGTCTCAGGGGAATCAGGGTGAACAAGCTGCAGGCTTACATCGGCGCGCTGGAGCTCGCCATCCACGCGCTCGACAGCACCTTCGTGCGCGCGAACGCCGCAGAGGTGATCCGGCCGCGCCAGCCGCCGACCGAGCGTTGGCGCTTGTCGCCCACCGAGCGCGCGCTGGCGGAGCGGGCCGAGACCGCGAGCTACGACGTGACGCCCGACCACTGGGGCTCGCGGCTGGCGCTGATGTCGGCCTTCGAGGCCCTGCATGCCTCGCTGCGCGTGATCGCCTCGGGCTCGGCCCACAGCAACCCCGGCGCCAGTGCCTGGCGCGAGGCCGCGGCCCGTGCGCGCGAGGCCGGGCGGCTCGCGATGGAGGCGGCCGCCGTGTTCGAGGACGCCAGCCTGCCGCCCCGGGTCCAGGCGCACGGGCCGATGGCGTCCGCCGGCACCACGCAGGCGAGCGACATGCCGGACGAATTGCTATCGATTCGATAGCTGCTTGCGCAGACCGGGCGGGCGCAGCAGCCCGATTCGACCGGCAAGGCCGCCGGCCTGTCGGCTGCGGCTCAGCGTGCGGCGGCCCGGCGCGGTAGGCTCGGTGCAGAGACAAGACGCCCCGCCCCGACCATGAGCCTTCGCGCCCCTTCGGAAAGCGCCGCTGCCGCGCGCCCTTCCACGCCATCCGCCACAGCCCCCGCCGCCGGCCTGCGCAGCCCCTGGGGCATGCTGCTGGTGCTGAGCACGGCCTTCACGCTGAGCCAGGCCTTTCGCACCATCGCCGCCATCATGGCGGCGCCGCTGGCGGCGGAGTTCGGCCTGTCGGCGCAGGCGCTGGGCGTGTTCGCCGGCGCCTTCCACTTCGCCTTCGGCGCGCTGCAGCTGTTCATGGGCATCGGCATCGACATGAAGGGGCTGCGGCGCACCGTGCTGGTGGCCTTTCCACTGGCGATCGTCGGCGCCGTGGTGTCGGCGCTGGCGCCGAGCTTCGCGGTGCTGGTCGTGGGGCAGGTGCTGATCGGCGTGGGCTGCGCCCCGGCCTTCCTCGTGTGCACGGTGTTCATCGCCCGGCATTTCGCGCCCGAGCGCTTCGCCGCCGTCTCGGGCGCCATCCTGGGGCTGGGCAGCATGGGCATGCTGCTGACGGGCACGCCGCTGGCGTGGCTGATCGAGGCCAGTTCGTGGCGCATGGGCTTCTGGGTGCTGGCCGCCTGCTCGGCCCTGGCCTGGCTCGCCATCGCGGCGGTGGTGCGCGAGCCCGAACTGCCCGCCGCCGGCCCGCGCGAGTCGCTGGGCCAGGCGGTGCGCACCTTCGGCACGCTGTTCGCGCTGCCGCACACGGCCGGCATCGTGGCGCTGGCGCTGGTCACCTACGCCTCCTTCGTCGCGCTGCGCGGGCTGTGGCTGGGGCCGATGCTGATGCAGCGCCACGGCTATTCGCTGGTGCAAAGCGGCAACGTCGCCGTGCTGATGACGGTGATCGCACTGGTCGGCCCGCCCCTGTTCGGCCGGCTCGACCCCGGCCCGGCGCGGCGGCGGCGCTGGATCGTCGGCTTCACCTTCGCGGCGGCGGCGCTGTTCGGCGTGCTGGCGGTGGACGCGCATGCGGCCGTCGACGTCGTCCTGGTGCTGGCCATCGGCCTGCTCTCGGGCTACATGGTGCTGCAGTACCCGGACGTGAAGGGCGCCTACGCGCCGGCCGTCACCGGGCGCGCGATGGCCCTGTTCACCATGGCGATGTTCCTCGGCGTGGCGCTGATGCAGTGGATCACCGGCACCATCGCGTCGGCCGCGCAGGCACACGGCATCGAGCCCTTCCTGGCCGTGTACGCCAGCATCGCGGCGATGCTGGTGGCGGGCGTGCTGGCCTATGTGTGGCTGCCGCAACCGCCCGTGCCCGGGCTGGCCCCGCGGGTGCCCGCGGGGCGCTGACCGGCGCTGCTCAGTCGCCGGCCTTCCTGCGCTTCCAGAAGGGCACGGCCTTCTTGCGCAGCCGGCGCAGCACGCGTTGCGCGTCCACCCCTGCCGCCGCGTGCCGGGCCTGCAGCCAGCCGACCGCGAACCAGGCCCGCGGGTCCTGCCCGACGCGCGCCCGGTACAGGCCCAGCGCCACGGCCTCGTCGTTGAAGCGGCCCAGGACGTCCTGCGCCGGCCGCAGCCGCTCGAGATGGCGCGCCGCGGCCTTCGGCCGGAACAGGGGCGCGGCGAACTCCGCGAGGTAGCGCAGGCGCTTCAGCCGCTTGCGCACGCGGTGCTGGGCCTCGGCGTCGAGCGTGTCGAAGCGCTCGCCGTCGCCCAGCACCTGGCGGTGCAGCCTGCGCAGGCGTGCGCGCAGGTGCCGGCGCGCATCCGCGGCGTCCAGGCCGGCGTCCGCGGCACCGGGGGGCATCGCGCCGTGGCCGATCAAATCCACCAGCACCGCCTGGAAGGCCGGGGCACGCACCGCCGCACCGGGGTCGTCGGCGGCCTGGTCCTCGTCGCCCATGTCGATCGGCGGCGCGCCCGCGGCCGCCAGTGCGGCCTGCGTCTGCGCGAGCACCAGCGCGCGGTCGCGCTGTGCGCCAAGCGTGCGGAACTGCTCGACCAGCGGCGCCTCCCAGGCCGGGTCGAGCCCGGGCGCCAGGGCGTCGAGCTCGCGCAGCGCCGTGCGCAGGCGGCGCAGGCCGACGCGCAGCTGGTGCACCTGCTCGTCGTCGCGGCTCCCGGCGGCCAGTTCGCTCGCGTTGGGCAGGATCTGGGCCAGGCAATGCGCGATCGCGGCCTGCTGCAGCGCATGGCCGTCCAGGCCCGCGAACGAGGCCGGGACCGGCGCCGCCTTCACCGCCGGCACGGCGGCGACGTCGTGCAGCAGGCGTTCGCCCCGCTCGGCCTTGGAGACGGTGCTGAACCACAGCCCGTGCCGCTGCGACCAGGCACGCGCCAGCGCGACCAGGCCGCGCACGTCGCCGCGCAGCAGCTCCAGCTCCAGCTCGCACACCCGCGCCTCGCGCAGCGCCCCGTCGGCACCGTGTGCTCGGATGCGGCCGGTGTCGAGCGCCAGTTCGACGGTCGCGCCGCCACTGCGCACCTCGCGCGTCAGGCGTTCGATGTCGGTGGCATAGCTCTCGCGCAGCGCTGAGTCCGCATCGCGCAGCACGGCCAGCAGCCGGTCGCCGACCGGCGTGCCGGCATGGCGCTGCGGATCGGCCACCGGCGCGTCGCCGCCCGCCTGCGGGCCGAGGTCGACGTTGTGTTCCCAGCGCTGCAGCGGGCCGTCGCCAGCGGCCTTCACCGTCTGCACCCAGCGCGGCCCCTCCTTGCGCAGGCGCAGGACCATGCCTGCCGCGGCAAGCGCACCGCCCGGCGTGTCGACGTAGCGCGCCTGCAGCCGCGTGCGCTGCACGGCGCCGCGGCGCATCGCCGCCTCGACGGCCTGGAGCCGCTCGGGCGGGATGCAGAACTTGAACTCGATTTCCATGGAATGTCGCCGGTGCTGATCGCACGATGCTCGCACAGGCCGGCAGCTGCGCGATTGATCGAGATCGACGCAGCGCGGCATCGGCCCATGCCGGCGCGCGGCATTGGCCGACGCAGCGAAGCGCAAGCGGCGGCCACACTGTCGCGCCCCTTCCCACCGCCGCCGTCGCCATGCGCCTCAAAGCCACCAATCTGCTGCGCGTCAGCAACGAACAGCCCTGCCCCGTCGTCGCCATGCTCCGCCCGCGCAGCGGCCTGGCGCAGTGGATGGTCAGCGAGCGCTACGAACTCAAGCCCTGGGTGCCCACCGTCGAGTACACCGATCCCTCGGGCAACCTGTGCCAGCGCTTCACCGTGCCGGCCGGCGGCATGTGCATCGAGGTCGAGGTGGTGATGGAGACCGAGGACGCGCTGGCCGTCGCGCCCGATGCGGCGCCCACGCCGGTGGAACAGCTTCCCGACCATGCCCTCATGTACCTGCTGCAGAGCCGCTACTGCCCGTCGGACAAGATGGAAGACCGCGCGCGCGAGATCGTGAAGGGGATGCAGCCGGGCTATGCGCAGGTCGAGGGCATCCGCCGCTGGATCCACGAGAACCTGAAGTACGAATACGGCGTGAGCGACGCCAGCACCGACGCGCTGGGCACGCTGGAGAACGGCGCCGGCGTGTGTCGCGACTTCTCCCACGTGGGCATCGCGCTCACACGCGCACTGCACATCCCGGCGCGGCAGGTGGTGGGCTACCTGTACGAGCTCGACCCGATGGACATGCACGCCTGGTTCGAGGCCTTTCTCGATGGCCGCTGGTACACCTTCGATGCCACGCAGAGCGAGCCGCGCGGCGGCCGCATCGTGGTGGGCTACGGCCGCGACGCCGCGGACGTGGCCTTCATCTCCAACTACGGGCCGCTGGAGATCGACGAGATGCAGGTGCAGGTGACGCGCGTCGACGGCCAGGATTGACGACGGGCGCCGCACGCGCGGCGCCCGCAGCGACCGGAACGCTCAGTTCCAGCCGCGGTGCCAGCCGTAGCGCGGGTGGTACCAGCCCCAGCCGTAGCGCGGGTGGTAGCGCCATGCATAGCCCGGCGCGGGCAGCGCGTAGTTCGGCTCGACATACACGACACCCGGAGGCGGCGCATAGCGCTCGATGACGACCGGCGGCGCGGGCTCGACCACCACGGGCGGCGGCCGGTGGTGAATCGGCGGCGCAGGAGGCGGCGGCGCCACCACGCAGCCGCCAAGAACCAGTGCGAGAAGGCCGGAGGCGGCCAGTGCCAGACGGGGTCTGTGTGTTGTTGTGGGTTTCATGGCTCGATGGAAGTTGAACGCGGCGGGCCGGGCAAGGTCGAGGCGACGTGCCGGCCCGTCCGCTGTCGTTCAACGCCCACTGCACACGCGCGATGACAGCGCGTGTGTCAACGTTCGTATCGGCTTGTTGTCGGCCTGCGGCGCGACATCCGCATGGCCAGGCCGGTGGTCATGCAGCCGTCAGCTTGTCACGGGCGCACGGCCTTGCGGTGCATGCGCCGCGATGCGCGCTCGGCCTTGCGCTGGCGCTTCTGCCAGCCCGACACCACCGCGCTCGCGACCGTCGCGGCGCCCAGCCACAGCAGCTGCTTCATCAGTCCCTCGGTGGCGCGCTGCACGCGCGCATCGATCTCGGCCTGGGCCGCCGCCGTGCGCGCCAGCGCCGCGTGGTCGGGCACGTCGGTGACCACCGGCGCCGCGCCGGCCGCGGATGCGACCTGAGCGGGCGCCGCGTCGGTGCCGGCATCGGCCACCGCCGCGGCGGCCTCGGTCGCGGCCACGGCCTGCGCACCGGCCACGGAGCCGTGCGCGTGGGCATACACCTTGGTGAACTCGGCGCCCAGGAGGAAGATCTGTGCCGCGTAGTAGACCCACGCCAGCAGCACCACCAGCGAGCCGGCCGCCGCGTAGGACTCGTTCATCCCGCTCTTGCCCAGGTACAGGCCGATCACGAACTTGCCGATCTCGAACAGCACCGCGGTCACCGCGGCGCCGATCCATACGTCGTGCCAGGCGATCGGCGCGGTGGGCATGAACTTGAAGATCATCGCGAACAGCAGCGTGGTGATGCCGATGGACACCGCGATGTTGAGCACTTGCAGCAGCACCGCCCAGCCCGGCAGGTAGCCGCCGGCCCAGGTGCCGAAGGCGGCCACGATGGTGCTCACCAGCAGCGACACCATCAGCAGGAAGGCCAGCGCCAGGATCAGCCCGAAGGACAGGACCCGGGCGCGCAGCAGCGACCACACGCCGCTGGGCTTGGCGGCGGCGGGCACATGCCAGATGCGGTCGAGCGCGCTCTGCAGTTCGGCGAACACCGTGGTCGCGCCGACCAGCAGCACGCCCACGCTCAGCAGCCCCGCCAGGAGGCCCTTGGACGGCTCGCTCGCGCTCTTGACCAGGCCCTGCACGGCCAGCGCGCCGTCGCGCCCGATGAAACCCGAGAGCTGCGCCACGATCTCGCCCTGCACCGCCTCGCGCCCGAACAGGGCGCCCGCCACGGCGATCACGATCACCAGCAGCGGCGCCAGCGAGAACACGGTGTAGTAGCTGATCGCGGCGCCCATGCTGGGCGCGAAGTCGTCGGACCAGGCGGTGACCGCCTTCTTGGCGAGGTCGAGGAACTGCTTGGGCTGCATGGCGGGCGGCGTGGTGGGCGGCGTGATGGGCGTTGATCACCGAGCATGGCCCCGCGCAATGCGCCGGACGATCCGCCGGACGCGATGGCATGGGTAGGCCAAGAGGCTGCCCGCGGCATCGCCCCGCGCGGACACGCCGCGCCGGATGCGCCGAGAATGCGCGACCGATCCCCGAACCCTTTCCAGCATTCGCCCGCCATGACCATCACCAAGGACACCGTCGTCACCCTGCGCTACAAGGTTTCCGACCCGAAGACCGGCCAGGTCATCGAAGCCGCCAAGGAGCCCATGGCCTACCTGCATGGCGGCTACGACAACACGCTGCCCAAGATCGAGGAAGCCCTCGAGGGCAAGGACACCGGCTTCCAGACCACGCTGACGCTGGCGCCCGCCGACGCCTTCGGCGAGCGCGACGAGTCGCTGCTGCGCACCATTCCCAAGAGCGAGTTCCCGCCCGGCGTGAAGGTCGGCGGGCAGTTGCAGGGCCAGCTCGACGACGGCACGCAGCACGTGTTCAACGTCGTCAAGATCAAGGGCCCGCAGGTGCTGCTCGACGGCAACCACCCCTGGGCCGGCCGCACATTGAAGTTCGGCCTCACCGTCGTCGGCGTGCGGCCCGCCACCGAGGAAGAGATCGCCCACCGGCATGTGCACGGGGCGGGCGGGCATCACCACTGAGCGGCCTCCTGCAAGCCGCTTGGCTGGTGATTGGCGCTCAGCTCAGAGGCGCGTGCCCTCGTCGTCCGCCCGCGCGCATTCCTCGCGATGGGACAACCCCAACAGGAACACGAAGCCCAGCCCGCTGAGCACCGCGATGGCCATGAGCCAGTCGAGCGTGGTGTCGATGTCCATGGCAGCGGCTCAGCGGGTGAAGGTGTTGGCCACGCGACGCGAGGCGATGAAGTAGGGCACGCCCACGGCGCACAGCAGCGCCAGGGGCACCGCGGCGCGCCAGGGGTTGGGCGCGGCGCCCCAGGCCACGGGCAGCTGGCCGGCCCACAGGGCGCCGATGCCCTGCAGTCCCAAGGCCAGGCCGAAGAAGGCGATCACGCGGCCCGGCGCGCTGGCGCGGCGGCGGAAGAAGGCCACGGCGGCCCACACGCCGACCACGAAGCCGACGATGCCCGCGAGGATCTCGAAGTGCAGCAGCGAGGGCAGCAGCGGGTGATAGCCCGGCGCGGCAGGCGAGGCGAGTTGCGCCCAGGCGCCGGGCTGCAGGAGTTGGTGGACCGTGCGCACGGCATCCGCCAGCAGGTACAGCGGCGCAGCCAGCAGTGCCAGGGCCGGCAGCAACAGCCAGCCGGCCAGGCCTTCGGGCCCGGGGCCCGGTGCGGCCACGGGGGCCCGTGCCGACGGTGCGAACGAGGAGGAGGACAACAGCATGGCGGCGACTCCACGGTGACGGACGGCCCCAGCGTAGCGCGCCCCGCCATGTCCTTGCGCGGACATTGGGCATAGAACCCCTCTGCCATTGGTTCGACGGGAGAACCCCGCGGCGCGTGCCGTGCCCGCGCAGCGCGTCGCCGCGACGCCCGCTTCAGTGCACCGAGAGGGTGCCGCAGTAGGCCAGGAATTCCTCCAGCTCGCTGGACTTGTCGAAGACGGCATTGGCGCCCAGCTGCGCGCAGCGCTCGCGCATGGCCGGCGTGGCGTAGTTGCTCAGCACCACCACCCGCTGGTCGGGGCGGCGGCGCTTGCAGGCCTCGACCACGCCGAGGCCCGAGCCGTCCTTGAGGAAGAGGTCGATCACCGCCAGCCGCCAGTCGGCGGCATGGTCGCGGGTGAGCCAGGCGATCGCGTCCTCCTGCCCCTCGGCGACGCCGACGACCTGCGTGTCGCCCAGCTCCTCCATGGTGGGGATGAGGCTGTGGCGGATGAGGGCGTTGTCTTCGACGAGAAAGGCGGGAGCGGGCATGAGCAGACCCTGTGGTGTATGGAGCTTGTGACAGGAACTTAAGGCCGCGCGCACCGATGTCAGTGGGTGCGAGGCCGGCTGCCTGCGCAGGACCAAACCTACGCCGCGGTGCAACATGTTTCGGTTTGCTCCTGATTTCATAGCGCCATGCGCAAGCTGCACGGGCGCTTTGGGCCTATTCGACCGGGGGATTTACGACCGCCGCCGGTACAATGCACGCTGGGTGTCCGGCAGCTTCATGCCGGGCAGGTTCATGCGCAGGTCGGGCCGCCGCGCGGTTGGACTTCGCATGCACACCCTGTCGTCTCCCACGGCCGTCCAGGTCGTCGCCGCCGCGCTTTTCGCGCTGGCCCTCATCCACACCTTCGCGGCGCGCCAGTTCGAGCGCCTGGCGCACCGCTACCCCCGCCACGGCGGCCTGTTCCACCTGCTGGGCGAGGTCGAGGTCGTCTTCGGCGCCTGGGCCATCGTGCTGGTGGCCGCGATGGCGCTGCTGCAGGGCGGCGCGCAGGCGCTGGCGTATGCCGAATCGCGCCAGTACACCGAGCCGCTCTTCGTGTTCGCGGTGATGGTGGTGGCCGCCTCGCGCCCGATCCTGGTCGCGGTGCAGGCGGGCGTCGATGCCCTGGCCCGCGTGCTGCCACTGCCCACACCGCTCGTGCGCGCCTGGCTGGGGCTG
Organism: Pseudomonadota bacterium; assembly: GCA_031119395.1. GTDB lineage: Bacteria > Pseudomonadota > Gammaproteobacteria > Burkholderiales > Burkholderiaceae_C > Xenophilus. The sequence continues at coordinate 24,614 of JAVHYA010000013.1, forward strand.
GCGGGCGTGCCGCTGCTGGGCTCGCTCATCACCGAACCGGCGGCGATGACGCTGGCGGCCCTGATGCTCGCGCCGCAGGTCTTCCACGCCGGCGTGCCGCAGCGGCTGAAGTACTTCGCGCTGGGCGTGCTGTTCGTCAACGTGTCCATCGGCGGGACGCTGAGCGCCTTCGCGGCGCCGCCGGTGTTGATGGTCGCGGCCGCGTGGGGCTGGGACTCGCCGTTCATGCTGCAGACCTTCGGCTGGAAGGCGGCGATCGCCGTGGTGGCCAACGCCACGCTGGCCACTTTCGCGCTGCGGCGGCACCTGCTTGCGCAGCCCGCGCCGGCCGGCCTGGCCGCGCCCGGCATGCCGCCGCTGGCGGTGGTGCTGGCGCACTTCGGCTTCCTGGCCGGCGTGGTGCTGATGGCCCACCACCCGGTGGCCTTCCTCGGCCTGTTCCTGATGTTCGTGGGCTACACCGCGGCCTACCCCCGGCACCAGAGCCCGTTGATCATCAAGGAGGCGCTGCTGGTGGCCTTCTTCCTCGCGGGCCTGGTGGTGCTGGGCGGCATGCAGCAGTGGTGGCTGCAGCCGATCGTGTCGGGGCTGTCGTCGGGCACGCTCTTCGTGGGCGCGGCCGCGCTCACGGCCATCACCGACAACGCGGCGCTCACCTACCTGGGCTCGCTGATCGAGGGCATGAGCGAATCGGCGCGCTACAGCCTGGTGGCCGGCGCGGTGGCGGGCGGCGGGCTGACGGTGATCGCCAACGCGCCCAACCCGGCCGGCGTGGCGCTGCTCAAGGCCGGCTTCGACGACGGCGCGGTGGGCGCGGGCGGCCTGCTGCTCGGGGCCTTGCTGCCCACGGCCGTCGCGCTCGCGGCGCTGTGGTGGCTGTGAGCCGGGCGCCGGCTCAGGGCTGCGGATCGACCGGCATCGGCGGCACGCCGCGCGCCTCGATGGCCTCGCCGGCCTCGAGCAGCAGGTCTTCGCGAAAACGCGCGGCCGTCAGCTGCACGCCGACCGGCGCGATGCCCTGCGGCCCCTCGGCCAGGCCGGTGCTCACCACCAGGCCCGGCAGGCCGACGAAGGGCAGCGCGATCATGGTCGTCTGCGCGGCCCAGACGCGGGCATAGCGTTCCGGGCCCTGCAGGTCGGCATCGACCTCGAAGGGCAGCTCGCCCGAGGCAGGCAGCAGCACCAGCGGGTAGCGTTCGGCCAGGAAGCGCTGCCAGGCGCGCGCCACGGTGGCACGGCGCGACAGCACGGCCAGCACCTGCTCGGCCTTGACCTCACCGACCAGCTCGAACTGCCCGCGCAACGCGGCCAGCGCGCCGGCGTCACCCTCGCGCTCGGCGGTGGCCAGCTGCGCGGCGTAGCCGTCGCCCATCCACAGCGTGACCTGGTCGGCCACGGCGGCCTTCAGCGGCGGCAGCGCATCGACCTCGTCGACCGTCCAGCCGGCGTCGCGCAGGCGCGCGGCGGCTTCGCGCAACGCGGCCTCGACCTCGGGTGCGGTGTCCATGCCGTCCGGCCGCACGCACAGCGCCGCCAGGCGCGGCACCGGCGCGCCCACCAGCGGCACGGGCATGTGCCACGCGTCGCGCGGGTCGGGCTGTGCCATCGCGGCCAGGCCCAGGCGCAGGTCGCTCACCTGGCGCGCGATCGGGCCGGAGACGGCGGTGATCTGCGGCCCGATGGCGCGCTCCGGCCCCGAGGCGTTCCACGCCGGCACGCGCCCGAGGCTGGGCCGCAGGCCGTGCACGCCGCAGGCGTAGGCCGGGTAGCGGATCGAGCCCGCGATGTCGGTGCCGTGCGCCAGCGCGCCGATGCCCGCGGCCACCGCCGAGGCCGCGCCGCCCGACGAACCGCCGGGCGTGAGGGCGGCATTGCGGGGATTGCGCGTGCGCCCGTGCAGCCGGTTGTCGGTGAACCAGCGGTAGCTGAAGGCCGGCGTGTTGGTGCGGCCCAGCAGCACGGCGCCGGCGCGCAGCAGGTTGTCGACCACCGGGCTGTTCGTTGGCGCGACCAGGTCCTTCTGCAGGGTGACGCCGTTGGTCGTGGCGAAGCCGGCCTGGTCGGTGTTGACCTTGACGGTCACGGGCACGCCGGCGAGCGGGCCCACCGCCTCGCCACGCGCCAGCGCGGCATCGACCTCGGCGGCGCGCTGCAGCACGGCGTCGGGCCGGTGATCGACGACGGCGTCGAGCCGCGGATTCACGGCATCGAGCCGCGCGAGCGCGTCGCGCGCGACCTCGGTGGCGGAGAGCTTGCGCTGAACGATCAGCGCGGCGAGGCGGGTGGCGGACAGGCGCCAGAGTTCGTCGGAAGAAGGCATGGCCCGGGTGTAGCGGCTGGGCATGCGGCTGTCCAGCCCGGGCCCCGCACCATCGCTTTCGCGGCGATCGTCACGAACGTGACGAATTCGGCCGCAAGGCCCGGCTGGCGGGCGCTGCAGGCCGATGGCACTTGGCGTTCCCGCTAGAAGGTCCAGCGCGCCGACACGCGCACGCTGCGCGGCTCCATGGGGTGCACATGGCGGTCGTCGATGCCGCCGCCGCACAGGCCGCTGGCGACTTCGCGCGCCGAGCAGGAGGCGTACCAGTACTCGATGTCGTTGCCCTTGCGGCCCGCGAGGTTGAACACCTGCAACCCGAGCGTGAGCTGCCGGTTCACCGCGTAGCTGGTGCCGAGGTTCAGCACCGTGAGCGGGCGCGAGCGCACCGTGTTGGTCGTGTCCAGCGCCCGCGCGCCCATGTAGCGCAGGCGCAGCGAACTGGTCCACGGCCCCTGCTGCCACACCACGCCCGCGGCGACCACGCGCTCGACGGCGTTGTCGATGAAGTTGCCCTCGCCCTCGGGCGCCGGGCCGCGCAAGCGCGCGCGGGAGATGGCGGCATCGGCCTCCACGCGCCAGTGCGGGTCGATCTGCCAGCGCAGCGTCGCCTCGATGCCGCGGCGCTTGCTGGCGCGCCCGGGCTCGGTGGTGCCGGCATCGCCGACGTAGACCAGTTCCGAATCGAGCCGCAGCTGCCACAGCGCGGCCGTCACCGTGAGCGCCTGGCTCGGCTGGAAGCGCCAACCGACTTCGGCCCCCCTGCCCTTGACCAGCGCCGGCACGCGCTCGGCGGCCTCGCCGGTCTGCGGGTCGAGCGCGATGGTGGCGCCGCGCACGTCGTTGCTGTGCAGGCCCACGCCGGCGTTGAGGTACAGCTCGTGCGATGGCGCCACGGTCCAGGCGAGGCCGGCCTTGGGGCTGAGCTGCCCGTCATGCCCGCGCCCGCTGTTGAGGGCGCCGTACACCGGCTCGCGGCCGCGCACGTCGTAGCGCAGCCAGTCGCCGCGCAGGCCCAGGTAGCCGCGGAAGGTGCCGGTGAAGTTCACGAGCTGCTGGCCATGGAGCGACACGAGGTCCTGCGAGACCTTGTCGTTGCGCACGGTGCCGGTGCGCTGGCGCGCCACGGTCGGGTAGAGCCCCACCTCGCCGATGCGGTCGCCGCGCCACTGGGCGCCGACGCTCAGCACGCCGTCGAGCGTGCCCAGCTTCACGGGGCGCACGTGCGCGGCCTGCGCGCCGAAGACGCGGCGCCGGTCGGTCTGCTCGAACTGGTCGCCCTGCTCGGGGTGGTTCAGGAAGTAGGTGAAGTCCGAGAAGAGGTCGAAGCGGTAGTCGATGGCATAGGCGCTCAGCGTCGTCTCGCCCTCGGGACCCTTGTCGAACCACTGGCCCGACAGCGACAGCCGGCGCGTGCGGCCGCCGTCGGTGGGGTTCATGCTGCCGAAGCGCGAGAGCTCGCCGCTGTCGATCAGCCGCTGGGGCACCTGGTCGGTCGAGTTCCAGCGGCTCTGGTAGGCCATGCCGGTGAGGCTGAAGCCGCGCGCGGACGTGCCCTGCGCATGGCGCAGCACCGCGTTGGCCTTGCGCAGGCGCTCGGGCACCTCCCACGGGCCGTCGTTGCCTTCGAGCTCGACAGCGCCGAGCCAGGTCTGGTCCTGCACGGTGCGCGAGCCGGCGGCCAGCAGGCGGCGCAAGGCGTGCGCGCCCAGCGTGATCTCTGCGAAGGGCCGTTCCAGCGCGCTGAGGTAGTCCAGGCTGGCGCTGCCAGCGAGCGAGAAGTCGCCGCCGTCGGCGAAGTACGGCCCCTTGCGGTAGCGCACGCCCGACACGAGCTCGGGGATGAGGAAGTTGAGGTCCGCGAAGCCCTGGCCGTGGCCGTGCGTGGGCATGTTGACGGGCATGCCGTCGACGGTGACGGCGAAGTCGGTGCCGTGGTCGAGGTTGAAGCCGCGCAGGAAGTACTGGTTGGCCTTGCCGTCGCCGGAGTGCTGCGTGGCGACCACGCCGGGCACGGCCTCGACGATGTCGCCCGGCCGCAGCTTGGGCCGCGACTGGAAGGACGCCTTCTCGGCCGCGCCCTCGCTGGCACTGTCGGCGCTGCCGATGGCTGCATCGCGCGGGCCCCGGACCTGCACCTCGGGCAGGTGCGCGGTGGCCGAAGCCGGCTCGGCCAGCGCCGTTCCCGTGGCGCCGGCGGCCCCGGCCAGCACGATGCCCAGGCGCCGCACGATGCGCCGTGCGCAAGTCATCTTCCTCATCTCGTCGTGTCGTATGAATAAATCTAGATTCTTCATACATCGTGGCGGCGGAGCCATACGCCATCCGGCGAACGCGCGGCGCTCGCGCGGCGATGCTCAGGCCGCGGCCCGCACCGCCCGTGCGTAGGCCGTGGGCGTGTGGCCGACGTGCCGCGTGAAGGCCACGCTGAAGGCACTGCCCGAGCCGTAGCCCACGCGCTCGGCGATGTCCGCGGCCTTCAGCCGGCCCTCGCGCAGCAGCTCCCTGGCGATCTCCATGCGCCAGGCCAGCAGGTATTCCATGGGCGCGACGCCGACCGCGCGGGTGAAGCGTTCGTAGAAGCTCGAACGCGAGAGCGCCGCCGCCCGCGCCAGGCGCTCGACGGTCCAGGGCTGGTCGACACCGGCATGCATCTGCTCCAGCGCGACGGCCAGGCGCGGGTCGCCCAGCCCGCGCAGCAGGCCGGGCGGCGCCTGCTCCGGCGGCGTGGCGCGCATGGCCTCGACGAGCAGCAGCTCGACCAGCCGCGCGCGCACGAAGTCGCCGCCCGGGCGGGGGTCGGCGCTTTCCTCGGCCACCATGCGCACCAGCGCCGACAGCCGCGACGAACCCCGCACGCACACGAGGCCCGGCAGCAGCGCGACGAGCAAGGCCGGGTCCGCGCGGTCGAAGACGAAGGCGCCGCCCAGGGAGCGCATGTCCGGCGGGCCGGCGGGTTCGCCGTAGCGCAGCTCGCGGCCACCGGTGGGCAGCGCGTGCGGGTCCATGGCCACGGGCGCCGCCGCATCGCTGCTGGCCAGGGTGAAGGCCGGCGTGCGCGGCAGCAGCACGAAGTCGCCCGCGCCGACCTCGATCGGCTCCTGCCCGTCGACGGCGAGGCGGCAGGTGCCCTCCAGAAAGATGCAGAAGGAGGGCCGGCCGTAGGCGGCGAATCGCACCGCCCAGTCGCCCTTGCCGCCGATGGCGTTGGCGAACACCGCGCGGGGGTGCAGCAGCGCCACCACCTGCGAGAGCGCGTCGGGGGAGTTCGGACGATCGCTAAACAATGACGGACTCTTTCATATCGAACATCCGGCCATGCTGGCCTACGCTGCAGCCTTCGTCAACCCACCCCTGCGAAGGAACCCCCTCATGAAAACCGCCCTCGTCACCGGCTGCTCGTCCGGCTACGGCCTGCAGATCGCCCGCCACTTCCATGCCATGGGCTGGCGCGTCGTCGCCACCATGCGCCAGCCCCGGCCGGCCCTGCTGCCGGAGGCCGACACCATCCGGGTGCTGCCCCTGGACGTGACGGACGCACAGAGCATCGCGCGCCTGGTGGCGGCGGCCGGGCCGGTCGACGTGCTGGTCAACAACGCCGGACTCGGGCTCTTCGGCGCCTTCGAGGCGACGCCGTTGGCGACGGTGCGCGAGATCTTCGAGACCAACACCTTCGGCACGATGGCCATGTGCCAGGCCTTCATCCCGCAGTGGCGCGCGCGCCGGTCGGGCATGGTGGTGAACGTGACCTCGAGCGCGACGCTGGCGCCCTTCCCGCTCGTGGCGGCCTACACCGCCAGCAAGTCGGCCATCGAGGGCTTCACCGAATCGCTGGCGCTCGAGCTGGCCGCCTTCGGCGTGCGTGCGCGGCTGGTCGAGCCGGGCTACTGCCCCGACACGCGCTTCGCCACCAATGGCGCCGTGCGGATGCAGGGACTGATCCCCGAGGCCTATGGCCGCTATGCGCAAGGCGTCTTCGAGCAGCTTGCCGGCGTCGGCGAAACGACGCAGCCCGCCGACGTGGCGCAGGCGGTGTGGCAGGCCGCGAACGACCCGTCGGGTCGCCTGCGCTTCGCGGCGGGCGCGGACGCGGTGGCCCTGGCCCGGGCAGGAAGCGGCGTCAGTGCCGATGCGTGCGCGGCCTGAGGCGGCCCCGCGGGCCGTCGCTCATCCGGCGCTGCCCAGGCGCTCCAGCGCGGCCCGGCGGCTCAACTGCTTGAGGGCGCCGAGCTGGCGCACCTGTTCGGGCCGCGGCCGTGTCTGGCCCTGTTCCCACAGGTAGACGCTGGCACCGCTCATGCCCACCAGCCGGCCGTAGTCGGCGGCGGACAGGCCCAGCTTCCTGCGGTGCGCCGCCAGCCGCGTCGCGCTGAAGCGGTACTGGCGGTCTTCGGCGGGTTGCACCTTGACCTCGGCCGAGCGGGCGCGGCCGGCCTGGCGCAGTTCCTTCTGCAAGGCCGCCACCTCGCGCCGCAGGGCCGCGATCGCGCTGCGCTGCTGGGCGCTGGCTTTCTTGAGGCTCTCGATTTCCGACCGGACTTCCTTGCGCGCGACGCGTGCAATCTCCGCCTTGAGGATGGATGCGATGTTGGCCATGGTCCACGATTGTCTCAGGCCGGCCTGCCCGGGCCGCCGCGGCGGCGCCGGGCGCTCAGTTCAGCGGCCTGAAATGCGTGTGCGCATGGCCGCCGTGGGCATGCGCGCGGCCGGCGGCCCCCAGCGGCACCAGGTGGATGTTCCCGTGCCTCACGCCGCGCAGTGCGACGAGCTGCTGCGCGCAGGCCTGCACCGCGGGCGTCGGGCCGCGCAGGACCACCGTCTCCAGGCAGTGGTCGTGGTCGAGGTGGGTGTGCAGGCTGGTGATGACGAGGTCGTGGTGGTCGTGCTGCAGGTCGAGCACGCGGGCCGTCACGGTCTGCTCGTGGTGGTCGTACACGTAGCTCACGTTGGCCACGCACCACGGCGCTTCGCCGCGGCCCTTGCGTGCGCCGGTGGCCTGGGCGGGCCCGTCGGCGGCGCCGAGCGACGCGCGTCCCAGGCGCGACCGGATCAGGTCGCGCACGGCCTCGGACCGGTTGTCGTAGCCCTGCTCGGCGATGAAGGCATCGAACTGCTGGGCGAGCGCATCGTCGAGGGAGATGGTGAAGCGTTGCATGGCGGACTCGTCGCGCGGCGGGATGCCGGCGCGCCATGTTAGGGGTTGCGGCGAGCCGGTGCCTGCGCCTTCGGCGTCGCGCTCGATCCAGGGCACGGGGCGCCGCGTCGCCTGCACCCGCAGGTCGAACGGGGCGCGGACCCGGGCCATGCGGCCGGGTGTCGAAGGGGCATGGCGGGCCCGGCCTCGCCTCGCCCTCAGCCGGCGCTTCTTTGCCGCCGTCCCGGGTCGAGCGTGCGCGGGCTCACGCGCGCTCAGGCCAGCCCGGGTGCCGCCAGGCGGTTGCAGTAGTCGATGAAGGCCTCGAGCTCGTTCGATTTGTCGAAGACGGCATCGGCGCCGGCCTCGCGGCAGCGGCGACGCATGTCGGCGGTGGCGTAGTTGCTCAGCACCACCGCCCGCTGCGAGGGGCTGCGCGCACGCAGGTGGCGCAGCAGGCCCAGGCCGGAGCCCTGGGCCAGGAAGAGGTCCACCACCGCGAGGTCCCAGCCGCCGGCATGCGCGGCCAGCCACCTCGCCGCGTCGTCCTCACCACCCGCGTCGGCCACCACGTTCGCGGCAGCCAGTTCTTCGAGGGTGGGGATCAGGCTGTCGCGGATGGTGGCGTTGTCTTCGACGAGAAAAATGCGGAGGGCGGGCATGGACGAGGAAACGAGAGTGGACGTTAACCTCGATGTCCACCGCGCCGTGGGCGCCGCGCGCGCTGACTGGAGTCGGACGCCGCCTACGACGGGCGGCCGGTCCGCAGTGCTTCAGCCCTTCCTGGCAGGCGGGGCGCTGCCGGCGCTCTGCCCCAGTTCGTCGTGCACCTGCTGCAGCCGGTCGACCGACTCGCTGAGCTGCTTCTCGACTTCCACGCTCTGGTCCAGCGCCTGCGCGACTTCGCCGACCTGCACGTGGTCGGGCAGGTTTTCCTCGAGCACCGTGTTGACCACGGCCAGGTTGTCCGCCGCCTGGCGGATCTCGGCGGCCACTTCCTTGGCCTTGTCGATCGTCTGTTCCAGCGAGGCCTGCGCGTCGGCGGCCTGCTTCTTCTCAGGGCTCATTCATGCTCCTGCAGCGGCGCATCGCCGTGCGAAGGGGCGATGGTAGCGCTGCGCCCGCGCCGGGGATACCTCAAAAGACGCACCTCCCGCGCGCCGCAGCGGCCGCGCGACGGCGCCATCGTTCCATGGGTGGACCGCCCCGTCCTGCCCACGGGGCTTCCACAATCGGCGCCGAAGCCCCATCTTCGGGACATGGCGCGGCGCTCCGGCTGCGCAGTCCCGACTTCCAGGATCATTGCCATGTCCAGTTCCCCCGTGCTCCAGGTGCGCCCGCTCGGCTTTCCGTGGGCCACCGTCGACCCCTTCCTCTTCTGCGCCTACCACGACGACGCCTACCCGCGCGCCGACGCGCAGATGCGCCCGGACGCGCCGCTCGAAGGCCGCGAGATCGGCGCCGACTTCAGCCGCAAGGACGGCTGGAGCATGTACCACGGCGAGGCGGTGCCCGGCTTTCCCGGCCACCCGCACCGCGGCTTCGAGACCGTGACCATCGTGCGCCGCGGCCTGATCGACCATGCCGACTCGCTCGGCGCGGCGGCGCGCTTCGGCCGCGGCGACGTGCAGTGGCTCACCGCCGGCCGCGGCATCCAGCATTCGGAGATGTTCCCGCTGCTCAACCAGGACGAGGACAACCCGCTGGAGCTGTTCCAGATCTGGCTGAACCTGCCGGCGCGCAACAAGATGGTCGAGCCGCACTTCACGATGTTCTGGGCCGACCGCATCCCGCGCCTGACGGCCACCGACGCCGGGGGCCGCCACACCGACGTGAGCGTGATCGCCGGCCGCCTGCAGCCCGAGGCCGATGGCGCCGCCCCGATCGACCCGCTGGCGCCGCCGCCCGATTCGTGGGCCGCGCAGGCGGATTCGGACGTGGCCATCTGGACGCTGCGCATGGACCCCGGCGCACGCTGGACGCTCCCGGCTGCGGCGGGCGAAGGCACGCGCCGCACGCTGTACTTCTTCAAGGGCCGGCAGGTGACGCTCGGCGGCCAGGTGGTGCAGGGGCCGGCGGCCATCGCGCTGCGGGCCGACGTGCCGGTGGAGCTGGTCAACGGCGACGCGGCCGAGGGCGAGTTCCTGCTGCTGCAGGGCCGCCCGATCGGCGAGCCGGTGGCGCAGTACGGCCCCTTCGTGATGAACACGCAGGCCGAGATCATGCAGGCCATGAACGACTACCGCCGCACCCAGTTCGGCGGCTGGCCCTGGCCCGACCACGCGCCGGTGCACGGGCGCGACCCGGCGCGCTTCGCCCGCCATCCGGACGGGCGGCGCGAGGAAGCGGCGGCCTGAAGCCTCGCGGCGGCGACCGGGCCGCCGCGATGCTCCTGTTTTCATAGCTGCCCACGCAGGCAGGATGGGCGCTTGCGGCCGATTCGGCGCCCCGGCGCCCTCCGCCTGCATTTTTCGCTTGACCTGGAGTGCACTCCAACTCCTAGCATGCGGGCATGACTTCTTCCCTCGCCCCCTGCCAAGCTTCCGCCCTTCCTGTCGGCGCCTCGCCGCCGGGTGGCGTCAATCCTTCCCCCTTGCTGCACATGACCATCGGCCAGGTGTCGCGCGCGACCGGGATGTCGGCCGACACCCTGCGCTACTACGAGCGCATGGCCCTGCTGGCGCCGCCGCGCGACGCCGGCCGCCGACGCCACTACGGCCCGCAGGACCTGCTGACCCTGAGCTTCGTCGCACGCATGCGCGCCACGGACATGCCGCTGGCCGAGATCCGGACCTACCTGGCGCTGGCGGCGCAGGGCGACGCCACCGCCGAGGCGCGCCGTGCCCTGCTCGAAGCGCACCGCCTGCGCGTGCAGACCCAGCTCAAGGCCTCGGCCGAAGCGCTGGAGGTGATCGACTTCAAGCTCCAGCACTTCGACGAGCTCTCGCGCAAGATCAAGCTGGCCACGGCCGATGCGCAGCCCGGCGCCTTCACCCTGCCGGCGCCGCACAGCCCGCGCGGCGAGGCGGCGGCCGCCTGAGACCGTCGCACATCGGTCCCCGCCGCTGGCGGTGTCCACTGACGCCGGCCGGCCCCGCGAGTCGCGACAATCGAGGGCGATGTCCCCCTCCCTCTACGCCACCCTCGACCCGCTGCGTGCAGCGCTCCAGCGCGAGGGCCTGGCCGGCGGCCTGCGCTTTCTCAACGCGCGCGTGCCGCACCGCTACACGGCCGCCTACCGGGTGCAGCAGGACACGCTGGTCAACCTCGACCTGTTCGACAAGGCCGGCGAAGTGCGGCCCGAGTTCCTCGCGTCCGTGCCCTTCGAGGACAGCTTCTGCCAGTTCGTCCTGCGCGACGGCGAGTTCCGCACCGAATGCACGGCGGAGGACGGCCGGCTGGACGGCCACCGCTACCAGGGCGTGATGGGCGCCTACCACGGCGTGCCGCTGGTGGACGACCACGGCGGCCTGTTCGGCACGCTGTGCCATTTCGACACGGCCGACCGCACGCTGCCCGACGAGGAATTCGCCTTCCTGCAGAAGGCCGCGCGCCTGATGTCGGCGGTGGTGACGCGCCAGGCGGCGCGCTAGAAGCCGCCCAGCACCGAGGCGACCAGCCACACGTTGGCGGCGCCGATGGTCCCGAAGAGTCCCCAGGCCACCGCACGCAGCACCGGGCCGTTCGTGAAGTCGCCCATCAGGGCCCGGTCGCTGGTGAAGCGGATCAGCGGCCAGATCGCGAAGGGCAGCTGGAAGCTCAGCACCACCTGGCTGAGCACCAGCATCTTGCCCACGCCGCCGTCGCCGAACCACCACACGCCCACGAAGGCCGGCACCAGCGCCAGCGCACGGGTGATGAGGCGGCGCTGCCAGCAGGGGATCTTCAGGTCGAGGAAGCCCTCCATGATGATCTGGCCCGCGATGGTGCCGGTGAAGGTGGAGCTCTGCCCCGAGGCCAGCAGCGCGATGCCGAAGAGCGTGGCCGCCAGCGCGCTGCCGACGATGGGCTCGATGAGGCGGTAGGCATCCTCGATCTCGGCCACCTCGCGGTGGCCGCTGCCGTGGAAGGCGCTGGCGGCCAGGATGAGGATGGCGGCGTTGACGAACAGCGCCAGCGTGAGCGAGATGACCGCGTCGAGGGTGCCCAGGGTGACGGCCTCGCGCCTGGCGGCCTCGGTCTTCGCCACCAGGCGCGTCTGCACGATGGACGAATGCAGGTACAGGTTGTGCGGCATCACCGTGGCGCCGACGATGCCGATGGCCAGGTACAGCGCGCCGGGCTGCTGCAGCCGCTCCAGGCTGGGGCCGAAGCCCATCGCGACGCCGAACCAGTTGGGCTGCGACATCGCCAGCTCGACCACGAAGCAGCCGGCGATGGTCGTGACCAGGCCCAGCACGATCGCCTCGACGCGGCGAAAGCCCGCGCCCTGCAGGCCGAGCACCAGCAGCGTGTCGAAGGCCGTGATGGCGATGCCCACCGGAATCGACACGCCGAACAGCAGGTGCAGCGCCAGCGCGCTGCCCAGCACCTCGGCCAGGTCGCAGGCCACGATGGCGAGTTCGGCGCCGAGCCAGAGGAAGCGGTTGGTCCGCGGGCCGTAGTGGTCGCGGCAGGCGCGGGCCAGGTCCTTGCCGGCCACCAGGCCCAGGCGCACGCACAGGGTCTGCAGCAGCATCGCGGCCAGGCTGGCCAGCAGCACGACGAAGAGCAGGCCGTAGCCGAAGCGCGAGCCGGCCTCGATGTCGGTGGCCCAGTTGCCGGGGTCCATGTAGCCCACCGACACCAGCAGCCCCGGCCCCGCGAAGCGCAGCAGCTTCTTCCACAGCGGCAGGCCCGGATCGACCGCCACGCTGCCCTTGACTTCGGACGGGCAGAACGGGGCGGTGGCGGTGCGGGGCAGGCGGTACATCGGCGCCGATGATAGGAGCGCGCGCGGCGGCCATGGCTTGGCGATCGCTATGGTTTCGATAGCTGATGGCGCCCGTCCCGCGGGCGCCGCAGGCCGGTTTCGCCTGGAATCGCTCAGCGCGCCCGGCGCGCGGCCGCGGGGAAGGGCCGGCTCAGGAAGCGCGAGCCCTGCTCGCCGAAGCGCCAGGGCATCTCGACCGCCTTGCTGATGCCGATGCGCGGGCCCGCCTGCACGAGCACGGGCGGTGCGGCATCGGCGGCCAGCAGCTCGAAGGGCGGCGCGTCGAGCCGGTGGCCGTTGAAGCTCGCGTCCACGCCCAGCGCCTGCCCCACCCGGCCCGGGCCGGCGGCGAGCAGCCGCTCGTCTTCCACGCCGCGGCGGCGGCGCATCGTGGCCAGGCCGTGCGTGGGCTGCAGCGCGCGGATCAGCACGCCGGCGCCGTGGCCCTCCTCGCGGCAGACGAAGTTGAGGCACCAGTGGATGCCGTAGGAGCGGTACACGTACGCCCGCCCCGGCGGGCCGAACATGGCGGCATTGCGCACCGTGGGGCCGCCGTAGGTGTGCGAGGCCGGGTCGTCGCGGTCGTAGGCCTCGGTCTCGACGATGCGGCCGCCCACGCCGTCGACCAGCACGGTGACGCCGATGAGCGCGCGGGCGACTTCTTCGGACGGACGGCCGAAGTCCAGGCCGGCCAGGAGCTGCCCGCTCATGCGCTGCCCGCCCCGGTGGCGCCAAGGCCCATCCATGCGGCCTGCCATGGTGGCGCGGTCCGCGTGAATTGGGCTAGATTGCCCACCTTGGCAACCATGGGGAAGGCAGCACGATGAAGCAGGTCCGGGTCTGCCGCGGTGCCCGCGTCAAGCACTTCCACCAGGACGTGCTGCTTTACGGCGAATGGGTCGAAGCCACGGCCGAGGCCCTCGAGGACTGCGGCTCCATCGAACTGCTGGGCAACGAGCTCTTCGGCCCCGGCAGCCACTGGATCGAGCACCGCGAGATCGACCCGCAGCGGGTGCTGCCCGAGCAGGCGGTGCTCCGGGTGATCGACGAGAGCCTGCGGGCGTGGCTCGACGACCGCATGGACCTGCACATGCGCTACTTCACCTCCGGGGCGACGCTCGTCACGCCGCTGGGGGGCTGCCACCGGGGCCACGCCGACGTGCGCGCCGCCTTCACGCGCGAGCGCGCGGCCATGCCCGGGCTGCGCATGGTGGTGGACGAACGGCAGCTCAGCCATCCGGGGACGGACACCTGCATCGTGATGATGGAAGGCTCCATCGTCCACTCCGGCATGCCGCACGCCGAGCGCTGGGCCAGCACGCAGACGCTGGTGCTCGAGGCCGACGGGCAATGGCGCATCGCCTCGCACCAGGTCCATCATGTGCGCCGGGAGGTGGGCGCCATCGCGTAGCGAGGCGCTCACCCCAGCGGCGCCATCTGCGAGGGCCGGTCCTGGCTGCAGTAGTCGAAGAAGGCGTCGAGCTCGTTCGACTTGTCGAACACCGCGTCGGCGCCCAGTGCGAGGCAACGGGCGCGGATGTCGGGCGTGGCGTAGTTGGTCAGCACCACCACGCGCTGGTGCGCGCGGCGCGGCGTGCAGGCATTCAGCACGCCCAGGCCCGAACCCTCGCGCAGGAACAGGTCGATCACCGCCAGGTGCCACAGGTCGGCATGGTCCTGCAGCCAGGCGGTGGCCTGGGCTTCCGTCTCGGCCACGCCCACCACGGGCGCGTCGGCGAGGTCGGACAGCGTGGGGATCAGGTTGTCCCGGATGGTCGGGTTGTCTTCGACGAGAAAGGTCAGCAGGGCCATGCAGCGTACCGGGCGACTGTGAGCGGCAGTGTACGCATCGGGCGGGACGGCGCCCAAGGCCCGCCCGGCAGACCCCAGAATCGCCGGGTGCACCGTCGCCCATCGGGCCGCCCGCGCGCAACCAGGAGATGCCGATGACCGCCGCCCTTCCGCCCGAGGACCCCGCCGCCCTGCTCGACCAGGGCGCCGGCGCCTGCGCGCGCGCCATGGCCGAGGGCCGCACCACCGCCGCGGCGCTGTGCGAGACGGCCATCGCCCGCATCGAGGCGCGCGACGGCACGCTCAACGCCGTGGTGCTGCGCGACTTCGCCCGCGCCCGCGAGCAGGCGCGCGAGGCCGACGCGCGGCGCGCCCGCGGCGAGCGTCCGCCGCTGCTGGGCGTGCCGATGACGGTGAAGGAGTCCTTCAACATCGCGGGCCTGCCCACGAGCTGGGGATTGCCGCCCTTTCGCGGCTTCATGCCCGGCGCCGACGCATCCGCGGTGCAGCGGCTCAAGGCCGCCGGCGCGGTGATCCTCGGCAAGACCAACGTGCCGCCTGCGCTGGCCGACTGGCAGAGCGCCAACCCGATCCACGGCCGCACGCTGCATCCGCTGGACGCATCGCGCACGCCGGGCGGCTCGTCCGGCGGCAGCGCCGCGGCGCTGGCGGCCGGGCTGGTCGCCCTGGAACTCGGTTCGGACCTGATGGGCTCGCTGCGCATCCCGGCGCATTTCTGCGGCGTGTGGGCGCACAAGCCGAGCACGGGCGTGCTGCCGATGCGCGGCCACGCCTTTCCCGGCACGCCGGACACACTGGGGCCGCCGCCCGACCTGCCCACCGTCATCGGCCCCCTGGCACGCAATGCAGACGACCTGCGCCTGGCGATGCAGGTGCTGGCCGGCCCCGAGATGCCGATGGCCCAGGCGTGGCAGCTTCGGATGCCGATGCCGCGCAGCGCCGATCCCGCGCAGTGGCGGGTGCTGGTGCTGGACCGCCATCCGATGGCCTCGGCCTCGCAGGCGGTGCTGGGTGCGCTGGACGAAGCCGCCGCGCGCCTCGCCCGCCTGGGCAGCAGCATCACAGGGGTGGCCGATCTGCCCGCCGGCGTGCTGCCCGACCTCGCGCACCTGCACCGGACCTACCTGCGCCACGTGCAGACCGTGCTGGGCGCCTTCGAGCCCGGCGCCTCGTGCGATATGACGGCGCACGAATGGATCCGTCTCTCGGCCGAGCGCGCTCAACTGAGAGGGCAGTGCTTCGCGTTGCTGGAACGTTTCGATGCGGTCATCGCCCCGGCCTTCGGCAGCGCGGCCTTCCCGCACATCGACGAGCCGGACTGGGAGCGGCGCACCCTGGTGATGGATGGCGTGGCCACGCCCTACGGCGCCCAGGGCGCGTGGTCGAGCCTGGCCTCGCTGGCCGGGCTGCCCGCCACCGTGGTCCCGGTCATGCAGGACGCGCAGGGCCTGCCGCTGGGCGTGCAGGTGATCGGCCCCTGGCTGCACGACCTGGGCGCGATCGAAGTCGCAGCACGCATCGGCCAGGGTGGCGCGCACCGCGACGTGGTCAATACACGCCGAAGAGCTTGAGCAGGATGATCACGCTGATGGGCACGCCGAGCAGCCAGAGGACGATGGATTTCATGCAGGTCTCCGTGTGAAAACAGTGGGATGCATGATCCGCAGCACCGCCTGCATGGACGTGCCGGCGCGCACAGGCTCGGCCCGTAGGAGCGCCCGCCGCGTCGATGCGGGTGGGCACCTCTGCTACTAAAAAGATAGCTGCCGAAGCAGGCGGGACGGGCGCTGCAGGCCGAATCGCCCTGCAAGCACGATGCCGCTGCAATCCGCCGCCAGGAGGGCGCGGCTCAAAGAAAAACGCGCCCGAAGGCGCGTTTCTTTTTCTGTTCTTGCGCGGGGCGCCGCTTACTTGGCCACCACGCGTGCCATTTCGAGGCACTTGTTGGAGTAGCCCCACTCGTTGTCGTACCAGGACACCAGCTTGACGAAGGTGCCGTCCAGCGCGATGCCGGCTTCGGCGTCGAAGATCGAGGTGCGGGCATCGCCGCGGAAGTCGGTGGCGACCACCTTGTCCTCGGTGTAGCCCAGCACGCCCTTGAGCGCGCCTTCGGACTGCGCCTTCATCTCGGCACAGATCTCCTTGTAGGTCGCGTCCTTGTTCAGCTCGACCGTGAGGTCGACCACCGACACGTCGGAGGTCGGCACGCGGAAGCTCATGCCGGTGAGCTTCTTGTTCAACTCAGGAATCACCACGCCGACGGCCTTGGCGGCGCCGGTGCTCGACGGGATGATGTTCTCGAGGATGCCGCGGCCGCCGCGCCAGTCCTTGTTGCTCGGGCCGTCGACGGTCTTCTGCGTGGCGGTGGCGGCATGCACGGTGGTCATCAGGCCGCGCTTGATGCCCCACTTGTCGTTGAGCACCTTGGCCAGCGGGGCCAGGCAGTTGGTGGTGCAGCTGGCGTTGGAGACGATCGCCTCGCCCTTGTAGGTCTTGTCGTTGACGCCGAAGACGAACATCGGCGTGTCGTCCTTCGAGGGGGCCGACATGATGACCTTCTTGGCACCGGCGTCGATGTGCTTCTGCGCCGTTTCCTTGGTCAGGAACAGGCCCGTCGACTCGAGCACCACGTCGGCGCCGACCTCGTTCCACTTGAGCGCCGCCGGGTCGCGTTCCTGCGTCAGGCGGATCTTCTTGCCGTTGACGATCAGCGTGTTGCCGTCGACCGAGACCTCGCCCTTGAATCGGCCGTGCACCGAGTCGTACTGCAGCATGTACGCCAGGTAGTCGGGCTCCAGCAGGTCGTTGATGCCCACGATCTCGATGTCGGGGAAGTTCTGCACGGCGGCGCGCAGCACGTTGCGGCCGATGCGGCCGAAGCCGTTGATACCGAGTTTGATCGTCATGTGGAGCTCCTAAGTCAGTTGAAAACCTTGAATGCGGGAGCGGGCAGCCGGAACGCGAAGAGCGCGAGGATCACGCGAAGGACGCGACAAGGAAATCATCATCTCGATGTTCCTTTGCGGCCTTTGCGAAACCTTCGCGTCCTTCGCGTCTGGCTGTCCGTATGTCAATCGGCCAGCACCGCTTCCACGGTCGCCGCGACGTTCTCGGGCGTGAAGCCGAAGTGCTTGAACAGCACGGGCGCGGGCGCCGATTCGCCATACGTGTCGATGCCGACCACGGCCGACACGCCGTACTTCCACCAGCCGCCGGTGCAGCCCATCTCGACGGCGATGCGCGGGATCTTCTTGGGCAGCACGGCCTTCTTGTAGCCGACGTCCTGGCGGTCGAAGGTGGTGGTCGAGGGCATCGACACCACGCGCACGGCGATCTTCTTCTCGGCCAGCAGCTTCTGCGCGGCCAGGGCCAGCGGCACTTCCGAGCCGGTGGCGATGATGATGGCGGCCATCTTCTTGCTCTTGAGGCCGACCGCCTCGGGCTCGGCCAGCACGTAGGCGCCCTTGGCGATGTCGCTCAGGTCGCTCTTGGGCGAATAGGCGATGTTCTGGCGCGAGAGCAGCAGCGCGGTGGGACGCGCCTGGTTCTGCAGCGCCACGGCCCAGGCCACCGCCGTCTCGGCCGTGTCGGAGGGGCGCCAGACGTCCAGGTTGGGGATCAGGCGCAACGATGCGGCGTGCTCGATCGACTGGTGCGTGGGGCCGTCCTCGCCGAGGCCGATGGAGTCGTGCGTGAAGACATGGATCACGCGGCGCTTCATCAGCGCGGCCATGCGGATGGCGTTGCGGCTGTAGTCGCTGAAGGTCAGGAAGGTGCCGCCGTACGGGATGTAGCCGCCATGCAGCGCGATGCCGTTCATGATGGCGGCCATGCCGAACTCGCGCACGCCGTAGTTGATGTGGCGGCCGATGACGCCCTGCGGCGTCGCGGCGGCCGCATCGGGCTTGGACTCGTCCTCGGCACCGTGCTTGGCCTCCACCGCCGGCACGTTCATGACCACGGCGCCGGTCCTGGCATCGAAGCGCAGCGCAGCGGTGCTCTTGGTGTTGGTGAGGTTGGAGCCGGTGAGGTCGGCGCTGCCGCCGAGCATCTCGGGCAGGGCCGCGGTGAAGGCCTCGAGCGCGAGCTGGCTGGCCTTGCGGCTGGCGACGGTCTCGCCCTTGCCGTGGGCCGCCACGATGGTGTCGAAGGCCACCTGGTGGAAGTCGGCGGGCAGCTCGCCCTTCATGCGGCGCGTGAACTCGTCGGCCAGCTTCGGATAGGCGGCGATGTAGGCGGCGAAACGGTCGTCCCAGTCGGCCTCGACCTTCGCGCCGGCGGCGCGGTGGTTCCAGTCGTCGTAGACCGCCTGAGGAATCACGAAGGGCGGCTCGGTCCAGCCGAGGGCTTCGCGCGTGAGCTTGATCTCGTCGGGGCCCAGCGCCTCGCCGTGGGCCTTGGCGGTGCCGGCGCGGTTCGGGCTGCCCTTGCCGATCGTGGTCTTGCAGATGACCAGCGTCGGCTTGTCCCCCGACTTCTTCGCCTTGGCGATGGCGTCCGAGACGGCCTTGACGCTGTTGCCGTCGATCGGGCCGATCACGTTCCACTCGTAGGCCTTGAAGCGCTCGGCGGTGTGGTCGATGAACCAGGGCTTGACCTGGCCGTCGATGCTGATGCCGTTGTCGTCGTACAGCGCGATGAGCTTGTTGAGCTTCCAGGCGCCGGCCAGTGCGCAGGCCTCGTGGCTGATGCCTTCCATCAGGCAGCCGTCGCCCAGGAAGGCGTAGGTGTGGTGGTCGACGATGGCGTGGCCCGGGCGATTGAACTCGGCGGCCAGCAGCTTCTCGGCCAGCGCGAAGCCCACGGCGTTGGTGATGCCCTGGCCCAGCGGGCCGGTGGTGGTTTCGACGCCGGGGGTGACGTCCACTTCGGGATGGCCGGCCGTCTTGCTGTGCAGCTGGCGGAAGTTCTTGATCTCGTCGATGGGCAGGTCGTAGCCCGTGAGGTGCAGCACGGCGTACTGCAGCATGGACGCGTGGCCGTTCGACAGGATGAAGCGGTCGCGGTCGAACCAGTGCGGATTGGCCGGGTTGTAGCGCAGGTGCTCGCCCCACAGTGCGACGGCCATCTCGGCCATGCCCATCGGCGCGCCGGGGTGGCCGGAGTTGGCTTGTTGAACGGCGTCCATTGCCAACGCGCGGATCGCGTTGGCCATCAAGGCTTGGTTGGCCATCAGGGGCTTTCGGGGGAGAGGGAAAGAAGGAGAGCCCTCAATTTTAGCGAGCGGGGTGAACGGCACCCTGCAAGGCCTTCCGGACCCTGCGCGGGCGTCGCGTATTGCCGCGCGTTCGCCCTGCGCGGCCGGACCCGGGCAGAGCGGGCTGCTAGAGTCCGCGGCATGCAGGGCCTGCACCTCACCGCCGACCTCCACGACTGCCAGTGCCAGGCGCACTGGCTCGTCGATGCCGAGGCGCTCGGCGCCCGTTGCACGGCCGCGGTGCGCCACGCCGGCCTGCAGCCCGTGGGCCAGCTCTTCCACCGCTTTCCCGACACGGCCGAGGGCCCGGGCGGCGTGACGGCGACCGTGCTGCTGGCCGAATCGCACCTGTGCGTGCACACCTGGCCGGAGCGGCGCGCCGTGACGCTGGACGTCTATGTGTGCAACTTCGGCGGCGACCATTCCGCCCGGGCCCGGCAGCTGCTCGAGACGCTGGTGGCGCTGTTCGCCCCGCGCGAGGCGGTGCGCCAGTCCCTGCAACGCGGCCAGGTTCCGGTGCATGCCGGCTGAACGCGTGCCTGCCAGCGCCATGCTGCTGGCCGCCGGCCGCGGCGAGCGCATGCGGCCGCTGACCGACCACACGCCCAAGCCGCTGCTGCCGGTGCGCGGCAAGCCGCTGATGCAGTGGCCCATGGAGGCGATGGCGGCCGGCGGCGTCACGCGGCTGGTGGTCAACACGGCGTGGCTGGGCGAGCAGATTTCAAGCCATTTCGGCCCGCAAGCCCCATGGGACGGGCGCGAAGCGCTATCGATTTCATACTCCGACGAGGGCCGCGACTTCGGCGGCGCGCTGGAGACCGCCGGCGGCATCGTGCGCGCCCTGCCCCTGCTCGACGATGTGTTCTGGGTGGCGGCCGGCGATGTGTTCGCGCCGGATTTCCGCTTCGACCCCGCGGCGCTGGCGCGCTTTCGCGCCGGCGACGCACTGGCCCACCTGTGGCTGGTGCCCAACCCCGCGCACAACCCGAAGGGCGACTTCGGCCTGGGCGAGGACGGTCGCGCGCGCAACGTGCCGGCCGATGCCGGCGTGCCGCGCTACACCTTCTCGACCATCGGCCTGTACCGCGCCGCGCTGTTCGCGCCGCCCTACTGCGGCATCCCGCCCGGCAACCCGGAGGGCGTCAAGGCGGCGCTGGCGCCGATCCTGCGTGCCGCCATGGACGAAGGCCGCGTCACGGCCGAGCTCTACACCGGCGGCTGGACCGACGTCGGCACGCCGGAGCGGCTCGCGCAGCTCCAGCGCTGATGCGGCCCAGCCGTCGGCCGCGCCGGGGGCTCAGGGGATGTTGGCCGAGGTGACCTGGAAGGCGCCCCCCGGCAGGCCGAACTCGCCGCCGTACTCGAAGGGATCGGCGTTGTTGCTTCCCACGCCGCAGCCGTTGGGCGCGCCGCAGGCGCTGCCGCCGTAGTTGTGCATGATCACCGGCCCGTAGCGGTAGTTGCGCAGCGCCCGCCCGCCGTAGTCGGCCACCGAGACCACGTACGACTCGGTGCCATGGTTGTCCGTGTCCTCGGCCGCGATCGGATCGACCAATCGGCTGTCCTTGAGCGTGCGCACCACCTGCCCGCTGTTGCCGTTGGCGGCGAAGCGCACCCACTGGAGCTGACGGTCGCCGCGCGAGGTGACGATCACCTCGCGGGTGATGTCCGGGTAGATGGCGTTGCCCGCCTTCTCCTTGACCAGCGCGATGCCGGTGGGGTTGCGTCCCACCGCCACGGCGCCGACCTCCACGATGCTCGCGGCCGAGCCGTTGCCGGCGGTGGGGTAGTCGCCCAGGTTGAAGATGTGCAGCTGCCCGTCCTGCGTGGCCACCCAGGCGCGCCGGCTGTTGCCCCAGGCGTAGGTTTTCACGGCCGTGGGCCGGTTGGCCATCGCCACCGTCTTGATGACCGTGGGGGTCTGCCCGGGTGCGGCGGCGAAGGTGCGCGGCCATTGCGAATCGGCCGGGCCGACCGAGGTCGTGACGCTGTAGTCCGCGTCGCTGCCGAAGTACATGCGCTGGTAGTACGCGAACAGGGGCCGCAGGTCCAGGAAGGCCACCTTCTGCTCGGACTTGGAAGCCACGACCGCCACGCCGCCCTTGGCGTAGGTGTTGAAGTTGCGGCCGCCGGACTTGAAGGTCGCGCGATTGTTCGCATTGCTCAGCGGCAGGGAATAGGCCTGCTCGCGGGTGCCCTCTCCGAGGTAGGCGTTGCGGTCGACGCCCGTGGTGACCGAGATGTCGGTGGGCGCCTTCATGTCCGACGGCAGCGGGATGTAGCCCAGCACCTTCATGTAGCCCGTGTTGCCGATGTTGGGCAAGCCCGGGTAGAGGCCGTTCCATTCACCCCAGTAGTTCGAACCGGAGGGATTGCTCGGCGTGCAGCGCTCGCACAGCCCGGCCAGTGCGACCACCGCCACCTCGCCGCGCAGGTTGACCGTGTCCCACACCGTGATCAATGCGAACTCGTTGCTGTTGGTCACCGCCACCGCCGTGGGCACCTTGCCCGACGCGAGTTGGGCGCTGGCCCTGTTGGTCGAGGTGTCGGTCTGGGCGGAGCCGATGAAGCCGCTGTCGAACACCATGAGGCTGTTCATGCACCAGCCGGGCCGGCCCAGGCACCGGGCCACGCCGACCGGGTTGCCGACCCCCGCGCCGGACGCCCGGTACACGGCGCCATTCACCTCGTCGAGCCCGCCGCCGTAGTACACCCACCTCAGCTCGGGCCGCTGCGAGAAGACCGCGTTGCTGACCGAGCTGATGGCCAGGTCGGCCACCCCCAGGCGCAGCGCCGGCACATCGGGAATGAAGGCGACGTGGCCGCTGTTCGAAGAGAAATCGCCCACGTTGTTGCTCAAGGCGCCGACCTGCCAGGTCCCGCAGGCAATCGGGTCGCAGGGGCGCTGCCCGCCGCTGCGGTCGGACACGAAGGCGATGTCGTTGCGTTTGAACCAGGTGGGCACGCCGCTGTTGCCGGTGGTGCCGTAAGCCGACGGGGCGGGTCCGTAGCGGTAGTCCACCCCCCCGGCCTTGCCCATGGCCGCAGCCACGGCGCGGTAGCCAGCCGCGTCGATGGTGGTCGTGCCGCCCGTCACGGGGTCCGGGCCGCCGGGTGCGGGCGCCGGAGCCGGCGCGGGCGCCGCGGCGCCGGATCCCGTGGACGGCGCGGCCGTTGCGGGCGCGGCGTCTCCGCTGCCCGTCGTTCCGGCCGAAGAACCGGTAGCCAGCGCGGCGAGGCCGATGCCGCCGCCTCCACCACCGCCACCACCTCCGCCACAGGCCGTCAGGATCATGCCTGCCACGGCCAGGGCCCCTCCAAGCGTTATTACTTTCATGCGATCAACTAAAGTTCCAAATAACTATTTGTACATTGGCTCCTGTCCTACAGGCAAACATCCTTGCAAATCTTTTCCGAGTCGTTGTGGAAATGCGCTCCAGTTGTTACGTACGTATAGTGACTCCATGAACAGCGCCCCCTACGCACAACGCCGCGCCCGTCTGGCGGCGCAGCTCGGCCCGGACGGCATCGCGATCGTGCCGACGGCGCCCGAACGCCCGCGCAACCGCGACACGGATTTCCTGTACCGGCACGACAGCTACTTCTATTACCTGACCGGCTTCACCGAGCCCAACGCCTGGCTGGTGCTGGCCGGCGACGGCCGTGCCACGCTGTTCTGCGCCCCCAAGGACCTCGAACGCGAGATCTGGGACGGCTACCGGCTCGGCCCCGAGGCGGCGCCGGGCGTGCTCGGCGTCGACGAGGCCTTCTCCGTCGCCACGCTCGACACCACCCTGCCCCGCTTGCTGGAGAACCGCGGCACCGTGTGGTACCCCTTCGCCACGCACGCGGGGCTGGAGACGCGCGTGGACGGCTGGCTGCAGAAGGTGCGCGCCCGCGTGCGCTTCGGCGCGCTGTGCCCCGAGCAGCAGCGCGACCTGTGCGGCCCGCTCGACGAGATGCGCCTGGTCAAGGACGCCCACGAGCAGGACATCATGCGGCGCGCCGCCGACATCAGCGCGCGCGCGCACGTCCGCGCGATGCAGACCTCGGCCCGCATGCTGCGCGCCGGCCAGGAGGTGCGCGAATACCACCTCGACGCCGAGCTGCTGCATGAATTCCGCCTCGGCGGCTCGCAGTACCCGGCCTACGGTTCCATCGTCGCGGCCGGCGCCAACGCCTGCGTGCTCCACTACCGCGCCGACGCGGCCCCGGTGCGGGCCGGCGAGCTGGTGCTGATCGACGCCGGCTGCGAACTCGACAGCTACGCGAGCGACATCACGCGCACCTTCCCGGCCGACGGCAAATTCACCGGGCCGCAGCGCGCCCTGTACGACCTGGTGCTGGCGAGCCAGGATGCGGCGGTGGCGGCGACACGTGCGGGCCAGCGCTTCAACGACCCGCACGAGGCGACCGTGAAGGTGCTGGCGCAGGGCCTGCTCGACCTGGGCCTGCTCGACGCGAACAAGGTGGGCTCGGTGCAGGACGTGATCGACAACCGCAGCTACTTCTCCTTCTACATGCACCGCACCGGCCACTGGCTGGGCATGGACGTGCACGACTGCGGCAGCTACGTGGAGCCCACGCAGGTGGGCGAGGTCAGCGAACGCAAGGACCCGCTCTCGGGCGAGCTCATCAAGAACCGCCCCAGCCGCATCCTGCAGCCGGGCATGGTGCTGACCATCGAGCCCGGCCTGTACGTGCGGCCTGCCGAGGGCGTGCCCGAGCGGTTCCACAACATCGGCATCCGCATCGAGGACGACGCCATCGTGACCGAGACCGGCTGCGAACTGATCACGCGCGGCGTGCCGGTCCACGCCGACGAGATCGAGGCGCTGATGCGCGCGTGATTCGCCGCGGGCCCGTCGGCGACGGTGCTCAGGGGATGTTGGCGGACACGACCCGGAAGGGTCTGCCGGGCAGGGCGAATTCGCCGCCGTACTCGAAGGGGTCGGCGTTGTTGCTTCCCACGCCGCAGCCCTTGGGCGCGCCGCAGGCGCTGCCGCCGTAGTTGTGCATGATCACCGGCCCGTAGCGGTAGTTGCGCAGCGCCCGCCCGCCGTAGTCGGCCACCGAGACCACGTACGACTCGGTGCCATGGTTGTCCGTGTCCTCGGCCGCGATCGGATCGACCAATCGGCTGTCCTTGAGCGTGCGCACCACCTGCCCGCTGTTGCCGTTGGCGGCGAAGCGCACCCACTGGAGCTGACGGTCGCCGCGCGAGGTGACGATCACCTCGCGGGTGATGTCCGGGTAGATGGCGTTGCCCGCCTTCTCCTTGACCAGCGCGATGCCGGTGGGGTTGCGTCCCACCGCCACGGCGCCGACCTCCACGATGCTCGCGGCCGAGCCGTTGCCGGCGGTGGGGTAGTCGCCCAGGTTGAAGATGTGCAGCTGCCCGTCCTGCGTGGCCACCCAGGCGCGCCGGCTGTTGCCCCAGGCGTAGGTTTTCACGGCCGTGGGCCGGTTGGCCATCGCCACCGTCTTGATGACCGTGGGGGTCTGCCCGGGTGCGGCGGCGAAGGTGCGCGGCCATTGCGAATCGGCCGGGCCGACCGAGGTCGTGACGCTGTAGTCCGCGTCGCTGCCGAAGTACATGCGCTGGTAGTACGCGAACAGGGGCCGCAGGTCCAGGAAGGCCACCTTCTGCTCGGACTTGGAAGCCACGACCGCCACGCCGCCCTTGGCGTAGGTGTTGAAGTTGCGGCCACCGGACTTGAAGGTCGCCCGGTGGGCCGCGTTGCTCAACGACAGGTCGTAAGTCGATTCCCGGCCCGGAACGCCGGCAGGCAGGTAGGCCTCACGGCTCAGGCCCGTGGTGACCGAGATGTCGGTCGGCGCCTTCATGTCCGCCGGCAGCGCGACGTAGCCCAGTACCTTCATGTACGCGGTGTTGCCGAGGTTGGGCAGGCCGGGGTAGAGCCCTTGCCACTCTCCCCACCATGACGTGGGGGAGGCCGGCTTGGCCGGCGTGCAGCCTTCGCACAGGCCGGCCAGCGCCACCACGGCGATCTCGCCGCGCAGGTTGACCGTGTCCCAGACGGTGATCAGCGCGAACTCGTTGCTGTTGGTCACCGCCACCGCCGTGGGCACCTTGCCCGGCGCCAGCCGGGCGCTGGCCTTGTTGGTCGAGGTGTTGGACTGCGCGAAGCCGATGAAGCCGTTGTCGAACACCATCAGGCCGTTCATGCACCAGCCGGGCCGGCCCTCGCACCGCGCCACGCCGACCGGGTTCCCGACCGGCGCACCGGCACGGCGGTACGCGAGGGCGTTGATCTCGTCCAGGCCCGCGCCGTAGTAGACCCACATCAGCTCCGGGCGCTGCGAGAACACCTCGTTGCTGCTCGAGCTGATCCCCAGGCCGGCCATGCCCAGGCGCTGCGACGGCGACTCCGGGATGTAGGCGACGTGGCCGACGTTGGAGGCGAAGTCCCCGACCTCGTTGCTCCATGTGCCGACCTGCCAGGTGCCGCAGAAGGCCGGATCGCAACCGCGCTTGCCGCCCTGGCGATCGGACACGAAGGCATGGTCGACGCGCTTGGACCATGTCGGCAGGCCGCCGTTGCCGGTGGTGCCGTAGGCCGAGGGCGCGGGACCGTAGCGGAAGTCGATGCCCGCGGCCTGCCCCATCGCGGCCGCCATGGCACGGTAGGCGGCCGCGTCGTCGACGCTGAAGGCACGTCGATCGTCCCCGCTCCCGCCCGGCGCCGTGCCCTCGGCGTTTCGCGCTGCAGGGGCCTGAGCCACTGTCGTCGACACCGTCCCGGCCGCCTGCGCGGCAGCGATGCGCGGCGGCGTGCCGACCGCGACTGCGCCGCAGGCGGCCAGCACGATGCCTGCCACCGCGAACGTCTTGCCCATGCCCATTGCTTGCATGGCGAAAGTGTCCCGTCGAAGAACCCGACCGTCCAGCAAAGCCCCGCCGAAGCCACGGGCGCCCGGACCAGGCCTGTGCTCAGTGGCGCGTCAGAAAACGGAGCGCCGAATACGGCGCCGGGTCGACCACCGGGGCCTTGCCATCGATCAGCTCGGCCAGCAGACGCCCGCTCACGGGGCCGAGCGTGAAGCCCTGGTGCGCATGGCCGAAGTTGAACCACAGCCCTCGATGGCGCGGTGCCGGGCCGATCACGGGCTTCATGTCGGCGGTGCAGGGCCGCGCGCCGAGCCAGGGCTGGGCCTCCACGGGCTCGGACAGCGCGAGCAGTTCGCGGGCATGCCCCTCGGCGCGTCCCAGCTGCCAGGGTGTGGCCGGCGCGTCCTGCTTCGCGAATTCGGCGCCGGTGGTGATGCGTATGCCGCGCTGCATGGGCGCGATCACCAGCCCGCGCGCGACGTCGTACAAGGGCAGGCGCGGTGCCGCGCCGCCACGGTAGTGCCGGTGGTAGCCGCGCTTGACGAACAGCGGCAGCCGGTAGCCCAGCGGGCGCAGCAGCGCATCGGCCCACGGCCCCAGCGCGATCACTGCGTGCTCGGCTTCGAGCGGTCCGCCCGCGGTCTGCACGGTCCAGCCGGTCGCGGTCTGCCGCAGCGTCGAGGCGTCGCCCTCGGCCAGCGCGCCGCCCAGGCGCTGGAAATGCGCCGCATAGCGTGCGACCAGTTCGCCCGGATCGCTCACGCTCCACGGATCACGCCAGTGGATCGCACCGGCCAGGCGCGTGCGCAGCGCCGGCTCGGCAGCCGCCAGGGCGGCGCCGTCGAGCAGGTCGGTGCGCAGGCCGTGGCGGCTCGAGAGCGACTGCGCCTCGGCCGCCGCGAGCGCCATCGACGCGGCGTCGCGGAAGATGTGCAGGTAGCCCTCGCGGCGCACCAGGTCGTCGGCACCGGCGGCGGCGATGAGCGGCGCGTGCTCGTCGGTCGCGTGGGCGATCAGGCGCGCATAGGCCTCGGCGATGGCGGGGTAGCGCCCCGCGCCCGAGTTGCGCCAGTAGCGTGCCAGCCCGGCGGCCACGTGCGGCAACGCACCCAGGTGGTAGTTGACGTCGGCTCCGCGCTTGAGCGCCACGCCGGCCAGCTTGGCGATGCTGCGCGGAAAGGCGTAGGGCGCCACCGCCTCGCGCTGGATGATGCCGGCATTGCCATAGGAGGTCTCGCGCCCGGGCGCGCGGCGGTCGACCAGCACCACCGCATGGCCGCGCATCGCCAGGTGCACGGCGGTGCAGGTGCCGACCATGCCGGCGCCCAGCACGAGCACGCTGCGGCTCATCGCGCGCGGCTCGCCACCACCGTCAGTTCGAGCAGCGCGCCGGGCAGCATGAGGTCGGCGCGGACCGTGGTGCGCACCGGCCGGGGCTCGGCGAAGTGCTCGGCATAGACGCGGTTGAAGCCGGCGAAGTCGGCCGCATCCACGAGGTAGGCGGTCACGCTCACCACGTCGTTCAAGCCCAGGCCTTCGCCCGCCAGCGTGGCCGCGATGCGCTGCAGGGTCAGGGCGGTCTGCGCCTCGATGCCCTCGGGCATGGCGCCTTCGGGCACGAGCGGCAGCTCGCCCGAGAGGAACACGAGGTCGCCCACGCGGCGGGTCTTGGAAAAGGGAAGTGCGGGCGCTTGCGGCATGGCGGTGAAGAACGGGGGGAAGGACGATGGCCGGATTATTCGGCAGGCCCCGCACCGCAGCGATCGCCGCCGTCGAATGTTGCGTTGCCAATCAGGCAACGCTTCGCCGCGTCATCCCTCGCGCGCGAGCGTCTCGCGCAGATGATCGATGAAGGCGCGTGCCGCGTCGGGCAGGTGGCGGCCCGCCATGGTCTGCACCTCGAAGTGGCGCTCGTTCATCTCGCGGTCGCGCAGCGGGATCGCGACGATGCTGCCGTTGCGCAGCTGCTGGCGCAGCGCGAGTTCGCCGCAGAAGGTGACGGCGCGCGTGCAGGCCGCGTACTGGATGAGCGGGTAGAGGTGGTCGCTGGTGATGACCGGCTCCAGCGGCAGGCCCTGGCGGCTGCAGCTGATGTCGAGCAACTGCCGCAGCGTCGACGTGCCGGCCGGCAACGCCAGCGGATGCGCCACCACCTGCGCGAGCGAGACCTGGCGCCGCAGGGCCAGCGGGTGGCCCGGCGCGACGATGGCGAGCACGGGCGCCGGGTGGCGCAGCTCGACGTTCAGGCCGCGCTCGGAGCTCAGGCTCACGGTCACGCCGATGTCGGCGATGCCTTCACGCACGCGCCGCGCCACCTCGCGCTGCACGCACATGTCGAGCGTGAAGCAAATGCCGGGACAGCGGCTTTGGAAATCGGCCACCAGCG
Organism: Pseudomonadota bacterium; assembly: GCA_031119395.1. Taxonomy (GTDB): domain Bacteria; phylum Pseudomonadota; class Gammaproteobacteria; order Burkholderiales; family Burkholderiaceae_C; genus Xenophilus. The sequence goes on from JAVHYA010000013.1 coordinate 53,225, forward strand.
CCGGCAGGAATTCGTAGGCGAAGCCTTCGGTGGCCACCACGCGCACCTCGCCCTGGCGCAGGCCGCGCAGCGCGAGGATGTCGTCCGCCACGCGCTCGATGTCGAGCCACGCACGCCGCGCGTGCGCCGCCAGCAGCTCGCCGGCCGAGTTGAGTGCCATGCCGCGCGCGCGGCGCTCGAAGAGCAGCGTGTCGAGCTCGCGCTCGAGCCGCCCGATCTGGCGGCTGACGGCCGAGGGCGCCACCTCCAGCCGCGCCGCGGCCTCGGTGACCGAGCCGGCGCGCGCCACCTCGAGGAAATAGCGCAGCGCAACCTCCTGCAGCACGCGCTGGTCGAAGGAGCGGCGGGCGGTGGTGCGCGAGCGGGAACGGGCGGCGGGCATGGCTGGCGTGGGCTCTGCGTTGCCGTTCAGGCAACGAAACTTTATGAAGCTTGTGCTTGCTGCACGGCAGGCGCGTTTCTAGCATGGGCCGATGTCGTCGTCCAAAGGTGCCCTGTGATGAAGCTCCCGCCTCCCCGTCCCGCCCCCGCCGCGGGCGCGCGCCGCCGCGCCCTCGCGCGGACCGCGGCCGGCCTGCTCGCCGCCGCCGGCCTCGCCCTGCCCTTCGCGGCGCTGGCGCAGACGGCCTGGCCCGCCAAGCCGATCACGCTGGTCATTCCCTTCCCGCCGGGCGGCAGTGCCGACGTCATCGGGCGCCTGGTCGGGCAGCGGATGTCGGACGAACTGGGCCAGCCGGTGGTCATCGACAACCGGCCCGGGGCCGGCACCGCCATCGCTGCCGGCCTGGTGGCCAAGGCGCCGGCGGACGGCTACACGCTGTTCCTCGGCTCGGGCTCGACCTTCACCGCCAACCCGGCGATCCGCAGCAACCTGCCCTACGACACGCTCAAGAGCTTCGACCCGATCGCGATCGTCGCGCGCATCCCGCTGATCGTGCTGGCCAACAAGGACGTGCCGGTCAACAACGTCAAGGAGTTCGTCGCCGCCATCAAGGCCGCGCCGGACAAGTACGCGTATGCCTCCTTCGGTGCCGGCACCACCTCGCACTTCACCGGCGAGATCGTGCTGCACGCCGTGGGCGCTAAGCTCATGCACGTGCCCTACAAGGGCAGCGCGCCGGCGATGACCGACCTGATCGGCGGGCAGGTGCCCTTCTCGGTCGACACCGTCACCGCGGCGATCCCGCAGCTCAAGGCCGGCAAGGTGAAGGCCATCGCCGTGACCACCGCCAAGCGGTCCTCGCAGCTGCCCGACGTGCCGACCTTCGCCGAGGCCGGCTACAAGGACATCGACGCCGACACCTGGATCATGCTGGTCGCGCCCAAGGGCACGCCGGCCCCCGTGCGCGAGCGCCTCGAGAAGACGGTGGCGAAGATCGTCGCCACGCCCGGCGCCAGGGCCGCGCTGCAGGCACAGGGCGCAGAGCCCGCCTTCGCCGGCGCCGCGGCCTCGCTGGCGCAGATCGAGAGCGAACTGCCGCTGATGCGCGCCGTCGCGCAGCGCGCGGACATCAAGGCGGATTGACGGTGGCGGACCTCGTCGAAACCTCCGCCGTCGAGCTGCGCCGCCTCATCGGCGCGCACCAGCTCTCGCCCGTCGAGCTGCTCGAGGCCTGCATCGCGCGCATCGAGCGGCTCAACCCCTTCGTCAACGCCATCACCGCCACCTGCTACGAGCGTGCGCATGCCGAGGCGCGGGCGGCCGAGCGGGCCGTGATGCGCGGCGAGGCGCTGGGCCTGCTGCATGGCCTGCCGCTGGGCGTGAAGGACCTGGAGCCCACGGCCGGCCTGCTGTCCACCATGGGCACGCCGAGCCTGCGCAACCACGTGCCGGCGCAGGATATCGAGCTGGTGCGCCGCCTGCGCGCGGCCGGCGCCATCGTGGTCGGCAAGACCAACGTGCCCGAGATGGGCGCCGGCGCCAACAGCCGCAACCCGGTGTGGGGCGCGACCGGCAACCCCTTCGATCCCCACCTCAACGCCGGCGGCTCCTCGGGCGGATCGGCCGCGGCGCTGGCGCTGGACCTGCTGCCGCTGGCCACCGGCTCGGACACCGGCGGCTCGCTGCGCATCCCGGCCGCCAAGTGCGGCGTGGTGGGCCTGCGGCCCTCGCCCGGCGTGGTGCCGAGCGTGCGCAAGCCGCTGGGCTGGTCGCCGATCTCGGTCGTCGGGCCGATGGGCCGCGACGTGGCCGACGCCTGCCTGCAGCTGGCCGCCAGCGCCGGCCCGCATCCGGGCGACCCGCTCAGTCATCCGCTCGATCCAATGGCCTTCCTGCGCCCGGCGGGCGTGGACCTCTCGCGCCTGCGCGTGGCCTGGACCGAGGACTTCGGCCTGTGCGACGTGGACCCGGCCATCCGCGGCACGATGCGCGAGCGCATGGCCGCGATGTCGGGCCTGTTCGCGGCCTGCGACGAGGTGCGCATCGACCTCGGCGCGCCGCAGGACGTGCATCGCTGCTTCGACGTGCTGCGCGCCGAGGCCTTCGTGGCCGGCATGCGCGAGGCCTACGAGCGCGACCCGTCCAGCCTGGGGCCCAACCCGCGCGCCAACTACGAAATGGGCGTGGAGATGAGCCTGCTGGACAGCGCCTGGGCACAGACCGAGCAGACGCGCATCCTGGCCCGCTTCCAGAAGGTGTTCGAGGGCTACGACCTCGTGCTCTCGCCGACCACGCCGGTGTCGCCCTTTCCGTGGACGCAGGCCTTCGCGGCCGAGATCGACGGACGGCCGCAGGCCAACTACTACCGCTGGCTGGCGCTGACCTACGTGGTGACGCTGACCACGCACCCGTCGATCACGCTGCCCTGCGGCGTCGATCCGAAGGGCCTGCCCTTCGGCCTGCAGGTGACCGGGCGCTTTCGCGGCGACCTGGCGCTGCTCGGTGCGGCGCAGGCGATGGAGTCGGCCTTTGCGGCCGACGCGACGCTGCGCCGCCCGCGGCCCGACATCGAACGCCTGAAGCCCCCGGTGCCGGCGCTCGATTCGATCGTCACGGCGCCGCCGGACGACCGGCACGCCCACGCACCCACCGAAGCGGCGGCCGCGTCGGTGGTGTGAGCCGAGGGCGCCGGCCGGTCCGGGGGCCGCCGCACCGAGAAGCCCTGCGCCACCTGCGGGGTTTGGCGCCGCGCCACGGCGGGCCTGCGGGAAGAATGCCGCCATGAGCACACGCACTCCCTCCCGATCGATCGCCCTCGCCGCCGCACCGGCCCGCCAGGCCGCCCTGCGCCGGCGCGTGGCACTGTCCGCCCTGGCCGGGGCGCTGCTGTGCGGCGCGGGCTGGCTGGCCGCCCCGCGTGCCGAGGCGGCCGAGCCCGCCGTCCTCGCGGCCGTTGCCGCACGCGCCACCCTGCCGTTGGCCGAGGCGATCGCCAGCGTGGAAAAGAGCGCTGCGGGTCGCCTGGTCGAGGCGGAACTGGAAGACGATCGCACCGACGCGCAGGGCGCGCCGCTGTACGAGATGGCGCTGGCCACGCCGCAGGGCCAGCGTGAGGACCTGATGGTCAGCGCCGCCACGGGCCAGGTCGTCAGCCGCAAGGCGGACGGCGCGCTCAAGCGCAAGGAGGCCGACCGGCTGAAGGCCGCCACGCTGGCGATGCCGCAGGCCGTGCGCACGGCGCTGGAGCGCCAGGGCGGGCGCGCGGTCAAGGCCGAGCTGGACAGCCACTTCGGCACGGTCGTCTACGAGGTGGAGATCCTCACGCCGCAGGGCACCCTCGCCGAGGTGAAGGTGCATGCAGGCAACGGGCAGATCGTGAGCGTGGCCGGCAAGTAGCGGCCGGCGGACTGCTCCTTTTTCCATAGCAGCTCACGCCCGTGGGACGGGCACCGACGGCCGATTCGACTCGCAACGCGGCTCAGGCGGCCGAGCCCGCCAGATGCCCGCGCGTGAAGGCCTCTTCGAAGATGGAGTAGCCGGCCCAGTCGGCATGCGCGAAGCTCAGCCGCCCGGCGACGGGCGCCGGTTGCTCCTCTCCCGACCGCTGCTCGCGCCCGTGGGACGGGCGCAAATGGCCGATCTGGCTCAACAGTCCGGGGACAGGCATCGCCATCGCGTGGCCATAGCGCGTGATGTCGATGCGCGTGGCGAGCCGCGGCAGGTCGGGATGCGGCACCGACAGCTCGGCCAGCAGTTCGTCGCGCCAGGCGCTCCAGGGTGCATCGAGCAGGCGCCGGCGCCCCTCGGCCGCGGTGGCGCCGTCGAAGCCGCTGGGACCGAGCGGCCGGTACCAGCTGAGCACGGTGGCGCGCGGCGTCGGGTCCAGCGTCTGGTGGCGCGCATCGACGTAGCCCAGGCCGCGCGTGCCGTAGACGACGTTGTCCCAGCTCGGCGCGGCGCCGGGCCGGTCCTGCAGCGGGGCGCGCAGGTGCACGTTGGCCACCAGCCACGGCGCGTATTGCAAGCGGGCGGCGGCCTGCCGCAGGAAGTCCGGCGCCTGCGCCACCACGCGGGCGGCGATGAAGGCGGGCAGGGCGACGATGCAGCGCTCGGCCTGCCAGCGCACGACGCGCCGCGTGGCGGCATCCCAGGCGTCGACCTCCACCCCGTGCCGGCCCTCGGCGATGCGCAGCACCGCATGGCCGGTGCGCAGGCGGTCGCCCAGCGGCGCCGCCAGGCGCTGGGTGAGCCAGCCGTTGCCCTCGGGCCAGGTGAGGACGGCGTCGCGCTCGCCGCCGTCGGCGCCCGGGTCGCCGGGCGGATGGAAGCCGTGCCGGCTCGCGAAGTAGTGGATGCCGGCCCAGGCCGACACGTGCGCGATGCCGGCGCCGTAGTCGTCGCGGCAGCAGTAGTCGAGGTACCAGCGCAGCTGCGCATCGCTCAGCCCTTCGCGGTCGAGCCAGGCGGCGAAGGGTTCGGCATCCAGCGCCCGCGCGACGGCCATCGCGTCGGCCGTGGCGGACGCGCGGAACGCGGGGATGGTGAAGTGCGCCTCGCGCTGCAGCGCGTCGACGCGGCGGCCGAAGCGCTGGTACTGGTCCAGCGTGGCGGCGCCCACGCCCTGCAGGGGCAGCAGGCCGTCCTGCCACTCGCCGCGGAAGAAGAGCCGTTCCTGCGGGCTGTGGCACAGGTGGCGCTCGTCGTACTCCCAGCGGCCGGCGACGCGGCGGCGCAGGCCCAGTTCCTCGAGCAGGTCCTGCACCTCGTGGGCCGGGTCGGAGGGTGTCGGCAGGTAGTGCGCGCCCAGCGGGCAGGCGATGCCGTGCACCCGGCCGCCGCGGGCGTTGCCGCCGGCGCCGTCTTCCAGCTCGAGCAGCACGAAGTCCTCCGTCCCGCCCAGGCGCAGCGCCCGTGCCGCAGCCAGCCCGGCCACGCCGCCGCCGGCGACGACCACGCGCGTGCGGCGTGTTTCGGCCGGCACGGCACCGCGCCCCGCGCCGTCGCGCCACGCATGGCCGCGTCCGACGTCGATGCCGGTGAAGCCGCCGTCGATGGGCGGGCCCGACTCGCAGCCGGCCAGCGCCAGCGCGCCGGCGGAGGCGCCGATGAAATCGCGGCGGCGCAACGTCATCGGGCGCTCAATGGGTGACCCCGACCTTGCCCCACTCCTGCTCGTAGGTCGTGACCAGCACCTGGTTCGACAGCCGGTTGACCTCGGCCGGCACGCGGGCCATGTCCCTGGGAAAGTCGAAGAGCAGCGGCACGGTGTCGGCCGAGAGGAAGCGCAGGCCGGCGGGCAGCGCCTCGGGCCGCCGCCAGGGCCGGTGGCTGGCGATGACGTAGCCCCACTCGCCGAAGCTCGGCACGTGGGCGTGGTAGGGCGTGGCGACGAGGCCGACGGACTCGATGGTCTGCGCCACGGTCCAGAAGCTCTTGCGCGCCACCAGCGGCGAGGTGGTCTGGATCACCGCATAGCCGCTGGCGGCCAGGCGGCGGTCGAGCAGCGCATAGAAGCTGTTGGTGTACAGCTTGCCGATGGCGAAGTTGGTGGGGTCGGGGAAGTCGACAACCACCACATCGAAGGTGTCGTCACCCTCCTGCAACCACTTGAACGCATCGGTGTTGACGATCCTGACCTTGGGCGACGACAGCGCATGCCCGTTGAGCGCGGCCAGCGTCTCGTGCCCGGCGAAGAGCCTCGTCATGTTCGGGTCGAGTTCGACCAGCGTGACCGACTCGACCGAGGGGTACTTCAGGATCTCGCGCACCGCCATGCCGTCGCCGCCGCCGAGCACGGCCACCTTCTTGGGCGCGCCATGCGCGGCCATGACGGGGTGCACCAGCGCCTCGTGGTAGCGGTACTCGTCGCGCTCGGCGAACTGCAGGTTGCCGTTGAGGAACAGCCGGTGCCCGGCGCTGCCGCGCGTGACGACGATGCGCTGGTAGGGCGAGGTGGCGGCGAAGACGATGCGGTCCTGGTAGAACCTGTCTTCCGCCAAGGTCGTGATGCGGTCGGCGAAGGCGAAGGCAGCCGCCAGTGCGGCCAGCGTGAGCACGCAGGCCACCGCATGTGCGCCGAGGCGCCGCAGCTCGTGCCGGAACAGCCACAGCGCCCAGGCGCCCACGGCGGCGTTCATCAGGCCGAAGAGCAGTCCGGTGCGGATCATGCCCAGCTGCGGCACGAGCAGCAGCGGAAAGGCCACCGACACCGCCAGCGCGCCGAGGTAGTCGAAGGTCAGCACCTGAGAGACCAGGTCCTTGAGCACGATGTCGCGCCTGAGGATGCGCATGACCAGCGGGATCTCCAGCCCCACCAGCGTGCCGACCACCACCACGAGGCCGTACAGCAGCAGGCGGAAGGCGCCCGGCACGTAGGCGTTGGCGATGAAGAGCAGCGCCGGCAGGAAGCCGCCGACGAGCGCGACCATGAGCTCGATGCGCAGGAAGTGCGCGGGCAGCTGGCGCTCGAAGTAGCGCGACAGCCACGAGCCCACCCCCATGGCGAAGAGGTAGGTGCCGATGATGGTGCTGAACTGCAGCACCGAGTCGCCGAGCAGGTACGAGCTCAGCGCTGCTGCGCTCAGTTCGTACACCAGCCCGCAGGCGGCGACGACGAAGACGCTGGCGAGCAGGGCGATGGCGACGGGAGAAGGGCCGGCGCGGTGGACGGGTGCGGCAGGAAGCGCGGCCGCATCGATCGGCGGCGCGAGGGGTTCGTTCATGGCAAGGGCCTCAGCCGTTCGGGCCGGGCCTGTCCCAGGCCCTGGCACGGCGCTTCGACGGGCTCAGCGTGGACGGCGGTGGGGCAACAGGCGCGGCCCGCCGTCAATGGATCGCTGCGGCGACGATGATGCTGATGCCCAGGCACATGGCAGCCACCACCATGGCCAGCGCCTTGTTGTGCTTCTCGACGATCTCGCCCCACAGGTCATACGGGGTGATCTTGTCGATGACGATGAAGGCGATCCAGAAGATCGCCACGCCGATCAGGGCATACAGCAAGGTGCCCAGGATCGCCATCGGCTGGAGCCATTCGATTTTCGGCATGCGGTCTCTCCGGTAGGTGGTTGGGGTGTGCGCGGGGCGCTACTTGTGGCCGCCGCCGCTCGAGTAGCCGCCGTAGGAGCCGCCCGAGCTGCGGTAGCCGCTGCCCGAGGAGCTCGAGCAGGTGGACAGGATGATCAGCAGGATGATGATCACGACGACGATGAGGATGATGGTGCCGCAGCCCAGGCTGGACGCGGCGCTCACGGGCAGCGCATCGGTGCGCTTGAACATGTCCTTCTTCGCATCGAGCTTGAAGGCCGACGCCACGGCGTTGCTGTCGATGCGGCTGCCGTAGGACCAGGTCAGCTCGTTGGCGCTGCGCTCCATCGACAGCAGGCCGCCCTTGGGCTCGCCGTAGTCGCGGTTGCTGGTTTTCTGCCCGCGCTGGACCTGCCAGTAGAACTCGCCGGCGACGTAGGTGGTCTCGGCCTCGTAGGCGTACTGCTGCCTGTAGACACGGCCCAGGTAGCGGGCGGTCTGCCCGCCGTCGGACACCACCGGCGCGCCGGTCGCGGGCTTGACCATGCTCCAGCCGTCGCTCGCGTCGACCAGGAAGCTGAAGCCGCGCTTCCTGTTGTAGAGCAGGTACTCGTCCCAGCCGAAGTGCTCGTCGTCGCCGGGCTCCACGCCCATGCGGTGCTGGAAGCCCACCACCTGCCACTGCGCGCCCTGCAGCGTGCCGAGCGAGCCCAGCGCGATGAGCGGCTGCACCGGCTCGTTCTGCGTCGCGTACTTCAGCTCGCCGCCGATGCCGCTGCTGGTGTCGATGATGCTCTTGCACGACGGGCAGGTGATGCTCTTGCTGTCGGCGAAGTTGAGCGTGACCGGGGAGCCGCAGTGGGGGCAGGCGAAGCTGCGGCCCTTCTCCTCCTTGGCGGATTCGTCGCGCAGGCCGGCCATCTTGAGGTCGTCCAGCTCGACGGAGCGGCCCAGGTACGCCGTGGGCGGCGCCGAGTCGTGGTCCAGGCTCAGCACCAGGCCCTTCTCGTTGCGCAGCTCGACGACGCGGAAGGGCTTGCCGAGCTCGGGCAGGCGCGGGAGTTCGCCCTGCGCCGACACCAGCTTCACCTCCTCGTTGGAGGCGACCGTGTAGCCCTGCCCGTTGATGGTGTGGGTGGCGCCCAAGCGCAACTGGTCGGCGGGCGGCGCGGGCTGCTGCAGCGCATAGGGCAGCGAGAAGACGTAGGCGCCGTTGTCCTCGCTCAGGACGCCGGTGCGGTCGTCGGTGCCGTCGATCTGCGCGATCCATTCGGTCCAGCGCCCGCCCTCGTAGGCGTACTGCAGCCGGCCGACGAGGGTGAAGGCCTTGTCCTGGATGCGGCCGGTGGCGAACAGCTGCAGCGGGCTGAAATCGTCGAACAGCTCCGCCATCTTGCCGATGCGCGCGAGCTGCTCGCCCTGGCGCACGACGGTGCTCTGGCAGTACGGGCAGACGGCGAAGGCCGACTGCGCCGAGCGGAACTCGACCGGCGCCCCGCAGCCGGGGCAGGGGGCGCTGTACGTGCGCTGGGGAGACGGCGGGGTGCCGCCCGCCTCAGCCATGGGCAGCGCACACCGGCACGCGCCGGCATTTCGAACGTTTTGAGGCCGCAGCGCCCGTCCCGCGGGCGCGGACCGCTATCGAAAACATAGCAGCCGACGGCTCAGACGAGCTTCTTGAGCAGCTCGGCCTTCTTGGCGTCGAACTCTTCCTGCGTGAGGATGCCCTTGGTCTTGAGCTCGCCGAGCTTCTCGAGCGTGGCCATGACCTCGTTCGGGCTCACGGTGGCGGCCGGCGCGGTGGCGGCGACGGCAGCTTGCGCGGCGGCGTTGGGATTCAGGCCCTGCTGGAGGTTCTGCGCCAGCACCTGGCCCAGCGCCACGCCGGCGCCCAGCCCCATCGCGTCGCCGGCGATGCCGCCGCCCTGGCCCGCACCCTCGGCGAACTTGGGGATGGCCTGCGCCGTCTGGTACTGCATGAACTTGCCCATGTCGTTGCCGACCATGCCCATGCCGATCTTCTGGTCGAGGATCTTCTGCAGTTCCTCGGGCAGCGAGACGTTCTGGACGGTGATGGTCTCGAGCTGGATGCCGAGCTTGCCGAACTCGGGGTTCAGCTGCGCCGCCAGCGCCTTGGCGAACTCGATCTGGTTGGCCGCCAGGTCGAGGAAGGGCACGCCGCTGGCCGCGATGGCGGTGCTGATGTTCTGCAGCACCAGGCCGCGCAGCTGGCCGTCGAGGTCGGCCACGGTGTAGGTGTCGCGCGTGCCCGAGATCTCGGTGTGGAAGAGCTTGGGGTCGGCGATGCGGAAGGCGTAGTTGCCGAAGGCACGCAGCCGCACGGCACCGAAGTCCTTGTCGCGGATGGTGATGGGCTGCGGCGTGCCCCACTTCTGGTCGACCTGCTGGCGCGTGCTGAAGAAGTAGACGTCGCTCTTGAAGGGCGACTCGAAGAGCTTGTCCCAGTTCTTGAGGTACGTGAGGACGGGCAGGGTCTGCGTCGTCAGCTTGTACATGCCGGGACCGAAGACGTCGGCCACCTGGCCTTCGTTGACGAAGACGGCCTTCTGCGACTCGCGCACGGTGAGCGAGGCGCCGTTCTGGATTTCCATCTCCTGCATCGGGAAACGCCAGGCGAGCGTGCCGTCGCCGGTTTCCGTCCACTGGATGATGTCGATGAACTGCTTCTTGATGAAATCCATCAGGGCCATGTCCACTCTCCTCGTCGGTCGGGTTGTCGAGCGCGGGATATTGCCATACCGGGGCGCAGATGCAGCGCGCCGAAGCGCCGGCGCGCATCGGCCAGGCGAACTATGCCGCCGAAGTCGCCTTCGCGACCGAGGTCTAGAATCGGCGCCCCTCTAAAACAGCGCCCTGGGCGGGCCCGCGGCGGGCCACGCACCAACGGTTTCAGGAGCCAGTTCCATGTCCGAGACACAAATCTTGAGCGCCGAAGACAAACGCGCGCAGCTTCGCCGCGCGGCGCTCGAGTACCACGAGTTCCCGGTGCCGGGCAAGGTGGCCATCACCGCCACCAAGCAGATGACCAACCAGCGCGACCTGTCGCTGGCCTACTCGCCGGGCGTGGCCGCACCTTGCGAGGAGATCGTCAAGGACCCGCTGAACGCCTTCAAGTACACCTCGCGCGGGAACCTGGTCGGCGTCATCAGCAACGGCACGGCCGTGCTGGGGCTGGGCGACATCGGGGCGCTGGCGTCCAAGCCGGTGATGGAAGGCAAGGGCGTGCTGTTCAAGAAGTTCGCCGGCGTGGACGTGTTCGACATCGAGATCGACGAGAAGGACCCGGCCAAGCTGGTCGAGGTCATCGCCGCGCTGGAGCCGACCTTCGGCGCCATCAACCTCGAGGACATCAAGGCACCCGACTGCTTCTACGTCGAGCGCGAGCTGCGCAAGCGCATGAAGATCCCGGTCTTCCACGACGACCAGCACGGCACCGCCATCACGGTGGCCGCCGCCATGGTCAACGGACTGAAGGTGGCCGGCAAGAAGATCGAGGACGTGAAGCTCGTCGCCTCCGGCGCGGGCGCGGCGGCCCTGGCCTGCCTGAACCTGCTGCTCAAGGTGGGGCTGCAGCGCAAGAACGTGTTCGTCACCGACCTGGCCGGCGTCGTCTACGAAGGCCGTACCGAGCTGATGGACGACGACAAGCGCCAGTTCATGCAGAAGACCGAGGCGCGCACGCTGGCCGAGGTGATCGAGGGCGCGGACGTGTTCCTGGGCCTGTCGGCCGGCGGCGTGCTCAAGCCGGCGATGGTCGCCAAGATGGCCAAGCGCCCGGTCATCTTCGCGCTGGCCAACCCCAACCCGGAGATCGCACCCGAGGACGCGCATGCCGTGCGCGACGACGTGATCATGGCCACCGGCCGCACGGACTACCCGAACCAGGTCAACAACGTCCTGTGCTTCCCGTACATCTTCCGCGGCGCGCTGGACTGCGGCGCGACCACGATCACCGACGAGATGGAGATCGCCGCGGTGCATGCCATCGCCGAACTGGCGCAGGCCGAGCAGAGCGAGCGCGTGGCCGCCGCCTACGTGGGCGAGAAGCTGAGCTTCGGCCCCGAGTACCTGATCCCCAAGCCCTTCGACCCGCGGCTGATGATGAAGATCGCGCCGGCCGTGGCCAGGGCGGCCGAGGAAAGCGGCGTGGCGGCGCGTCCGATCAAGGACCTGGACGCCTACCGCGACAAGCTGCAGAGCTTCGTCTACGCCTCGGGCACGACGATGAAGCCGATCTTCGACGCCGCCAAGCGTGCCGCCAAGAAGCGCGTCGCGTACTCGGAGGGCGAGGAGGAACGCGTGCTGCGCGCCGCCCAGATCGTGGTGGACGAGGGCATCGCCCGCCCGACGCTGATCGGCCGGCCGGGCATCATCGCCCAGCGCATCGAGAAGTTCGGCCTGCGCCTGAAGGAAGAGCTGGACTACGACGTCGTCAACGTCGAGCAGGACCACCGCTACCGCGACTTCTGGCAGACCTACCACCGCATGGCCGAGCGCAAGGGCGTGACGGTGCAGGTGGCCAAGATCGAGATGCGCCGGCGCCTGACGCTAATCGGCGCCATGCTGTTGCACAAGGGCGAGGTCGACGGCCTGATCTGCGGCACCTGGGGCACCACCGCCAACCACCTGCACTACATCGACCAGGTGATCGGCAAGCGCCCCGGCGGCTGCGAGAGCACGCCGCAGGACGTGCCGGTGTACGCCTGCATGAACGGCCTCCTGCTGCCCGACCGCCAGGTCTTCCTGGTCGACACGCACGTCAACTACGACCCGACGCCTGCCGAGCTGGCCGAGATCACGACCATGGCCGCCGAGGAGATGATGCGCTTCGGCCTCAAGCCCAAGGCGGCGCTGCTGTCGCATTCCAACTTCGGCACCAGCAACCACCCGAGCGCCCACAAGATGCGCCAGACCCTGGACCTGCTGCGCACCCAGGCGCCCTGGCTGGAAGTCGACGGCGAGATGCACGGCGACGTGGCGCTGGACGGCAAACAGCGCGCCGCCGTCATGCCGCACAGCGCCCTGGCCGGCAATGCCAACCTGCTGGTGTTCCCCAACATCGACGCCGCCAACATCTCCTACAACCTGCTCAAGACGGCGGCGGGCGGCAACATCGCCATCGGCCCGGTGCTCCTCGGAGCGGCCAAACCTGTGCACGTTCTCACGGCGAGCGCAACCGTTCGGCGCATCGTGAACATGACGGCGCTCACCGTGGCCGACGCCAACGCTGACCGTTGATCGTGCTTTGCGATAGCGTGCGCTAACTTATAGCGCCGCTGCACCGCCGAGGCGCCTGCTCAATTCTTGGGCAGGCGCTTGCTTTTTGGGCATGCCTCGGGCACACTGGCGGGCTTGAATTTGCGGGTTAACCCGCAGTTCTGGTCCCCGCGTCCACAGCATCCGGTGCCTTCATGGCGTTTGCCGCCTCGATCTCGTCCAAAGTCTCCAAGTTTGCGCTCACTGGCGTGCTCATGGTGGCCCTCGGCGGGGTTCTGGCGCCGACCCAGCCCGTCCAAGCCAGGGAATTCCCGGCCCAGGACGACACGATCGCGCTGTCGCAATTGCCTCTCCAGGGTCAGACAACGTACCGCGCGATCTTCGAAGGCGGCCCGTTCCGGCATGACAAGGACGGCACCGTGTTCGGCAACCGGGAGCGCCTGCTTCCGCGCGAGCGGCGCGGGCACTACCGCGAATACACCGTGGACACGCCCGGTGCACGCACGCGCGGCGCCCGTCGCATCGTGTGCGGTGGCCCGCCGACGACGCCGCAGGCGTGCTGGTACACGGCGGACCACTACGCAAGTTTCAGGAAGATCGTGCCGTGACGGACGATCGCACAGGCAGGGGTGACGCACCCACGCGTTCGGGAGAAGTTTTGATCACCATGGAAAGAACAGCGGAGATGAATCAGTCCCTTCGTGGCGTTCGGCCCAACATCGTTCAGTCGATCCGGGCCTTTCGCGTCAGCGACCTTCAGGAGGCAGCCCACGCATCGGGCCAGCACTTCCTCTATGCCAACCTGGCGAATGCCCAGAGCAAGCAGGACGTGCTCGACCTGATCGCGCAGCAATTCACCTTCCCGGCGCATTTCGGCAAGAACTTCGACGCGCTGTACGACTGCATGACCGATCCCTTGCACAAATCGGGCCCGCAACCGGGCTTCGTCGTGGTGCTCGAGCAGATCCCGGCCAACGCCAAGTTCGACAAGGAAGCGCGCGAGCAGCTGCTGGACATCTTCCGCGACGCCTCGGACTACTGGGGGGACCGCAAGGTGCCCTTCCGGTGCTTCTATTCTTTTCTGTAGCCCGTTCTGCACAAGCCGGCCAAGCAGAACGGGCCAACGAGGCCCAGATCCAGGGTGCCCACAGCGCGGAACCCGCGCCCCTGGATGGCATCGACCTGAACGCGGATCCCGCGGCGGAGAAGATGCCGACCGACAAGCTGGTGGACGTGTCCCCGCTGGCGCTGCGCATGAGCAGCCCCTTCAACAGCACCTACTGGCTGGCCGCCGCCTGAGCACGGCGCGGCCCCGCGAAAAAGCCCGTCGACGACGGGCTTTTTTACGCCTGCGCGAAGCCGGCCGCTCAGCCGGCCGTGGCCTGCGCCAGCGCGATGTACTCGGACACGGGCACTTCCTCGGCGCGGCGCTGGGTGTCGAAGCTGCCGGCGAACTGCTGCGCCTCGAGCCAGCGGCCCAGCGTGTGGCGAAGCAGCTTGCGGCGCTGGCTGAAGGCGAGCTGGACGAGCGATTCGAGGTGAGCGACGTCGACCGGCGCCGGTTCGGCGCGCGGCACCATGCGCACCACCGCGCTGTCCACCCGCGGCGGTGGCTCGAAGCTGCCCGGCGGCACGAACAGGATGTTCTCCATCGCGTAGCGCCACTGCAGCATCACCGACAGCCGGCCGTAGTCCGCCGTGGCCGGCGCCGCCACCATGCGGTCGATCACTTCCTTCTGCAGCATGAAGTGCTGGTCGGCCACGCGGTCGGCCCAGCGAAGCAGGTGGAAGAGGATGGGCGTCGAGATGTTGTAGGGCAGGTTGCCCACCACGCGCAGCGCGGCGCGGCCTTCGCCGGCGAGGCGGTCGGCCAGGGCGCCGAAGTCGACCTTGAGCACGTCGGACTCGACCACGTCGAGCTGCGCATGGCCGCGCAGGCGGGCGGCGAGGTCGCGGTCGAGCTCGATCACCGTGAGCCGGCCCAGGCGCTCGACCAGGGGCTGCGTGAGTGCCGCCAGGCCGGGGCCGATCTCGACCATCGGATCGCCCGGCTTGGGCGCGATCTCGCGCACGATCGCATCGATGATCGCGCCGTCGGACAGGAAGTGCTGGCCGAAGCGCTTGCGCGGCGCGTGCGCCTTCATGTGCGCATCAGGACTGCGGCGGCTCGCGCAGTTCGACGTAGGCGCGGTTGCGCACTTCCTGGGCCCAGGCCTCGTAGGCGTCGTCCATCTTCTTGTCGCGCAGCGCGTTGCGGGCGGCCGTGCGCAGCTCCTCGGGATTGAGCTTGGCGTCGCGCCGGCCCTCCACCTGGATCAGGTGCACGCCGAAGCGCGTGCTGATCGGGTCGCTGATCTGGCCCGGTTGCAGGCGGCTCATCGCGTCCTCGAACTCGGGCACGAACGTGCCCGGCACCGTCCAGCCCAGCTCGCCGCCGTTGCGGGCGCTGCCGGTGTCCTGCGACTGGTCGCGCGCCAGCGTGGCGAAGTCGGCCGTGCCGCTCTGGATGCGGCGCTTGAAGTCGTTGAGCAGGGCCACGACCTGTTCGGGCGTGCGGTTGCCGTCCGGACGGATGAGGATGTGGCGCACCTGGGTCTGCGTCACCACGCCGTCGGCACCGGCGCTCGCGCGCTCGCGCGCCAGCACCTTGATCACGTGGAAGCCGGCGCCCGAGCGCACCGGGCCCGCGATACCGCCCACCGGGGTGGACTGCGTGCTCTCGACGAACAGCGGCGGATAGCGGTCGGCGTTTCGCAGCCCCAGCGCGCCGCCGTTGCTGCGCGCGTCGGGGGCGTCCGATGCCTCCGCCGCCAGCTTGGCGAAGTCTTCACCGGCCTGCGCACGCCGGGCGATGTCCTGCGCGCGCTTCTGCAGCGCCGCCACCTGCGAGGCGCTGGCGTTCTCGGGCACGGCCACCAGCACCTGCGCCAGGTTGATGTCCTGTGCGCCGGGGGCGTTGGCCCCGCCGCGCTGGTCCCGCAGGAACTGGTCGACCTCGGCGTCGCTGACCTTGACCTTGGATTCGAGTTCGCGCTCGCGCAGCCGGGTGAGCAGCAGCTGCTTGCGCACGTTGGCGCGGAACTCGTCGCGCGAGAGGCCCGCCTGGGCGATGCGCTGCTGCAGCTCGGGAACGCTCAGGTTGTTCTGCCGCGCCACGACGGCGACGCCCTGGTCGACCGCCGTGTCGTCGACGCGCACGCCCTGCTCCTTGGCCAGCTGCAGCTGCGCCTTCTCGGAGATGAGCTGCTCGAGCACCTGCCTGGCGAGCTGTGCACGCGGCATGCGCTCGATCTCGGGCCCACCGTCCTGCAACACCCGCTCGATGCGCTTCTGCACCTCGGTGTTGGTGATGGGCTCCGAATTGACCAGCGCCACGATGAATTCGGCGGCCCGCTGGGCCTGCGGGGCCGCGGGCGGCCGGGCATTGGCGGGCGGCACCGCGACCGCGGGTCCGGCGCGCATGATGTCGGTGATGCCCATCGGGCGCTGCGCGCGCTGCTGCTGCGCGCGCTGGGTCTGGGCCACGGCGGTGGTCGCCAGCGCGGCCGCACAGGCCAGCGCGAGGGTGGAACGCAGGAAGTTCATGGCGATGTCCTTGCTCGGGGCGAACTCAGTCGTAGTTGGTGAAGCGGCTCGGCGCCGGGATGGGCGAGCGCAGCGGCTGGTAGCGCGGCACGTTGAGCTGCAGGGTCTGCATGGGGCTGGAGCCCAGGCTGGAGAAGCCCAGGAACTCCAGCTGGAACATGATCCGCTTGGTCGACGTGGCCAGGCCGGTGCTGGTCTTCTCCAGCACGATCCGGCCGATGTAGCAGCAGCCGTCGTATTCCAGGCCGATGATGGCATCGGTCACGCCGGGCCGGTCTCCGGCATTGGCATACACCGGGCGCCCGAGGGCGTTGAACGACGAGGGCTTGTCGCGCAGGCTGTAGTTGAGCCGGCCCACGGCGTACCAGCGGCCGCCGCCCTGGCCCCGGCCGGGGCCGAGGTCCTTGCCCTTGTCGCCCCACAGGTCGTTCAGGGGCCACTGCCAGCCCAGGTCGATCGACTCGTTGCCCGCCCCGTTGGGCGAGATGCGGTCGGCCTGGTAGCGGTACGACACGCTCAGCGTCCGGTAGGGCCCGGGGGTGTAGCGCGCGGTGATGGTGCTGCGGTTGGAGCGCCGGTCGTCGGGGTTGTACTGCAGCGTCGTGTCCAGGCTCCACTTGGGGCTCAGGTTGACCTGTGCGCCGAGCATCAGGTCGCTGGATCGATCGGTCGCGGGCAGGGTGCCCGCCGTGGTGAAGGTGGCGCCGCCGACCACGTTGGTCAGCGTCGGCATGGTCACGCGCTGGTCGGAGAAGCGCCGCCGCTGCGCGATGCCGAAGCGCGCCAGTTCGGCACCGCTGTCCGGATCGAGCAGGCGCGAGGTCAGGCCCAGCGTGAGCGCGTTGGTCGACGAGATGCGGTCGTTGCCCGAGAACTCGTTCTCGGTGAACAGCGTGGCGAAGCTGAAGTCGTTGGCCGCCGTGTCGTACACCGGCAGCCGGCTCTGGTCGCGGTAGGGCGTGTAGACGTAGAAGGCGCGCGGCTCCAGCGTCTGGCGGAAGGCCTTGCCGAACAGGTTGACGTCACGCTCGAAGGTCATGCCGCTGTCGAGGCTGAAGGTCGGCACGGTGCGCGTGGCCGAGGTGCGGCCATCGGACAGCGGACCGTCCAGCTGGTACGTGGTGGCGTGCAGCTGCACCTTGGGCGTGATGTATGCGCCCGGCGTCGTGAAGGGCCGGCTCAGGCTCGCGAGCGCGTAGGCA
Organism: Pseudomonadota bacterium; assembly: GCA_031119395.1. Classification (GTDB taxonomy): domain Bacteria; phylum Pseudomonadota; class Gammaproteobacteria; order Burkholderiales; family Burkholderiaceae_C; genus Xenophilus. The sequence goes on from JAVHYA010000013.1 coordinate 70,658, forward strand.
CGGTCGCCGTTGGGCTGGCCCTGTTCCTCCGTGCGGGCGCGAAAACGCGTGAAATCGGTGTTCAGCGAGAAGTCGAAGCCGTTCCAGTCGTACTTGGCATAGTTGGCCGTGAGTTGCGGCAGGCGGTCGTAGGGCGGGACGATCGGCGCCGCCGAGTACTGCAGCGTCTGGTACGACAGCGCGCGCACCTGGCCGCTCCAGTCGCCCTTGCTCCAGTTCAGGGAGCCGTCGATCGGCAGCAGGCGGGTGACCAGCGACGGCGTGCGGTTGAAGTCGCGCCAGTAATCGTCGTCGCTGACGCGGTTGGCGTCGAGGTTCAGGTTCAGCGAATCGAGGCCGATCTTGGGGGCATCGAATTTCTGCCGGTACTTGCCCCACAGGCCCCAGCGGTCGCGGTTGCGCAGCCGGTCGTCGGGCATGTAGTCCAGGCGCACCTCGCCGCTGTAGTCCTTCTCGAGGAAGCGGAACTCGTTGGCCACGTTGATGCCGCGCTTGCTCATCACCGTGGGGGTGAAGGTGGCGTCGCGGTTGGGTGCGATGTTCCAGTAGTAGGGCAGCGCGAGTTCGAGGCCGTTCACGCTGTCCACGCCGATCGTGGGCGGCAGGAAGCCGCTCTTGCGTTCGTTGTTCAGCGGAAAGCTCACGCTCGGGATCGGCGGCGTGCTCACCCCCATGAAGGTGAGCTTCACGTTCTCGGCCGTGCCGACGTTCTCTTCGTTGTCGGTGCGCAGGTTGGCGGCGCTGAGGAACCACGCCGGCATCCAGCCCGGGTAGTCCTCGCGGCGGCAGGTGGTGTAGGTGGCGCGGCGCGCGATGGCGCGGTCGGCATCGACGAAGTCGACGCGCTCGGCCTCGCCGTGGGCACCGGTGGCCAGCAGCTTGTAGCGCACGTTGTTGAAGAAGCCCTCGAAGGTCTCGACCTTGAGTTCGAGCTGCGGGCCTTCGTACACGTTCCCGGCCTGGTTCACGCGCACGTTGCCGCTGGCCTTGGCCAGGTCGTCCGGCTGGTAGTACTCCAGCCGGTCGGCGTGGATCACGGTGTCGCCGCGGCGCAGCGACGCGTTGCCTTCGACGATGGTTTCGAGGTCGGGCCGGCCGGACACCCGGTCGCCCTCGACGATGCTGGGGCGCTGGCCGCGCTCGGTCGGCGCAATGGTCTCGGCCAGCATCGGCGTGCGCTTGAGCACCAGCGGTGCATCCGGCTCGCCGCCCGCCTGGGCCCAGGCGCCGTGCGCATGCAGCAGGGCGAGCGTCAGCAGCGCCAGAGGCAACGGCGGCAGGCACCGCGGCCGGGGCGCTCGGTTCGGATCAGGCATCGGTACGGAACGGCAATCTTGGGTCGAAGGGGCCACGCGGGCCGGCCCTGCGTGACGCGCGGCGTCCGGGGCCGGGCACTGCGGGCTCCGCCAGCGGCCGCAAGCCTGCAGCGCAGGGCGGATTTGTAGAATCGAGATTATCCATGACAGCCCCTTTGCCCCCGGCCGCCGGCCCTGAACGACCGAGCCTGCCGGGTGTGCCGCCGGCGTCCACCCCCGCCGCACCCGTGGCCTGGGCCGATCCGGCCCGCGCCGAAGCCTTCGCCCGCTGGATCGAGGCGATCGCGCCCGCCCAGGGGCTGCGGGCCGACACCGTGCGGCTGGCCTCGGCCGACGCCAGCTTCCGCCGCTACCTGCGCGTCGACACCACCACGCCGGGCCTGGCACGCATCGTGATGGACGCGCCGCCCGACAAGGAGGACAGCCGCCCCTTCGTGAAGGTGGCGGCCTTGATGCGCGACGCCGGCGTGACCGCGCCCGAGGTGCTCGCCTGGGACGAGCCGCAGGGCTTCATGCTGCTGGACGACCTGGGCCGGCAAACGATGCTGGACCGCATCGACCGCGAGCACGCCGAGGCCAACCGGCCGCGCTACGAACAAGCCATCGACGCACTGATCCGCTGGCAGCTCGCCTCGAAGGCCGGCGTGCTGCCGCCCTACGACGCCGCGCTGCTGCAGCGCGAGCTGCAACTCTTCCCCGACTGGTACCTCGCCAGGCACCGCGGCGTCGCGGTCGAGGGCAAGCTGCAGGAAACGCTGGACAAGACCTTCGCACTGATCGTCCAGCAGAACCTGCGCGCCGCGCCGGTGTACGTGCACCGCGACTTCATGCCCCGCAACCTGATGGTCAGGGGCGACAGCGAGACATCCCTCGGCGTGTTGGACTTCCAGGACGCGGTCTACGGGCCCATCACCTACGACATCGCCAGCCTGATGCGCGATGCCTTCCTGAGCTGGGACGAGGACTTCGTCATCGACATCACCGTGCGCTACTGGCAGGCGGCGCGCCGGGCCGGGCTGCCGGTCGACGAGGACTTCGGTGACTTCTACCGCGCCGTGGAGTGGATGGGCCTGCAGCGGCACCTGAAGGTCGCGGGCATCTTCGCCCGCCTCACGCTGCGCGACGGCAAGCCCAAGTACCTGGCCGACACGCCGCGCTTCATCGCCTACATCCGCGCCACGGCCGGCCGCTACCGCGAGCTGACGCCGCTGCTGCGCCTGGTCGACCAGGTCGAGGGCACCGAGGCCGCGACCGGCTACGCCTTCGGCCGGATGTGATTGGTTTGCAAGCCAGATCGGCCTGCAGCGCCCGTCCCGCTTGCGTAGACAGCTATTGATTTCATAGCATCCATGCCGCGCATCCATTGCCCCGACGCCTTGAGCCCCGGCCAGTCGCTGGCCCTGCCGGCCGGTGCCGCACGCCATGTGCAGGTGCTGCGCCTGCAACCCGGCGACGCCTTGACGCTCTTCGACGGCCGCGGCGGCGAATACGCAGCGACCGTCCAGCGCATGGGCCGCAGCGACGTGCAGGTGCAGGTCGGCCCCCACGACCCGGTGGAGCGCGAGGCGCCGAAGGCCGTGCACCTCGCGGTCGGCATGCCGGCCAACGAACGCATGGACTGGCTGGTCGAGAAGGCCGCCGAGCTGGGCGTGGCCAGCATCCAGCCCCTGGTGACGGCCCATGGCGTGCTGCGGCTGGCCGGCGAGCGGGCCGAGAAGAAGCGCGCCCACTGGCAGGCGGTGGCCATCGCTGCCTGCGAACAGTGCGGCCGCAACCGCGTGCCGCCGGTGCATGCGCCCCAGGGTTTCGACACGTGGATGGCCGCGCTGCCGGACGCGGACGGCGCGCGCCTGCTGCTGGCCTTCGCGCCCGACGCCAAGGCATTGCCCGACAGCACGGCGGTGGGCGCCACCGACATCACCGTGTTGAGCGGCCCCGAAGGCGGGCTCAACGCGCAGGAAGAAGCGGCCGCACGTGCACGCGGCTTTCAGGCCGTGACGCTGGGGCCCCGCGTGCTGCGCGCAGAGACGGCCGCCCTCGCGGCGCTCGTGGGCTTGCTGGCGCTGCCCGCCTGATCGGCCGCGGCCGACGCCGCCAGCCAGGCCGCGAACGCCTCCACCAGGGCATCGCCGACCTTGTGGGGCGCCACGAACACGCTGTAGCCGCGGGCACTGCGGCCTTCGCGGGGGTGCGCCTGCACCAGTTCGCCGGCGTGCAGCTCGCGCTCGACGCAGTAGCGCGGCACCAGCCCCACGCCCAGGTCGGCATGCACCGCCTCGACGAGCATCGAGAACAGGTCGAAGCGGTGCCCGCTCGCGGCGTGCATCGGCCGGCGCGCGATGCCGGCCCCGTCGAACCAGGCCTCCCACGCGCCCAGCCGCGAGCTCAGTTGCAGCAGCGGCACGTCGCGGAAGTCGCCGCGCGCCGCCGCGCGCTGCCAGCGCGAGCCCGGCGCGCTCACCACCACGCAGGTCTCGGGCATCAGCGGCCGTGCCTGCGCACCCGCCCACGCTGCGTCGTCGTACTGCACCGCCACGTCGAAGGCCGGCTCCTCCATGTAGATCTGCGTCGGGAAGACCTGCAGGTGCAGGCTGCAGGCCGGCTGCAGCGCGGCGAAGGCGGGCAGGCGCGGCACCAGCCAGCGCTCGGCGAAGACCGGCACCGCACCCACCAGCAGGCGCGTGCCGTCGGGGCGCTGCGCCATCGCCTCCAGCGTGTGGTTCTCCAGGCGCAAGAGGTCGCCCGCGATCTGCGCGTGGTAGCGCCGGCCGGCGTCGGTGAGCGCCGAGCCGCGCGCCGTGCGCTGCACCAGCCGCACGCCGAGCTGGGCCTCGAGCTGGCGCAGCTGCTGGCTCACGGCGCTGTGCGTGAGGCACAGTTCCTCGGCCGCCTTGACCACGCCATGGTGGCGGGCCACGGCATCGAGCACGAGCAGGGCGCGGGTGGTGGGGATGTGGCGGCGCATGTCAAAAAAACTGACGGCGCCGAAGATTAAAGCAGAGCAGGCCGGCGCGGGCCGGCCAACAATGTGCGGCTTCCCGTGCCAGCGCGCTCGCCCGCACCGACCTCCCTTTTCACCGCCGAATCCGACATGCCCCAGCTGCAGCGCCCCTTCCTTTCCACCCTGGCCCTGGCGGTCGCCGTCCTGTGCACCGGCGCCGCCCACGCCCAGACCTTCAGCGCCGTGGCGCCCACGCCCGCGCAGGTGCGCCCGGCGGTGGACCAGGCCTACACGCAGCTGCTGTCGGCACCGCAGGTGCAGCAACTGCTCGAGGCGGTGAAGGCCGACCACGAGCGCTCGGTCGAGGACCTGCGGATGCTCACCGAGATCGAGGCGCCGCCCTTCAAGGAACACAAGCGCGCCGAGGCCTTTCTCGCCCGCATGAAGGCGCTGGGCCTGGCCGACGCGAGGATCGACGCCGAGGGCAACGTGGTGGGCCTGCGCAAGGGCACCGGCCACGGTCCGAAGCTGCTGATCTCGGCCCACCTGGACACGGTGTTCCCGGCCGGCACCGACGTGAAGGTGAAGGACCTGGGCAACGGCAGGCTCGCCGCGCCCGGCATCTCCGACGACACGCGCGGCCTGGCGGTGCTGCTGTCGTGGCTGAAGGTGCTGAACGACCACAACGTGCAGACCGTCGGCGACCTGCTCTTCGTTGGCAACGTGGGCGAGGAGGAGCTGGGCAACCTGCGCGGCATGAAGCGCATCTTCGCCGACCACCTCGACATCGACGGCATGGTCGGCCTGGAGCCGGCGCCCGATGGCAGCGTGCTGATCCTGGGCACCGGCAGCCACCGCTACGAAGTGAGCTTCAAGGGCCCGGGCGGTCACAGCTACGGCGCCTTCGGCCAGGTGCCCAGCGCGATCCACGGCATGGGCCGCGCGATCGCGAAGATCGCCGAGGTGAAGACGCCGAGCTTCCCCAAGACCACCTTCACCGTCGGCACCGTGAGCGGCGGCACCTCGGTCAACACCATCGCGCCCGAGGCCAGGATGGCGGTGGACATCCGCTCCGACCAGATGGAGCCGCTGCTGGAGACCGAGAAGAAGATCCTCGCGGCCATCGACGAGGCGGTGGTCGAGGAGAACAAGCGCTGGAACGTGAACACGCTGAGCGTGAGCACCCGGCTCATCGGCGACCGCCCGGGCGGCAGGACGCCGCCGGATTCGGTGATCGTCGAGGCGGCCACGCGCGCCAATGCCTCCTTCGGCCACAGGACGCTGCTGTCGGGCGCCAGCACCGACGCCAACGTGCCGATGTCGCTCGGCATCCCGGCCATCATCGTGGGCGGGGGCGGCAAGACCGGCGGCTTCCATGCGATGAGCGAGTGGATCGACCTGACCGACGCCTGGAAGGGCGCGCAGAACTCGCTGGTCACCGTGCTGGGCCTGGTCGGCGTGCAGGGCGTGACGCAGCCGCTGCTCGAGAAACGGCCGCCGCGCGCCAAGTAATTCGTCACGATGGCCCTGTGCGGTCATCGGGGCGGGGTTGAGCCGGCCGCATGGCTGTTCAACAATGGCCGGCTCAGTCACACACAAGGAAAAGGCCATGGGTCTGCTCGATTCGGTTCTCGGTCAGGTGCTCGGCGGTGCCATGCAACAGCAGCACCCGCCAGGCGCACCGGGCGGGCTCGGCGGCCTGGGCGACCTGGGCAGCCTCGCCGGCGCACTGGGTGGCCTGCTGGCCGACAACGGCGGGCAGGGCGGCCTCGGCGGCCTGGTCGGCAAGTTCGAACAGGCGGGCCTGGGCGACGTCATCGGCTCGTGGATCGGCAACGGCGAGAACGCGCCGATCTCCGGCGGCCAGCTCGGCGAGGTGCTGGGTGGCGACGTGGTCTCGGGCCTGGCGCAGAAGCTGGGCATGAACGCCCAGACCCTGCTGCCCCTGCTGGCCGCGCTGCTGCCCCAGCTGATCAACCACCTGACGCCGCAGGGCCAGGCGCCCGCCCAGGGGCTGGGCAACCAGGACGACCTGCTGTCCTCGCTCAGCGGTTTGCTACAAAAAGGATAGCTGCTCGCGCCCGGTGGACGGGCGTTGCAGGCCGATCTGGCTCGAGGAATCCCCTGCAGCACGACGGCGCCCTCCAGGGCGCCGTTTTTCATGCGTCGGCCGCGCCGCGGGGCCATCGCGTACAAGGGGGGCATGAACGCGCAACTCGGGCTGCTGGTGGTCTGCCAGTCGCTCTACCTCGTCAACAACATCACCTTCATCGCCATCAACGGCCTGGTCGGCCTGGCGCTCGCGCCGCAGGCCTGGATGGCGACGCTGCCCATCATGGGCTACGTGCTGGGCGGCGCGCTGTCGACCGGGCTGGTCGCGCGCACGCAGCGGCGCCGCGGGCGGCGCGCTTCGTTCCAGGTCGGGCTGGCGGTGGCGTTCGTCTCGGCGCTGGGCGCGGCCGTCGCGGTGTGGGCGCACAGCTTCGTCGGCGTGTGCCTGGCCACCGTGGTGGCGGGCTACTACAGCGCCAACGGCACGCTGTACCGCTTCGCCGCGGCCGAACTGGTGGCGCCGGCCTGGCGCGAGAAGGCGGTGTCGCTGCTGATGGCGGGCGGGCTGGTCGGGGCGGTGGTCGGGCCCAACCTCGCCGCGCTCACGCGCGACTGGCTGCCGCAGCCCTTCGTCGGTGCCTACGTGGCGCTGGCGGGCGTGGCGCTGCTGTCGATGGGGGCCATGTCCTTCATCCGCTTTGCGCCGCCGCCGTCCGCGCATGCCGGCCCGCCGGGCGGCCGGCCGCTGCGCGAGTTGCTGCGGCAACCCGCCTTCGTCGTCGCCAGCTTCGGCGGCGCGCTGGCCTTCGGCGTGATGAACCTGCTGATGACCGCCACGCCGCTGGCCATGCAGGTGTGCGGACTGCCCTTCGCCGACGCGGCCTTCGTGCTGCAGTGGCACGTGGTCGGCATGTTCGCGCCGGGCTTCTTCACCGGCCACCTGATCCGCCGCCTGGGCGCGCTGCCGGTGATGGCGGCCGGCCTGGCGCTCAACCTGGGCTGCGTGGGCGTCGCGCTGTCGGGCGTGGCGCTGCACCACTTCCAGGCCGCGCTCTTCCTGCTCGGCGTGGGCTGGAACTTCCTCTTCACCGGCAGCACCACGCTGGCGCTGGACAGCTACCGCCCCGAAGAGAAGGAACGCGCGCAGGCCTTCATGAGCTTCACGCTCTTCGCCACGCTGGCGCTGACCTCGTTCACGGCCGGCGTGCTGGTCACCACGCGCGGGTGGCAGTGGCTCAACCTGGGCTCGCTGCTGCCGGTGGCGCTGATCGGCGCGTCGCTGCTGTGGCTGCGCCTGGCGCCGCCTGCACCCGCGCAACGGCCGGCCGCCTGAGCGCGCGTCAGGCGCTGGCCGGATGGTGCAGGGCGCCGCGCACGCGCCGGCCCAGCGCACGGGCCATGCGGGCCGGTGCGGTCAATCGCTGGATGCCGGAGTACAGCATCTCGTCGTGCGTGCGCGGGTGCGACATCGACAGCGCGCGGATGAGGCGCTCCTTGGCCGCGTCCACCCAGGGCGATTCGCCCGGCGGACGCGGATGCAGGCCCATCTTGCGCATGCAGAAGTTGACCTGGTAGACCCGCGCGCGGTACTCCATGTCGCTCATCACGTAGTAGATCGCGAGGCTGACCGACACCTCGCTGCCGTTGCGGATGAGGTGCGGCGCCAGCGGCGGATGGTGCACGCCGACGCCGGGCGTGAGCGTGTAGGGCGTGCCCGCCTCGGCCAGCTCGTCGCGGTAGCGGGCGGCCAGCGCATTGAAGCGGTAGAAGTCCTCGATCTCCTCCTCGCACAGCGTGCCGCGCCCCTTGGGGTACAGGCGCACGGACTTCTCGCCGCGGATCTGCATGAGGAAGTTGGTCTCGTGGTCGAAGTGGTAGGGCACCTGCAGGCCCGGTGCGTTCATGAACACGGACATGCTGCCCCAGCGCATGCGCTGGCGAACCGGTACTTCGGCCAGGTCCTCGATGTCGGCCATCAGCTGGTCGAAGAGCCGCTCGTAGGCCGGGTCCACTTCGTCGAGGTAGTGCAGCGACAGCCACAGCCCGTTGTTCTCCACCCCCAGGATGCTGTCGCGCATGCGGCGCTTCAGTTCGTCGCGCGGCAGCTTGAGGTCGGCGCCGCGGAAGGCGCGCGAGATGTCCGGGCGATCGAGCACCTGTGACGACAGGTCGGCCAGCCGCTCCAGCGTGAACAGCGGATGCTCGGCCAGCCGGTGCCGGAATGCGAAGGCGTCTTCGTCGAGCTGTCTCCAGGGCGCACGGTCGGCCAGGTCGATGAGACCGGCGGGTTCCGTACGGCGCGTGTTGTCGTGGTATCTGGCCGTGTCGAGCATGGAATCTCCTGCATCGACCGCGCATCGCTGGCGCCGGCCGATGCGCAGATTCTGCGCACGACGAGTACCAAATACTTCATTCGGCTTTGGAGCCATTGCCCCAGCATCCGGTCAGGCTGCGCTCATTCTGCGAGCGCATGGCGCGTTCAGCGCGGTGGCCAGCGCGCGTCGAGCCAGGCCTGCCATGCATCGAAGACCGGTGCGCTCTGCAGCTCGTTGAAAAGCTCGTGGTAGAGCGCATCGAAGCAGGTGGCCTGCACCTGCGCCGGATCGGCCGCCTCGGCGAAGCGGCGGCTGCCCGTGGGATCCACCAAGCGGTCCTGCCCGGCGTAGAGCAGCCGCGTCGGCACCGGCCAGCGCGGCGCCGCCCGCAGCACCACCGCGCCCTCGTCGGCAAGAAAGCGCGCCAGCCTGGCCCCGATGCGGTCGTGCACGCGCGCATCGGCGCGGTAGGCCGCCACCACGGCCGGGTCGTGCGAGATGAAGCTCGCGTCCAGGCCGTTGCCCACGCGCACGCCCGGGGCCAGCCGTGAGAGCAGCGCGATGAGCAGCCGCTGCCCCACGTTCAGGCCCGCATCGATGGCCGGCGACGAGAGCACCAGCGCGTCGACCGGGCGCACCGCGCGTGCGACGAAGCTCGCCGCCACCAGGCCGCCCAGGCTGTGGCCGAGCAGGACCAGAGGCACGTCGGGGTACAGGCGCCGCGTCTGGTCGACCACCGTGCCCAGGTCGTCGACGAGCCGCAGCGTGTCCGGCAGGCCGCCGCGCGGGCCGCTGGACGCGCCATGGCCGAAGTGGTCGTGTCCGCGCGCCGCGAAGCCCTGCGCGTTGAGCCAGGCCGCCACATGGGCATAGCGGCCCACGTGCTCGCCCAGTCCGTGGACGAACTGCACCACCGCGCGCGGCGCGCCCGCGACCGGCCAGTCGCGCACCGCGAGCGTGGCGCCGTCGGGGCGCGCGAGCGTGCGCAGGCTGTCGGCGCTGGCTTGCAGCGGCGCGGCGGCGGCCTCGCTCACCGCGGGGTCGGAGCGCAGCACGGGACGCGCGCCGGATGCGGCCTCAGGCGGTCACGGCGGACTCGGCGGCGGCCGTGGCGGGCAGGGCGGCGATCACCTCGGCCACCGCGGCGGTGAGCTTCTTGGCGTAGGGCACGTGCAGGAACTCGTTGGGCCCATGTGCGTTGCTCTTGGGGCCGAGCACGCCGCAGACCATCATCTGCGCCTTGGGGAAGCCTTCGCTGAGCATGTTCATGAGCGGGATCGTGCCGCCCTGGCCGATGTAGCCGCAGGGTGCGCCGAAGTGCGCCTGGCTGGCGGCGTTCAACGCACGCTCGAACCACGGCACCATCGTCGGCGCGTTCCAGCCGGTGGCGCCGCCGCTGCCGTCGAAGGTGACCTTGGCCTGGTAGGGCGCGTTGTCCTCCAGCAGGGTCTTGAGCTCGGCCATCGCCATCGCCGCATCGACCAGCGGCGGCAGGCGCAGCGAGAGCTTGAAGGCGGTGTAGGGGCGCAGCACGTTGCCCGCGTCCTTGAGCGCCGGGAAGCCTTCGGCGCCCGTCACGCTCAGCGTGGGCTTCCAGGTGCGGTTGATGAGGGCCTCGACCGGGTCGGTGGTGGTGGGCAGCGCGAAGGCGGTGGAGCCGCCGCAGTCCCAGTGCGCCCACGGGAAGCGCTTGTAGACCTCGTCGCCCAGGATGGCGGCCGTGGCCTGCGCCTGCGCCAGCCGGTCGGGCGGCACCTCGCAGTGGAAGCTGGCGGGCAGCAGGCGGCCGGTCCGGCTGTCCTCGAGCCGGTCGAGCACCTGCCGCATGATGCGAAAGCTCGAGGGCACCAGGCCGGAGGCATCGCCCGAATGCACACCCTCGGTGAGGATCTCGACCTTCAGCGTGCCGCCCGCCAGGCCGCGCAGCGAGGTGGTGAGCCACAGCTGGTCGTAGTTGCCGGCGCCGGAGTCCAGGCAGATCACCAGCGCCACGTTGCCCAGCCGCGTGCGCAGCGCGTCGACGTACGGCAGCAGGTCGTAGGAGCCCGATTCCTCGCAGGTCTCGATCAGGCCCACGATGCGCGGGTGCGCCGCGCCCTGTGCCTTGAGCGCCTGCACGGCCGCGATGCTGGCGTAGACCGCATAGCCGTCGTCGGCGCCGCCGCGGCCGTAGAGCAGGCCGTTCTCGTACTTGGGCGTCCAGGGGCCCAGGTCGTTGCGCCAGCCGGTGAACTCGGGCTGCTTGTCGAGGTGGCCGTACATGAGCACCGTGTCGGTCATCGACGTGCCCGTGGCCGGCACCTCGAAGTAGAGCACCGGCGTGCGTCCCTCGAGGCGCACGACCTCCAGCGTCAGGCCCTCGACCTTCTGCGCCTCGACCCACTGCGCGGCGTTGCGCAGCACGGTCTCGAGGTAGCCGTGGGCCGCCCACTCCTTGTCGAAGCCGGGCGACTTGGCGGGGATGGCGATGTAGTCGGTGAGCTGGCGCACGATGTCGCCGTCCCACTTCGAGGAGACATCGGCCAGGGCGCGGTCCGCATCGAGCAGGCCGGCCGGGATTTCACGGTGCAGGGGGGCGTTCATCGGGGGCAATCTCCACGGGGCAAAAGGCGATTCTGCGCCGGTTGGAATGGCCTTGAAAGCGGGCAGCCGAACGCAGGGAACGCCAAGGTCACGCAGAGGGCGCAGCAGCGAATGCCGAAATTTCGACTGTCTTCTTCCGCGACTTCTGCGTAACCTTTGCGCCCTCTGCGTTCGGGAGTCCGATTTCATGACAGCAAAGGCCCGCAAGGCGTCGTCCCACCCCCCGCGCGTCGGCATCGGCGGCTGGACCTACGAGCCCTGGCGCGACAACTTCTATCCGAAGGGCCTCGCTCACACCAAGGAGTTGCAATACGCCAGCCGCCACCTGACGGCGATCGAGGTCAATGGCACCTACTACAGCACCTTCAAGCCGCCGACCTTTCGCAAGTGGGCCGACGAGACGCCCGATGGCTTCGTGTTCTCGCTCAAGGCGAACCGCTTCGCCACCAACCGCAAGCTGCTGGGCACGGCGAAGGAGTCGATCGCGCGCTTCGTGGACAGCGGCATCGCAGAACTGGGCGACAAGCTCGGGCCGATCGTGTGGCAGTTCATGCCGACCAAGGCCTTCGAGCCGGAGGACTTCGAGGCTTTTCTCGCGCTGCTGCCGAAGAAGGAGGGCAGCCGCGTGCTGCAGCACGTGATGGACGTGCGGCACCCGAGCTTCCTGCTGGAGGAGTACCGCACGCTGGCGGCGCAGTACGGCGTGTCGACGGTGTTCACCGACGCCGACAAGTTCCCGTCCTTCGAGGAGCCCGACGGCCCGGTGGCCTATGCGCGGCTGATGATGGCCGACGCCAAGCTCGCGGCCGGCTACGCGCCCAAGGCGCTCGACGCGTGGGCCGCGCGCGCGCAGGGCTGGGCGGCCCGACGGCCGACCTACGTGTTCTTCATCAACGGTGCGAAGGAAAAGGCGCCGGCTGCGGCCGGCGCCTTGCTCAAGCGGCTGGGCTGGGCGCCCGCCGAGCAAGCGCCGTGAGCCTGCGGCTCAGGCCGCGGCCTGAAGAGGAGCCGGCTTGCTGTCGTTGCTGGCGCTGCTGCCGCCGGTGCCGACGCTGATCTCGCCCGAAAGCTGACCGCCTTCCTCGATGACGATCTTGCCGTAGCGGATCTTGCCCGTGACCTTGCCGGTGGCGTGGATCACGAGCTTCTCGCGTGCCGTGAGGTCGCCGTCGAAGACGCCGCGGATCTCGGCGATGTCGATGGCCACCGAGCCCTTGAAGGAGCCCTGCTCGGCGATCTGGATCACGCGCGAATCCATCGTGGCCTCGACGATGCCTTCGACCACGAGCGTGTCGCAATCGGTGATCTCGACGCCCTTGAGCTTGATGTTGGGGCCGACGGTCAGCTTGCTGCCGCCTTCCTTGGCGGGGGCCGCCGCAGCACTGGCGGCCGCGTTGGTGGTGAGGGACGAGGGATTCACGGGCGTGCCCGACAGGTTGGTGCCGCCGCCGACGAGCGGTGCAGGGCGGGAGGTCAGGCTGTCGGTGTCGCGGTCACGCTTGCCGAAAAAGGGGGATTGCGATGCCAATGGGTGCTCCTCGGGAAAACGGCCATCGTAGGGGAGCACTCACGCTCGTCCCGCACTTCATTGGGAAAGATCGGTAACCAAATCCAAGCGCTCGCGGTGCACGTGTACTTTTGCCTTCGTCACGGACCCGCGGGCGAACGTCACGGACCGGATCAGCGCCATGCGGCGCGGCCCTGCGTGAGGTCGTCGATGCGCCGCATCAATGGCGCAGCCGCGGCCTCGGCGATGTCCAGGCGCAGCTCGACGAGCGTGCCATGGGACACCTCGCCGAGGACGGCCTGCGCTGCAGCGAGTTCGCGCCGCACCGCGCCTTCGAAGGCATAGGGCACGGCGCAGCACAGCGTGCGCATGCGCTGCAGGGGCACGACCTGTGCCTGCTGGAGGGCCTGGGCCACGCTGTCGGTGTAGGCCCGCACGAGGCCGCCCGCGCCGAGCTTGACGCCGCCGAAGTAGCGCACGACGGTGGCCAGCACGCCCTCGAGGTCGTGGTGGCGCAGCACCTCCAGCATCGGCCGGCCCGCGGTGCCGCTGGGCTCGCCGTCGTCCACCGCGGCCGACTGGCCGCCGGCCATCAGCGCCCAGCACACGTGCGCGGCGCCCGGATGCGCGGCCCGCAGCCCGGCGACGATGGCCTGCGCGGCGGGGCGATCGGGCACGGGCTGCACGCAGGCGATGAAGCGGCTCTTGCGCAGCAGCAGTTCGGCGGTCGCCGGCGCGGCGAGGGTGTGGGGCATGGACGGGCAGGCATGCCGCGCGACGCGGAACAATGGCGTCGCCGCACCCGGTGTCGGGGCTCGCGGCCAGAAAGGTTCCGATCATGCCGCAGCCCCACGACTCGCTTCCGGCGCACGAGCGCCCCACCGACCACCCGGTCCATGCCGACGATATTCCCGGCATGTTCGACGACCGCGCCGCCGACGAGCGCTTCGGCAAGCCCGCGGGCGGCTGGCGCCGGCGGCTGTTCACGGTGATCTTCGAGTCGGAGACGCGGGCCGGCCGGGCCTTCGACCTGGTGCTGATCGCGGTGATCCTGGCCAGCGTGGCGGTGGTGATGCTCGACAGCGTGGCCGCGGCGCGCGAGGCGCACGGCGTGCTGCTGCACCGCGTCGAATGGGTGTTCACGGCGGCGTTCACGCTGGAGTACCTGGCGCGGCTGGTGTGCGTGCAAAGGCCATGGCGCTATGCGCGCAGCTTCTACGGTGTGATCGACCTGCTGGCGCTGCTGCCGACCTACCTGGTGGCGCTGGAGCCGTCGCTGGGCGCGCTGATCGACGTGCGGGTGCTGCGGCTGCTGCGCGTGTTCCGCATCTTCAAGCTGTCACGCTACGCGCACGAATACCGTGCGCTGGCGATGGCGATGGTGGCGAGCCGCCGCAAGATCACGGTGTTCCTCGGCTTCGTGATGCTGATCGTGCTGGTGGCCGGCACGCTGATGTACGTGATCGAGGGGCCGGCGCACGGCTTCACGAGCATCCCGATCGCGATGTACTGGGCGGTGTCGACGATGACGACGGTGGGCTTCGGCGACATCGTGCCCAAGAGCGACCTGGGGCGGCTGATCGCGTCGGTGATGATGCTCTCGGGCTGGGGCGTGCTGGCGGTGCCGACGGGCATCGTGACGGCCGAGATGAGCGCGCAGCGGCGGCTGCAGGACCGGACGCTGCGGGTGGCGCGTGTGGTGGCCGAGCACACGGTGGCGGAGGCTTCGTCCTCATCCTCGGCGCGTGTGTGCGGCGACTGCGGCGCTGATGGGCATGCGGCGGATGCGCACTATTGCAGGCGGTGCGGGAACGAGCTCTGAGGGTGCTCTTGTTCGAAAGTGCAATCGGTCTGTAGCGCTTGCTGGGTCTGCGTTGTGGGCGAAATCGTCACGTTCGTTACTTTCTCTTGTTCGGGCTTTGAGCGGGGCTTGATCCGTCGTCGGGGTTGATCGGCCGGCACGACGG
>JAVHYA010000061.1:0-16514 GCA_031119395.1 Pseudomonadota bacterium
GCGTTGTAGGCCAAATTGCCCTGCAGCGCCCGTGGAGCATGCGCCGACAGCTACGAATTCGATAGCAAGCGTTTCGGCTTCCAGCGCCGCAGCAGCAGCGCGTTGGCCATCACGCTGACGCTCGATGCCGCCATCGCGGCCCCGGCCACCACGGGGCTGAGCAGGCCCAGCGCCGCGAAGGGGATGCCGACCACGTTGTAGGCGAAGGCCCAGAACAGGTTCTGACGGATCTTGCGCACCGTGCGGTGCGACAGGTCCAAGGCATCGCCGACCAGCGCCAGGTCGCCCCGCATCAGCGTGATGCCGGCCGCCTCCATCGCCACGTCGGTGCCGTTGGCCATCGCCATGCCGACGTCGGCGGCCGCCAGCGCGGGTGCGTCGTTGGCGCCGTCGCCCACCATCGCGACGGTGTGGCCTCCGGCCTTCAGTTCGGCCACCACCTTCGCCTTGTCCCCCGGCAGCACCTGGGCACGCACGTCCCCGGGATCGATGCCCACGCGCTGCGCCACGGCACGCGCGGCGGCGGGGTTGTCGCCGGAGATCATCACCACGCGCAGGCCGGCCGCGCGCAGGCGGGCCACGGCCTCGGCCGCGCCGGGCTTGGGCTCGTCGCTGAAGGCCAGCAGCGCCTGGGCGCGCGGCACGGGGTCGAAGGCCAGCAGCACCGACACCGAAGCGCCCTCGCGCATGAAGGCCTCGGCGCGCGCCAGGTCGACGGTGACGCCCAGTTCCTCGCACCAGCGCAGGCTGGCGATGGCGCGGCGCAGGCCTTCCACGCGGCCCTGCACGCCCCGGCCCGGCACGTTCTGCACCGCCTCGGCCGGGGCCGGGGCCACCCCCTCGGCGTGCGCGGCCTGCACCACCGCCCGCGCCAGCGGATGCTCGCTGCCGGCCTGCAACGCTGCCGCCGCCTGCAGGGCCCGTGCGCGTGCCGGCGCATCGTCGGGCCCGTCCAGCGGCACCAGCGCGCGCAGCACCGGCTCGCCGCGCGTCAGCGTGCCGGTCTTGTCGAAGGCGACGGTGTCGACGCGGTGGGCGGTCTCCAGGGCCCGCGCGTCCTTGACCAGGATGCCATGGCGCGCCGCCACGCCGGTGCCGGCCATCACGGCCACCGGCGTCGCCAGGCCGAGCGCGCAGGGGCAGGCGATGACCAGCACCGCCACCGCATGCACCAGTGCCGTCTCCAGCCCCGCGCCGCGCCAGCCCCAGGCCAGCCCGGTGAGCAAGGCGATGACCAGCACCGCCGGCACGAACACGGCCGCGACGCGGTCGACCAGCTGCTGGATCGGCGCCTTGGCCGCCTGCGCATCCTCGACCAGGCGGATGATGCGTGCCAGCACGCTCTCGGCGCCCGTGGCCGTGACCTCGGCCACCAGGCGGCCATCGCCGTTGACCGAGCCACCGGTCAGCCGGTCGCCCGCCGCCTTGGCGACCGGCAGCGGTTCGCCGGTGAGCATCGATTCGTTGACGGCGGACTGCCCCTCGACCACGCGCGCATCGGCCGGCACGCGCTCGTTCGGCCGCACCACCAGCACGTCGCCCACGCGCAGCTCGGCCACCGGCACCTCGACCTCCTGCACCTGCGGGCCGCGCTGGCGGCGCAGGTGGGCCAGTTCGGGCCGCAGCTGCTGCAGCGCGCGGATGGCCGCCGTGGCCTGGCGCTTGGCCCGCGTCTCCAGCCACTTGCCCAGCCGCACCAGGGCGATCACGACGGCCGAGGCCTCGAAGTACAGGTGCGGCTGGCCATGGCCCGCATGCGGGCCGGCCGCCCAGCGCCACCACAGCCACAGCGACAGGCCGAAGGCCGCGCTGGTGCCCAGGGCCACCAGCAGGTCCATGTTGCCGGTGCCGGCGCGCGCCGCATGCCAGCCGGCACGGTAGAAGCGCGCACCCAGCCAGAACTGCACCGGCGCGGCGAGCAGCAGCTGGAGCCAGGGCGGCGGCACGAGGTCGAGGCCGAAGGGCATGGCCAGCATCGGCAGCACCAGCGGGGCACACAGCAGCAGGCCGGCCGCGACGGGGCCGAATCCGGCCCAGGGCGACGCGGCTTCCTCGTTGGCGACGGCCTCGGCACGCGGCGAGTAGCCGGCATCGCGCACGGCGCGGCTGAGGCGGGCGCGCAGTGCGTCGGACGCTTCGCCATCGACGGGCGTGGCCTGCACGCGCGCGCTTTCGGTGGCGAGGTTCACGCTCGCGGCGCTCACCCCCGGCACCTTCTGCAGCGCGCGTTCCACCCGCGACACGCAGGATGCGCAGGTCATGCCATCGACGCCGAGGTCGAGCGTCAGCGGCGCCGTCGGCGTGGCCCGGGCGGGGGAGGGGGCGGTCATCGAAACATCCATGGGACGAAGCCTGAGGCCTCACATCATGGCAAGGTCAAGCCCCTGCCGTCGGCGGGGTCCGGCATCGGCATCTGCAGGCTTGACCTTGCCATGATGGGAAGGTTCAAACTCCTTCCGTCGCCAACCGAAAGGAAGAAAGGAAACACACCATGAGCCAGAAATTCCAGGTCGAAGGCATGAGCTGCCAGCACTGCGTGGAATCGGTGCAGAACGCCGTCTGGACGGTCGATCCGAAGGCGCAGGTCACCGTCGACCTGCCCACCGGCCATGTCGACGTGCTGAGCGCGCAGCCGCGCCAGGACCTGATCGCCGCCATCGAGGAAGCCGGCTACCGCGTGCATGCCGGCTACGACGCGGCCTAGCGTGCCGGCCATGACTTCGTCTGCGCCCGTGGCCATCGGTGTCGCGGCCGAACGCTCGGGCGTGTCGGCACGCATGGTGCGCCACTACGAAGGGCTGGGCCTGCTGCCCTCGGTGGCGCGCACCGAGGCCGGCTACCGCCAGTACACCGCGGCCGACATCCACACCCTGCGCTTCATCAAGCGCGCCCGCGACCTGGGCTTCTCGATGGACGAGATCGCCGAGCTGGTGGGCCTGTGGCACAACCGCCGCCGCGCGAGCGCCAGCGTCAAGCGCATCGCGGAAAAGCACCTGGGCGACCTGGAGTCGCGCATCGCCGGCCTCCAGGCCATGCAGCGCACCCTGTCGCACCTCGTCCATTGCTGCCACGGCGATGGACGGCCCGACTGCCCGATCCTCGACGACCTGGCCGGCGGCACGCCGGCCTTTTGAGCTTCGTCGACCCCTCACCCCCTCCTTCGGGGTCGTGCGGCGCCCCGCCTGGACGGTGGGCCGCGCCTGGACCGACGCTTTCCCACAAGCACGCCGGTTCTCCCCACAAAGCTTGGATAACTTTGTGGGCAACTCATGCACTTTGTTGTAAAGCTTTCGCAAGTTGTTGATTTCAAAAGGGAATCAACAGTCTGCTGAAATTTTGTGCAGTGCACATTTCCTTCGGCCGAGCCTCCTTTCCCAGATTTCCGGACCCCTGTCAAAGGACAACTCTGGGGAGAGTTCTGGCACAAGCGGGGGCTTATCCACAGGGCAGCGACGCCCCGCCGGGTTGTTCGCCTCGGCGCGACAGCACGGACGCACGGGTGCGCACAGGGGTTGGGGCACGGCAACTGCCTGTCGGCACTGGGAAAAATCGCCCTGTCCACAGCGAAGTGCGACCCTTAGCTACTACTACTAATCAGAAATAGAAGACATAAGAGTGAATACAGGGGACAGCGTCCGTTGGAAAAAAAGACCGCGGTGGCTCCGGCCCGACGCGCCCCGGAAAAAAAGAAGCCGGCTGGCGCCGGCTTGAAAAAAGGGGGGGCGACGTGCCGTCGCCGGTGTCCGGCGGCTCAGGCGCCCCGCACCAGGGCCAGGACCTTGCCCGCGTCGAGCGAGCGCGCCTGGGCCTGCATGTCGGGCAGGTAGCGTGCCTGCAGGCTCTGGCCCTCCTGGACCACGCCGGCGAACGCGTCCTTGAGCGTCTGCGCGGACAGCTGCCGCCCGCCGGCGTAATAGCGCTTGGCCACATGGCCCAAGGCGTAGGTGCTGGCGAAGCTCATGCCCGAGCTCACGGCCTGCCGGCCCACGCCGCGCAGCAATCCGCCGCCGACCTTGCCCAGCAGCCCGCCCAGCAGCTTGCGCCCCGCCTGCTCCAGGTACTGCGAGGTGAGGCCCACCCCGACCGTGGCCAGGAAGTCCTTGATGTGCCCCTTGTCGAGCTCGTAGCCGTGGGCCTTGCCGATGCCGTAGACCAGCTTCATCTGCAGCGGGATGATGGCCAGGGTGGACAGGGTCTCGGGCAGCAGCTCGAGCGCGCCGTTGAGGATCGAGGCCCGCAGGATCTGCGCGTCCAGCGCCGCCTCGTCGACCTGGGCTGCCGCCGGGGTGGGCGCCGTGGCCGGCAGCGACGCGGGAACCGGCACCGGTCCCGCGGCCGTCGGTTCGATGGACGACAGCATCGCCTCCACCTCGGCGTTGCGCCCCAGCGGGGCGTCGGCCACGGCCTGGGCCTGCTGCGCGAACTGCGCGGCCGGGCCGCCGTGCAGGCCCAGGGCACCCTGGAGTTCGGCCAGGAAGGCCTGCTCCGGCCCGCTCTGGGCGCCGTCGGCATCGCAGACGCACACCGCCATCTCGTAGGCCAGCTGGCGCGCCTCGGGGCTCTGGAGGCCGGCCACGGCGTCGGCCAGCGCGACGCGCTTCATCAGCACGTCTTGGTACAGGCCCGAAAGTTCGCCGGCCTGGGCCAGCCCGTCGGCGATGCGGCGCACCTCGTCGCGCTCGCGGGCGTGTTTCTCGCCGTCGACGAAGGCGGCCATGAGGCAGAGGGTGACGATGCTGCGCTGGTCCTGGGGGGTCATGTGGAGGCTCCTGATGGAAAAAGTGGAGAAATCGGATGCGGAATGGCCACAGCTTGCAGTGGCCGGGAGGCCGGCGGACCGCTCAACCTCAATTTCGTATTGAATACTTTCAGGCTACAAGCCAAAATGCGAGCCGCTCCGCCGCTCCACTCACACCCTTTTTGCTCTTCGGAGAACACCGTTGTTCGCTGCCGAAGCCCTGCACGACGCCCCCTTCCTCGGCTGGTTGAGGTCCCTGCTCGACCTGCCGCCGCTGCGGCAATGGCGCAAGTGGATGTACCGGCGGCGTTTTCTCGACAACCCCGGCGACAGCCTCTTCATGGGCCGCTATCCCAGCTTCGAGGCCGCATCGGCGGATTTGCCGTCCAGCCTGCCCGAGCCGATCGGCGGCGAGATCGTGCTGGGCCTGGAGCGCAGCACCCAGGTGCGGCCCGACGACTACCCCCTGCTCTTCTGGCTGGGCCGTTCGTTCGACATCGGCCTGCGCACCGTGTTCGAACTGGGCGGCCACGTGGGCATCAAGTACTACGCCTTCCGCCGTGTGCTGCCCCTGCCCGACGGCCTGCGTTGGACCGTGTGGGACCTGCCGCCGGTGGTCGAGCGCGGGACCGAGCTGGCCACCCTCCGCGCGCCCGAGGGCATGCTGCGCTTCACCACCGACCTGGAAGAAGCGAGCGGCAACGACATCCTGCTGGCGTCCGGTTCGCTGCCCTACTTTCCCGAGCGGCTGGCCGAGATCCTCGCGGCCATGGCCGTGAAGCCGCGGCGCATCCTGCTCAACGCCATTGCCGTGCACCCGAGCGAGACCTTCTACACCGTCAACAGCCTCACCCTGGCCTTCCGTGCCTACCGCATCCAGGCCTGGGAAGAACTGCAGGACGAGCTCGAGTCCGCCGGCTACATGCGGCGCGACGTCTGGCGCAACGAGGGGCAGCCGATCCAGGTGCCCTTCGAGCGCGACGGCGACCAGGTGTACTACGTGGGCGGTTGCTACGACCTGAGGTAGCCCACCCCCGTTTCGGCCGTGCCCGCACAGCGGCATGCACCGTCGAGCGGGCACGCCCTGCGGCCTGGCGCAGCCGGTTCCGCGGGTGTCGCCGGGTGGCCTGCTCCGTGGCCTGTCGCCCAGGGGAACATGCACGCCGCGGTCGGCCGAGGCCCTGCGTTTGCCACGTGCGGTCGTCGTAGGATCGCGGCCATGTCCAGCACGCGGCCGCGCATCCTCATCGCCGAAGACGAATCCGGCATCGCCGACACCCTGCAGTACGTGCTGCAGAGCGATGGCTTCACGCCGGTGTGGTGCGCCACGGCCGAGGCGGCCATCGCGAGCTTCGCGGCGGAGCCACCGGCTCTGGCCATCCTCGACGTCGGCCTGCCCGACATGAACGGCTTCGAACTCTTCAAGCGCCTGCAGGCCCGCATGCGCGACACCGGCGGCGCCGAGGTGCCGATGGTCTTCCTCACCGCCCGCAGCGACGAGATCGACCGCGTGGTCGGGCTCGAGCTGGGCGCGGACGACTACATCGCCAAGCCTTTCTCGCCACGCGAGCTGGTGGCGCGGGTGCGCACCATCCTGCGACGCAGCCAGCGTGCCGGCGTGGCTGCACCGGTGCCTGCTGTTGCGGCGGCGCCAGTGGCGGTGCCGCCGAGCGCGCCGCTGCCCTTCGTCGTCGACACCGAGCGCATGCTCATCCGCTACTACGGACGGGCCCTGGAGCTCTCGCGCTACGAGTACGGCCTGCTGCGCCTGTTCGTGCAGCGGCCGGGCCGCGTGTTCACGCGCGACGAGTTGCTGTCGATGGTGTGGGACGACGCGAGCGACAGCTTCGACCGCACGGTGGACGCGCACATCAAGACCCTGCGCGCCAAGCTCAAGGCCGTGGCGCCCGAGGTCGACCCGATCCGCACGCTGCGCGGCACGGGCTATGCGCTGAACGAAGACCTGCCGGCGAGGTTGCCGTCTTGAAGGGCGGGAACAGCCAGCCGAACTCTTCGAGCCGGACAGGTCCGCAGCGCCCGTCCCGACTGCGCGAACAGCTATGAAATTCGTAGCAAACGCGCGCCACGCCTGATGCTCTCGCGCCGCACCCGCATCTTCATCGGCATCCTGCTCATCTACGTGGTGGGCATCGGCTTCCTGCTGTACCGCGTGATGGGCGACATCGACCCGCGCTACCGCGAGTCGGCGGAGGAGTCGCTGGTCGAGACCTCGCAACTCATCGCCAGCCTGGTCGAGCAGGACACCGTGGCCGGCGCCATCAACACCGCGCGGCTGGAGCCGCTGTTCCGCACCGTCTACGCGCGCGAGTTCTCGGCGCAGATCTACAACCTGCACAAGCGGCGCGTGGAACTGCGCGTGTACGTCACCGACCGGGCGGGCCACGTGCTCTTCGACTCGACCGGGCGCGCCACCGGTGCCGACTTCTCGCAGTGGCGCGACGTCAACCGCACGCTGGCGGGCCAGTACGGCGCGCGCTCCTCGCGCGACGTCGAGTCGGACCCGCTGAGCTCGGTCATGTACGTGGGCGCGCCCGTGCGCTGGAACGGCGAGATCGTGGGCATGGTCAGCGTCGGCAAGCCGGTGCAGAGCTTCGGGCAGTTCGTCGAGGATGCACGCACGCGCACGCTGTGGGTGGGCGTCGGTTCCGCGGCGGCGCTGCTGGTGTTCGCGCTCATCCTCTCGGTCTGGCTGGTGCGGCCCTTCGGCCTCACGGCCGACTACCTGCGCTGGCTGCGCCGCCAGCGCGGCTTCCATCCCCTGCGCATGGTGCGGCAGGCCTTCGGCATGCTGCGCGGCGCGGTGCACGAGATGCGCGATGCCGTCACCGGCCGCAACTACGTGGCCGACTATGTCCAGACCTTCACGCATGAGGTGAAGAGCCCCCTCTCGGCCATCCGCGGCGCGGCCGAACTGCTGCAGGAAGAAGGCATGCCGCCGGCACAGCGCGAGCGCTTCCTGGCCAACATCGCGCGCGAGACCCAGCGCATCCAGGAGATCGTCGACCGCATGATGGAACTCACTGCGCTCGAGACGCGCCGCGTGCTCGACCGCGTCGAGCCGGTGGCGCTGCGCCCCCTGCTCGAAGAGGTGGCCGACGGTGCACAGGCCGCCGCGTCGCTGCGCCAGGTGCGGGTGCGCCTGGAACTGCGCGCCGACGCCGCGACCGAGGGCGACCCCTTCCTGCTGCGCCGCGCCGTGAGCAACCTGCTGGCCAACGCCATCGACTTCTCGCCGGCCGGTGGCGAGGTGGTGCTGGGGCTGGCCGCCACCTCCCGCCAGGTGCGCATCACCGTGCGCGACCACGGCCCCGGCATCCCCGACTACGCGAGCGACAAGGTGTTCGAGAAGTTCTATTCGCTCGCCCGCCCGCACAGCCAGAGGAAGAGCACCGGCCTGGGCCTGGCCTTCGTCAAGGAGATCGCGACCCTGCACCGGGGGCGCGTCGAACTGGGCAATGCGGCCGGCGGCGGCGCCCTGGCCCTGCTGACGCTGCCGCTCGGCGCCCTGCCCCCGGACTCGGGGCACCTCGGTCTCTGACATCGGCGCTGCTCGCCGTGTCCGTCGCGAGCGCATCCCCGGAATTCAACCGACTGGTTCACATTTGCAACAAATAGTTGTAAAATTTCGCGATATCTACCGCTTTGGTGGTACCGCTTCGGTGTTTGCTTCCTAGAATTCGTTTCGACGCTCCCTGGAAGACCAGATACGACGCCGCCTAGCCGATAGGCGGTGACTCACTTACACATCAGTTCTCAAGCCGCTGATGTGAGCCCCCCGTATTTGTAACCAGCAGTGTCGGTCGCGCGGATTCGCGTCGATCACCGCCCTGTTTAGCACCGCGTCGAAGCGTGTTCCGGCAGGCCTGGGCGTCGGTCCGATCCGGCGCTGGTGGCCCCTTTCGACGCGGCGCGCGGGCCGGTCCGGCACGCCAGTGCGGGGTCGGCCGTCGATTGCCATGTCCGCCGAATGAAGCCGTCCTCTTCGCTGCCCGAGTTCCTCCGCCCACGCACCCACCGATTCGCACTGGAAAGCCGGCAGCTCTTCGATGGCGCCGCGCTGGTCGAGGCCGCCCACGCCGACGCGCCGGGCGCATCGCACGCGGCGCCGGCAGCACCGGACCATGCCGGCAGCGAGGCCGCGCCGCCCCGCAGCGCGCCCGCCTTCGAAGGCCCGCATGCCCAGCATGCCGAGGCGGGCCTGCCTGCCACCGATGCGGCCCCGCACGAGGTCTACGTCATCGACCGCAGCATCGCCAACTGGGAACAGCTGGCGGCCCAGGTGCCGCAAGGCGCACGCACGATCGTGCTCGACCCCGGGCGTTCGGGTGCGTCCCAGATCGCCGAGGCGCTGCAGGGCGAGACGGGCATCACCGCGCTGCACATCCTCAGCCACGGCGGCGACGGCGAACTCCTCCTCGGCAACGACACCGTCCGCGCCGGCTCGGTGGACGCCCAGGCCGCGGCCTGGCAGTCCATCGGCCGGGCGATGAGCAGCGAGGGCGACATCCTGCTGTACGGCTGCGACGTCAGCCTCGGCTCCGACGCACTCGCCCAGCGGCTGAGCGTGCTCACCGGCGCCGACGTCGCTTCGTCGAACGACGACACCGGCGCCGCGGCCCGCGGTGGCGACTGGGTGCTGGAGTCGGCCACCGGCCCGATCGAGGCGCGGACCTTCGCAGCGACCGCCTTCGACGGCCTGCTGGCGGCACCGACGGTGGACACCACCGCCACCGGCCTGACCGTCGCCGAACCGAGCACGCTCAACGCGCCCGGCGCCGAGCGGGCGGGCCTGTCGGGCTGGAGCGTGGCCGACGATGGCACCGGCAACGTCACGGTGCGCGCGGTGGTCCTGGACCCGGGCGTCGGCAGCCTGTCCTCGGCGGCCACGGCCGGGGTCACGGCGGTGGCCAACGGCTTCGAGTACACCGGCACCGCGGCCAACGCCACGGCCTGGCTGAACCAGCTGGTGTTCGTCGCGAACGATGCCGAACTCGGCCTCACGGCCGCCGCCACCACGGTGCGGGTGAGCGTCACCGACGCGGAGAACCTCACCGCCACCCGCGACCTCGCCGTCACGGTCACGCCCTCGAACGATCCGGCGACCATCGCCGATGCCCGCCAGTCGGTGGCCGAGATCGGGTCGACCACGATCACCTCGGCCACGCTCGCCGCGCTGGACCCGGAGGTCGCCTTCGGCTCCCAGAACACCACGCAGCTGGTCTACGCGCTCACGGCGCTGCCCTCGCAGGGCTACCTCACGCTCAACGGCACCCGCCTGGGCGTCGGCTCGGTCTTCACCCAGGCCGACGTCGACGCCAACCGCGTGGTCTACGTCCACACGGCCACCGGCGCCGACCAGAATACGCCCGACAGCTTTGCCGTGCGGGTCAACGACGGCGCCACGCCGAGCTCGCGCTCGGCCCAGGCCACGATCTCGCTCGACGTCACGCCCTTCAACCAGGCGCCGTCGGTCCAGGGCAGCGGAAGCGTCTTCGAAGGGCAACCCGCCAACGCCGCCGGCGGCGCATCCGCCGTGGGCAACTTCATCCGCGCCAACGGCGGCGGCGACGATGCCGACAGCACGCTCACCGTGCAGCTGACCCAGCTGCCGACCGACGGGACGCTCTACTACACCGGCACCGCCACGATCAACGGCGTGTCGCAGTCGCTGGTCGACCACGCCGTGACCGCGGCGGACGTTGCCAACGGCTTCGTCATCGCCTATGCCGACCGCGGCGGGCTGCTCTACGCCAATGCCGGCCAGCGCGACAACAGCGGCGCGGGCAGCTACCCCTTCGCCGACGGCTTCAACGTCATCGTGAGGGATGGCGGCGGCGGCACCGGCACGCCCGGGGCGACGCCGGACACCCGCATCACCATCACCGTGCGCCCGGTCAACGACGACCCGGTCTACACGGGCGACCCTGCCCCGCGCGCCACCGTGACAGCGGCGGGCGACGGTGCGGGTGTCTATGTCGGCGGCTACACCGTGACGCTCACGCCGGCCATGATCGCCGCCACCGACGTCGACTCCAGCAACGCCAACCTCACCTTCCGCGTGACGTCGCAGGCCGGCATCAACCAGGGGCACATCCTGCTCGGCGGCAACATCCTGCCCCTGGGCGGCTCCTTCACGATGGCCGATGTGCTGGCCGGGCGCGTGCAGTACGTGCAGACGGTGGGCGCCGCCCCGGGGGACACCGACAGCTTCCAGTTCCAGGTCGTGGACAACGCCTTCGGCCCGCGCTGGAACGCCGACGGCTCGGTGCTCACGCGCGAAGGCGGCGTCTACGACGACGCGGGCACGCCGGGCAATGCCGGCGACGACACGCTGCGCACCTTCACCTTCACCATCGACCTGGCACCCACGGCGGGCGGAAACGGCGGCGTCTTCACGTCGCCGACCTACATCGTCGATGTGGCCTCGTCCACCTTCGCCGGCAACGACGGCACCGCTTCGCGCGGCACGCTGGTGGAAGGCGGCAGCGTGGTGCTGCGCGGCACCGGCTACACGGCCGGCGAGCCCGGGCTGAGCTACACCGTGGGCGACAGCGCCACCAACACCAAGGTGCCGGCCTCGCAGGTCATCTACACCATCCTCGGCTACGGCGGTGGCGCCGGCCCCGGCGGCGCGGGCGTGCTGGAGCGGCAGACCAGCCCCGGCGTGTGGACCGCGCTGGGCCAGTACGCCACCTTCACGCAGCAGGACCTGGACGACGGCAACGTGCGCTTCGTGCACGACGGCGACGTGGAGGACTTCGTCTCGACCGTCGACCTGCGCGCCTCCGCCGGCGTGACGGTGAACGACAACGG
This sequence comes from Pseudomonadota bacterium, assembly GCA_031119395.1. GTDB lineage: Bacteria > Pseudomonadota > Gammaproteobacteria > Burkholderiales > Burkholderiaceae_C > Xenophilus. The sequence continues at coordinate 11,573 of JAVHYA010000061.1, forward strand.
CACGCTGCGCCCCGATTCGTGGTCGACCACCTTCACCTTCTACGTCACCCCGGTCAACGATGCGCCGACCGCCACCGGTTCCTCGACGGCGGTGGTGGCCGAGGGCGGCACCATCGGGCTGACCAGCGGCCAGATCGGCATCGGCGACGCCGACGACGCCACCAGCGAGCCGCAGTTCGAAGGCAGTCCCACCCTGCCCGGCGGCGGCCCCAACTACGCCTACGACAACGATGCCGGGGGCAGCGACCTGCTGCGCTTCGTCATCGACTCGCTGCCCACGGGCGGCACCCTGCAGTACCGCGACGGCAACGGCGTATGGCAGGACGTCGCGCTGGGCCAGGTGCTGCCGGCCTCGCTGCTGGCGGCCAACGCCGCATCGACCGGCCTGCGCTTCGTCAGCGACGGTTCGGAAGTGCGCAACACCAGTTTCCAGGTGCACGCCGTCGACCGGTGGAACGCGAGCTCGTCGCAGGCGACGGTGAACATCCAGATCACCAACGTCAACGACGCGCCGCAGATCGCGACCGACCCGACCCAGGCCGATCCCGATGCCAGCTCGGCCAACGAGCCGCTGACGGTGGTCGAGGGCAGCTACACGCGCATCACCAGCGCCATGCTGGCCGCCTACGACCCCGACAGCTCGCGCGAGCAGGTCCAGTACGCGATCACCTCGGTGCCGGTGGGCAACCGCATCGCCATCTCCCGCGACGGCGGTGCGACCTTCCAGTACCTGGGCGTCGGTTCCTCCTTCACGCAGCGCGACATCGACAACGGGCTGGTCTACATCGTCAACCGGGGCGGCGAATCCGACGGCAAGGTCTCCCCGACCGCGCCGCCGACCGATCGCTTCACTTTCACCCTCAGCGACGGCGACAAGGAACAGACCAACAACCAGTTCTGGATCTACGTCGATCCGGCCAACGACCCGCCGGTGGTGTCCGCGCCCTCCGGCCCCATCAACCTGGACAGCGCAACGCCCGGGCGCAACCCCGTCGCAGGCTTCTCGGTCGGCGACGTGGACACCACGGCCGTCACGACTGGCGAACAGGACTTCCTGCAGGTCACCGTGCGGCTGCTCGATGCCTCCGGCAATCCCTTCGCCGCCGCGGACTACGCCGCCGCCGGCGGGGTGCGCATCGGCGTCGGCTCGGCGTCGGGCGCGACCGTCGATGCCGACCGCGACGGCGTGGACGACTACCTGGTGCTGCGCGGCACGCGCGCGCAGGTGCAGGCCGCGCTCGATGCGCTCGACGTGACCTTCGGCCAGGACCGCAACCGCGTCTTCCAGGTGCAGGTCATCGCCGACGACCGCCTGCGCGACGGCAGCGGCGCGCTGGCCGGCGGGGCCAACGGCGGCGCGGCGAACCAGCCGCAAACGCCCGGCGGCACGCCGGTCGCCATCGATGCCGGCGAGCCCGACTGGTACAGCGCGGGCGTGCCCACCAGCGGCGCGCTGGTCGGCAACATCGCCGCCGCCAGCGTCACCGTGCGCGCCTCCAGCGTGAACGAAGCCGCCACGCTCGACGGCGGCACCTCGGCCACCACCTTCGAGGACCAGCCCACGCGCATCGGGCCGGCGCTGGCCATCGTGGTCGCCGATCCGGAATCCGAAGCCTTCGGGCTGCCCGTCACCGTGACGCTCAGCGTCCCGGGCGGCCAGCTGGGCATCGGCGGCACCGGCACGCAGACCAGCGTGCCGGTCGGCGGCCGCACGGTCGCCGTGTCGGGCGACAACAGCGGCACGCTGGTCCTGACCGGCGTCGCCAGCGACATCCAGGCGCTGCTGCGCGACGGCACCCTGGGGCTGACCTACCAGGGCGCCGCCAACGTCAACCATGACGTCAACGGCGCATCGCCCGGCGACGTGACGCTGAGCATCAGCTTCTCCGACGGCGCTGCCGGCATCGGCGGCGACACCGGCTCGGGCAGCCAGCCGAACAACGCGCCCAGCCGCCAGGTCGCGATCGACATCGTCCCGGTCAACGACGCGCCCACCGTGGCGGCCGGCACCGGCACGGTGGTGCTCACCGGCACCACGGCCGTGCCGGGCTTCTCGGTCGGTGACATCGACGACACCGACGGCGGCAGCCTGGCCACCACGGCCGGCGAGACCGACTTCATGCAGGTCACGGTGCGGCTGACCACCGCCGGCGGCGTGCCGCTCGGCGCGGCCCAGTACCTGGACGGCGGCGCCGACGGCGTGGTCATCGGCTCGTCGGTGAGCGGCTCGGGCGTCACCGTCGACAGCACCTTCGACGGCACCGGCAGCGCCCTCGTGATCCGCGGCACCCGCGCCCAGATCAACGACTACCTGAGTGGCCTGCAGGTCGGCATCAGCTCGGCCCAGCTGTCCAACACCGACCTGGGCTTCCGCGTCGAGGTGATCGCCGACGATCGCCTGCGCGATGGCGCCGGCACGCTCACCGGCGGCGCCAACGGCGGCGGCAACCCGGCCGCGGCCGGCGGCACGCAGGCCGTGCCCACTGCCGCCATCGACCCGTACGCCGCCACGCCCCCGAACCTGGGTGCCAACGTGGCCCAGGCTTCGCGCGCCGTCTTCCTGTCTTCGGTCAACGACCCGGCGCACATCCTCGTCACCCCGCAGACGGTGTCCGAAGGCGGCGGCACGGTCGTGCTCACGGGCATCGACGTCACCGATGCCGATGCGCTGGGTGGCGCCATGACGGCCACGGTGACGGTGCCGGCCGGCTTCACCATCTCGGCCGTCGCCGGCACCGGCGGCACGGTCACGGGCGTGGGCACGGCGAGCGTCGTCATCAGCGGCACCCTGGCCGAGATCAACAGCCGCATCGACAACTTGCGCGTGAGCCTGCCCGACGTCGCGGGCGCCGCCACCGCAGCCGACTGGAACGGCACCTTCCGCGTCACGGTGGTGATCAACGACGGCGGCAACAGCGGCGGGCGGCCGTCCACCCTGCCCGGCGACACGGACGACGCGAACGCCAACCCTGGCGACTTCGCCTACGAGGATGCCAGTTCGAATCGTCTGGTGACCACCCGCGTGTTCGACGTGACCGTGAACCCCGTCAACGACGCGCCGGTGGTCGTCGGCGCTGCGTCGGTGGTGCTGGCACCGGCCGTCGAGGACGTCAACACGCCGGCCGGCAGCAGCGTCGGCGCGCTCTTCGCCGGCCGCTTCTCCGATGCGGCGGACGCGATCGACAACAGCGGCTTCACGGGCGTCACCGGCGGAACCGTGTCCGACAGCTTCTACGGCATCGCCATCAGCTCGGCCACGGTCGACACCAGCCAGGGGGTCTGGCAGTACTCGGTCAACGGCGGCGCCAGCTGGAGCGACGTCGGCGCGCGCACCAATGCCAACGCCCTGGTGCTGGACACCAGTGCGCAGCTGCGCTTCGTGCCCGCGGCCAACTACCACGGCACGCCCACCGGGCTCACGGTGCGGCTGGTCGAGACCGATGCCAACGGCGATGCCAGCACCGCCGTGCCCGCCAGCGGCACGAGCGTGAACGTCGGGGGCGGTGGAGGCGCCAGTGTCTTCAGCGCCGGCACCATCGCCGTCACGACGACGGTCACCAACGTGAACGACCGGCCCACGGCGGCCAACGGCAGCATCGCGCCGGGCGTGGAGGACGAGCCCGGCACCGGCGCGACCGTGAGCGCGCTGTACGGCACCTCGTACAGCGACGCGACCGACAACCAGAGCGCCATCGCCGGCGGCGGCAACGCCGCCACGGCCTTCGGCGGCATCGCGGTCGTGGGGGACAATTCGACGGCGGCGCAGGGGCACTGGGAGTACGACACCGGCAGCGGCTGGACGGCCGTGCCGAGCGGGCTCGGCGACCGCAACGCCCTGCTGCTGCCGCCCGGCGCCTCCCTGCGCTTCGTGCCGGCAGCCGACTTCAACGGCGTGCCGGGCACGCTGGTCGTGCGGGTGTCGGACCAGGCGGTCACGGCGGCCACCGGCGCCGACCTCGGCCCCACGTCCACGCTCGATGCCGATGCGACCAGCCACTGGTCGCTCACGCGCACGCTGAGCACCAGCGTCCAGCCCCGCAACGACGCGCCGCAGCTCGGCGGCAGCGCCACCAACCCCACGCTGACCGAGAACGGGCAGACCGGCACCGGCGTGAGCATTCCTTCCGCACCGCTGCTCAGCGGCGCCTTCGTGGCCGACGTCGACCCGGCCACCACCGCGGCCCTGGCCGCGAGCGTGGTCGGCGGCGGGCGCATCACGGTGACGCTGGACCGCTACGTGGCCGGCGACCTGCTGTTCGTCGACGGCACGCTGCCCCCGGGCGTGACGGCCACCGGCGGCAATGCCGCGGCGCTGACCATCGTCTTCGACGGCGACACCACCTTCGCGCAGGTGCAGGCGGTGCTGAACGCGCTCGCCTACAGCAGCAGCAGCGACAACCCGACCGATTTCGGCGCCGCCCCCACCCGCGGCTACACCGTGGTCTTCAACGATGGCAACAACGCGCAGGCCGGCGGCGATGCCGGCGGCACCGCCGCGCTGGACAGCAACGCCATCAACGGCCTGATCACCCTGGTCGCCACCAACGACGCACCGCGCGCCAACGACGATGCGCGCACCGTCGCCGAGGACGGCCCGGCGATCGCCGGCAACCTCATCACCGCGGGCGCGACGGGCGACGTGGCCGACACCGATCCCGACAACCGCGTCGCCGACCTGCGCGCCGTGGGCGTGCGCACCGGTCCCGAGGCCGGCAGCGGCACGGCGGGCACGGTCGGCAACGCGCTGGCGGGCCTCTACGGCACGCTGGTGCTCAATGCCGACGGCAGCTACACGTACACGCTGGACAACGACAACGCGGCGGTCAACGCGCTCAAGACCGGCGACACCCTCACGGAGGTCTACACCTACACCGTGTCCGACGGCGCCGGCGGCACCGACACGGCCCAGCTCACCATCACCATCCAGGGCCGCACGGACGGC
>JAVHYA010000061.1:16614-26212 GCA_031119395.1 Pseudomonadota bacterium
CCAGCACCCTCACCATCACCATCCAGGGCCACACCGATGCCGGCAGCGGCCCGGGGCTGGTGGTGGTCGACGGCAACGGCAGCGCGGCCGGCCAGGCCGAGGTGGACGAGCGCGGCCTGGTGGACGGCCCGGCGGGCCCCGACACCTCGGAGCGCACCACCGGCAGCATCCAGCTCAGCACACCCGACGGTCTGCGCAGCGTCACGGTCGGCGGCACGGTCGTCACGCTCGCCCAGCTGCAGGGCCTGGGCACCACGCCGGTGGTGATCGACACGCCGGCCGGCACGCTGGTGCTGACCGGCTTCACCGCGAGCACCAGCGTGGGGGGCGTGCCGACGTCCGGCGAGCTGCGCTACGCCTACGTGCTCGACGGTCCGCAGCAGCAACCCGGTGCCTCCGACAGCCTCGAGGTCATTGCCCTGGCGGTGACCGACGCCGGTGGCGCCTCCACGCCCGGCAGCCTGACCATCCGGATCATCGACGACGCGCCCACGGCGCTCGACGACGCGATCGACATCACCGAGGACGCGGCGCCCGGCTCCGTGAGCGGCAACCTGCGCGACAACGACCGCCTGGGCGCCGACCTGGCCAACGACGTGCCCGTCACCGGTCTCCTGATCGATGGCGTGCCCGTCGCGCCGGGCAGCGTCGTGACGCTCGCCTACGGCACGCTGGTGGTGCAGCCGGACGGTCGCTACACCTACACCCTGGACAACAGCAACCCGGCCGTGCAGCGCCTGATCGCCGGCGAGACGCTGGTCGAGCGCATCGGCTACACCCTCGGCGATGCCGACGGCGACACCAGCAGCGCCACGCTCACGGTGACCATCCGGGGTGCCAACGACGGCGCCTTCCTGAACCTGGTGGACGGCAACGGTGCCGACGCGCTCGGCCAGGCCACCGTGTACGAAGCGGGCCTGGACACGCGCGACGGCAGCCAGGCCACGACCGGACAGATGGTGGTGGCCGCACCCGACGGCCTGGGCAGCATCCAGGTCGGCGACGCGCTGCTCGACACCACGCGCCTGCAGGCGCTGGCGAGCCAGCCGCTCTCGATCACCACCAGCCGTGGCGTGCTGACGCTCACCGGCTTCGATGCCGCCACCGGCACGCTGCGCTACAGCTACGTGCTGGGCGCCGCGCAGGACCACCGGGCCGGCCCGGTCACCGACGACCTCCAGGTCGTCGTGCGCGACCGCGACGGCGATGCCGCCAGCGGCGTGCTGCGCATCCTGGTGGTCGACGACGTGCCCACCGCCCGCGACGACAGCGCCACGGTCGGCACGGCCCGGCCCGACCCGACCACGGTCGACGGCAACGTGTTCGGCCCGGCGGGCGCCGGCCGCGGCGACGTGACGGACCGGCTCGGCAGCGACGCCACGGCCACGCCGGTGACCGGCATCGCCTTCAACGGCACCGCGGGGGTGGTCGGCGGGCCGGCGCTTGCGGGCCGCTACGGCAGCGTGGTCATGCGCCCGGACGGTTCGTACACCTACACGGTCGATACCCGCAACGCCAGCGTGCTGGCGCTGGGTTCGGGCCAGACGCTGACCGAGGTCTTCGTCTACACCCTCACCGACGCCGATGGCAGCACCAGCCAGGCGCGCCTGACGATCACGATCCAGGGCGCGTCGCAATGGAATCCGCCCACGATCGACCCGGTGCGGCCAGCGGACCTGGGGGCGGCGCTCCCGCGCATCGCCCAGGGCATGACGCCGGCGCTGTTCGTGCAGCAGGCGGTTCGCGAATCGCGCGAGCTCGGCCAGTTGTTCGACGCCCGCGTCGCCACCCGAGTGGCCGGCGCCGGCGACGAGCCCGGCCTCGAGGCCCCGCGCCCCGACCTCGAGCCGCTGGGCTCAGGCCCGTCGAATGCAGAACACGTCGGCCGCGACGGCGTGGCCTTCTCGCGTTCGCTCGTGCGCGATGCTGCCCTCGCGATGGCCCAGCGGGGGCTGCCCCTGCCGATGCCGGCGGACGCGGCGAACCTGTTCCCGGGCTTCGAACCGACCGAAGGCGTCCACCCCGATGCGGCGCAGCCGGCCGCGCGAGATGCGACGGCCGCCGGCCAGTCGGACGCGCCCACGGCGCCTGCCGCCGCCAACGACCCAGCCCCGCCCGATGCGCCGGTGCGCCTGCGGGTGGCACAGCCCGGCGGCCCGCTGCCGGTGGCCGGCGACGCCGCACCCTCGTTCTCGCAACGCATCTCCACCCAGGCCGCCGAGCACGGCACGGCGCGCGACATGGCCCGAGCGCCCGTGCGCATCCGCGTGCCCGCCCGGCCGCAGGCCTGAGGCCCGCACGCGGCCCGAGACCCGAAAGCCCCCCATGACCTTTTCTTCCCTTTCGAACCAGATCCTCATGAAGACCCCGATGCCCGGCGCTCCCAAGGCCGTGCTCGCGGCGGCCGCGGCACTCGTGCTCGCGGGCTGCAGCGTCACGCCGGTACAACTCACCCAGGACGAGGTGGCCCAGCGGGTGCGCAACGACCAGGCGCAGATGTACAAGGATGCCGCCCCCGTGTCCGCACCGATCGGCTACTCCGAGGCGCTCGCGCGTGCCCTGCGCTTCAACCTGGACTATCGGCTCAAGCTGATGGAAAGCGCGCTCGCCAAGGGGCTGCTGGATGTCTCGGCCCAGGACATGCTGCCCAAGCTGGTGGCCGACGCGGGCTACAACGATCGCAACAACGATTCCGGCGGCGTGAGCATCGGCATCGAGGACCGTCAGGTCAGCCTGCGGCCCTCGACCTCCGAGGAACGCACCCACTACTACGGCCGCGCCACGCTGTCGTGGAATGCGCTGGACTTCGGCCTGAGCTACTTCCGCGCCCGGCAGGCAGCCGACGAAGTGAACATCGCCGAGGAGCGACGTCGCAAGATCCTGCAGAACATCGCCCAGGATGTGCGCAACGCCTACTGGCGCGCACTCGGGGCGCAGCGCCTGTCGGCCGAGGCGGATGCGCTGGCCTCGCGCATCCAAGAGGCGCTGGACAAGTCCCGCCAGGCCGAGCGCGCCGGCGTGCTGCCGCCCGCCCAGGGCCTGGCCTACCAGCGGGCGCTGCTGGACGCGATGTCGCTGGTCAACGCCAAGCGCCAGGAGATGCAGTTCGCCAAGCGTGAACTCGCCGCGCTCATGAGCCTGCCGCCCGGCACGGAGTTCACGCTGGCCGACGACGGCGCCCCGATGGCGGCCACGCCGATGCTGATGGACACCACGCGCCTGGAGGAACTCGCGCTGGCCAGCCGGCCCGAGCTGCGCGAGGAGGACTACAAGGCCCGCATCGGCGTCAACGAGACCCGCAAGCAGATCGCGGCGCTCTTCCCCAGCCTGAACCTCTACGGCGGCCTGCGCTACGACTCCAACCAGTACCTCTACAACAACCACTGGAACGATGTCGGCCTGAGCGTCTCGATGGACCTGTTCCGCCTGGCCGCCATTCCCGCCATCACGCGCACCAACGATGCGCGCAAGGCGACCGACGAAGCGCGGCGCCTGGCGCTGTCGATGGCTGTGCTCACGCAGGTGCGCGTGTCGATCGAGCGCTACAAGCTGGCGGTGGTGGACGAGGAACTGGCGGCGGAATCCAGCCGCGTCGACCAGCGCCTGTCGAGCATCTCGCGCGCCGGCGCCAGCAGCCGGCTCGAAAGCGAACTGGAGGCGCTGCGCACCGACTCGCGCGCGCTGGTCTCGCGCTTCCAGCTCGCCACGGCGCATGCCGCCACGCAGGCCTCGTACGCCCGCGTGCTGAATTCCGTGGGCATCGACCTGATGCCCGAGTCGGTGACCGCCACCGACATCCCGACGCTGGCCGGCGCGATCCAGCGCAGCGACGCGGCCGCGCAGGGCCAGGTCGCCACGCAGGTGGCTGACACCGCCGCCCGGCTGCGTCCGGTGCAGGTGCGCATCTCCGGCCTGCCGGCCGGGGTCGACGAGACGGCCGTGCGCGAGGCGGTGCAGCGCATCCTCAGCCGCAACGACCTGGTGCTCGGCGACGGCCCGGACGCGCTGGCGCTCGGCCTCGCCTGGGAACGTGCCGCGCCCTCGCCGCGCGGCACGGCGCGCGCGCAGTGGCGCATCACGCTGGCCGAGCCGGGCGGGCGCGGCCTGCTGGCGCAGGAGTACGCGGCCTTCGTGCCGGCCAGCGTCAGCGACCGTGCGGTCGGCGCGCTGGCCGAGGCCGCCACGCTGTCGGTGATCTCGGACCTGCGGCGCCACACGCGAGGCGGCACCGCGGTGTCGGCCCGGTGATGCGGCGGCATGTCTCGCGGGGCCTGGCCGTGGCCATCGTCGGGCTGGCCTGCGCCGGCCTGCCGAAGGCCCAGCCGGTCGCCTCGCCGCCCATGAGTGCCCCGGCCGGCACGGCCGCGCCGGTGCGCTTCCTGGTGGTCGCCGACCGCGAAAGCACGCTGGCCGCATCGACCGCGGGCCGCTTCGCCCGGGTGGCGGTCAATCTCGGCGACAGCGTGCGCGCCGGCCAGCTGCTGGCCGCGTTCGACTGCGGCGAGGTGCAGGCGCGCCGCGACGCTGCGCGCGCCGAGCTGGAAGCCGCGCGCGTGCAGTACGAGGCCAAGGTCAAGCTGCAGGGGCTGCAGTCCGCGGCCGAGGTCGAGGTCGAGCTGGCCGCCGCCAACGTCAACAAGGCGCAGAGCCAGATCCGCGTCTTCGATGCGCAACTCGCGCAATGCAACTTCGTCGCGCCCTTCGCCGGCCGCGTCGCCCGCGTGCATGTGAAGGTGGGCCAGGGCGTCAACCCCGGCGCACCGGTGATCGACATCGTCGGCAGCGGGCCGCTGAAGGCACGGGTGAACGTGCCGTCCAACTGGCTGGCCTGGCTCAAGCCCGGCGAGCGGCTGCCGGCGCGGGTGGACGAGACCGGCGAAGCGATCGCCATCAAGGTGGCGCGCATCTCGGCCCGCGTCGACGCGGTCAGCCAGACGGTGGAGATCGAGGCCGATATCGAAGGCGGCGGCCCGAGCGTGCTCCCGGGCATGAGCGGTCAGGCGCGCGCGCCGGCCGGGCGATGACGCCTGTGGCCCCCCGGCACGCGGCCGTGGCCGAGCAGTCCTGAATCGATGGCCGACCTGAGCTTCCATGCGCTCGCGGCCAAGGTGCAGGCTGCGGCCCGCCCTGCCGACCTGGCCTTCGTCATCTGCAACGAGACGCTGGCCCTGGTGCCCTTTCGCCAGGCGGCGCTGATCGCCTACCTGGGCCGTCGGCGCACGCGGCTGGTGGGCCACTCGGGCCTGGCCGACGTCGAGCCCGACTCCCCCTACGCGCTGTGGCTGGCCGACGTCGCCGACCATCTGCGCGCCGAACTCGAGGCCCTGCCGGCGCAGGCGCGCGTGATGGCCTTGTCGCGCGGCATGCTGCCGCCCGCCCTGGCCGAGGGCTGGCAGGAATGGCTGCCGCCCCATGTATGGCTGCTGCCGCTGGTGGACCCGGAGGGCCGCCTGCGCGCCGTGCTGCTGCTGGCGCGCGAGCAGCCCTGGCCGGTCGATTTCGACGACCGCGCCCCCGAATACCTGCTGCTGCAGGCGGCCGGCATGTACGGCCATGCCTGGTGGGCCCTGACCGGCCGCCGCCGCTCGCTCCAGGCCGCCTGGAGCCGGCTCTGGGCCAGCCGCCGCGCCCGCGTCGCCGCGGCGCTCGTGCCGCTCGTCCTGCTGGTGCCGGTGCGCGAGTACGCGCTGGTCCATGCCGAGATCGTCTCGTTGAAGACGCAGGTGGTGGCCTCGCCGCGCGAGGGCGTCATCAAGCGCATCGCCGTGCCGCCCAACACCGAAGTGCGGGCCGGCCAGGTGATCGCGCAGCTGGACGACACCACGCTGGACAACCGCCTCGCCGTGGCGCGCGCGGCGCTGTCCACCGCCCGGCTGGAGCTGCACCAGGCCTCGCAACGGGCGATCGAGACCCAGGCCGCGAAGGCCGAGCTCAACCTGGCGCAGGGGCGCCTGCGCGAACGCGAGGTGGAGGTCGATTCGCTGGAGCGCGAACTCGCGCAGCTGTCGATCCAGGCCGCGGCACCGGGCGTGTTCGTGTATTCCGACCCCGACGACTGGGCCGGCCGGCCGGTGCAGACCGGCGAGCGCATCGGGCAGCTGGCCGACCCCGCACAGCTCGGGGTGCAGGCCTGGGCGCCGGTGGGCGAGGCGGTCAACCTGCGCGCCGGCGCGCCGATGACCGTGTTCCTCAGCGTCGCGCCGCTGGCGCCGGTCAGCGCCGTGCTCGACCATGCCGGCTACCAGGCCGTGGACGCCCCCGACGGCGTGGCCAGCTACGTGCTGCGCGGCCACCTGGAGGGCGACCCGAAGCGCGCCCGCATCGGCCTGCGCGGCACGGCCCGCGTGTCGGGCGACTGGACCGTGCTGGGCTACCTGCTGCTGCGCCGGCCCTTCGCCGCGCTGCGGGAGTGGTGCGGATGCTAGGCGCGGCCGTTTCGCAGGCCGGCGCCGCACGGCCCGGCGTGCCGACGCGGGCGCCGCAGCGCGCCCCCTGGCCGGCGCTGCGCGAGGAGCTGCAGATCGAGCCGGGCGGACCCAACCCCGACGGTTCACCGGCCTGGCACATCTGCGACCCGGTGCGCAATCTTTTCTTCCGCATCGGCTGGCTCGAGTTCGAGATGCTGCGCCGCTGGCACCTGGGCGATGCGGCCCGGATCGCCGGCGATGTCCGCGCAGCCACCACCCTCGCGGCCCACCCCGAGGACGTCGCAAGACTGCAGGACTTCCTCGCACGCCACCAGCTCGTGCGCACGCCGCGCCCGCGTGCGCCCACGCCGGCCTGGCGCTGGCTGCTCAACAACTACCTCTTCGTGCGCGTGCCGCTGGTGCGGCCGCAGCGCTGGCTGAAGGCGGCACTGCCCTGGGTCGGCTGGCTCTACACCCGCACCTTCGTGGGCGCGACGCTGCTGGCCGCGCTGGCGGGGCTGCTCATGGCGGCACGGCAGTGGGACACCGTGCGCGCCCACCTGCACGGTGCGCTGAGCTGGGAAGGCGTGTTCGGCTTCGCCGGCGCGCTGGTGCTGTCCAAGCTGCTGCACGAGCTGGGCCATGCGCTCATGTCGACGCGCCATGGCGTGCGCGTGGGCCACATGGGCGTCGCCTTCCTCGTGATGTGGCCGATGGCCTACACCGACACCGGCGAGAGCTGGAAGCTGCGCCGTTCGCGCCACCGCCTGGCCATCGCTTCGGCGGGCATCTGCGCCGAGCTGGTGCTGGCCGCCTGGTGCACGCTGGGCTGGGCCTTCCTGCCCGAGTCCGACCTGCGCAACGCGCTGTTCTTCCTGGCGACCACCGCCTGGGTGCTGACGCTGGCGGTCAACGCGAGCCCGTTCATGCGCTTCGACGGCTACTACATCCTCACCGACGCGCTGGACCTGCCGGGCCTGCACGAGCGGGCGGGTGCGCAGGCGCGGCGCGTGTTGCGCGCCTGGCTGCCGGGCCTGGCCGAGCCCTCGCCCGAGGCGCTCTCGCCGGCGTTCCGGCGCGCGCTGGTGGCCTTTGCCTTCGCCACCTGGGCCTACCGCTTCGTGCTGTTCCTGGGCATCGCGCTGGTGGTCTACCACGCCTTCTTCAAGGCGCTGGGGGTGTTCCTCTTCTTCGTCGAGATCTCCGTGTTCATCGTGCGCCCCGTGCTCGCCGAGCTGCGCGTGTGGCATGCGCGGCGCGCCGAGATCCCGTCGCGGCGGCGGTGGCTGGCCGCCCTGCTGCTGGCCTGCGCCGCGCTGGTGCTGGCGCTGCCTTGGTCGTCCCGCGTGGGTGCGCCGGGCGTGCTGCGTGCCGGTGTCGAGCAGCCGGTGTTCTCGCCCTTCGCTGCCCGCCTGGTCGCGCTGGACGTGGCCGAAGGGGCGACCGTGCGCGCCGGGCAGCCCTTGCTGGCCCTGGAGGCGCCGGTGCAGGCGGTCGAGCGCGACAAGGCCGAGGCCATGGCCGCGGCCTACGAGCGGGCCGCACAGGGTGCATTGGGTCTGGACGAGTCGCCGGCGGCGCAGGCCGCCCTGGCCCAGCAGCAGGCGGCCCGCTGGACCCGCGAGCAGCGGGCCCGCCAGGCCGAGCTCCAGCGCCTGCAGATCGTCACCGCTGCCGGGGGCACCGTACGCGACCTCGACCCGCTGCTGGCGCCCGGGGTGTGGGTGGCGCCTTCGCAGCGCCTGGCGACGGTGGTCGACGGGCAGCGCTGGCGCGCCGAGGCCCTGGTGCCCGAGCGCGACCGCCTCCGCATCGAGGCCGGTGCGCCGGTCAAGGCCTACGTGCAGGGCCGCGGCGGCCGCCTGGACGGCCGCATCGTCGCCATCGACGGCGGCAGCGTGAAGCGGCTGCCGCATGCGATGCTGGCGCAGTCCCACGGGGGCGAGATCGCGCTCAACCCCACCGCGCCCGCCAAGGATCTCAAGCCGGCCCAGGCCTGGTTCCGCATCGTGGCCGAGGGGCCGCTGCCGCCCGAGTGGCGCGCGCCGCCGGGCGAGGCCCGCGTCACGCTGCAGACCCAGGCGGCCGCCCAGAGCCTGTGGCGTCGCTGGAGCGATGCCGCCATCACGGCCCTGATCCAGCAGACCGGCCTGTAGCCGAGCCGAGGCTCAGCGGAACAGGTCCAGGATGCGGTTTCGCTCGGGCGATCCGCGTTGGGGTGCGCCCTGCCCCATCGGAAACACCCCCAGTTCGGCCGGCACGTTGCTGCCCATGCCCGGCACGGTGCCCGCATCGGGGCCGCTGCCCGGCACCGGGGGTGCCGTCGGTTCCACGCCCAGGGCCTGCACGCCGCCGCCGTTGGCGTATTCGTTGTAGGCCCAGTCGCCGCCGATGTCGGTCACGCCGTCGGGCACGGCCAGTTTGGCGATGGGCACGCCCTTGAGCGCGGTCTTCATGTAGGCGGTCCACACCGGCAGCGCGACGCTGCCGCCGGTTTCGCCGCGCACGCCCAGCTGGCGCGGCGTGTCGTAGCCCACCCAGGCGATGCCCACGCGCGTGGGCTGGAAGCCGGCGAACCAGGCGTCGAAGGAGTCGTTGGTGGTGCCGGTCTTGCCGTAGAGGTCGTCGCGCCTGAGCGCCGCATAGGCCTTGTAGCCGGTGCCGTTCCTGACCACCGTGTTGAGCAGGCTGTCCATCACGAAGGCGTTGCGCGCGGGAATCGCGCGCTGCGCCTCGTCGACCGGCGGCAAGGGCATCTCCTCGATCACCTGGCCGCGCGCGTCGGCGATGCGCGTCACCAGCTGCGGCTGCACGCGCAGACCGCCGTTGGCGAAGACGGCATAGGCACCCGCCATCTGCATCGGCGTGACCGACCCTGCGCCCAGGCCCATCGTGAGGTAGGCCGGGTGCTTGGCCGGGTCGAAGCCGAAGCGGCCGATCCATTCCTGCGCGTACTGCGGCGTGATGGCGTCCAGCACGCGAATGGTGACCAGGTTCTTCGACTTCTGCAGCGCGGTGCGCAGGCTCATCGGCCCGTCGAAGCCGCCCTCGAAGTTCTTCGGCTCCCAGGGCTGGCCGCCGGTGGCGGCGGAGTCGAACACCAGCGGTGCGTCGTTCACGACCGTGGCGGGCCCGAAACCCTTCTCGAGCGCAGCGGAGTAGATGAAGGGCTTGAAGCTCGAGCCCGGCTG
>JAVHYA010000014.1:0-16524 GCA_031119395.1 Pseudomonadota bacterium
ATCAGCAACCCAGGCAGCCGCAACACGAACTCGACCATGAGCCGCGTGTGCATCCACGTCAGCAGCACGTTGTCGCGCCCATAGCGGAAGTGTGAGACTCCGCCTTCTTCCGCGCTCAGGTACTTCACCGGCGCGTCGATGTTCACCGGCTTCACCCCGCGCCAGGCCAGCCGAACCACGGCCTCGGTGTCGAAATCGAAGCGGCGCATCCACGGCTGCTTCTCCATCACCGCCAGCAGGTCGGCGATCGGGTACACGCGAAAGCCGTACAGCGAATCGCCGATGCCCGCGAACAGCGTCTCCAGTTGCGTCCAGCCGTTGGACACCTTGCGCCCGCGCACCCGCAGCAAGGGCGCGCTGGCGTCGAACACCGGACGGCCCAGCACCATCGTCTCGGGCCGTGCCATCGACGAATGCATGAAGGCCGGGATCAGGTCTGCCGGGTGCTGGCCATCGGAGTCCATCGTGAGCGCATGCGTGTAGCCCTCGGCCAGCGCCGTGCGCAGGCCATGCATCACGGCCGCACCCTTGCCCTGGTTCTCGGGCAGGCACCACACCCGCAGGCCGGCGTCGCCCTCGGCCTGCGCCGCCAGGCGTTCACCCGTGCCATCGGTGCTGCCGTCGACGACCACCCACACCGGCCCCCACTGCGCACGCGCCGCGGCGACGGTGGAGAACAGGCGCTCGCCGGTGTTGTAGCTGGGAATCAGGACAAGGTGGGTGCGCGAGAGCTCTGGCATTCGGTGGCGGGCGCACTCCCTGTGCGCGGTTCCGTGTGATGGCGGTAGTAGTTTTCGAGTTGCGCCAGCAGCGCGTCGCTGTCCTGGGAGGGCGCGAAGCGCTCGCCCAGCCGCAGGTTGAACACGATCGGCAGCGGCGGCACGCGCCAGATGGGCCAGCCCTTGCCGAGGTAGGGCGAATCGGTGTCGATGAACACGGTCTGGATCGGCGCCTGCGCCATCTTGGCGATCAGCGTCACGCCGGGGCGGAAGGGGTTGAGCGGACCGCCTTCGGTGCGCGTGCCCTCCGGGAAGATCACCAGCTGCCCGCCTTCGCGCAGGTCGGCCACGGCCAGCTTGATCATGGTGCGCGCCGAGTCGTTGCGGATGTAGCGCGCCAGGCGCGCTCCGGCACCGAGGAAGACGTTCTTCATCAGCGACGCCTTCATGATGCAGGCACTGCGCGGCAGGTGCGCCACCAGCAGCAGGGCGTCGAGCATCGTCGGGTGGTTGGCCACGATCACCAGCCCCGCCTCGTCACGCAGCGGCGCCAGGCAGCGCGCGTCGATGCGCATCATGCCCACCAGCGACGCGATGATCCAGAAGCCGCGGTACCCGTAGGCGATGCCCGCGCGGCCCACCACGCGTCCGCGCGCCGCCGGCAGCAGCGGGTACAGCACCATCGAGATCAGGTTCCACACCAGCGACGCCAGGCCCAGGCCCAGCAGCAACACGTACAGCACCGGCGCGAGGAGGATGGCCTTCAGGAGGCC
Source organism: Pseudomonadota bacterium (assembly GCA_031119395.1). GTDB lineage: Bacteria > Pseudomonadota > Gammaproteobacteria > Burkholderiales > Burkholderiaceae_C > Xenophilus. The sequence goes on from JAVHYA010000014.1 coordinate 1,493, forward strand.
GAGCACCCTCGTCATGACGCGATCAGGCTCCCGGGCGCCGTGCCGTGCGTCTCGATCTCGACCAGCAGGTCGGCCCGGCAGATGTCGGCCTCGAGGAACACCGCCTGGTGCATGAAGCGCGAGTCTTCGCCCAGGGCCTCGGCCAGTTGCGCACGGATGCGCGGCGCATCGGCCGGGTGCCGCACGTAGACGACCGGCTCGGTATCCTTCAGCGAGAAGTGCGCGGTGGTGCGGGCGGCGGCCTCGCCGATCACGGTGTGCAGGTTGGTCAGCGTTTCGGCCACCTGGGCCTGCACGTCGCCCGCATGCACCGTCTCGTGCCCGACGATGCTGGCGGTGCCCGAAACGAACAAGGCGACTTCGCCGTCGCCCAGCGGCGCGAGCGCGGCGCGCGAGAAGGTCGGTGCGCGCGGTCCGTAGCGGTCGGGGTAGCGGTAGGCCGAGACCTGCCGCGGGTTCTCGATCGGCAGCGCCTTGACGCGGCCGGCCAGGAAGCGCACGCACAGGCCACCGTCGCGCAGGCCCAGCGCACAGGCGGCCGGCGCACCGTCGAAGGCGGCCGCGCCCGCGTCCAGGAAGGCCTGCTGCCGGCCGGCATTGAACTGCCGGTAGCGCTCCAGCCCGCCGCCGTCGGCGTTGATGCGGGGCAGGTAGTTCCAGATGCGCAGCAACTCGGTGCAGCCGGTCTGGCGCATCGCGTCGAACACGTTGCCGTAGGCGCGACGCGCCAGCGGCTCCAGGCCGCCGGCCTCGTCGGCGGCACTGAGGTCGACCACGCCCAGCAGCCAGTCGCCATCGGTGCGCCAGCGCACCACGCCCGTGGTGCCGGACTGCACGGCGGGCCCCGCGTGCCACACGTCGGCGAGCGGCTCGTGCTCCAGCAGCACGTGGGCGCTGACGCCGGTCATCCACGGTTCGTGGCCGGCGACGCCGTAGGTCAGCGCGGCGAAGGGGGCGTGTGCGTGGTCGTGTCCTGCAGCAGCCAGGATCTGCGCCAGCGGCAGGCGCTGCACGCGCAAGGGCGCCGCGGGTGGGGAGGAGGGCGCGGTCATCACTTGGCGTCGACCACGTTCTCGCCGGCCAGCGGGCCGAGGTCGCGCACGTTGCGCCGGCGTCGTCGCCACGCGTTCCAGCTGCGGCGCGGGTGCAGGGCGCAGGCCACGAAGTAGAAGCCCTTGAGCGCGCGCAGCGAGTTCCACAGCGGGGTCTTGCCGTGGATGTCGCCGGCCAGCAGGCCCATCAGGGCCTCCTTCACGCGCAGCGGGTTCTGCGGGTACATGAAGAACTCGCGCATGGTCGGGTTGGTCACGCGGAAGATGAACCAGGAGAACTCCCGCGGGCCGAAGCGCATGTACTTCTCGAAGGCCCGGCGGGCGGCGGGTGCCTTGGCGGGCGCGTCGAGCGTGGCGTCGACCACGGCCACCCCCTCGAAGGCGCTGTGCATCGCCAGGTACACGCCCGAGGAGAACACCGGGTCGATGAAGGTGAAGGCATCGCCCAGCATCAGGTAGCGCTCGCCGCTGCAGTGCGTGCTGGTGTAGGAGTAATTGCCCGTGGCGTAGACGGCATCGTCGACGAGTTGCGCGTCCTTCAGGCGCTCGGCCAGCGGCGGGCACATCGCGATGGTGTCGGCGAAGAAGTCCTTGACCGGCTTGGTGCGCGACTTGAGGTAGTACGGCCAGCACACGGCGCCGATGCTGGTCGTGCCGTCGGCCAGCGGGATGTACCAGAACCAGCCGTGCTGGAACCAGAAGATGGTGATGTTGCCCTCGAGCTTGCCCTCGCCGCGCTCGGCATTGCGGAAATGGCCGAACAGTGCCGAGCTGTTGTGGCGCGGGTTCTTCTGCTTGGCCTTGAACTTGTTGGCCAGGAAGGTGTCACGGCCGGAACAGTCGACCACGAATCGGGTGCGCCAGCTGCGGTCCGCGCCGTCGTCGAGCGTGGCGCGGACAGTGGCGCCGTCGGCATCGAAGGCGACGTCGCGCACGCGGCAGCCCTCGAGGGCCTGCGCGCCGTCGGCCGCGGCTCGGCGAAAGAGGATCTCGTCCAGGTCGGCGCGCCGCACCTGCCAGGCGTGGGTGAGCGATTTGTCCCAGCCCTCGGCGAATTCGAGCTGGACGCGGTGGTCATGGTCGGGCGAGACGAACTCGACGCCCCACTTGGCCATGCCGATCTTCTCGACCTCCTCGCGCACGCCCAGCCTGTCGAACAGGGCCACGTTGGCCGGCAGGAGCGATTCGCCGATGTGGAAGCGCGGGTGGTGCGCCTTCTCGGCCAGCACGACCTGGCGCCCCTGGCGCGCGAGCAGTGCCGCGATGGTTGCGCCGGCCGGACCGCCGCCGATGACGAACACGTCGCAGGTCTGGGGCGGGGACGGCTCGGTGGTGGAGGTCGATGTCATCGTGCGAAGGGGCGGCAAAGGCGCCAAGTATGCCCAAGCGCCACGGTGCTTCGGCGCCAGGTGGCGCGCCGCCGCAACGGTTTCGGGCGGGGCGCGATTATCGCGACGCCCGCGCGTGCCGCCCGTCGGACTGCGGCGCTTGAGCGGTCTGCATCCGGGTAAAATCGCGCCCCTTCATCGACAGCAGAGAAACGCGAGCAGACCGCCATGGCCGGACACAGCAAGTGGGCAAACATTCAACACAGGAAGGGCCGGCAGGACGAGAAGCGCGGCAAGATCTGGACGCGCGTCATCCGCGAAATCATGGTGGCGGCCCGCCAGGGCGGCGGTGACCTCAGCGCCAACCCCCGTCTGCGCCTGGCGGTCGACAAGGCGAAGGCCGCCAACATGCCGGCCGACACCATCAAGCGCAACATCGACAAGGCCACCGGCAACCTCGAAGGCGTGACCTACGAGGAAATCCGTTACGAAGGTTACGGCATCGGCGGCGCGGCGATCATCGTCGACACCATGACGGACAACCGCGTGCGCACCGTGGCCGAGGTGCGCCACGCCTTCGCCAAGTACGGCGGCAACATGGGCACCGAGGGCTCGGTGGCCTTCCAGTTCAAGCATTGCGGCCAGATCATCCTGGCGCCCGGCACCAGCGAGGACAAGGTGATGGAGGTCGCGCTCGAAGCGGGTGCCGAGGACGTGGTCACCCACGAGGACGGCGCCATCGAGGTACTGACCGGCCCGGCCGAGTTCGAGGCCGTGAAGAACGCGCTCGAGGCCGCAGGCCTGAAGCCCGAACTGGCCGAGGTGACCATGCGCGCCGAGAACACCATCGAGCTGGCCGGCGAGGACGGCGCGAAGATGCAGAAGCTGCTGGACGTGCTCGAAGACCTGGACGATGTCCAGGAGGTCTTCCACAACGCCGAGATCGCCGAATGAAAGCAATCGGCCCCCACGCTCCCCACTCCGTGTGGTCGCTGCCCCCCGAGGGGGCGCGTTTTCATCTTGGGGCGGCCCGGCGATGAAAACTCTTGTCATTGGCGGCGGCGGCCGCGAGCATGCGCTGGCCTGGCGGCTTGCCCAGTCGGAGCGTGTGTCCAAGCTGTACGTGGCACCGGGCAACGGCGGCACGGCCACCGACAGGCGCTTCATCAACGTCGACCTGAGCGAGCCCGTCGCGCTGCGTGAATGGGCGCAGAAGGAAAAGATCGCGCTCACCGTGGTCGGCCCCGAGGCGCCGCTGGCGGCCGGCGTGGTGGACGAGTTCCGTGCCCACGGCCTGCGCATCTTCGGCCCCACGCAGGCGGCGGCCCAGCTGGAGAGTTCCAAGGCCTTCTCCAAGGCCTTCATGAAGCGCCACAAGATCCCGACGGCCGAGTACGAGGCCTTCACCGATCCGGTGGCGGCGCATGCGTACATCGACGCCAAGGGCGCGCCCATCGTGGTCAAGGCCGACGGCCTGGCGGCCGGCAAGGGCGTGGTGGTGGCGATGACCCTGGCCGAGGCGCACGAGGCCGTGGATTTCATGCTGGTCGACAACAGGTTCGGCGTTGCCCACAACGAGGGCGGCGCGCGCGTCGTGATCGAGGAGTTCCTGCAGGGCGAAGAGGCCAGCTTCATCGTCATGTGCGACGGGAAGAACGTCACGGCGCTGGCCACCAGCCAGGACCACAAGCGCCTGCTGGACGGCGACGAAGGTCCCAACACCGGCGGCATGGGCGCCTACTCGCCCGCGCCGGTCGTCACGGCCGAGGTGCATGCCCGCGCCATGCGCGAGATCATCCTGCCGACCATCCGCGGCATGGAGAAGGACGGCATTCCCTACACCGGCTTCCTGTATGCCGGCCTGATGATCGACGCGCAGGGCCATCCCAAGACGCTCGAGTTCAACTGCCGCATGGGCGACCCCGAGACCCAGCCGATCATGATGCGGCTGAAGTCCGACCTGTTCGAGGTGTTCTGGCATGCCACCGACGGCACGCTGGACCAGGTCGAGCTGCAGTGGGACCGTCGCGTGGCGCTGGGCGTGGTGCTGGCCGCGCACGGTTACCCGCTTTCGCCGCGCAAGGGCGACGCCATCGCCAACATCCCGGCCGAGATGCCCGATGCGGTCGTCTTCCATGCCGGCACCGCGCTCAAGGACGGGCAACTCGTCACCAGCGGAGGCCGCGTCCTGTGCGTCACCGTGCTGGCCGACAACGTCAAGCTCGCGCAGCAGCGCGTGTACGAGGTGGCGGCGCAAGTGCGCTTCGACGGCGTGCAGTACCGCAAGGACATCGGCCACCGCGCCTTGGCGCCGCGTGGGCAGGGGAGCTGAGTGGCTGGGTCGACCGGGCCGCAGGACGTCGGCACCTGGCTGCGCGACCTGCAGCAGCGCATCGTCGGCGCGGTGGAGTCGGCCGATGGCGGCCGTGCGGTGCGCGACCCCTGGCGCAAGGCGGCGGACGAGCCGCTGCAGGGCGAGGGGCTGACCTGCATCCTCGAGGGCGGCGAGCTCTTCGAGCGCGCAGGCTGCGGCTTCTCGCAGGTGCGCGGCCCCAGGCTGCCGCCTTCGGCCACGCAGCATCGGCCCGAGCTGAGCGGCGCGCCCTTCGAGGCGATGGGCGTGTCGCTGGTCTTCCACCCGCGCAACCCCTACGTGCCCACCGTGCACATGAACGTGCGCATGCTGGCGGCGCTGCCGGCCGGCGGCGAGGCGGTGTGCTGGTTCGGCGGCGGCATGGACCTCACGCCGTACTACGGCTTCGAGGAAGACGCGGTGCACTTCCACGCCACCTGCCGCGACGCGCTGGCGCCCTTCGGCGAGGACAAGTACCCGCGCTTCAAGACCTGGTGCGACGAGTACTTCTTCCTGAAGCACCGCAACGAGCAGCGCGGCATCGGCGGCGTCTTCTTCGACGATTTCTCCGAATTCGCCTTCGAACGCAGCTTCGAGATGGTGCGCGCCGTGGGCGAGGCCTTCCTGCCCGCCTACCTGCCGATCGTGGAGCGCCGGCGCGGCCTGGCCTGGGGAGAGCGCGAGCGCGCCTTCCAGTTGTACCGGCGCGGCCGCTACGTCGAGTTCAACCTGGTGTGGGACCGCGGCACGCACTTCGGCCTGCAGTCGGGCGGGCGCACCGAATCGATCCTGCTGTCGATGCCGCCGCAGGCCAGCTGGGCCTACCGCCAGCAGCCCGAGCCCGGCACGCCCGAGGCGCGGCTGTACACCGACTTCCTGCCGCGGCGCGACTGGGTCTGATGGCGTCGTCGCAATCCCGGGCGGCACCAGTTCGACCGCGCATCGGCGTCTTCGGCGGTGCCTTCGACCCGCCGCACCGCACGCACCTGGACCTGGCGCGCGCCGCGCTGGCGCAGGCCGGGCTGGCCGAACTGCGCATCTTCCCGACCGGCCAGGCCTGGCACAAGGCCCGCACGCTCAGCGGGGCCGCCGACCGGCTGGCCATGGCGCGCCTGGCCTTCGCCGAGGTGCCGGGCGCGGTGGTCGATGCGCGCGAGATCGAGCGCGACGGGCCGACCTACACCCTCGACACCCTGCGCGAACTGCAGGCCGAACGGCCCGATGCGCAGCTGGTGCTGATGATGGGCACCGACCAGGCGCGCGCGCTGCCGACCTGGCACGGCTGGCAGGAGATTCTTTCCATTGCTATTGTTTTGATAGCTGCCCGCGCAGATCTGGCGGGCGCTGAAGGCCGATTCGACCCTCAAGCGCTGCCGGGGCTGCCGTCCGGCGCGCGATTCGAGTTCCTGCACGTGACGCCGGTGGCCACCAGCGCCACCGACATCCGTGCGCGCGCCGGGCGAGGCGAGGACATCTCCTCGCTGGTTCCCCTGCCGGTTGCGCGCTATATTGACCAACACCACCTCTACCGACCCGCCTGATGAGTTCTCCCTCCGAAGCCTCCGTCAAGAAAGACACCCAGAAACTCCAGCGAGCCATCGTCGATGGGCTCGAAGACGTCAAGGCGCAGGACATCCAGGTCTTCAACACCGAGCATCTCTCGCCGCTGTTCGAGCGGGTGATCGTCGCTTCGGGCACCTCCAACCGGCAGACCAAGGCACTGGCGGCCAGCGTGCGCGAGTCGGTCAAGGAAGCGGGCTACGACAAGCCGCGCATGGAAGGCGAGGACAACGGCGAGTGGATCATCGTGGACTGCGGCGCCGCGGTGGTGCACATCATGCAGCCGGCCATCCGCCAGTACTACCACCTCGAGGACATCTGGGGCGAGAAGCCGGTGCGCCTGAAGTTCGGCGCACCCAAGCCGGTGGCGCCGCCGCCCAAGGAGAAGCCGGCGCCGGCGAAGAAGACCGCCGCGGCCAAGAAGCCGGCCGCGCGCAGGCCCGCGGCCCAGGCCGGTGCCGCGGCCAAGTCGGCCCCGCGCCGCGCACCCGCCGCGAAGAAGGCCGCCGCCCCGGCCCGCAAGACCGCCGCGCGCAAGGCCCCGGCCAAGAAGGCGGCTGCCCGCAAGGCATGAAGCTGCTGGTCGTCGCCGTCGGGCAGCGCATGCCCGACTGGGCGCAGACGGCCTGGGACGACTACGCCAAGCGCTTCCCGCCCGAGCTCAAGCTCGAGCTGCGGGCCGTGAAGACCGAGCCGCGCGGCTCCAAGACCCTCGAAACCCTGTACGCCGCCGAGCGCGAGCGCATCGAGGCGGCGATCGCCAAGGGAGCGGGCAGGAACATCCGCATCGTCGCCCTGGACGAGCGCGGCACCGCGCTCACCACCAAGGCCCTGGCCGCGCGCCTGACGGCGTGGCAGGACGAGGGCGACGACGTGGCACTGGTCATCGGCGGGCCCGACGGGCTCGATCCCGCCTTCAAGGCCGCGGCGCACGAACGCATCCGCCTGTCCGACCTCACCTTGCCGCATGCCATGGCGCGGGTGCTGCTGGTCGAACAGCTGTACCGCGCCTGGTCGCTCAACGCCGGGCATCCCTACCACCGCGAGTGAGTGCGTCGCGCGCCGCTTCTCCATGCCCGATTTCATCTACCTCGCCTCGCAGAGCCCGCGCCGCGCCCAACTGCTGGAACAGCTCGGCGTGAAGCACGCGCTGCTGCTGGCCGATGCCCACGAAGACGCCGAGGCGCTGGAAGCGGTGCTGCCTCACGAGGCGCCGGCCGCCTATGTGCAGCGCGTCACCGCACTCAAGCTCGATGCGGCGGTCGCGCGCCTGCGCCGGCGCAGCCTGGCCGACGCGCCCGTGCTGTGCGCCGACACCACCGTGGCGCTGGGCCGCACGATCCTGGGCAAGCCGGCGGACGCCGAGGACGCCGCGCGCATGCTGCGCCTGCTCTCGGGCAGCACGCACCGCGTGCTCACCGCGGTGGCGTTGCAGCATGGCGAGCAGCGGTACGCCGCGCTCAGCGCCTCGCGCGTGCGCTTCGCCCCGCTGACCGACGCACAGATCGCGCGCTACGTCGACGGCGGCGAGCCCATGGGCAAGGCCGGTGCCTATGCCATCCAGGGCGCCGCAGCCGCATTCGTCGAACACCTCAGTGGGTCGTATTCGGGCATCATGGGATTGCCGATGTTCGAGACCGCGCAGGTGTTGCGTGGCGTCGGTTTCAAAGTCTGAAACATGCAGGACATCCTGATCAACTGGGCGCCGCAGGAGACACGCGTGGCCCTCGTCGAGCACGGCGCGGTGCAGGAGCTGCACGTGGAGCGCACGCTCGAACGCGGCCTGGTGGGCAACGTCTACCTGGGCAAGGTGTCGCGCGTGCTGCCGGGCATGCAGTCGGCCTTCATCGACATCGGCCTGGAGCGCACGGCCTTCCTGCACGTGGCGGACATCGTGGCGCCCTTTGCGCCGGGTTCGCGCGCCGCGTTCCAGCCCGCCGCGGGCAACGGCGGCGAGCGCGATTCGCGCAACGCCCCGGCCGTGCCGATCGAGAAGCAGGTCTTCGAGGGGCAGTCGCTGCTGGTGCAGGTCATCAAGGACCCGATCGGCACCAAGGGCGCCCGGCTGTCGACGCAGATCAGCATCGCCGGGCGCATGCTGGTCTTCCTGCCGCAGGACAACCACATCGGCGTGTCGCAGAAGATCCCCGTCGAGCAGCGCGAGGCCCTGCGCACCCGCCTGCTGGCGCTGGCCGAGGCCGCCGCGCAGGGCGAGGGCGGCGCTGCGCCCGCGGGGGCCCATGGCGGCTTCATCCTGCGCACCAACGGCGAGGACGCGAGCGACGCGGAGCTGGCCGACGACATCGCCTATCTGCGCAAGACCTGGTCGCGCATCCGCGAACTGTCGACGCGTTTGCCCGCCGTGTCGCTGCTGCACCAGGACCTGAGCCTGCTGCAGCGCGTGCTGCGCGACCTGACGACCGAGGAGACGACCAGCATCCGCATCGACTCGCGCGAGCAGTACGAGGCGCTGCGCAAGTTCGGGCTGGAGTTCATGCCCCAGGCCGTGGACAAGCTGCAGCACTACGCCGGCGAGCGGCCGATCTTCGACCTCTACAACATCGATGAGGAGATCGCCCGGGCGCTGGGCCGGCGCGTGGACCTCAAGTCGGGCGGCTACCTGGTGATCGACCAGACCGAGGCGCTGACCACGGTGGACGTGAACACCGGCGGCTACGTCGGCGCGCGCAATTTCGACGACACGGTGTTCAAGACCAACCTGGAGGCGGCGCAGGCGATCGCGCGCCAGCTGCGGCTGCGCAACCTGGGCGGCATCATCATCGTGGACTTCATCGACATGGCACGCGACGAGCACCGCGAGCAGGTGCTGGCGGCCTTCCGCAAGGAGCTGGCGCGCGACCGGGTGAAGACCACCGCGGGCGGCTTCTCGCAACTGGGCCTGGTCGAGATGACGCGCAAGCGCACGCGCGAATCTCTGGCCCACATGCTGTGCGAGCCCTGCGCGGCCTGCGGCGGGCAGGGCATCGTCAAGACCGCACGCAGCGTGGCCTACGACGTGCTGCGCGAGATCCTGCGCGAGGCCCGCCAGTTCACGCCGCGCGAGATCCGCATCGTCTCGTCGCCGCAGGTGATCGAGCTCTTCCTCGACGAGGAAAGCCAGCACCTGGCGGGCCTTTCGGACTTCATCGGCAAGCGCATCTCGCTGCAGGCCGAACCGGCCATGGGGCAAGGCCAGTACGACATCGTGCTGATGTGATGCGCCGCCATTTGCTATCGAAAAGATAGCTGGCGGCGCCCGTCCGCCGGGCGCTGCGGGCCGTTTCTCTCTGAATGCCGACCCATCACCAGGCAGCGAGCTAAGGAGCCGTTCAGGCTGGGCTTGCCGTAGCCCCTCGCCGTGCTACGACGCGCTCGGCGTGAACGCTTCGATGCCGTCGAACGCGAGCCGATGTCAGGTGTCGACCGGCTCGGCCTGGGGCTCGCTCGCCGGCATCGGCGTGTGCGTCTGCAGCCGGGCGTAGAGCCCGTCCGCCGCCATCAGCTGGGCATGGCTGCCCTGCTCGACGATGTGGCCGTGGTCCATCACGACGATGCGGTCGGCGTGCTGGATGGTGGTGAGGCGGTGCGCCACGATCAGCGTGGTGCGGCCCTGCATCAGGCGCTGCAGCGCCTCCTGCACCAGGCGCTCGGACTCGGTGTCCAGCGCCGAAGTGGCTTCGTCCAGCAGCAAGACCGGCGCGTCGCGGTACAGGGCCCGTGCGATGGCCAGGCGCTGGCGCTGCCCGCCCGAGAGCTGCGTCGCGTTGTGGCCCAGCACCGTGTCGATGCCCTGCGGCAGGCCCGCGACGTGGGCGGCCAGGTTCGCGGCCTCCACGCAGCGCTGCACGCGCTCGCGGTCGATGGCCTGGCCGAGCGCCACGTTGGCGGCCAGCGTGTCGTTGAGCATCACCACGTCCTGGCTCACGAGCGCGAACTGCGCGCGCAGGCTGGACAGCTTCCAGCCGGCCACGTCCTGCCCGTCGAGCAGGACCTGCCCCGAGGTGGGCAGCACGAAGCGCGGCAGCAGGTTCACCAGCGTCGTCTTGCCCGAGCCGGAGGGGCCGACCAGCGCGACCACTTCGCCGGGTCGCACCGTCAGGGTCAGGCCGTCGAGCGCCGGCGCCGCATCCTCGCGGTAGGCCACGCGCACGTTGCGCAGCTCGATGTGGCCGTTGGCGCGTGCGATCTCGAAGGCGCCTTCGGTCTCCGACGCGGTGTCGTCGATCAGGCCCAGGCCGCGTTCCAGTGCGGCCAGCCCGCGCGTGATCGGATTGGCCATGTCGGCCAGGCGCCGGATGGGTGCGATGAGCATCAGCATCGCCGTGATGTAGGCGACGAAGCCGCCCACGGTCAGGCCCTGCTCGCCACTTTGCCAGAGCGCGATCATCACCACGATCGACAGCGCGACCGCGGCGAACAGCTGCGTGAGCGGCGTCATCGCGGCCGAGGCGATGGTCGACTTCACGGCCAGCCGGTTGAGGCTGTGGCTCAGCCGTTCGAAGCGCTCCGACTGGCCGGCCTGCGCGCCGTGCAGGCGCACCATGCGGTGGGCCAGCACGTTCTCTTCCACGACGTACGCGAGCTCGTCGGTCGCCTCCTGGCCCAGGCGGGTGAGCCGGTACAGGCGCTTGGACAGCACCTTCATGATCCAGGCCGTGCCCGGCACCAGCAGGGCCACGACCAGCGTGAGCTTCCAGTTCAGGTAGAGCAGGTAGAAGAGCAGGGCGATGACCGTGAAGCCGTCGCGCGAGACGCCCAGCAGTGCCTGCACCAGCAGCACGCCGCCGGTCTGCACCTCGTACACCACGGTGTTCGACAGTGCGCTGGCCGACTGGCGAGAGAAGAGGCCCAGCTCGGCCACCAGCAGCCGGTCGAAGAGCACGCGTCGCAGCCGCTGCATGCCCTCGTTGGCGATGCGCGCCAGCGCGTACTGCGACACGAACTGCGCCACGCCGCGCACCGCGAACAGCAGGATGATGAAGGCAGGCACCATCCACAGCGCCAGCTGGCCCTGCGTGAAGCCGCGGTCGAGCAGCGGCTTCATCAGTGCGGGCATCAGGGGCTCGGTCAGTGCCGCGACCATGGCGGTGCCGACGCCGATGGCCCACCAGCGCCGCGACCCGCCGAACCAGGCCATGAGCCGCTGGAGCCGGCGCGTCAAGGGTGCTCGCGCGGGCACGTCGGCGGGGGAAGGCTGCATAGGCGGCGGATTCTACGGGGGCATGCCCGTCGCTTCGGGCCGTGCGACGTGCTGTAGGACTGCATCGGAACGTCGAACAGTTTGTGACGAGACATGCAAGGCAGTGTGTACCATTCACATCTTTCCGCTTGACGGAAACTTCCTTCAGGGAAATTTCTCCGAACTGCATGAACAAGCCGTTGCCGCCGACGTTTCCTTTCACAGTTTCTTCCTTCGCCCGCCGCAGCCTTCTTGCGGGCATCGCCCTGTCTCCCGCACTCACCGCATTGCCGGCGCTGGCGCAGTTCCGCGTCGAGGTGTCGGGCGTCGGGTTGACGCAGCTGCCGATCGCGCTCGTGCCCTTCAAGGGCGAAGACGCCTCGCCGCAGAAGATCTCCGAAATCGTCAAGGCCGACCTCGAGCGCAGCGGCCAGTTCCGTGGCGTGGATGCCTCCGGCCAGGCCATGGACGAGACCTCGCGCCCCGACCTGTCCCTGTGGCGCCAGCGCACCGCCGACTCCCTGGTGGGCGGCAGCGTGACGCGGCTGGCCGACGGTCGCTATGACGTGCGCTTCCGCCTGTGGGACGTGGTGCGCGGCCAGGACCTCGGCGGCCAGAGCTACACCGTGCCCCAGGCCGACCTGCGGCTGGCTTCGCACCGCATCGCCGACTATGTGTACGAAAAGCTGACGGGCGACAAAGGCATCTTCTCGACCCGCATCGCCTACATCACCAAGGCCGGCGGCCGCTACACGCTGTGGGTGGCCGATGCCGACGGCGAGAACGCGCAGGCCGCGCTGGCCAGCCCCGAGCCGATCATTTCGCCCGTGTGGTCGCCCAACGGCGGCCAGCTGGCCTACGTGTCCTTCGAGTCGCGCAAGCCGGTGGTGTATGTGCATTCGGTGGCCAACGGCCAGCGCCGTCTGGTCGCCAACTTCAAGGGTTCGAACAGTGCGCCTGCCTGGTCGCCCGACGGCAACACGCTGGCCGTGACGCTCAGCCGCGATGGCGGCTCGCAGCTGTATTCGATTCCCGCCAGCGGCGGCGAGCCGCGGCGGCTGACGCAGAGCAGCGCCATCGACACCGAGCCCACCTATTCGGCCGATGGCAGCACGATCTACTTCACCAGCGATCGCGGCGGCTCGCCGCAGATCTACAAGATGGGAGCGAGCGGCGGTGCGCCGACGCGCGTGACCTTCTCCGGTTCCTACAACATCTCGCCCGCGCTGAGTCCGGACGGACGGTGGTTGGCCTACATCTCGCGCGTCGGCGGGGCGTTCAAACTCCATGTGATGGAGTTGGCCAGCGGCACCGTGACGGCACTGACGGACACCTCCGCCGACGAGAGCCCCAGTTTCGCGCCCAACAGCAAGCTGATCGTCTATGCAACGCAGCTGCAGGGGCGCGAGGCCCTGATGACCACCACGCTCGATGGAAAGATCAAGGCGCGGCTGGCGGGGAAGGCAGGGGACATTCGTGAGCCGGACTGGGGTCCATTTCAGAAGCAATGATCATCGGATCAATTTGAGGAGTTCCATATGCTGAGTAGAAGTTCGATTTCGATTGCATCGCTGGCCATCGCCGCGCTGATCGCGGGTTGCTCGTCGGGCACCAAGCTCAACGAGGCGCCCGTCTCCAACGCCGGCGCAGGGGCAGGCGGCACGGGTGGGTCGGCCAGCGGCGTCGCCCCCGTCACCATCGACCCGAACGCGCAGACGCGCGAAGGCCCGGTCGGTGTGGCACGCATCGTGTACTTCGATTTCGACAGCTACACGATCAAGCCCGAGTTCCAGTCGCTCATCGACGGCCATGCCCGCTTCCTGAAGGCCAACCCGTCGCGTCGCATCTCGATCGAAGGCCACACCGACGATCGCGGCGGCCGCGAGTACAACCTGGCACTCGGCCAGAAGCGCTCCGAAGCCGTGCGCCGTGCGCTCACCCTGCTGGGCGTGAGCGACGCACAGATCGAAGCCGTGAGCTTCGGCAAGGAAAAGCCTGCGGTGCAAGGCACGGGTGAAGACGCCTGGGCGCAAAACCGCCGCGCCGAGATCGTCTACCGCTGATGAGACTCCAGGCTACCTGGCGGCAGGCGGCGCTTGCCGCCTTTGTTCTGTGTAGCGCGGCCAGTGCACAAGCGGCGCTGTTCGAGGACGACGAGGCGCGCCGCGCCATCCTCGACCTGCGCCAGCGTGTCGAGGCCATTCGCACGCAGTCCGAGAACACCACGCAGCGGCTGTCCGACGAGAACGGCCAGCTGCGTCGCAGCCTGGTCGACCTGCAGCAGCAGATCGACAGCATGCGCGGCGACCTCGCCCGCATGACGGGGCAGAACGAGCAGCTGGCCAAGACGCTCAGCGACATGCAGCAGCGCCAGACCGACCTCGACACCAAGCTCAAGCAGAGCGAACCGTCGCAGGTGCAGGTCGACGGCCGCGAGTTCACGGCCGATCCGAAGGAAAAGGCCGACTTCGAGGCGGCGCTCGGTGTCTTTCGCGCCGGTCAGTTCGCGCAGGCGCAGACCGCCTTTGCCGAGTTCGTGAAGCGCTACCCGCGCAGCGGCTACAACCCGTCGGCGCTGTTTTGGCTGGGCAACGCGCAATACGCCACGCGCAACTACACCGAGGCCATCGCGAACTTCCGCTCGATGCTCTCGATGGCGCCCGATCACGTGAAGGCCCCCGAGGCCGTGCTGTCGATCGCCAATTGCCAGATCGAGCTGAAGGACACGCGCGCCGCGCGGCGTACCCTCGAGGACCTGGTGAAGGCCTACCCGCAATCGGAAGCGGCCCAGGCCGGGCGCGAGCGCCTCTCGCGCCTGCGTTGAGCGCGCCGGGCTCCACCGCCGAAGGGCGCGCGTCGTGATGCAGGCGGCACAAGCGCTGGTTGCCGATGCAGCGCGCCGTTTCGGCGGACTCGAGCGCCTCTACGGCGTGGCCGGCGCGGCGCGCATCCGCGCGTCGCATGTCCTCGTCGCCGGCATCGGCGGCGTGGGTTCGTGGGCGGTCGAGGCGCTGGCCCGCAGCGGCGTCGGCGCGCTCACGCTGATCGACCTCGACCACATCGCCGAGTCCAACATCAACCGCCAGATCCACGCGCTCGACAGCACCGTCGGGCAGGCCAAGGTCGAGGCCATGCGCGAGCGCGTGCTGCACATCAACCCCGACTGCCGCGTGCTGGCCCTGGACGAGTTCGTCGAGCCCGGCAACTGGGATGCATTGCGCGCGTCGGCCGAGCACGGCGCGGGGCCCGTCAGCGCCGTGATCGATGCCTGCGACCAGATGGCGGCCAAGGTCGCCATGGCTGCCTGGGCGCGTTCGCAGCGCGCCGCCGAGTTCATCACCGTGGGGGCAGCGGGCGGCAAGCGCCTCGCGCACCGCGTCGAGATCGACGACATCGCACTGGCCTCGCACGACCCGCTGCTGGCCCAGTTGCGCCAGCGGCTGCGCAAGCACCACGGTGCGCCGAAGGACGGCCGCAAGGTCGGCGTCGTCGGCGTGTTCAGCCGCGAGAGCGTGGCACCGCCCGATGCCTCGTGCGCCATCGACGGCGACGGCGACGGC
>JAVHYA010000014.1:16624-77222 GCA_031119395.1 Pseudomonadota bacterium
GGACGGCGAAGAACGCCTCGACCCTCATCTCGCGACGCGCTATGACGCAGTGACGGCTCTTCGGCATTCCTGCTCTGACGAACACGGCTTGGCGATGGAAGTTGTGGCTCAGGGGGTCTGGCCGTCCACGGGAGCCGCGTCAAACACCTCCGCTGGGATGTTGCCTCCATGTCGATCCGGCCGGCTCGGGCCTGCAACGCGTGCAGGGCGTAGCATGCGCGGATGACTTCGACCGTTGGACCTGCGACGCCCGCGCTTCGCCCGTTGGTCTCGCAGGTCTGGTCGCACGAGGCGGCCCCGCAGGTCCCGGGCGCATCTGCGTCGAGGGAGCACGTGATCCCGACCGGTTTGACCCACTTAGTGCTGCGCATCGGCGGGCCGCCGATCAGGACCTATGACGGCGCGACCGACCTCCGCGGGCATCGGCTGGGCCACGCGGTCGTCGGCGGCGCACGCGCGGCCTACCACGTGCGTGAGCCGTCCGGGGTCGCGGCCTCGGTCGGCGTCGTGTTGAGGCCGGGTGCGAGCGAGGTGTTGCTCGGCGTTCCGGAAAGTGCCCTGGCAGGACATCACACCCCGCTCGAGCTGCTGGTGGGCCAGGGCGCGGTCGATGCGCTGCTGTGCCGCCTGCACGCCTGCACCGGCGCGACGCGGCGGCTGGCGCTGGTGGAGCAATGGCTCGTCGCGCGCTCGCTGGGCCGTGAGCCTGCGCTGCACCCCGTGCTGGCCGATGCGTTGTCGGTCTCCAAGCACCGGGTCGAACGCGTGCGCGGCATGGTGGAGGCCAGCGGCCTGAGTCACCGGCACTGGATCGCGCTGTTTCGCCATTCGACCGGCCTGCTGCCCCGCGAGTGGCTGCGCCTGCGCCGTGTCGCGCATGCGATCGAGCTGGCGTCACAGCCGTCGCTGGGCTGGGCGGACGTGGCCGCTGCGAGTGGATTCGCGGACCAGGCGCATCTCGCGAACACGTTCCGTGCCGTCGCGGGCGTGGCGCCGTCCGAGTGGCGAAGACGCGCCGATCCGGCCACGCCGAACCATGTGCCGATCCTCGGCTGAAGCAGGTCAAATTCCTTCAAGACGCCGTCGGCGCGGCGGCCCAGAATGCGGCCATCGCCCACCCACCCATGGAGTTTGCATGGCCGTCCACGCCCTTTATGCCTACCTGTGCGTGCGCGACGCGCGCGCAGCGATGGACTTCTACACCCGTGCCTTCGGCGCGTCCGAACTGTTCCGGCTGACGGAGCCCGACGGGCGCGTCGGCCATGCCGAGATGGACCTGGACGGCCACACGCTGATGCTGTCGGAGGAGTACCCCGAGATGGGCGTGCGCAGTCCGCAGGGCCTGGGCGCGACGCCGGTGACGCTGCACCTGCATGTCGACGATGCCGATGCGCTGGTGGCCCGGGCCGTGGCCGCGGGCGGTACGCTGGAGCGGGCGCCGGAAGATCATTTCTACGGCGAGCGCTCGGGCACCGTGCGCGATCCCTTCGGGCACCGCTGGCTGATCGGGCACGAGATCGAGAAGGTCAGCCCGCAGGAGATGCAGCGGCGCTACACCGCGTTGTTCGCCTAGGCCTGGGGCGCGCGCCGGCCGCCGGGCTCAGCGGACCAGGTCGTCGCGCGTGCCGGCGCCGGCCTCGCGTGCACCTGCGGACACCGACGCGACCAGCCCGTGCGCGTGCGCGCGCAGCAGCTCTTCACGCAGCGCAGCCTCCAGCTGCATGCGCGCAGCCTGCGGCTTGTCATGCTGGTACTCGTCGTCGAGTTCGCAGTGCAGGTAGTAATCGACCCAGTTCATGAGCCGTTCCACCGACGCTGCCAGTTCTGCGTTGTTCATGCTTCGTTTCTCCCGGATTCCGAAGCGGAAGCCCTGCGCTTTGCTGTTCCTTCCACCCTGCACGTCGGCGTGCCGGTGGCGGGCGCTGTTGGTGTCAATCCCCTGAAACACACTATGCCACGCGATGCGCGGGAACTTGAGGCCGATGTCATTCCGTCATGTGAAAGTATGTGACAGCTCGACGCCGTGTTCGCGCCGGTCGCCGGGGCATCCTGGGCGATCATGATCGGCGGCGCTCAGCGTGCGCCCAGCCGGCGCCAGAAGGGGGGCCGGGCGCCGGGGGGCAGGGCAGTCGCCGCCTGCTCGAGCGGCGCCGCGGCGGGGCCGGGCAGCACCAGTTGCGCCGCCCGCGCGACCCGCACGCAGTCCTTGATGTGCTGTTCGCCCATGGCGCGCAGCGCCGCATAGCCCAGCGCAGCCGACACGACCTGGCCCGCCAGCGGCACGAAGCGCGCGGCCTGCTTGGCGCTGAGCTTCATGCCGGCGTGCCGAGCCAGCGTCATGAGCAGGTCGCGCGTGACGAGCTTGCCCACCAGCACCGTGCCCAGGCTGCCGGCCATCTGCATGACCCGCTCGCGCTGCTGCGGCGACAGGTGCGCGATCTGCGGGGCCGCCAGGCCGAATTCGGCACTGATCTGCGGCACCAGGCGCGCCAGCAGCGCGGCGTCGGCGGCGAAGTCGATGCCCGGCACCGGCACGGCGCTGGCGGCCGCGGCCATCAGCGCCTTGCGGCCCAGCAGTCGCCTGCTGCGGCGGATGGCGGCGAGGAGGGCGGGGTCGCCCTGGGCGAGCTCGGTGGCGGACGGCATGGGATCGGTCGATCAGGCGGCGGCGAGGGCCTCGATCTGCTCGGACAGCGTCATCCAGCGCTCCTCCAGGGCGTCGATCTCGTCGCCCAGCAGCTTGAGCTTGCGGCCGGCGTCGGCGATCTCGGGCGCCGGCAGCGGCTGCGCCAGGCGCGCTTCCAGTGCCGCCTTCTCGGCGCCGGCGCTGGCCAGGCGTTCGTCGATGCTCGCCAGTTCCTTGCGCAACGGACGCGTCTGTTCGGCGCGCTGCTGGCGCTCCTGCGCACTGCGCTGGCGCTGGGCGCGGCCGTCGCCGTCGGAGGTCTGGCGGGGCGATGCGGGTGCAGCGGCCGCAGCGATCGGCGCCGGCGCCGGTGCCGGCGCGGGTGCGGGCGGCTCGGCGGCCTGCTTGGCCAGCTCGCGCTGGCGCTTGGCCTCGTCGAGCAGGTAGCGCTGGTAGTCGTCCAGGTCGCCGTCGAAGTCCTTCACGGCGCCACGGCCGACCAGCCAGAACTCGTCGCACACCGAGCGCAGCAGCGCCCGGTCGTGGCTGACCAGCATCAGCGTGCCCTCGAATTCGTTGAGCGCGACGGCCAGCGCCTCGCGGGTGGCCAGGTCCAGGTGGTTGGTCGGCTCGTCCAGCAGCAGCAGGTTGGGGCGCTGCCACACCATCATCGCCAGCACCAGCCGCGCCTTCTCGCCGCCGCTCATGGTGCCCACGGGCTGCTTGACCATGTCGCCGCTGAAGTTGAAGCTGCCCAGGAAGCCGCGCAGGTCCTGCTCGGTGCTGCGCTCGCGCGACTGGGGCCCCAGGTCGCGCGCGAGGCGAACCATGTGCTCCAGCGGGTTGCTGCCGGGGTGCAGCACGTCCAGCTCCTGCTGCGCGAAGTAGCCGATGTTCAGACCCTTGCCCTCGGTCACGGTGCCGGCCAGCGCGCCCATCTCGCGGGCGATGGTCTTGACCAGCGTCGACTTGCCCTGGCCGTTGGCTCCCAGGATGCCGATGCGCTGGCCCGCGAGCACCGAGCGGTTGACGTGCGTGAGGATCACCTTGGGCGGTGCATCCTCCTGCACGTAGCCGAAGCTCGCGTCGCCGATGGTCAGCATCGGGTTGGGGATGTTCGCCGGCTCCTTGAACTCGAAGGTGAAGTCGGCCTCGGCCAGCAGCGGCGCCACGCGCTCCATGCGCTCCAGCGCCTTGACGCGGCTTTGCGCCTGCTTGGCCTTGCTGGCCTTGGCCTTGAAGCGGTCGATGAACTTCTGCAGGTGCGCGATCTTGTCCTGCTGCTTGGCGAAGGCGGCCTGCTGCTGTTCCAGCTGCAGCGCGCGCATGTCCTCGAACTTGCTGTAGTTGCCGCCGTAGCGCGTGAGCTTGGCGTGCTCGATGTGCAGCGTCACGTCGGTCACGGCGTCGAGGAATTCGCGGTCGTGGCTGATGACGATCATGGTGCCCGCATAGCGCTGCAGCCAGGCCTCCAGCCACACCAGCGCGTCCAGGTCCAGGTGGTTGGTCGGCTCGTCGAGCAGCAGCAGGTCGCTCGGGCACATCAGCGCGCGCGCCAGCTGCAGGCGCATGCGCCAGCCGCCGGAGAAGCTGTCCACCGGCTGGTCCAGCTCGTGCACCTTGAAGCCCAGGCCGAGGATGAGCGCCTGTGCGCGCGGTACCGCGTCGTGCTCGCCGGCGTCGGCCAGGTCGGTGTAGGCGTGCGCCAGGGCCATGCCGGCATCGGCATCGTCGGGATGGGCGGCATGTGCGGTTTCCGCCGCGGCGAGCTGTTCGCGCAGTTCCACCAGGCGCGTGTCTCCGGCCACCACGAAGTCGGTGGCCGACTCGCTGGTCTCGGGCATGTTCTGCGCGACCTGGGCCAGGCGCCACTGCCTGGGCATCGAGAAATCGCCGCCGTCCTCGTGCAGGCCGCCGTTGAGCAGCGCGAACAGGGTCGACTTGCCGGCGCCGTTGCGCCCGACCAGGCCGACCTTCTCGCCGGGGTTGATGGTGACGGTGGCGCCGTCGAGCAGCACTTTGGCGCTGCGGCGCAGGATGACGTTCTTGAGGGTGATCATGGACTGGGTCCGATTATCCCGGCGCGGCCTTGTCCGGGCGCGCGGCAGGGCCCTGCGCGCCGCGCAGGAATTGCAAGGGAAAAGTGGCTGCAGCGCCCGCCCGGCGGGCGCGAGCAGCTATGAATTCGATAGCGTTCCGGCGGGCCCTCAGGGCGGTGCCATGGCGGCCAGCGCCTCGCGCGTGACCAGCAGCACCTGCTCGTCGCCCGCGCTGGTCTCGAGCCAGACGACCTCGAGGGCGGGAAAGGCGGCCTCGAAATGCGCGCGCTCGTTGCCGATCTCCAGCACCAGCACGGCCTCGCTGCGCATGCGCGCCGGTGCGTCGGCAAGGAGGCGGCGCACGAAGTCCATGCCGTCCTCGCCGCCGGCCAGCGCGAGTTCGGGCTCGGCCCGGTACTCCGCCGGCAGCGCCGCCATGCTCTGCGCATTGACGTAGGGCGGGTTGCACAGGATGAGGTCGTAGGGGCCGGGCAGGGCGGCCAGGCCGTCGCTCTCGCGCAGGGTGATGCGTGCATCGAGCGCATGACGCGCGATGTTGATGGCCGCGACTTCCAGCGCGGGCGGCGAGATGTCCGCGGCATCGACCCGCACCTCCGGCCACGCCATGGCGGCGAGCACGGCCAGGCTGCCGTTGCCGGTGCACAGGTCCAGCACCGCCTGGGTGCGCTCGCTCAACCATGGGTCGATGCTGCCGTCGGCGATCAGTTCGGCGATGAAGCTGCGCGGCACGATGGCGCGCTCGTCCACGTAGAAGGACACGCCCTGCAGCCAGGCCTCCCGGGTGAGGTAGGCCGCGGGCTTGCGCGTCGCGATGCGTTCGCCGACCAGGGCCTCCACCTGCGCCTGCGCGCCGGCCGACACCTCGCGCTCGGCCACCGCATCCAGGTCGTCCAGCGGCAGCCGCAGCCGCCACAGCACCAGCCAGGCCGCCTCGTCGAAGCCGTTGGTCGTGCCGTGGCCGTAGCCCACGCCGGCCGCATCGAGGCGGGCGGCGGATTGTTCGATCAGGTTCAGGACGGTGGGCATGGAAGGAAACCGGACAGCCGTACGCGAAGGACGCGAAGGTTTCGCGAAGGACGCGAAAAAGTATCTGAAAAGGAAGAAAGCGGGGTGGCGAAGCAGGGTGCGCCCGGATCATTCGCCGGGCGCTGGCCCATCAAGAAAATATCGCGCCTTTCGCGAAACCTTCGCGCCCTTCGCGTAAGGATGCCCGCATTCAGCGCCCCAACGTCCCCTCCAGCGCCTCGATCGTCCGCCGGTAGATGTTCTTGAGCGTGTCGATCGCGTCCACGTCGATGTGCTCGTCGATCTTGTGGATGCTGGCGTTCACCGGCCCGAGCTCGACCACCTGCTCGCACACCTTGGCGATGAAGCGCGCATCGCTGGTGCCGCCGCTCGTGGACAGCTCGGTCTCGATGCCGGTTTCGCTGCGGATGGCGCCCTGCACGGCAGCCACCAGGGCGCCGGGCTGGGTCAGGAAAGGCAGGCCGCCGATGGTCCACGTCAGCTCGTGGTCCACGCCGTGGCGGTCCAGCACCTCCTTCACGCGCGCCTGCAGCGAGTCGGGCGTGGACTCGGTCGAGAAGCGGAAGTTGAAGTCGATCACCGCGCTGCCGGGGATGACGTTGCTCGCGCCCGTGCCCGCGTGGAAATTGCTGATCTGCCAGCTGGTGGGCTGGAAGTACCGGTTGCCGGCGTCCCAGCCGCCGGCGGTGTTGATGGCCACCAGCTCGGCCAGTGCGGGCGCGACGGCATGCACCGGGTTCCTGGCCAGGTGCGGGTAGGCGATGTGGCCCTGCACGCCGTGCACCGTGAGCTTGCCGCTCATCGTGCCGCGGCGGCCGTTCTTGATCATGTCGCCGCAGCGCTCGACCGAGGTCGGCTCGCCGACGATGCACCAGTCGAGCACCTCGCCGCGTGCGGCCAGCGCGTTGCACACGACGACCGTGCCGTCGACGCCGGGGCCTTCCTCGTCGCTGGTGAGCAGCAGGGCCAGGGTGATGGCCGGGTCGGGGTTCGCGGCCAGGAACTCCTCGATCGCCACCACGAAAGCCGCCAGCGAGGTCTTCATGTCGCAGGCGCCGCGGCCGTACAGGCGCCCGTCGCGGTGCGTCGGCGTGAAGGGGTGGCTGGTCCACTGGTCCAGCGGGCCGGTGGGCACCACGTCCGTGTGGCCGGCAAAGACCAGCGTGCGGGTCTTCGGCGCGGCATTTGCTATTTTTTCGATAGCGCCTTGCGCAAGCGGGGCGGGCGCTGCAGCCCGATTCGACTCGTAAGCTGCAGGGCGCCGCACGGCCCAGAGGTTGGTCACGCGGAAGCTCTCCGGCCCGCTCTCGATGGTTTCGAGCGCGAAGCCGAGCTTCGCGAGGCGCTCGCCGAGGATCCGCTGGCAGCCGGCGTCCTCCGGCGTGACCGAGGGGCGGGAAATGAGTTGTTCGGCGAGCTGGAGCGTGCGGGACATGCTGGGCGTGGTGGCTGGATCGGCGCTCAGTGGTGCACGTCCAGCGTGATCTCGGTGAAGGTGGGCGCCTCGACCTGGTCCATCAGCGCGCGGTCGGCGTCGGGCCGGGCGGGGGCGGCGTTGTGGTTCTGCAGGCGCCACATCAGGTTGGTGGGCGAGTCGGCATGGGCCAGGCCTTCCTCGCGGCCGATGCGGCCGTCCAGGATGAGCTTGGCGATCGCTTCCTCGAAGGTCTGCGAGCCTTCGGCCATGGAGTTGTTCATCGCTTCCTTGATGCCCGAGAAGTCACCCTTCTCGATCAGGTCGGCGACGAGGGCCGTGTTCAGCATCACCTCGACGGCCGGCAGGCGCGAGCCGCGCGGCGTGCGCAGCAGGCGCTGCGCCACCACCGCGCGCAGCGCGCCGGCCAGGTCGCCCAGCAGGGTGGGGCGCACCTCGACCGGATAGAAGCTCAGGATGCGGTTGAGCGCGCGGTAGGCGTTGTTGGCGTGCAGCGTGGCCAGGCACAGGTGGCCCGACTGTGCGTAGGCGATGGCGGCGGTCATCGTCTCGCGGTCGCGGATCTCCCCGATCTGGATCACGTCCGGCGCCTGGCGCAGCGCGTTCTTCAAAGCCACCGACAGGGACTGGGTGTCGCTGCCCACGTCGCGCTGGTTGATGAGCGACATCTTGTTCACGTAGGTGAACTCGATCGGCTCCTCCACCGTCAGGATGTGGCCGGAGGCGTGCTCGTTGCGGTAGTCGATCATCGACGCCAGCGTGGTCGTCTTGCCGGCGCCGGTGGCGCCCACCATCAGGATCAGCCCGCGCTTGTCCATGATGAGCGACTTGAGCACCTCGGGCAGGTTGAGCTCGTCCAGGGCCGGGATGATGTTGGCGATGTAGCGCACCACCACCGCGTAGGTGCCGCGCTGGCGCATGGCGCTGATGCGGAAGTTGCCCACGCCCTCGAGGGCCACGGCCATGTTCAGCTCGCCGGTGCGTTCCAGCTCACCGATGCGCAGCGGGTCCACCACCTCGCGCAGCAGCTCCAGGGGCGCATCGGGCGGCAGGATCTGCGAGTTGATCGGCACGCAGGCGCCGTTGATGCGGATCTGCGCCGGCGCGTGGGCCGACAGGTACACGTCCGAAGCCTTGCGCTCGGCCATCAGCCGAAGAATGCGGTCCATCGTTCCCATCGTGCCCTCCAGGTGGTTGGTGCGTTCAAGCAGGAAGGCCGCTCTGCAGCGACCTTCTCGTTCAGTCGCGCAGCAGGTCGTTGAGGCTGGTCTTCGAGCGCGTCTGCGCGTCGACCGTCTTCACGATGATCGCCGCATAGGTGCTGTAGTCCTGGCCCGATTTCGTCTTCTTGGGCAGATTGCCGCTGATGACCACGCTGCCCGAGGGCACGCGGCCGTAGACGATCTCGCCGGTGTCGCGGTTGAAGATCGGCGTGCTCTGGCCGATGTACACGCCCATGCCGAGCACCGAGTTCTCCTCGATCACCACGCCTTCGACCACCTCGGAGCGGGCGCCGATGAAGCAGTTGTCCTCGATGATGGTCGGGCCGGCCTGCAGGGGCTCGAGCACGCCGCCGATGCCCACGCCGCCCGACAGGTGCACGCCTGCGCCGATCTGCGCGCACGAGCCCACGGTGGCCCAGGTGTCGACCATGGTGCCCTCGCCCACGTAGGCGCCGATGTTCACGTAGCTGGGCATCAGGATCGCGCCCTTGGCGATGAAGCTGCCGCGGCGTGCGACGGCCGGCGGCACGATGCGCACGCCCGATTCCTTCAGCTCGCCGGCCGACAGGTGCGAGAACTTGGTCGGCACCTTGTCGTAGAAGCCCAGCGAGCCGGCCTGGATCTGCTCGTTGTCCTTCAGGCGGAAGGACAGCAGCACGGCCTTCTTGATCCACTGGTGAACGGTCCACTGGCCGACCGATTCGCGCGTGGCCACGCGCAGGTGGCCGTTGTTGAGCTCGGCGATCACGTGCTCGACCGCATCGACCACCTCCTTGGGCGCCTGTGCGGGCGAGAGGTTGGCGCGGTTCTCCCACGCGGCGTCGATGGTCTGTTGCAGTTGTTGGGTCATGGCAAACGGGTCGGAGGAACAAGGAGGAGCTTCACGCGCCGGGGTTCGACTGGCAGAAGCGGACGATGCGCTGGGCGGCTTCGGTGCACTCGGCGGTGTCGGCCACCAGGGCCATCCGGATGCGGCCGCGGCCGGGGTTCTGGCCCTGCCACTCGCGGGCAAGGTAGCTGCCCGGCAGCACCGTCACATTGTATTGAGCGTACAGCGCGCGGGCGAAGGCGGCGTCGTCGCCGCGCCACCCCGGCGGCACGCCGGCCCAGAGGTAGAAGCTGGCGTCGGGCAGGCGGACGTCGAGCACCGCCTCGAGCAGCGGCGTGACGGCGGCGAACTTGGCGCGGTATTGGGCGCGGTTGTCGACCACGTGCGTCTCGTCGCCCCAGGCGGCGATGCTGGCGGCCGCCACGGCGCCGCTCATGGCGCTGCCGTGGTAGGTGCGATACAGCAGGAAGTTCTTGATGATGGACGCGTCGCCGGCCACGAAACCGCTGCGAAGGCCCGGCACGTTGCTGCGCTTGGACAGGGAGGTGAGTGCGATCAGCCGGCGGAAATCGCCGCGGCCCAGCTTCGCCGCGGCCTCCAGCCCGCCCAGCGGCGGTTCGTCGCGAAAGTAGATCTCGCTGTAGCACTCGTCCGAGGCGATCACGAAGCCGTGCCGGTCCGACAGGGCGAAGAGCTTTTTCCACTCGTCCAGCGGCATGACGGCACCGGTCGGGTTGCCGGGCGAGCACACGTAGACCAGCTGGGTGCGCGCCCAGACGTCCTCGGGCACGCTGTCCCAGTCGACGGCGAAATTGCGTGCCGGGTCGCTCGGCGCGTACCAGGTGTCGGCGCCCGCGAGCAGGGCCGCGCCTTCGTAGATCTGATAGAACGGATTGGGCGACACCACGACGGGTGCCGGGCTCGCGCTGGCGTCGACCACCGTCTGCGCCAGCGCGAACAGCGCCTCGCGCGAGCCGTTGACCGGCAGCACCTGGGTGGCCGGGTCGAGCTCGAGGCCGTAGCGCGTTGCGAGCCAGCCGGTGAAGGCGGCGCGCAGCGCCGGCTCGCCGGCCGTGGCCGGGTAGCCGGCCAGCGCACCGAGGCCCTGCACGAGGGCATCCTTGATGAAGGGGGGCGTGGGGTGCTTGGGTTCGCCGATGCCCAGGCTGATGGGACGGTGCGCGGCATCGGGCGTCACGCCGGCGAAGAGCTGCCGCAGCCGTTCGAAGGGGTAGGGCTGCAGCTTGGCGAGCAGGGGATTCATGGGGGCGAATTATCCGCGCGCCGGCGTGCGCACGCCGGCCGTCGGCGCCCGGCCGGCGCCGGCCGGCCCAGCGGCGCAGTCGGCCTCCGCCCGTGTCCGGGGCGCCGTTGGCACGACCGCGGCACAATTTTCGATCCCCACCGACATCGACGCATCAGGAACACACATGACATTGGCAATGAGCTGGGACGAATGGGCCGCGCAGGACGCGACGGCCCTGGCCGAGAAGGTGCGCCGCGGCGAGCTGAGCGCCGCCGAGCTCGCCCGGCAGGCCGCCGCCGGCATCGCGAAGACCAACCCGACCCTGTCGGCCGTGGTCGAGGTCTTCGAGGACGTGGTGGCCGACCCGCTCAAGGACGGAATGAATCCCCAGGGGACCTTCGCCGGCGTGCCCTTCCTCATGAAGGACCTGGGCCCCACGCTCAAGGGCCGGCTGCAGGAGCAGGGCTCGCTCTTCATGCGCGGCAATCGCCCGACCGAGGACGCCTGGCTGACCCGGCAGATGCGCAAGGCGGGCCTCAACCTCATGGGCCGCACCACGACGCCGGAGTTCGGTGTCTGCAGCTCGGCGGAGAACCCGGCGGTCTACGTCACGCGCAACCCCTGGAACACCGAGTTCACCACCTGCGGCTCCTCCGCCGGCACCTCGGCCATGGTGGCGGCGGGCGTGGTGCCCATGTCGCACGCGACCGATGGCGGCGGCTCGATCCGCATTCCGGCGGGCTTCAACGGCAACATCGGCCTCAAGCCCTCGCGCGGCGTGTTCAGCATCGGTCCCCACCTGTCGGACATCACGGGCTACGTCTCCATCCAGGGCTGCCACAGCCGCACGGTGCGCGACACGGCGGCCTTCGTCGATGCCTGCCGCGGCGGCGCGCCCGGCGAGTTCATGCCCTACTGGACGGCGCCGGAGCCCTACACCGAGCTGATCCGGAAGGACCCGGGCCGGCTGCGCATCGCGCTGTCGCACGAATGGGGCGACTACCGCGCCACGCCCGAGATCGTGGCCGAACTGGAAAAGGCCGCGCGCTTCCTCGAAGGCCTGGGCCACCATGTCGAATGGGCGCTGCCGCAGGCCGACCTGCGCGAGGCCTTCCGCGCGCAGACCACCTGCTACATCAGCAACTTCGCCCAGGTCATCAACGGCCTGCTGGCCCGGGCCGGGCTGGAGCGTCCGCCGGCCGACCTGATCGAGCCGATCAACATCCGCATCTGGGAAGCCGGCAAGGACCTGCCGTACGCCGAGCGCTACCGGATGCAGGCCGTGTTCAACAGCACGGCGCGCGCCTTCGGGGCCTTCTTCGAAGACTGGGACATCATCCTCACGCCCATCACCGCGCTGCCCACGCCCCGCATCGGCACCACCGAGTACCTGACGACCAGCGAGAACCCGGACGTGCTCGACTGGTTCGACACGCTCTGGAAATTCTTCTCGTACACGCCGCTGTCCAACCTGTGCGGCATCCCGGCCATCTCGCTGCCGATGGCGCGGCAGGCCAACGGGCTGCCCTTCGGCATCCACGCCCAGGCGCGCCAGGCCAACGACGGCCTGCTGCTGCAGCTGGCAGCGCAGATCGAGCGCGCCCTGGACGGCCGCTGGAACGACGGCCGCCGTCCGGCGGTGCACGTCGCCGGCGCCTGAGTCCTGCAGGGGCGCCAGCGGCGGCGCGGATGCGTGGGCGCCGCGGGACGGCGCGATGCGCAGTTTTCCGACGCGGCGAGCCGGCCGTGCGTGCGTTCATGGGGCCATGACTTCCGCACTCCAACTCTCTGCCTCCCAGGGTCGCGACCGTTTCCATGGCCGCGTCGTCATCGTCACCGGCGCCGGATCGGGCATCGGCGAAGCCATCGCGCGCCGCTTCTCGGCCGAAGGCGCGCACGTCGTGCTGGCCGGCGACCATGCCGACAAGCTCGGGAAGGTGGCGGCCGACCTGCCGTCCGAACGAACGCTGGTGCACCAGGCCGACGTGGCGGACCTGGCGCAGGTCGAGGCCCTGGTCGAGGCCACGGTCCAGCGCTTCGGCGGCCTGCATGTGCTGGTCAACAACGCCGGCATCGCGCCCGAGGGCGACGCCACCAAGGCGTCGGTCGAGGATTTCCAGCGCACGCTCGCGGTCAATGCCGGCGGCGTCTTCAACGGTGCCAAGGCGGCGATGCCGCACCTGGAGCGCAGCCGCGGCTGCATCGTCAACACGGCCTCCGTGTCGGGGCTCGGCGGCGACTGGGGACTGGTGGCCTACAACGCGTCCAAGGGCGCGGTCGTCAACCTGACCCGCGCGATGGCGCTGGACCATGGCGGCCAGGGCGTGCGGGTGAACGCGGTCTGCCCCAGCCTGACCTTCACCCCGATGACGGCCGACATGAAGGACGACCCGGACACCATGGCACGCTTCAAGGACCGCATCCCGCTGGGCCGCGGTGCCGACCCGGCCGAGGTGGCCTCGGTGGTCGCCTTCCTGGCCAGCGACGACGCCAGCTTCGTCAACGGCGCGCTGGTGCCCGTGGACGGCGGTCTGACGGCGTCGAACGGCCAGCCGCGGATGTGACAGGGCGCTGGCGCACCGCCGTCATGGCGCGGCCGGTGGGGTCGGGAGGCGGCGCCGGGCCGTCCGCTCGTCCGCAGCCTGCGGCTTGATGCTCTCGACCCATTGCGCCACCTCGCGCAGCCGGGCCACGGCGTCGCGCGCCCGTTTCCTTTCCGCCGCGCTGGCGTCCTCTTGGAGGCCGATCAGCGCATCGGTCAGCCAGCCGATCTGCCGACCGTAGCTGTAGCGTTCGACGGCCCGGCACTCCACCTCGACGTTCGAGGAGCCCGGTCCGGCAAGGGCCTTGACGATGGTGCGCGTGTCGACCACCTGGTGCCAGTCGCCGCCGCCGGGCCAACGGTAGACCGGGGCATAGGACACATTCCAGAACAAGGGAAACATCGGACGCTCCTGTCGCGTGGGTCGGGAGTCCGATGGTGGCGTGCGGCACGCCATCGTGCCATCCGCCATTCGATGGATCGCTGCGCGGCGCGCGGGGCCTCAGCGCAGCTTCTTGACCAGCACCTGGCTCTTGCGGTCCCAGTTGTATTTCTTCTTGCGCGCCTCGGGCAGCCAGTCGGGATTGACCTGCTGGAAGCCACGCTTGATGAACCAGTGCATGGTGCGGGTGGTCAGCACGAAGATGCTGTCCAGGCCCGCCGCGCGGGCGCGGTGCTCGATGCGCTTGAGCAGCTTCTCGCCGTCGCCCTGGCCCTGCGACTGGGGCGACACCGTGAGCGCCGCCATCTCCGCCGTCTTCGCCTCGGGGTAGGGGTAGAGCGCGGCGCAGCCGAAGATCACGCCGTCGTGTTCCACCACCGTGTACTGGTGGATGTCGCGCTCGATCTCGGTGCGGCTGCGCTTGACCAGCGTGCCGTCGCGCTCGAAGGGCTCGATCAGCTGCAGGATGCCGCCGATGTCGTCGACCTCGGCCTCGCGCACCGATTCCAGCTTCTCGTCGATCACCATGGTGCCGATGCCGTCGTGCACATAGATCTCGAGCAGCAGTGCGCCGTCGACGGCGAAGGGCAGGATGTGGTTGCGCTCCACGCCGGCCTCGCAGGCCTTGACGCAGTGCTGCAGGTAGAAGGCCGTGTCCGTGGGGCGCTGGGCGGGTGCCAGCGTGGTCAGCAGCTGGCGGGCGGTGTCCAGCGGCAGCTCGGTGTCGATGGGGTTGTCCTCGCTCACCGGCTGGTTCACGTCCAGCGGGATGCCGGGAATCTCGGTCAGGAAGATCAGCTTGTCGGCCTGGATGGAGATGGCCACGCTGGTGGCGACTTCCTCCATCGTGAGGTTGAAGGCCTCCCCGGTCGGCGAGAAGCCGAAGGGCGACATCAGCACCATCGCACCGAAGTCCAGCGTGCGCCGGATGCCCGCCACGTCGACCTTGCGCACCAGGCCCGAATGCTGGAAGTCCACGCCGTCGACCACGCCCACCGGGCGTGCGGTGATGAAGTTGCCCGAGATCATGCGCACCGTCGAACCCGCCATCGGCGTGTTGGGCAGGCCCTGGCTGAAGGCGGCCTCGATCTCGTAGCGCAGCTGGCCGGCGGCTTCCTGCGCGCAATCCAGTGCCACCTCGTCGGTGATGCGGATGCCGTGCGAGTACTTCGCCTCGTGGCCCTTGGCGCGCAGCTGCTCGTTCACCTGCGGGCGGAAGCCGTGCACCAGCACGATCTTCACGCCCATCGACTGGATCAGCGCCAGGTCCTGCGCGATCGACGGCAGCTTGCCCGCCGCGATGGCCTCGCCCGCCACCGCCACCACGAAGGTCTTGCCCCGGTGCGTGTGGATGTAGGGCGCCACCGAGCGGAACCAGGGGACGAAGGTGAAATTGAAGACGGCGGACATGAGGGCGAGCGGGGCTGGCGGGGGCGGGGACGGCGAGACGAAGCGCGGATTGTCCATGAAGCGCCCGGCGGGCGTGGGCAGGCGCTCTGCGCCGATCGGGCCGCCCGGCCATGCGGCGCGGCGCGGGCGCGCTTGCCCGCAGGGCATCGTAACGTCTGTTACGAGTTTGCCGCCGATGCCCGCCGGGCGTGCGCTGCGGGCCGATCGCACTCGGGTGCCGGCCTGCCTGCCGTGCCTTGGCTGCGGGCCAGGCGGCCCGGCCGCGTCGCACGGGCGCCACGCAGCCGGCCCGGATGTCCGGCCAAAGATAATCGCCGGCTCGCTTGCGGCCACGCCTGCCGCCCCCACCTGATCCCTTCCCGAATGCCCGCGCTCGACATCCAGTTCCCCGAATCGCTTCCCGTCAGCGCCAAGCGCGACGACATCGCGGCCGCCATCGCGGCCCACCAGGTGGTGATCGTGTGCGGCGAGACCGGCTCGGGCAAGACCACCCAACTGCCGAAGATCGCCCTGGCGCTGGGCCGCGGCAAGCTCAATGCGCCACCCGGCCGCGGCCGCCTCATCGGCCACACCCAGCCGCGGCGCATCGCCGCCAGCTCGGTGGCCAAGCGCATCGCCGAGGAGCTGAAGACGCCGCTGGGCGACGTGGTGGGCTACAAGGTCCGCTTCCAGGACCGCCTGTCGCGGGACGCGTCGGTGAAGCTGATGACCGACGGCATCCTGCTGGCCGAGACGCAGACCGACCCGCTGCTCAAGGCCTACGACACGCTGATCATCGACGAGGCGCACGAACGCTCGCTGAACATCGACTTCCTGCTGGGCTACCTGAAGGAAATCCTGCCGCGGCGGCCGGACCTGAAGCTGATCGTGACTTCGGCGACCATCGATGCGGACCGCTTCGCCGAGCACTTCGCGTCGGCGAAGGGCAAGGCACCGGTCATCTACGTCTCGGGCCGCACCTTCCCGGTGGAGATGCGCTGGCGGCCCTTCGAGGAGTCGCGCGACTTCGACCTCAACGACGCGATCGCCGACGGCGTGGACGAACTGTGGGCCGGCGGCGTGGGCGGCGACATCCTGGTCTTCCTGCCGGGCGAGCGGGAGATCCGCGAGGCGGCCGATCACCTGCGCAAGCACCTGGCGCACAGCCCGGTGCTGCGCAACGCGGAGGTGCTGCCCTTGTTCGCCCGGCTGAGCCAGGCCGAGCAGGACCGCATCTTCGACGGCCACACGGGCCGGCGCATCGTCCTGGCGACCAACGTGGCCGAGACCTCGCTGACGGTGCCGGGCATCCGCTACGTGATCGACGCCGGCACGGCACGGGTGAAGCGCTACGCCTTCCGCAGCAAGGTCGAGCAGCTGATGGTCGAGCCCGTCAGCCAGGCGGCGGCCAACCAGCGCGCGGGCCGCTGCGGCCGGGTGGCCAACGGCATCTGCATCCGCCTCTACGACGAGAAGGACTTCAACAGCCGGCCGCGCTTCACCGACCCGGAAATCCTTCGCTCGTCGCTGGCGGGCGTGATCCTGCGCATGAAGTCGCTGCACCTGGGCGACGTGGGGCGCTTTCCCTTCCTGGAGGCGCCGTCGGGGCGGGCGATCGCCGACGGCTACCAGCTGCTCAACGAGCTGGGCGCGGTGGACGAGGCCAACGAGCTCACGCCCATCGGCGCCGAACTGGCCAAGCTGCCGCTCGACCCGCGCGTGGGCCGCATGATCCTGGAGGCGCGCAGCCGCGGCGCGCTGCAGGAAGTGCTGGTGATCGCCGCCGCGATGAGCGTGCAGGACGTGCGCGACCGCCCGCTCGAGGCCCAGCAGCAGGCCGACCAGGCCCATGCCAAGTTCGACGACGAGCGAAGCGAGTTCAGCGGCTACCTGACGCTGTGGAAGTGGCTGCACGATGCGCGCGGCGGCGCGCCCGTGGCGCAGACGCGGCGCGAGATGCAGGCGCGGGTGCAGGGACCGAAGAAGGCGAGTGCGGCGGTGCTGCCCGTGGCGCAACGGATGGCCGCGGCCGCGCCGGCGCCGGCACCCGACCCGGCCACGCCCACCCACAAGCTCAGCAACCGCCAGTACGAACAGCTGCTGCGCCAGAACTTCATCAGCGTGCGGCGCGTGCGCGAGTGGCGCGACATCCATTCGCAGCTGCTCACGGTCGTCACCGAGCACAAGTGGAAGCTGAACACCGCGCCTGCCGGGTACGAGGCGGTGCACAAGTCCATGCTCGCCGGCCTGCTGGGCAACATCGGCTGGAAGATGGACGAGGAGGCGGGCTCGTCCTCCGGCGAATACCTGGGCGCACGCGGCATCAAGTTCCACCGCCATCCCGGCGCCCACCTGCGCAAGCGGCCGGGCCGCTGGATCGTGTGCGCCGAGCTGGTCGAGACCACGCGCCTCTTCGGCCGCGGCATCGCCAACATCGAGCCGCAGTGGATCGAGGAGGTCGCGGGCCACCTGCTCAAGAAGCAGCTGCTCGACCCCCACTGGGAGAAGAAGGACGCGCGCGTGGCCGCCTTCGAGCGCGCCACGCTGTACGGCCTGGTGGTCTACAGCGGCCGGCGCGTGGACTTCGCCAAGGTCGACCTGCCGGCGGCGCGCGAGATCTTCCTGCGCGAGGCGCTGGTGGCGGGCGACTGGGAGACGAAGCTGCCCTTCCTCACCGCCAACCGCAAGCTGGTGCGCGAGGTCGAAGGCCTGGAGCACAAGTCGCGCCGGCAGGACGTGCTGGTGGACGACGCGCTGATCTACGCCTTCTACGACGCACACGTGCCGGCCGAGCTCGCCAACGGCCAGGCCTTCGAGCAGTGGTACCGCGACGCCGCGAAGGCCCAGCCGCGCCTGCTGTTCCTCACGCGCGAGGAGCTGATGCGCCATCAGGCGGCCGGCATCACGACGCAGGCCTTCCCGCCCACCGTCAAGCTGGGCGGCGTGGACTGCGCGGCCAGCTACCTGCACGAGCCCGGCGATCCGAAGGACGGGCTGACGGTGACGGTGCCGCTGTTCGTGCTCAACCAGGTGAGCGAGGAGCGCTGCGAATGGCTGGTGCCCGGCATGCTCAAGGACAAGATCCAGGCGCTGCTCAAGAGCCTGCCGCAGCGTCCGCGTTCGCGCTTCGTGCCGCTGCCGGAGTCGGCCGCGCGGCTGAACGACGCGCTCTCGGCGCCGGAAGCCTTCGGCCGCGGCGCGCTGACGGACGCGCTGCTCAAGCGGGTGCGCGACGAGACCAGCCTGGACGTCAAGCGGGCCGACTTCAAGCTCGACATGCTGGCGCCGCACCTGTTCATGAACCTGCGCGTGGTCGACGAGCATGGCCGGCAGCTGGGCATGGGGCGCAACCTCGGCGCGCTGAAGGGCGAGCTGGGCGCCCAGGCGCGCGGCGCCTTCCAGGCGCTGGCAGGCCTGCGGGCGCGGCCGTCCGCGAGTTCAGAGGAAAAACTGCCTGAAACGCCCGTGGGACGGGCGCAGCCAGCTATCAAAAACGTAGCAGACCAGGCGACTGCACCGGCGACCACCCAGCGCCACACGGCCTGGACCTTCGGCGAACTGCCCGAGTTGATGGAGGTGCGGCGCGGCCCGCAGACGCTGATCGGCTTCCCGGCGCTGATCGACGGCGGCGACGCCGTGACCATCGAGGTGTTCGACGAGCCGGAGGTTGCCGCGGCGAAGCACCGGGCCGGCCTGCGCCGGCTGGTGGCGCTGCAGCTCAAGGACGCCCTGAAGTACCTGGAGAAGAACATTCCCGACCTGCAGAAGATGGCGGTGGCCTACCTGCAGGTCGGCAAGGCGCCCGACGGGTCGGGCGGCGGCACGCTGGAAGAACTGCGCGCGCAGATCATCGACGTCGCGCTGGACCGCGCCTTCCTGCAGGACCCGCTGCCCGCGGACGCGGCCGCCTTCCAGCGCCGCGTGGACGAGGGGCGAGGGCGCCTGACGCTGATCGCCAACGAGGTGGCGCGGCTGGCAGGCACGATCCTGGCGGAGCATGCGGCGGCGGCGCGCAAGATCAAGGACACCAAGGTCCATCCCGAGGCGGTGAAGGACGCGGCCGAGCAATTGCAGCGGCTCGTCGGCAAGCGCTTCCTGGCCGACACGCCGTGGGCGCAGTTGCAGCACTTCGCGCGCTACCTGAAGGCCATCGTGCTGCGGCTGGACAAGCTGCGCGCCGATCCGGCGCGCGACGCCTCGCGCCTGGCCGAGCTCAAGCCGCAGGAGCAGCGCTACTGGCGCCTCGTGGCCGAGCGCAAGGGCGCGACCGACGAGCGCATGCTGGAGTTCCGCTGGCTGCTGGAAGAGCTGCGCGTGAGCTTCTTCGCGCAGGAACTGCGCACGCCGCAGCCGGTCAGCCTCAAGCGCCTGGACAAGGCCTGGCTGCAGATCGCGCACTGAGCGCGGCGGGGCCTGGAGCTTTCAGCGCGCGGTGCACTGCAGCGCGCTGCATTCGGCGCGCAGCGTTTCCACCCGGTCGGCCAGTTCGCGGCCCTGGCGATCGCAGCGTGCCTGGACGGTCGCCAGTTCGTCGTCGAGCGTCTGCTGCTGACCCGGAAAGCGCCCGCTGGTGCCTTCGCGCCGCGTGCGCAGGCTCGACAACTCCTGTTCGCAAGCCTGGCGGTGCGCGGCCAGCGCGGACTGGGCCGCAGGCAGCAGCGCGCTTTCCAGCTGCGTCTTGCGCAGCGCGCGGGTGCTGGCTTCCTGGTTGCGTTGGATCTGTTGCGCCCGCTGGCCATCGTCGGGGCCGTTGACCAGGGGCGGCGGGGCGGTGGTGCCGATCGACTGTTCCTTGCTGCCCTCGGGACAGCGCTTGTCCTGGAAGCTGATCGTGCCGTTGGGCGCCTCGCAGCGGTACATGGCGAAGGCAGGGCCGGCGAGGGCGACGCCGAGGCACAGGCAGATCAGGGGAGCGGACTTCATCGGAACGGGACGGGCGAAGACGGCAACCCTAACCGATGTCGGGCGGCACCGGCGCCGGGCCGGCATAAAAAAAGCCCGCCGGGTGGCGGGCTCGTGGCATGGGATGGCGCTTATATGCGGCCCATGAGGAGCAGCACGATCACGATGATGACCACCAGGCCCAGGCCGCCGCTCGGGCCATAGCCCCAGCTCTTGCTGTAGCCCCAGCTCGGCAGGGCGCCGATCAGCAGAAGGATCAACACGATCAGCAGGACAGTCGACAACATTTTGCTTCTCCAGCAGTTCGAAGAGGCTTCATGTTGCGGCACCCTCGGCGCCCGGTCGGCCGGTGCGCGACGACTCCGCGTGTCAGGGCGGTCCTGCGACCGTGTCAGCGCGCCCGCTGGCCGATGCAGGAGCGCAGGCGGCGCGCGGCTCAGAGCCGTGCCAGGCGATCGAGCGCGGTCTGCAGCGTCTCGTCCTTCTTCGCGAAGCAGAAGCGCACCACCCGCTGGTCGAAGCCGTCCCCATAGAAGGCCGACAGCGGGATGGCGGCCACGCCGATCTCCGTCGTGAGCCACTGGCAGAAGTCGGCCTCGCCCAGGTCGCTCACCGCGGAGATGTCGACGCACTGGAAGTAGCTGCCCTCGCTGCGCAGCAGCTTGAAGCGGGTCTTCGCCAGGCCGGCCGCGAAGAGGTCGCGCTTGCGCTGGTAGAAGGCGGGCAGCTGCAGGTACGGCGCCGGGTCGGCCATGTAGGCGGCCAGGGCGTGCTGCATCGGCGTGTTCACGGTGAACACGTTGAACTGGTGCACCTTGCGGAACTCGGCCATCAGCGGCGCCGGCGCGGCGACGTAGCCGACCTTCCAGCCCGTGACGTGGTAGGTCTTGCCGAAGCTGCTGACGATGAAGCTGCGCGCCGCGAGACCCGGGAAGCGCGCCACGCTCTCGTGCTGCGCGCCGTCGTAGACCATGTGCTCGTAGACCTCGTCGGCAATGACGAAGATGTCGGTGGGGGCGAGCAGCGCTTCCAGCTGGCGCATCTCGGCCGCCGTCCAGACCGTGGCGCTGGGGTTGTGCGGCGTGTTGACGATGATGGCGCGGGTCTTCGGCGTGATGGCGGCGGCGATGCGGTCGAAGTCGGGGCGGAAGCTGCCGGGCACCAGCGGCACGCGCACCACGGTGCCGCCGGCCAGCTCGATGTTGGGCACGTAGCTGTCGTAGCACGGCTCGAGCACGATCACCTCGTCGCCGGGCCGCACGATGGCGAGGATGGCCGTGATGATCGCCTGCGTGGCGCCGGCGGTCACGGTGACCTCGGTCGCCGGGTCGTAGCGGCGGCCGTACATCGCCTCGAGCTTGCCGGCGATCGCGTCGCGCAGCGCCGGGATGCCGGGCATCGGCGGGTACTGGTTGTGGCCGGCGGCCATGGCGGCGGTCACGTCGTCGAGCAGCCTGGGATCGCAGCCGAAGTCGGGGAAGCCCTGGCCGAGGTTGACGGCGTTCTTCTCGGCGGCGAGCGCCGACATGACGGTGAAGATGGTGGTGCCGACGGCAGGCAGCTTGGTGCCGGGCAAGGGGGTGCGGGGAGCGGTCATGGGACGCAGCAGCGGTGGGGAGGAATCACAGGTCGTAGTCGTTCGCGTGGCCGGCCAGGGCCTTGGCGATCAGGTTGCGGTCCAGGCGGTCGGAGAGCAGCTCGGCGAACTTGAACACGAAATTGCGCAGGTAGGCGCTGCGCTTGAAGGCCACGCGCGCGATGTTCTGGCCGAACAGGTGGCCCATCGGGCGCACGACCAGGTCGGCGTTCGAATCGTCGCGCACCGCCATCTCGGCCACGATGCCCACGCCCAGGCCCAGGCGCACGTAGGTCTTGATCACGTCGGAATCGATGGCCTCCAGCGCGATGCGCGGCGTCAGCTTCTTCTGCGCGAAGGCATGGTCGATGCGCGTGCGGCCGGTGAACGAGGGGTGGTAGGTGATGATGGGCTCGTGCGCCAGGTCGTCGAGCGACACGCGCTCCTTGGCCGCCAGCGGGTGGTCCTTGGGCAGCACCAGCACGTGCTGCCATTCGTAGCAGGGCAGCGTCACGAGGTCGGCGTAGTCGGCCAGCGATTCGGTCGCGATGCCGATCTCGGCGATCTCGTCGAGCACCATGCGCGCCACCTGGTCGGGGGAGCCCTGGTGCAGGCTCACGTTGACCTTGGGGTAGGCCTCGCGCAGCTTGGCCACGGGCACCGGCAGCACATAGCGCGCCTGGGTGTGGGTGGTGGCGATGGAGAGGGTGCCGCTGTCCTGGGCGCTGAACTGCTCGCCGATGCGCTTGAGGTTGCCCACCTCGCGCATGATGAGTTCGATGCTGGCGATGACGTGCTGGCCGGGTTCGGTGACGCGCTTCAGGCGCTTGCCGTGGCGGGCGAAGATCTCGACGCCCAGTTCCTCTTCCAGTTCGATGATGGCCTTGGACACGCCGGGCTGCGAGGTGTGCAGCGCCTTGGCCGCTTCGGTGAGGTTCAGGTTGCGACGGACGGCTTCCTGAACGAACTTGAACTGGTGAAGATTCATAACAAATTCCGTCTTATTCAGGAATTCATTATGCCTTCAATGTCTAAGGGTTGTTCGGCTGCGCCGTGGGGCGAAGCGCCAGTTCGGCGAGGAGGCCGATGACCTCGGGCATTTCGCCGACCGCGCCGGCCACTTCGATGTGCAGGTCGGGGTGCCGCAGGCGCGCGGCGTCCACGAGCTTCGGCAGGTCCTCGCGGGCGTGCTTGCCCATGCCCAGGAACATCGGCACGACGCGCAGGTGCCGCACGCCGACCACGGCGAGATCGCGCACCGCGCTGGCGAAGTCGGGTTCGGCCAGTTCGAGGTAGGCGCATCGCACGGCCGTCTGCGGCGCCCGGCCTTCCATGGCCCGCGCCACGGCCTCGATGGGCTCGCGCCAGCGCGGGTCCCTCGACCCGTGCGCGAACAGGAGGACGCCCGGCTTCACGTCAACGCCGCAGCACCAGCCACCCGAACGCGCCGAGCGAGAGCAGCGAATAGATCATTCCCGGCGCCGCGGCCGTGATCCAGGGCCACCAGTCGCGCAGGTTGCCGATGTAGCCGAACACGTTGTTCAGCAGGAAGAAACTGATGCCGATCATCACGCCGCCGAACACATAGCTGGTGATGCCGCTCTGGCGGAAATGCAGGTAGGCGAAGGGCAGGGCCAGCACCACCATGACCAGGCACGACAGCGGGTAGAAGACCTTGCGCCAGAACTCGATCTCGTAGCGCTGCGATTGCTGGCCGTTCGCGTCCAGGTGCCGCGTGTACTCGAACAGGTCCATGGTCCGCATCTTGTCGGGCTTGAGCAACGCGACCGACACCATGTCGGCCGTGAGCGTGGACGGCCAGGGCAGCAGGGGCTGGTGCGTGGTCGTGACCTTGGCCGTGCCGTCCGCCTTGCGCGTGTCGAACTCCTGCTTCTCCGCGTTCTGCAGCACCCAGACGCCATTGGCGATGCGGGCGGACTCCGCGGTGGTCTGCGAGACGAGGAAGCCGCGGTCGTCGAACTCGAAGATTCGCGGCTGCTTGAGCACGCCGTCCTTGTCGATCGACAGCACGTTGGCGGCATAGGAGTGGTCGTCGCGCTTTTCCTTCAGCCAGCCGCCGGTCAGGCCCGCGGTGGCGAGGTAGCCCTGGTAGCGGGACTTGAGCAACTGGGCGGCGCGGTCCGAGGCCGGCGCGATGTAGTCGCCGATGGCGAAGGTCAGCATCACGAAGGCCAGGCCGAGCATCAGCAGCGTGCGCAGCGCGCGCCAGGGCCCGAGGCCGCTGGTGCGCAGGATGGTGTACTCCGACGTGCGGGCCAGGTTGGCCATGACGAAGATGGTGCCGATCAGCACCGTGATCGGCAGCAGCTCGTAGAGGTGGCTGGGCACCAGCAGGGCCACGTAGAGCAGGGCCTGCGGCAGGCCGTAGCCCAGTGCGTTGGCCTTGCCGACCGACTGCAGCTCGTCGACGAAATCGAAGAAGAAGAACAGGCACAGGAAGCCGAAGGTGACGAAGCCGACGGCCTTGAGCACTTCCAGGTAGATGAGACGGCGGATCGTTTTCACGGTTCAGGCGGCGGCGGGACGCAGGGCGCGTCGCAGCGTCCAATGGGTGTGGCGCTTGGCCAGCCAGGCCAGCACGAGGAGGAAGACGCCGCCGTGCAGCGCGACCAGGAAGGCGCCGACGTTGAAGCGGCCCGAGCCCACCCAGTTCTGCCCCAGGTTGAGCAGGTTGTAGTAGAGGACGAAGCAGAAGAGCGCGAACAGCAGGTTGCCGCTGCGCCCGACGCGCGGATTGACGCCGGAGACCACCAGGGCGAGCAGCACGAAGTTGATCGCGGCGAGCACCATGCCCAGGCGCCAGCCGAACTCGCCGAGTGCCGGCGGCGACGGAGCGGCGAGCAGCTGCAGCGTGGAAAGCGCCCGCGGCGGCGGGCCGTCGCCCAGCAGCGCGCTGCTTCCGCCCACGCGCGCGCCGTAGGTATCGAACTCGCTGATCTTCAGGCCGGACTTGTCGAACGGGCTCTCCAGGCGCTGGCCGTGGCGCAGCACCAGGTAGCGGGAGCCGTACATCGGCTCGACCGTGCCGCTCTTGGCGGAGGTCACGATCTGCATGTTGCGCTCGAGCGAGGAGATGAAGACGTTGGAGGCCGTGGTGGTGTCGGCCGAATCCTTGTCGATGTAGAAGACGCGGTTGCGCGCGGCCGATTCCTGGAACTGGCCGGGCGCGACGCGGTCGATGTCGCTGCGCCGCTCGTACTGGTCGCGCATGCCCTGGGTCTGCGAATTGGCCCAGGGCCAGCCGACGAAGGCCAGCGCGCCGATGAGGATCAACACCGGCCACGCGAACTGGAACAGCGGCCGCACCAGGTCGGCCAGGCCCCGGCCGGCGGAGAACCAGATCACCATCTCGCTGTCGCGGTACATGCGAGAAAGCGTGCCGACGATGGCGATGAACAGGCTCAGGCTGAGGATGGTCGGCATGTAGCCGATCACCGTGTAGGCCATCACCAGGAAGACGTCGGACGGATTGACGCTGCCCTTGGACGCCAGGCCCAGCGTGCGGATCAGGATGATCGTCATGACGATCGTGACCAGCACCACCAGGGTCGCCCCGAAGCTGCGCGACAGCTCCTTGCGTAGAGAGGAATGGAATAACATCGTCGCGGAAAAAAGCGGATTATGGACTTTCAACTCAAGACCCTCGGCCTCGCGCAGGCCGCCACCGAAAAGGCCGATGCACTGGTCGTGCTGGTGCCAGCCACCGGCGCGAACGGCAAGGACCGCATTGCCTCCCTCGTCGCCGCCGCCCGCAAGTCGGGCGACCTCGGCGACAAGGCGGGCAAGCAGATCGCCACCTACCGGCCCGAGGGCATCGCGGCCACACGCCTCGTGCTGGCAGCGGTGGGGCAGGGCGATGCCGCCGCGGTGCGCAGCGCCGTCCTGGCGGCGGTTCAGGCGCTCAAGTCAGCGTCGCCCAAGCGCGTCGTCGTCCTCTTCGCCGGGGCGGCGGATGCTGCGGGCGTCTCCGCGGCCGTGTCGGCGGCGGCCGATGCCAGCTATGTCTACACCACCACCAAGTCCAAGCCGGAGCCGCGCACCCTTCGCTCGTGCGTGATCGGGGTCGACAAGCCGGCACCGCTGAAGCCGGCCTTCGACACGGCCGTCGCGCTCGTGCAAGGCGTCGAGTTCGCCAAGGAGTGGGGCAATCGCCCGGGCAACCATTGCACGCCCACGCAACTGGCCGAGGCGGCGCGGTCGCTGGCCAAGCTGCCGCGCCTCAAGTGCGAGGTGCTGGGGCCGAAGGAGGTCGCCGCGCTCGGCATGGGCGCCTTCATGGCGGTGGCGCAGGGGTCGGCCGAGCCGCTGCGCTTCGTCGTGCTGCGCTACCAGGGCGCCGCGAAGGGCGTGGCGCCGCAAGTGCTCGTCGGCAAGGGCATCACCTTCGACACCGGCGGCGTGTCGCTCAAGCCCGCAGCCGAGATGGACGAGATGAAGTTCGACATGTGCGGCGCGGCCAGCGTGCTGGGCGTGTTCCGCGCGCTGGGAGAACTGCAGCCCGCGATCAATGTGGTCGGCCTGATCCCCACCTGCGAGAACATGAACGACGGACGTGCGATCAAGCCGGGCGACGTCGTGACGAGCATGAGCGGCCAGACCATCGAGATCCTGAACACCGACGCCGAGGGCCGCCTCATCCTGTGCGACGCGTTGACCTACGCCAAACGCTTCGAGCCCGAGGTCGTCATCGACATCGCCACGCTCACCGGTGCCTGCGTTGTGGCCCTGGGCGGCGTGCGCAGCGGTCTCTTCTCGACCGACGACGCCTTGGCCGAGGCCTTGCACGCGGCCGGCGAAGCGTCGCAGGACCGCTGCTGGCGGCTTCCGCTGGACGACGAATACGCCGAGGGCCTGAAGACGCAGTTCGCCGACGTGGCCAACGTGGCCGGTCGCGCGGGTGGGGCCATCACGGCGGCCAAGTTCCTCCAGCGCTTCACGTCCGACTTTCCGTGGGCGCACCTGGACATCGCCGGAACGGCCTGGAAGAGCGGCGCCGCCAAGGGCGCGACCGGCCGGCCCGTGCCGCTGCTCATGACCTACCTGCTGGGACGGCAGGACGCGGCCAAGGCCGCGAGCCCGTCGGGCAAGAGCGCCCGCAAGCCGGCGTGACGGAGATCGACGTCCACTTCAACGCACCGGACAAGGTGCACCATGCCTGCCGGCTGCTGCGCAAGGCGGTGGTGACTGCGGGCGCGAAGGTCGCCGTGGCCGGCGACCGGGCCACTCTGGACAGCCTCGACGCGTCGCTCTGGCAGTTCTCGGCCACCGACTTCATTGCGCACTGTCGCGGCGATGCGGATGCGCAGCTCCTGGCTCGTTCGCCGGTCGTGCTGCTCGACCAGCCGATACAGGGTGCGCAGGCGCATCGTCAGGTGCTGGTCAATCTCGGCTGCGACCTGCCGGTGGGCTTCGAGCGCTTCGAGCGATTGATCGACGTGGTCGGCACCGACGAGGCGGAGCGGCAGTCCGGGCGCCAGCGCTGGCGGCACTATGCCGAGCGCGGCTACGCCATCACGCGGCATGACGTCGGTGGCGGGCGCTGAAGCAGCCCTGCTGATGTGCACGCGTCGCTCCTGATGAACTCCGGCCCCCGCACACCGCCGCGCTTCGTCCCGACGCTGACGACGGTGGTGGACATGTCGGCGCCGCGGCCGGAGCCGGCCTCCGAGCCCTCGTCTGCGCCGGTGGAGGCGACACCCCCTGCGAACAGCGCCGCATCCTCGCCTGCCGCAACCCCCGGCCTCGCGACGCCGGCGCCGGACGCGCCCGAACCGCCGGCACCGCCTGCCTTCTCCGCGCTCACCGATGCGGACGCGTTCCGGATCGAAGAGGAACTGCTGCACCGCGTGTTGCAGCGCGTGGACCTGTCCCTGGAAGAGCGTTTGACGGAGGCGGTCTCTGCCGCCGTGCAGCAGCAGCTCGATGCCATGGTGCCCCGATTGCGCAGCGAAATCGAGACCGTTTTGCGCTCTCTCGTGGTCGAGGCGCTGGCCCGTGAACTTTCGGAAAACCCAGGGTCTGCGCCGGGTTCCGGTGCACCAGCCTTGGGCTAAACTGCGCCGCGGGTCGATGGCGCGAGGGTGCTGCGATTCATGGTGCCGGCGCGGTTTTTGCTGCATGCCGGCACCCCGGATCGAACGACCGGTTTATCAACTTCTATTCCTCATGTTCTGGAGGTTTCCCATGCAATTGAAATGGACTGCGGTCGCACTGGCTGCTCTCTCGGTGGTGGCTTGCGGCAAGAAAGAAGAAGCCGCCGCTCCTGCTGCGGCTCCCGCGCCCACCGCCGCAGCACCCGCCCCTGCAGCACCTCCTGCCGCGGATACCCTCGTCGTGAAGATCGGCCACGTCGGCCCGACCAGCGGCGCGATCGCCCACCTCGGCAAGGACAACGAGCTCGGCGCCAAGATGGCCATCGAGGACCTCAATGCCAAGCAGCTGAAGATCGGTGACAAGGTCGCCAAGTTCGAGCTGGTGGCGGAAGACGATGCCGGCGATCCGAAGCAGGGCACCGCCGTTGCGCAGAAGCTGGTCGACGAAAAGGTCAACGGCGTGGTCGGCCACCTGAACTCGGGCACCACGATCCCGGCATCGAAGCTGTACAGCGATGCGGGCATTCCCCAGGTCTCGCCGTCGGCCACCAACCCCAAGTACACGCGCCAGGGCTTCAAGACCGCCTTCCGCGTGGTGGCTGACGACACCCAGCTGGGCGGCACGCTCGGCAAGTACGCCGTCGAGACCCTCAAGGGCAAGAACATCGCCGTGATCGACGACCGCACGGCCTACGGCCAGGGCGTCGCCGAGGAATTCGAGAAGGCCGCCAAGGCCGCCGGCGGCACGATCGTCGGCCACGAATTCACGACCGACAAGTCGACCGACTTCAACGCC
Source organism: Pseudomonadota bacterium (assembly GCA_031119395.1). GTDB lineage: Bacteria > Pseudomonadota > Gammaproteobacteria > Burkholderiales > Burkholderiaceae_C > Xenophilus. The sequence continues at coordinate 44,830 of JAVHYA010000014.1, forward strand.
ATCCTGACCAAGCTCAAGGGTGCCAAGCCCGACATCCTGTTCTTCGGCGGCATGGACGCGGTCGGCGGCCCGATGCTCAAGCAGGTCAAGCAGCTGGGCCTGAACGTCAAGTTCATGGGCGGCGACGGCCTGTGCACCGGCGAACTGGCCAAGCTGGCTGGCGACGCCATCGGCGAAGACATGGTGGTGTGTGCCGAAGCCGGCGGCGTGGACGGCGACTTCAAGGCGCCGCTCGACAAGTTCAAGGCCGACTTCAAGGCCAAGAACGGCGTCGACGTCCAGATCTATGCGCCGTACGTCTACGACGCGGTGAATGTCCTGGCCGACTCGATGGTGCGTGCCGGTTCGTCCGACCCGGCCAAGTACCTGCCGGAAGTGGGCAAGACCAACTACAAGGGCGTGACCGGCCCCATCGCCTTCGACGAGAAGGGCGACATCAAGAACGGTGCCCTGACGCTGTACACCTACAAGGGCGGCCAGCGCACGCAGATCGCCGTCGTTCGCTGAGCGACAGCACCCAGGCCTGCAAGGGGACCCTCCGGGTCCCCTTTTTCGTGGGCGGTTGCGAGAGGCGCCGGTGTGGGAATACCCGTGGAGGGAAAACCCGCTGAATACTTTCGATGAATTGCGCGGTACCGGGCACCTTCCTATGCTGGTCGCAAGATCAACATGCCCGCTGTACCCATGAGAACCGTTCTGTTGCTGTCCAGTGCCCTTTTGTCCCTCGGAATCCTGCTGAGTGTGGGTCCGCTGGGTCTGGTTGCCTGCTTCGCCTTGTGCCTGCTGAGCCTGCTGGTGTCCGTCGAGGGGCCGGCCGTTGCCCGGCACGAGGGGCCGCTGCGCCCCGCCGTGGGGGCGGAGACGCTGTACTGAGGCACTCGGTCGCCCTTGCGGCGCGATCGCCAAAAAAAACGGGCCAGAGGCCCGTTTTTTCATGTGTGTCCTGGCGGAGCAGGCGGGATTCGAACCCGCGGTGGGCTGTTAACCCACACACGCTTTCCAGGCGTGCGACTTAAACCACTCATCCACCGCTCCAGGTGAGCCCGCTATTCTAGCCTGCCGAAGGGCCGGTCTTGCCGGCCTGCACCATGCGCATGGCCGAGGCGATGAGCGAGGCCGTCTCCGTCATGGTGCTGGGCACGATGAGGGTGGTGGTGGCGTCGGCCGCCACCTTGCCGTAGGCGTCCACGGCCCGTTCGGCGACCTTGAGCTGGACCGCCTGTTCGCCGCCCGGCTGGCGGATGGCTGCCGCGACGCGCTCGATGGCGCCGGCCGTTGCCTCGGCCACGGCCGTGATGGCTGCCGCCTCGCCCTGCGCGTTGTTGATGGCGGCCTGCTTCTCGCCCTCGGAGCGCGCAATGAAGGCCTCGCGCTCACCGGTGGCGATGTTGATCTGCTCCTGGCGGCGCCCTTCGGAGGCTGCGATCAGGGCGCGCTTCTCCCGCTCGGCCGTGATCTGGCGCTGCATGGCCTGGAGGATCTCCTTGGGCGGCGTCAGGTCCTTGATCTCGTAGCGCAGCACCTTCACGCCCCAGTTGAGCGCCGCCTCGTCGATGGCCGCGACCACCTGGGCATTGATGATGTCGCGCTCTTCGAAGGTCTTGTCCAGCTCCAGCTTGCCGATCACGCTGCGCAGCGAGGTCTGCGCCAGCTGCGTCACGGCCACGATGTAGTTGGACGAGCCGTAGCTGGCCCGCATGGGGTCGGTCACCTGGAAGTACAGGATGCCGTCGACCTGCAGCTGCGTGTTGTCGCGCGTGATGCAGATCTGGCTGGGCACATCGAGCGGGATTTCCTTGAGGCTGTGCTTGTAGGCCACCTTGTCGATGAAGGGGATGAGGAAGTTGGGGCCCGGCGTCATGGTGCCGTGGTACTTGCCCAGGCGCTCGCGCACCCAGGCGTTCTGCTGCGGCACGAACTTGATCGACTGCCAGATGAAGATCACCGCGATGACGAGGATGACGGCTGCAACTTCCATGACTCTTCCTTTGCTTTGTTGATTCAGATCTTCTCGACGACGAGGCGGTTGCCCACCACTTCGACGATCCGGTTCAGGCCGGCCACCGGCATGGCGCCGGGCCGGACGACCACGGTCCATTGGGCACCCCGATGCCGCACCGTGGCCGTGCCGTCCGGGTTCCAGGCCTCCACGTGCACGCTTTCGCCCACATCCAGGTTGAGGTCGCGGCTGGCCTCGCTGGGCACGACGGGCGCACCGCGGTGGGTGAGGTACCACGCCACCACGGCACCCACGCCGACGACGGCCGCCACCACGAGCTGTACCGTGATCTCGAAGCCCAGGTGGGCCGACAGCGCGGCGGCCGCGAAGGCGATGCCGATCAGCAGCAGGTAGACGGTGCCCGACAGCAGTTCGAGCGCCACGGCCGCACCGGCGAGCAGCCACCACAGTGTTGAATTTGCCATCTCATCTCCTCTCTCGCGGACGGGCCCCGATTCTGGGGCATCGGCACCAAGCCCCGTTCATTTGAATTCCTTACACTTCGCGCCTTTATTCGCACGCCCGACCGGAGCCAGCGCCCATGAAATTCCGCTTCCCCATCGTCATCATCGACGAGGACTTCCGCTCCGAGAACACCTCGGGCCTGGGCATCCGTGCCCTGGCGCAGGCCATCGAGTCGGAAGGGTTCGAGGTCCTGGGCGTGACCAGCTACGGCGACCTGTCGCAGTTCGCCCAGCAGCAGAGCCGGGCCAGCGCCTTCATCCTGTCGATCGACGACGAGGAGTTCAGCGGCGGTCCCGACATGGACCCGGCCGTGCTCAACCTGCGCACCTTCATCGACGAGGTGCGCCGCAAGAACACCGACGTCCCGATCTACATCTACGGCGAGACGAAGACCTCGCGCCATCTGCCCAACGACATCCTGCGCGAACTGCACGGCTTCATCCACATGTTCGAGGACACGCCGGAATTCGTCGCCCGCCACATCATCCGCGAGGCCAAGAGCTATCTCGAGGGCGTGCAGCCGCCGTTCTTCAAGGCGCTGCTCGACTACGCGGAGGACGGCTCCTATTCCTGGCATTGCCCAGGCCATTCGGGCGGCGTGGCGTTCCTGAAAAGCCCCGTCGGCCAGATGTTCCACCAGTTCTTCGGCGAGAACATGCTTCGCGCCGACGTGTGCAATGCGGTGGAGGAGCTCGGGCAACTGCTCGACCACACCGGCCCGGTGGCCGAGAGCGAGCGCAACGCCGCGCGCATCTTCAATGCCGACCACTGCTTCTTCGTCACCAACGGCACCAGCACCAGCAACAAGATGGTCTGGCACCACACGGTGGCACCGGGCGACGTGGTGGTCGTGGACCGCAACTGCCACAAGTCCAACCTGCACGCCATCATCATGACCGGGGCGATCCCGGTCTTCCTCAAGCCCACGCGCAACCACTTCGGCATCATCGGGCCCATCCCGAGACAGGAGTTCGACGTGGAGTCGATCAAGGCGAAGATCCGCGCCAACCCCTTGCTCAAGGGCGTCGACGCCGACACGGTCAAGCCGCGCATCCTCACGCTCACGCAGTCGACCTACGACGGCGTGGTCTACAACACCGAGACGATCAAGAAGGCGGTGGACGGCTACGTCGACACGCTGCACTTCGACGAGGCCTGGCTGCCGCACGCGGCCTTCCATCCCTTCTACGGCCCCTACCATGCCATGGGCAAGAAGCGGGCACGGCCGCAGGAAACGCTGGTGTTCTCGACCCAGTCCACGCACAAGCTGCTGGCGGGCATCAGCCAGGCCAGCCATGTGCTGGTCCAGGATTCGCAGCACCGCAAGCTGGACCGGCACCTCTTCAACGAGGCCTTCCTGATGCACACCAGCACCTCGCCGCAGTACGCGATCATCGCCAGCTGCGACGTGGCGGCGGCCATGATGGAGCCGCCCGGCGGCACGGCCCTGGTGGAGGAAAGCATCCTGGAGGCGCTCGACTTCCGTCGGGCGATGCGCCAGGTCGAGGCCGAGTTCGGCGAGAACGACTGGTGGTTCAAGGTCTGGGGGCCGGACAAGCTCGCCGAGGAGGGCATCGGCCGGGCCGACGACTGGGTCATCAAGGGCGACGACCGCGACGCCAAGTGGCATGGCTTCGGCGTGCTGGCCGACGGCTTCAACATGCTCGACCCGATCAAGTCGACCATCGTGACGCCCGGGCTGGACATGGATGGCAACTTCGCCGAGAGCGGCATCCCTGCCAGCATCGTCACCAAGTTCCTGGCCGAGCACGGCGTGATCGTGGAGAAGACCGGCCTCTACAGCTTCTTCATCATGTTCACCATCGGCATCACCAAGGGCCGCTGGAACACGCTGCTCACGGCCCTGCAGCAGTTCAAGGACGACTACGAGCGCAACCAGCCCATGTGGCGCATCCTTCCGGAGTTCTGCCAGCAGCACAAGCGCTACGAACGCATGGGCCTGCGCGACCTGTGCCAGCACGTGCACAAGATGTACGCCGAATACGACATCGCCCGGCTGACCACGGAGATGTACCTGTCGGACCTCACGCCCGCGATGAAGCCGAGTGACGCCTACGCCCACATCGCGCACCGCAAGACGGAGCGCGTCGAGATCGACCACCTCGAGGGCCGCATCACCACCAGCCTCATCACGCCGTACCCGCCGGGCATCCCGCTGCTGATCCCGGGCGAGGTCTTCAACAAGAAGATCGTCGACTACCTCAAGTTCTCGCGCGAGTTCAACACCAAGTGCCCGGGCTTCGAAACCGACATCCATGGCCTGGTCGAGCTCGAGGACGAGGAGGGCAACGTGCGCTACTACGCCGACTGCGTGGCCAACGGCAACGGCGAACAGGCGCCCCAGCCATTGGCGAGCGAGGACAACCTGGTGCAGGTCGGGGCCGACGGCCCCTTCGGCCGGACGGTCTGAGCGCCGGCCTCAGCCGAAGCGCAGCGCCATGACCCCGGCGACCACCACGCCGGTGCCCAATGCGCGCTGCATGCCGAAGCGTTCCTTGAGCCACAGCGTGCCGATGAGCGCCGCGAAGAGCACCGAGGTCTCGCGCAGTGCGGCCACCACCGCCACCGGCGCTCGCGTCATGGCCCACAGCGCGATGCCGTAGCTGCCCAGCGAAGCGATCGTGCCGAGGCACGCGATGCGCCAGCGCCCCGCCATGTAGCGCCACGCGGCGGGGCGCCCCGCCGGCCCGCGGCGCCACAGCACCAGCAGCAGGTAAGGCACGCCGTCGAACAGGAAGAGCGCCGCGACGTACGCCGCCGCATCGCCCGAGGCGCGCACGCCGAGGCCATCGACGATGGTGTAGATGGCGATGATGGCCGCATTGCACAGCGCGAAGCGCAGCGCCTTGCCGCGGTGCCCGTCGGCGGCATGCAGACTGGCGGGCGACAGCCCCAGCAGCACCACACCGGCGCACACGGCGGCCACGCCCGCCCAGGCGGTCGGCGAAATGGATTCGCCGATCAGCGCATGGCTGCTCAACGCGACCAGCAGGGGCGCGCAGCCGCGCATCACCGGGTAGGTCAGCCCGAGCTCGCCGTGCCGGTAGGCGCCGGCCAGCGCCACGTAGTAGCCGATGTGCACCAGCATGGAGGCCAGCAGGTAGGGCCAGGACGCCGCCGCCGGCAGCCCGGTGAACAGCAGCAGCGGCAAGGCCAGGAAGAAGCCGATGCTGTGGATCAGCGCCGTGTCCAGCTCCTTGTCCGCAGCCGACTTGATGAGCGCGTTCCAGCTGGCGTGCAGCAGCGCGCCGAAGAGCACCGCAAGCGCGACCGGGCCGGTCAGCGTCACGCCGAGGCGCCCGTGCTGCAGCGTCGGGCGCGCGACAGGTAGTGGGCCAGCGGTGGCGTCGGCAGTCCGGCCTGCTTGGCCGCGTCGTCCCACAGCCGCACGCGCACGGCATCGTGCGCGTGGGGCCGCTCGAGGAAGGCGCGCGCATCCGCCGTGGAAAAGATGCCCCCCTGCAACGCCAGGCTGCGCTTCGAATCGTCGGAGAGCGAGGCCTCATAGTCCGGCCGCGACGCGCAGAGATAGCGCTTGGCATCGACATGCCATCGGATGGCATCGAGCACCCGGTCGGAGAACAGTCCGCGCAGGAAGGGCAGGGCGTAGAACTGGTGCAGGTCGTCGATGCCGCGCAGCGTCGGCGATTCGCCCTGGTCGTTGAGCAGGTGGCCGAGGTCGTGCAGCAGGGCGGCCGTGACCAGCTCGTCGTCCGCACCGGCCTGCTCGGCGTGCAGGGCGCACTGGAGCGCGTGGTCGAGTTGGGTGACCGGCTCGCCGCTGTACTGCGCCGCACCCTTGCGCCCGAAGAGGGCGGCGATGTCGTCCAGGGTCAGGGCCATGGCACGGTTTCCGTCAGGCCGCCACCGCATGCGGTGCGGCGCCGGTGGCCGGCGCCGTATCCGCCTGCCGCGCGGCGTGGTTGCGAAGGGTGCGCTCCCGGCTGTTCATCACATGCTGGTACATCGCCTGGCCGGCCGCCTCGGCGTCGCCGGCCGCAATGGCCTTCACGATCTGCCGGTGTTCACGCGAGTACACCGCCATCGATTCGCCGGTGAGGTTCTGGCGCCGGAACAGCGACAGTTCGTTGACCAGCTTGCGGTAGGTGGCCAGCAGCTTGGCATTGCCGGCCAGTTCGAGCAGCCGGTCGTGGAATGACAGGTTGAAGCGGTGGTAGTCGCGGGCGTTGCCGGCCTTGACGGCCTGGTCCATCGCATCGACCAGCTGGCGCAGTTCGCGCACCTGGGCCGCCGATGCGCACTGCGCCACCTTGCGGCCGACATACAGGTCCATCGCTGCGCGCACCTCGAAGATCTCGAGCGCTTCCTCGATCGGCACGTCGCGCACGAACACGCCCCGGTTCTTCTCGGTGCGCACCAGGCCGGCCTCCTCGAGCATGCGGAAGGCCTCGCGCACCGGGCCCCGCGACACGCCCAACTGGTCGGCCAGGGTGGACTCGGTGAGCTTGGCGCCCGAGGCCAGCTCACCGTCCAGGATCATGCGCTCTATCTCGCTCTGCACCACATTCGCCAGCGAATTGCACTGAAGCTGTGCGATGACGGGGTGGGGCGAGATCTTCTTGGCGGGCATGGTCGGATGCTAAGCGGCATGGCCCAGATTGTCTACGATCTGCAAAAGACAATTGACGATCGGCGCGAGCGGGCCCCGATTTTGCTTGGCGCATGTGTCACGAGGATGTCTTGTCCCGCCGGCACATTCGCCATTCATTTTTCGATGAGGAGTTGCTCATGCAGTACGCAAAACACATCCTGGCCGCATTCGTCGGCCTGGCTTGCGCAACGTCGGCGCTGGCGCAGAAGACGCAGCTGACGGTCTATACCGCGCTGGAGACCGACCAGCTCAAGGCCTACCAGGAAGCCTTCAACAAGGTGAACCCCACGATCGACATCAAGTGGGTGCGCGACTCCACGGGCGTCATCACTGCCAAGCTGCTGGCCGAAAAGGCGAACCCGCAGGCCGATGTGATCTGGGGCGTGGCCGCCTCGAGCCTGGCCCTGTTCGACAAGAACGGCATGCTCGAACCCTATGCGCCGTTGAACCTCGACGCGATCATGCCGCAGTACCGCGACAAGAAATCGCCGCCGGCCTGGTTCGGCATGGACGTGTTCGGCGCGGTGGTGTGCTTCAACACGGTCGAGGCCAAGAAGAAGAACATTCCCCTGCCCACCACCTGGAAGGACCTGCTCAAGCCCGAGTTCAAGGGCCAGGTCGTGATGCCGAACCCGGCCTCCTCGGGCACCGGCTATTTCGACGTGGCTGCCTGGCTGCAGCTCTGGGGCGACGACAACGGCAAGGGCGGCGGATGGAAGTACATGGACGCGCTGCACGAGAACATCGGGCAGTACACGCACTCCGGCTCCAAGCCCTGCAACATGGCGGCGGCCGGCGAGTACGTGGCCGGCATTTCCTTCGAATACCGCGGCCACACCAACAAGGCCAAGGGCGCGCCCATCGACCTGGTCTTCCCCAAGGAAGGCCTGGGCTGGGACCTGGAAGGCTTCGCCATCTACAAGGGCACCAAGAAGCTGGACGCGGCGAAGAAGCTGGCCGACTGGGCCTCGTCCAAGGACGCCATGCTGCTCTACGGCAAGAACTTCGCCATCACCGCGCAGCCGGGCGTCGCGCCGAAGCTGGCGAACATCCCGGCCGACTACGAGTCGCGCCTGATCAAGATGAACTTCGAGCAGTCGGCCGTGAACCGCGAGCGCATCCTCGCCGAGTGGTCGAAGCGCTACGACGCCAAGAGCGAGGCCAGGAAGTAATGTGGGCCCGGCGCGGCCACGATGCGATGGACGCCGCTGTCTCCCCGCCCACCGGCCTTGCGGCGCAGGATGAGAGCTACCTGCGCCTGCTGGGCGTGAGCAAGCGCTTCGGCAGCTTCACCGCGCTCTCGCAGATCGACCTCGCCATCGCGCGCGGGGAGTTCGTGTGCTTCCTCGGCCCCTCGGGTTGCGGCAAGACCACCTTGCTGCGGATCATCGCGGGCCTGGAGACGCAGACGGCCGGGCGCATCGTGCAGGCCGGGCGCGACGTGTCGGTGCTGCCGCCCGCGCAGCGCGACTACGGCATCGTGTTCCAGTCCTACGCGCTGTTCCCCAACCTGAGCATCGCCGACAACGTGGCCTACGGGCTGGTCAACCGCAGGCAGCCGCGCGCACAGGTGGCTGCCCGGGTCGACCAACTGCTGGCGCTCGTGGGCCTGCCGGGCAGCGGCGCCAAGTACCCGGCGCAGATGTCGGGCGGCCAGCAGCAGCGCGTCGCACTGGCGCGTGCCCTGGCCACTTCGCCGGGCCTGCTGCTGCTGGACGAGCCGCTGTCGGCCCTCGACGCCATCGTGCGCGTGCACCTGCGCAACGAGATCCGCGCGCTGCAGCGTCAGCTGGGCGTGACCACCATCATGGTCACGCACGACCAGGAAGAGGCCCTCTGCGTGGCCGACCGCATCGTGGTCATGAACCACGGCGTGATCGAGCAGGTCGGCACGCCGCGCGAGGTGTACCGGGCGCCGGCCTCGCCCTTCGTGGCCGATTTCGTCGGCAAGGTGAACCGCCTGCAGGCCGTGGCCGAGGGCGGGCACTGGTTCCGCTGCGGCGAACTGCGGCTGCGCTGCGAGGAGGGGCAGGGCGCCGACTTCCGGCCCGGGCGTGCCGTCATGCTCTACCTGCGGCCGGAGGACCGGCTGATGATCGACGTGCCGGAAGACCATCCCGGCCGCTGCGAGGGCGTGGTGAGCCACATCGAGTTCCTCGGCGGCAACTGCCTGGCGCAGGTGGAAGTCGAGGCACTGGGCGGCCAGTCGCTGCAGTTGCAGTTCTCGCTCAATCAGATGGACGAGTTCTCGGTGCGCGAGGGCGGGCGCGTGCGCTTCGCGCTGCGCACGGACCGGCTGCGCGTCTTCCCGGCGGGCCAGGAATGAGCGCCACCGCCGTCCTGCTGCCACCGCCCCTGCGGCAGCGCGTGCCCTGGAGCGACCGCGTCGCGCATGTGGCGCTGCTCGGCATCCTGCTGCTGCTGCTGGTCGGCCTGGCCTTGCCCCTGGCCGCGATCTTGTCCCAGGCCCTGCGCAGCGCGGAGCAGGGCAGCGGCTGGGCCGCCTTCGCCGCCTACCTGCGCTCGCCGGCGCTGCTGCAGAGCCTGTGGAACAGCGTCTGGGTGTCGCTGCTGGTCACCGCCCTCGTCATTCCGCTGGCCTTCACCTTCGCCTACGCGCTCACGCGCAGCTGCATGCCCGCCAAGGGCGTCTTTCGCAGCATCACGCTGCTGCCGCTGCTGGCACCCTCGCTGCTGTCGGCCATATCGCTGATCTACTGGTTCGGCAACCAGGGCGTGGCCAAGGAGTTCTGGCTGGCGCTGGGCTTCCAGAGCATCTACGGCGCACCGGGCATCGTGCTGGCCGAATGCTTCGCCACCTTTCCGCATGCGCTGATGATCCTGGTCACCGCGCTGACCCTGGCCGACGCGCGGCTGTACGAAGCGGCCGACGCCTTGGGCACCCGGCGCCTGCGCCGCTTCTTCACCATCACGCTGCCGGGCGCCAAGTACGGGCTGATCTCGGCCGCGCTGGTGACCTTCACGCTGGTCATCACCGATTTCGGCATTCCCAAGGTGGTTGGCGGCAACTTCAACGTGCTGGCGACCGACGTCTTCAAGCTGGTCATCGGGCAGCAGGACTTCCAGCGCGGCGCGGTGGTGGCGCTGCTGCTGCTCACACCGGCGGCGCTGACCTTCGCCATCGACCACGTCGTGCAGCGCCGGCAGACCGCCATGCTCACCGCGCGCGCCGTCGCGCTGGTGCCGCAGCCCTCGCGGGGCTTCGATGCGGCGATGAGCGCGTACTGCGCCGTGATCGTGGCGCTGATGCTGGCCATGTTCGGCATGGCGGTGTTCGCCTCCTTCGCCACGCTGTGGCCCTACAACCTCGCGCCGAGCCTGAACCACTACGTGGCCGGGCTGGTCGATGCCGAGCTGGGCGACGCGCTCGTCAACAGCCTGAAGCTGGCCGCCGGCACCGCGGTGTTCGGTACGGCGGTGGTCTTCATCGGCGCCTATCTGCTGGAGAAGACGCGCGGGCTCGCCTGGGCGCGGCCGCTGGTGCGGCTGATGGCGATGCTGCCCATGGCGGTGCCCGGGCTGGTGCTGGGCCTGGGCTACATCTTCTTCTTCAACGCGCCGGGCAATCCGCTCAACCTGCTCTACCAGAGCATGGCGCTGCTGGTGCTGTGCACGGTGGTGCACTTCTACACCACGGGGCACCTGACGATGGTCACGGCGCTCAAGGCCATCGATGCCGAGTTCGAGTCCGTTTCCGCCTCGCTCAAGGTGCCGTTCTACAAGACCTTCTGGCGCGTCACGCTGCCCATCTGCCTGCCCACGCTGGTCGACGTGTCGCGCTACTTCTTCATCAACGCCATGACCACCATCTCGGCGGTGGTGTTCCTGTATTCGCCCGACACCAAGCTCGCCTCCGTCGCCATCCTCAACCTCGACGAGGCCGGCGAGACCGGCGCCGCCGCGGCGATGGCCGTGCTCATCGCCGGCATCTCGGCCGTGGTCACCGTGTTCTACCTGCTGCTGGGCCGCGTGGTCGAGCGGCGCACGCAGGCATGGCGGCGGCGATGAATGCGGACCACCGTACGCGAAGGGCGCAAAGGTTTCGCGAAGGACGCGAAGGGGTCCATGAATGACTTGGATGTTCTTCGCGACCTTCGCGTGACCTTGGTTCTCTTTTCGCGTACGGATGTCCGCTCCCGTATTCAATTCGCGCTCCCACTTGGTACCCATGACCCCCAACGACCACTTTGATCTCATCGTCGTCGGCGCCGGCATCGTCGGCCTGGCGCATGCCTACACGGCGGCGCGGCGCGGGCTGCGGGTGTGCGTGGTCGAGAAGGACGCAGCCTGCGTGGGCGCGTCGATCCGCAACTTCGGCTTCATCACCGTCACCGGCCAGGGCGCCGGCGACACCTGGCGGCGGGCACGGCGCGCGCGCGAGGTCTGGGGCACGGTGGCGCCGCAGGCCGGCATCCCGGCCGTGCACCACGGGCTGTACCTCACCGCCTTCCGCGCGCAGTCGCTGAAGGTGCTCGAGGAATTCATGGCCACCGAGATGGCCGCCGGCTGCGAACTGCTGCCCGCGGGCGAGGCCGCGCGCCGTGCACCCGCGCTGCGCCTCGAAGGGCCGCACGGCCCGGCCCAGGGCGTGCTGTACAGCCCGCACGAGATGCGCGTCGAATCGCGCACCGCCATCGGCCAGCTCGCGCGCTGGCTGTCGGATGCGCTGGGCGTGCACTTTCGCTTCGGCGAGGCGGTGCTGGAGGTGGCGACGCCGCGCGTGCGCACCGCGCGCGCCGTGCTGCATGCCGACCGGGTGGCCGTGTGCACGAACAGCGAGCTCAACGGCCTGTTCGCCGAGCGCCTGTCGCCGCACGGCCTGCGGCTGTGCCAGCTGCACATGATGCGGGTGCGGCCGCAGCCGGGCTTCCGGCTGCCCGGCTCGGTCATGGCCGACCTCAGCCTGGTGCGCTACCACGGCTACAGCGAGCTGCCGGCGGCGCAGGTGCTGCGCACGCAGATCGAGGCGGAGGAGGGCGAGTCCCTGGCGCATGGCATCCACCTGATCGTGGTGCAGAGTGCCGACGGCACGCTGGTCGTGGGCGATTCGCACCACTACGGCCCGGTGCTCGAACCCTTCGCCGACCAGCGGGTGGACGCGCTGATCCTGCGCCATCTGCACGAGACCCTGCAGCTCACCGAGGCCACGGTGACCGAGCGCTGGGTCGGCACCTATCCCTCGTCGCCGGTCACCGACTGCCTGATCGACGCGCCGGACGACGCCACCCGCCTGGTGCTGGTCACCAGCGGCACCGGCGCGAGCACCGCCTTCGGCATCGCCGAAGACGTCTTCGCGGGCTGGTGAGCGACATCCCCCGTACCCAGGTCTTTCCATGAACACTCCCCCTACGCTCCAGGCCGTCGTCTTCGACTGGGCCGGCACCATCATCGACTTCGGCTCCTGTGCGCCGATGGGCGCCTTCGTGCGCCTGTTCGAGGACTTCGGCATCGATCTCTCGATCGCCGAGGCGCGCGGCCCCATGGGCATGGCCAAGTGGGACCACATCCAGGCCCTGAGCCGGCTGCCGCGCATCGCGGCGCAGTGGGAGGCGAAACACGGCCGCCCGTTCACCGATGCCGACATCGACCACCTCTACGAGGTCTTCACGCCCATGAACGCGGCGGTGGTGCCCGACTTTGCCGACTTCATCCCCGGTGCGCTCGACACGGTGGCCGCCGTGCGTGCGCGCGGGCTCAAGGTCGGATCCACCACGGGCTACAACCGGCCGATCATGGAGGTCGTCACGGCCATCGCGGCCCAGGGCGGCTACGTGCCCGACAACCTCGTGTGCGCGGGCGACCTGGCGGCCGGGCGCCCGTCGCCGCTCATGATGTACCGCACCTTCGCCGACCTCGGCGTCTGGCCGGCGGGCACGGTGGTGAAGGTGGACGACACCGGCGTCGGCGTGCAGGAAGGCCTGGCCGCCGGCACCTGGGCGGTCGGCCTGGCCATCAGCGGCAACGCCGCCGGCCTGACGCTGGCCGAGTGGCAGGCGCTGGGTGCCGATGCGCAGGAGGCCGTGCGCCAGCGCGCCACGGCCGAACTGAAGGCGGCCGGTGCGCACTACGTGATCGACAGCGTGGCCGACCTGCTGCCGGTGCTGGACGCGATCGACGCCCGGCTGGCGGCCGGCGAATCGCCTCCTTGCTGAGATCGTCACGTTCGTGACGAATTCGGCGGCAGCGCCCGGCGGGCGGGCGCTGCAGGCCGATTGCACTTCGCAGAAACGGCGCCTTTCAGGGCTCGGGCCGCCGCCACAGCCACACGAGCACCGCGGCCATGACCACGATGCCGCCGGCCGCGGCAGCGCGCGGCCGCACCAGCCACAGCAGCATGCCGGCGCACACGGCCATCGCGAACGCGGCGCTCCATTTGGCGCGCCGGCTCACGCGGCCGCCGGCGCGCCAGTCGCGGATCAGCGGGCCGAAGAGGCGATGCGATTCCAGCCAGGCCGCCAGGCGCGGCGAACTGCGCGCCGCCGCCCAGGCTGCCAGCAGCACGAAGGGGGTGGTCGGCAGGCCCGGCAGCAGCACGCCGAGCACCGCGAGGGCGAGGCTCAGGATGGCCAGCGCCATGAAGGCCCAGCGCAGCGGACCGCGTGCGGTCGAGGGCGGGGGCGGATCGTCCTGCCGCTGCGGGTCGGGCGTGTCCGGCGTGCTCAGCCGTCGTCCCGCACGCGCACGAAGCGCGCAAAGCGCGGCACGCCGGCCGCGCTGGTGCCGTTGAAGCGGTAGGTCACGGTGCTGCCGATGGGCGGCGGGTCGGCGCGCTGCGCGTCGGTGAAGCCGCCGCCGAGGCGGAAGGTCACGCCCTCGGGCGTGCGCACCAGCAGGGCGCCCATGCGGCCCGCATGGCGGCCCTGGCCGGGCAGGTGGGCGACGACCCGCGCCTCGGCATCGTCATGCGGCTTGACCTTGAGCAGGTCGCCACTGCGTTCGCCGCGGTAGAGCGAAGCGCCCCGGTGCAGCATCAGGCCTTCCCCGCCCAGGCGGATCGTCTTGTCGAGCAGCGCCATGAGCTCGGCATGCGTGGTGGCGCGCGCCTGCGCCACGGGCACCACCCAGGGCGCCTCGGTGATGGGCAGCAGCTTGCGCAGCGCTGCGAGGCGGGCGTCGAAGTCGCCAGGCTGCGCGGGCAGGTCGAAGACCATGAAGCGGATCTCACGCCAGGCCTTGTCGTCCGGCGTGCGGTTGCGCACCGTGGACACGGCCTGCTCGAAGCGCCCCCGGCCGGCCCACAGTTCGCCATCCATCGGCGTGGCCGGCAGCGGCGCGGTGAACCATGCCGGCGCGGCGATCGGCTCGCCGCCGCGCGTCCACAGGCGCTTGCCGTCCCAGTAGCCGCGCAGGCCGTCGTACTTCTCGCTGACCCACCAGCCGGCCAGCGGCATGCCGGCGCGGTAGCGCTCGGCCAGCATGAGGGCCGGGGCCGCCCAGCCCGCGGCGGGCCATGCCAGCAGGGCGGCGGGAGCGATCAGCAGGGCACGGCGCGCGATCGTCATGCTATGGAATCGATAGCTGGTGGCGCCCGCTGGACGGGCGCTGTGGGCACTTTCGGCTTGGAAGATTGCAGCTCAGGCGGCCGGCTCGTCGATGCCGCCCACGACGTTGCTGAAGCCGCCGTCGACATAGGTGATCTCGGCCGTCACGCCTGCCGCCAGGTCCGACAGCAGGAAGGCGGCGACGTTGCCCACGTCCTCGATCGTGATGTTGCGGCGGATGGGCGACACCTCGGCCACCGTCGAGAGGATCTTGCCGAAGCCCTTGATGCCGCTGGCGGCCAGCGTCTTCACCGGGCCGGCGCTGATGCCGTTGACGCGCATGCCGCGCGGGCCGAGCGAGCCGGCCAGGTAGCGCACCGAGGCCTCGAGGCTGGCCTTGGCCAGGCCCATGGTGTTGTAGTTGGGCAGCGCGCGCACGGCGCCCAGGTAGGTCAGCGTGAGCAGGGCCGACTTGTCGTTGAGGTAGGGCAGGGCCGCCTTGGCCATGGCCGGGAAGCTGTAGGCGCTGATGTCGTGCGCGATCTTGAAGCCTTCGCGCGAGAGGCCGTCGAGGAAGTCGCCCGCGATCGCCTCGCGCGGCGCGAAGCCGATGCTGTGCACGAAGCCGTCGAACTTCGGCCAGGTCTGCGACAGGTCGGCGAAGAGCTTGTCGATCTGCGCATCGTCGGCCACGTCGCAATCGAACACCAGCTTGGAGCCGAACTCGGCGGCGAACTCCGTGATGCGGTCCTTGAAGCGCTCCCCCACGTAGCTGAAGGCCAGCTCGGCGCCTTGCTGGTGGCAGGCCTTGGCGATGCCGTAGGCGATGGAGCGGTTGCTCAGCACACCGGTGATCAGGAGCTTTTTGCCGGCGAGAAAACCCATGGGAATGTCCTTCAACGTGTCTCGTGAAAAGTCTGGGGCAGAATTCTCGCATGCGTGTATTGACGGCCCCCAGGGCGGGGCAGAGCCCAGCCCTTTCCCCGAGGGGAGCAAGAGAACTTGGGGCGGCCCGGCGTTCTCTTGGGCTGCTTTCGGTGCTGGCGCTCTGCGCGGTCCCCTCGGGCGGCGCATGGGCGGCGCACGCCTACGCGCAGTTCGGCGACATCAAATACCCGCCGGGCTTCACGCATTTCGACTACGTGAACCCCGATGCGCCCAAGGGCGGCGAGATCCGCCTCGTGCCGCCCACGCGCCCCACCAATTTCGACAAGTTCAATCCCTTCACGCTCAAGGGCACCGCGCCGGCGGGCCTGGGCACGCTGATGTTCGAGAGCCTGCTCACCGGCAACAACGAGGAGCCGACCACCGCCTATGGCCTGCTGGCCGAGGATGTGGAAGCGGCGCCCGACGGTCTCTCGGCGACCTTCCGGCTCAATCCCAAGGCCCGTTTCAACGACGGCACGCCGGTGCTCGCGGCCGATGTGGTGCATTCCTTCGACACGCTGATGAGCAAGGAGGCGGCGCCGCAGTTCCGCACCATCTATGGCGAGGTGAAGAAGGCCACCGCCACCGCCGAGCGCACGGTGCGCTTCGACTTCGCGACGCCCAACCCCGAGTTGCCCCTGGTGGTGGGCGGCATGCCGGTGTTCAGCCGCGCGTGGGGCAAGGGCAAGCCCTTCGACCAGGTGACGACCGAACTGCCCATCGCCTCGGGCCCGTACAAGCTGCCGAGCAGCCGGCTCGGGCGCGACATCACCTACGTGCGCGATCCGAACTACTGGGGCGCCGATCTGCCCGTGCGCAAGGGCCAGTTCAACTTCGACCGGGTGAGCTACAAGATCTACCTCGACGAGACCAGCCGCTTCGAGGGCCTGAAGGCCGGCGAATACGACTTCATGCGCGAGTTCATCTCGCGCAACTGGGCCCGGCAGTACACGGGCCGCGTGTTCGATCGCGGCGAGGTGGTCAAGCGTGCCTTTCCCAACGGCAACCCGGGCGACTACCAGGGCTGGGTCTTCAACCTGCGCAAGGACAAGTTCAAGGACGTGCGGGTGCGGCAGGCGATCGGCCTGGCCTTCGACTTCGAATGGCTCAACCGGCAGATGTTCTACGGCCTGTACAAGCGGGTCGAGGGCTGGTTCCCGAACAGCGAGTTCCACGCGGAAGGCCTGCCCGGCCCCGACGAACTGGCGCTGATGGAGCCGCTGCGCGACAAGCTGCGGCCCGAGGTCTTCGGCCCGGCCGTCGTCTCGCCCGTGACCACGCCGCCGCACAGCCTGCGCGAGAACCTGCGCCAGGCGCAGAAGCTCCTGGCCGAGGCAGGCTGGACCTACCGCGACGGCGCGCTGCGCAACGCCAACGGCGATCCCTTCACCATCGAGGTGCTCAACGACCAGCCGTCCAGCCTGCGCGTGATGGCGCCGATGCAGGGGGCGCTGCGCAAGCTGGGCATCGACATGAGCTTTCGCAGCGTGGACTTCTCGCTCGCGCAGCAGCGCATGGACAACTTCGACTTCGAGATGACCACGGTGCGGCTGCCCGGCAGCACGGCGCCGGGCAGCGAGCTCTTCGAGCGCTTCGGCTCCAAGGCCGCCGGGACCACCGGCTCGTCCAACATCTGGGGCATCGCCGATCCGGCCGTGGACGCGATCGTCGGCAAGGTGGTGTCGGCCCGCACCCGGCCCGAGCTGGTGACGGCGATGCGCGTGCTCGATCGCCTGCTCTCGCACGGCTACTACGGCGTGCCCCAGTACTACGGCGATGCCTTCCTGATCGGCTACCGGCCCGCGCCCTTCGTGCTGCCCAGGACCATCCCGCCGTACTACGACGCGCACGCCTGGGCCATCTCCACCTGGTGGGCATCGCCCGCGAACAAGTAGCCGCACCATGGCCAGCTACATCCTCAAGCGCCTGCTGCTGATGGTCCCGACCTTGCTCGGGGTTCTGCTCGTGACCTTCACCGTCATCCAGTTCGTCCCCGGCGGACCGGTCGAGCAGATGGTGGCCCAGTTGCAGGGCCGCGATTCGGGCGGGGAGGGCGCGGCCTCGCACGGCTCGGGCTACCGCGGCCGCCAGGGCCTGGACCCGAAGCGCATCGAGGAGATCAAGGCCTTCTACGGCTTCGACAAACCGGCGCACGAGCGCTTCTGGCAGATGCTCAAGTCCTTCGCGAAGCTCGACCTGGGGCAGAGCTTCTACCAGCGCAAGGGCGTGTGGGAGCTGGTCAAGGAGAAGCTGCCGGTCTCCATCAGCCTGGGGCTGTGGACCTTCTTCATCAGCTACCTCATCGCTGTGCCGCTGGGCGTGGCCAAGGCGGTGCGGGCCGGCACGCGCTTCGACTTCGTCACCACGCTGTTCGTGCTGGTGGGCTATGCGATCCCAGGTTTCGTGCTGGGCGTGGCGCTGCTGGTCATCTTCGGCGGGCAGCTGCAGTGGTTCCCGCTGCGCGGGCTCACGTCGTCCAATTGGGAGCAGCTGTCGTGGGGCGCGCGCATCGTCGACTACCTCTGGCACATCGCGCTGCCGGTCACGGCGATGGTGCTGGGCAGCTTCGCCGTGACGGCCATGCTGACCAAGAACGCCTTCCTCGAGGAGATCCGCAAGCAGTACGTCCTGACGGCGCGCGCCAAGGGCCTGAAGGAGAAGCAGGTGCTGTGGAAGCACGTGTTCCGCAACGCGCTCATCCCCATCATCACGGGCTTCCCGGCCGCCTTCATCGGCGCCTTCTTCACCGGCTCGCTGCTGATCGAGACGCTGTTCTCGCTCGACGGCCTGGGCCTGCTGAGCTACGAGAGCGTGATCCGGCGCGACTACCCGGTGGTGCTGGGCACGCTCTACCTGTTCACGCTGATCGGGCTGGTGACCAAGCTGATTTCCGATCTCTGCTACGTCTGGGTGGACCCGAGGGTGAAGTTTGACTGAGCCTGTCCATACGCTGCCCGCGGCTTCGCCGGCCCGCCTGTCGCCCGGACGCCGCGCCTGGCGGCGCTTCCGCCGCAACCGGCTGGGCTTCTACAGCCTGGTGCTCTTCGTCGTCATGGTGGTGCTGAGCCTCTTCGCCGAGGTGTTGTCCACCGACAAGCCGCTGGTCGTGCGCTACGAGGGCCGGACCTACTTCCCGGTCTTCAAGGACTATTCCGAGAAGGCCTTCGGCGGCGACTTCGAGACGCCGGCCGACTACCTGGACCCCTTCATCCGCCAGCGCATCACCGAAGGCGCCAACTGGGCCGTCTATGCGCCCAACCCGTACGGCCCGCGCACGCTGAACTACTTCGCCAGCCAGCCCAATCCGGCGGCGCCCTCGCGCGAGAACCTCTTCGGCACCGACGACCGGGGCCGCGACCTGCTGGCGCAGCTCATCTACGGCTTCCGGGTGAGCGTGCTGTTCGCCCTGGCCCTCACGGCCATCGGCGTGGTGCTGGGCGTGATCACCGGCGCGATCCAAGGCTACTTCGGCGGCAAGACGGACCTCGCCTTCCAGCGTTTCATCGAGATCTGGGGATCGATGCCCGAGCTGTACCTGCTGATCATCTTCAGCGCCATCTTCGCGCCCAGCGTGGCGCTGCTGCTGGTGCTGCTGTCGCTCTTCGGCTGGATGGGCCTGTCGGACTACGTGCGCGCCGAGTTCCTGCGCAACCGGCAGATGGACTACGTGCGCGCCGCCCGCGCGCTGGGCGTGGGCAACCTGCAGATCATGTGGCGCCACATCCTGCCCAACAGCATGGTGCCGGTCGTGACGTTCCTGCCCTTTCGCATGAGCGCGGCCATCCTGGCCCTGACCTCGCTCGACTTCCTGGGCCTGGGCGTGCCGCCCGGCACGCCGTCGCTGGGCGAATTGCTCAACCAGGGCAAGGCCAACATCGACGCCTGGTGGATCTCCATGTCCACCTTCGGCGTGCTGGTCGTCACGCTGATGCTGCTGACCTTCATGGGCGACGCGCTGCGCGATGCCATGGACCCGAGAAAGGCGGACCGATGACCCCGCTCCTGCAGGTCCGCAACCTGCGCATCGCCTTCGACGGCAAGGACGTGGTGCACGGCCTCGACCTCGACATCGCGGCCGGCGAGAAGCTTGCGCTGGTGGGCGAATCCGGGTCGGGCAAGACGATCACGGCATTGAGCCTGCTGCGGCTGGTGCCCAACGCCGAGCTGTCGGGCGTTGCAAAGCTTTTCGGCCCGGAAGGCCCACCAGGCGGGCGTGACCTGCTATCGATTTCGGAGCGCGAGCTGCGCGGCGTGCGCGGCCGGGAGATCGCGATGATCTTCCAGGAGCCGATGACGGCCCTCAACCCGCTGTACCCGGTCGGCGACCAGATCGCCGAGGTGCTCGAACTGCACGAGGGCCTGGGCAGGCGCGAGGCCCAGGCCGCGGCCGTGCAGCTGCTGGCCGACACCGGCGTGCCCGAGCCGGCCCGGCGGGCGCGGTCCTTCCCGCATCAGCTCTCGGGTGGGCAACGGCAGCGCGCCATGATCGCCATGGCCCTGGCCTGCAAGCCGCGCCTGCTGCTGGCCGACGAGCCCACCACCGCCCTGGACGTGACGCTGCGGGTGCAGATCCTCGATCTGCTCGACAAGCTGCAGCAGCAGCACGGCATGGCGGTGCTGCTCATCACCCACGACCTCAACCTGGTGCGCCGCTTCGCCGACCGCGTGGCGGTGATGGAGCAGGGGCGCCTGGTGGAGGAGGGGGCCGTTGCCACGGTCTTCGACGCGCCCCGGCACCCCTACACCCGCAAGCTGATCGACAGCCGGCCGGCACGCGACGTCGTCGCCGTGCCGGACGCGGACGCCGGACGCCCGCCGGTGCTGACCGCCCGTGGCCTGCGCGTGAGCTATCCCGTGCCGCGCCCCGGCATCCGCGGCTGGTTCGGCCGCGACGCCTTCGTGGCGGTGCAGGGTGCCGACCTGGCCATCGCGCGCGGCGAGACGCTCGGCGTGGTCGGCGAATCGGGCTCGGGCAAGTCCACCCTGGCCCTGGCCGCGCTGGGCCTGCTGCCGGCGCAGGGTGAACTGCGCATCGACGGGCGCGGCTGGACGCGCCGCACCGCCACCGACCGGCCGTTGCGGCGGGTGGTGCAGGTGGTGTTCCAGGACCCCTTCTCGTCGCTCTCCCCGCGCCTGACGGTGGAGGAGATCGTCGGGGAGGGCCTGGCCGTGCACGGCGAAGCGGCCCAGGCCCCCCAGCGGCGCCAGCGCGTCCTGGAGGCGCTGGCCGACGTCGGGCTCACCGAGGCGCAGTTCCCGTCGCTGCTGCAGCGCTACCCCCACGAGTTCTCGGGCGGGCAGCGGCAGCGCCTGGCCATCGCCCGGGCGCTGATCGTCGATCCGGCGCTGCTGGTGCTCGACGAGCCCACCAGCGCGCTCGACGTGACGATCCAGAAGCAGGTGCTGGGCCTCCTGCAGCGCCTGCAGCGCGAGCGCGGCCTGAGCTACCTGCTGATCACGCACGACGTGGAAGTCATCCGCGCCATGGCGCACCGGGTGCTGGTGATGAAGGACGGCGCCGTCGTGGAGCAGGGGGGCGTCGACCAGGTGCTCGATGCGCCGCAGCACCCCTACACCCGCCAGCTGGTCGCCGCGGCCTTGGCCGATTAGAAGGACCACGAGCTCGCGAATGTCGGATACCGGATACGAGCCGCGCGGCGGCTGGCGGGCCGCGCTGGCCTGCATGGTGGCCCTGGCGGTGGCGATGGGCCTCGGGCGCTTCGCCTTCACGCCCATGCTTCCCGTCATGCTGCACGAGGGCAGGCTGAGCCTGGAAGGCGGCGGCCTGCTGGCCTCGCTCAACTACCTCGGCTACTTCGTCGGTGCACTGTCGTGCGCGGCGATCCGCGTGGCCGCGCCGCGCATGGTCCGGGGCGGGCTGGTCGCCACGGCCCTGCTGCTCCTGGGCATGGGCCTGCTGCACGGCTTCACGGCCTGGGGCGTGCTGCGCACCGCGGCGGGCGTCATGAGCGCCTGGACCTTCGTCTTCGCGTCGGGCTGGGGCCTGCGGCGCCTGGCCGAGACCGGCACGCCCGCGTTGGGCGGGGTGATCTACACGGGGCCAGGCATCGGCATCGTGGCGACCGGGCTGCTCGGGGGGCTGGCGGGACGCTGGGGGTCGGATGCTGCCTGGATCGGCTTCGGCCTCGTGGCGCTGCTGCTCATCGCGGTGATCTGGCGCATCTTCGACGACGGCGCCCATGCGGGTGCGCCGGGCAGCCCGCCGCCGGCGGCCGCGCGCCTCCCGGCGCCGTCGGCGCACGATCGCAGCGACGCACGCTGGCTGGTGCTCCTCTACGGCCTGGCGGGCTTCGGCTACATCATCACGGCGACCTTCCTGCCGGTCATTGCGCGCCAGGCGCTGCCGGGTTCGCCCTGGCCGGACCTGTTCTGGCCGCTGTTCGGGCTGGCGGTGATCCCCGGCGCGCTCATCGGGGCGCGCGCGCCCACGCACTGGGACAACCGGCTGCTGCTGGCCGCGGCCTACGCCCTGCAGGCCTTGGGGGTGCTGCTGTCGGTCGCCTGGCCGACGATCGGCGGCTTCGCGCTCGGCAGCCTGCTGCTGGGCATGCCGTTCACGGCGATCACGCTGTTCGCGGTGCGCGATGCGCGACGGCTGCGCGGCAACGCGGCGGCCGGGCTGATCGGCTACGCCACGGCGTCGTACGGGATCGGCCAGATCGTGGGCCCGCTGTTCGCGGCACCGCTGGCGCACCGCACGGGCTCCTTTTCGGTGCCCTTGCTGGTCGCAGCGGGTGCGCTGGCCCTGGGCGCAGTGCTTTTTCTGCTCGTCTGGCGGGCGGCGGGGCGCCGCGCACCCTGATTTTGTCGCTCCGCCTGCTTGACGACGGGACAAATTCCGCGCAGCCCGCTATAATCTGAGGCTCACGACCAAACGGGCGGGTACCAACCGCCCGTTTTTTTTGGTCGATCATTTTCCCACCGCCTCGACCTCTTTGATCTTGTGCCGGGTGCAGTCGTTCAGGGCCTCGCGGTCCGTTCGGCGGCGCCGGGTGCGGCTCAGGGCTTGGCGGCTACCCGCAAGGACGCGCGCACACCGGTGGCATTGCAGCAGACAGTCGAAACAACCGTGGCCGGACTGGGCTACGACCTGATCGAGATCGAACGCTCGGCCGGGGGACTGCTGCGCGTCACCATTGATCTGCCGTGGTCCGGCCCCACCTCCGAAGCAGCGCCCGGTGCGCCCGAACCCTTCGTGACGGTCGAGGACTGCGAGAAGGTCACGCGCCAGCTGCAGTATGCGCTGGAAGTCGACAACGTCGACTACAAGCGGCTCGAGGTCTCCTCGCCCGGCATCGACCGGCCGCTGCGCAACGAACAGGATTTCGAACGCTTTGCCGGCGAGGTGATCGACATCACGCTCAAGGCGCCGATCGGCGATGCGGCAGCGGGCCAGGTCAGTGCCAGCCGCAAGAAGTTCCGCGGCACGCTGGAGCGCACCGAAGGCTCCGCCGGCGAGCGGGGCTGGCAGATCGTGTGGAGCGACGAACCTGCGGCCAAGCCGGGCCAGAAGATCAGCAAGAAGCGCGCGCCGGCCCCGGTCCAGGCGCTCGGCTTCACCCTGGACGAGCTGCGCGAGGCGCGGCTCGCCCCCATCGTGGATTTCAAGGGGCGCAAGCCCAAGACCGGCGCGCCCTCGGCGGAATAAGGCCGGAGTCATCGGAAGGAGCCAAGTGGCATGAATCGCGAAATGTTGATGTTGGTGGATGCGATCTCGCGCGAGAAGAACGTCGAACGCGACGTCGTCTTCGGTGCCGTGGAGTCGGCATTGGCGCAGGCCACCAAGAAGCTGTACGCCGGCGACGTGGACATCCGCGTCGCGATCGATCGCGACAGCGGTGCCTACGAGACCTTCCGCCGCTGGCACGTCGTGCCCGACGAGGCCGGCCTGCAGTTGCCCGACCAGGAAATCCTGCTGTTCGAAGCCAAGGAAGAGGTGCCGGACATCGAGGTGGACGAGTACATCGAGGAGCCCGTCGAGTCGCTGCCCATCGGCCGCATCGGCGCCATGGCCGCCAAGCAGGTGATCCTGCAGAAGATCCGCGACGCCGAGCGCGAGATGCTGCTCAACGACTTCATGTCGCGCGGCGAGAGGATCTTCACCGGCACCGTCAAGCGCCTGGACAAGGGCGACATCATCGTGGAGGCGGGTCGCGTCGAAGGGCGTCTGCGCCGCAGCGAGATGATCCCCAAGGAGAACCTGCGCAACGGGGACCGCGTCCGCGCCATGATCATGGAAGTGGACCTGACGCTGCGCGGCGCGCCGATCATCCTCTCGCGCTCGGCGCCGGAGTTCATGATCGAGCTGTTCCGCAACGAGGTGCCCGAGATCGAGCAGGGCCTGCTCGAGATCAAGAGCTGCGCGCGCGACCCCGGTTCGCGCGCCAAGATCGCCGTGCTCAGCCACGACAAGCGTGTCGACCCGATCGGCACCTGCGTCGGCGTGCGCGGCACCCGCGTCAATGCCGTGACCAACGAGCTGGCCGGCGAGCGCGTCGACATCGTGCTGTGGTCCGACGACCCGGCGCAGTTCGTGATCGGCGCCCTGGCGCCGGCCAACGTCAGCTCCATCGTGGTGGACGAGGAAAAGCATGCCATGGACGTGGTCGTGGACGAGGAGAACCTCGCCATCGCCATCGGCCGCGGCGGCCAGAACGTGCGCCTGGCTTCCGACCTCACCGGCTGGAAGATCAACATCATGGACGCGAACGAATCGGCCCAGAAGCAGGCCGAGGAGACCAGCGTCACCCGCCAGCTCTTCATGGAGAAGCTGGACGTCGACGAGGAGATCGCCGACATCCTCATCCACGAAGGCTTCACCAGCCTGGAAGAGGTGGCCTACGTGCCGATCGCCGAAATGCTCGAAATCGAGTCCTTCGACGAAGACACGGTCAACGAGCTGCGCGCCCGTGCCAAGGACGCGCTGCTGACCATGGAAATCGCCAAGGAAGAGAGCGTCGAAAGCGTCTCGCAGGACTTGCGCGATCTCGAGGGGCTGACCCCCGACCTCATTGCCAAGCTGGCCGGCGCGGGTGTGAACACCCGCGACGACCTGGCCGACCTGGCTGTCGACGAACTCACCGAAATCACCGGCCAGAGCGCCGATGAAGCCAAGGCCCTGATCCTCAAGGCACGCGAACATTGGTTCGCGGGCTCGCAAGAGTGATCGCCATGGAGGCACGAACCAGATATGTCCAGCACCACCGTTGCAGAGTTCGCTCAAGAACTCAAGAAGACACCCGAAACGCTGCTTGACCAGCTGCGCAGCGCGGGCGTGACCAAATCGGCTGCGTCCGATGCCCTGACCGAGGGCGACAAGCAGGCCCTGCTCGGCCATCTCAAGGCGAGCCACGGCACGGCTGCGCCCGAGCGCAAGAAGATCACGCTGACCAAGAAATCCACCAGCGAGATCAAGCAGGCGGACGCGATGGGGCGCGCGCGCACGATCCAGGTGGAAGTGCGCAAGAAGCGCACCTTCATCCAGCGCGACGATGCGCCCGCCGAGGCGCCCGCACCGGCCCCCGCGCCCGCGGTGCCCCAGATCGACGAGGCCGAACTGGCACGTCGCGAGGAAGAGGCACGCCGCAACGCCGAGCTGCTGCGCCGCCAGGAAGAGGAACTCGCCGCCAAGCGCAAGGAGCGCGAGGAGGCCGAGGCACGCGAGCGCGAAGTCGCCGAGCGCGAGGAGCAGGCCGACAAGGCGCGTGAAGCGCAGGTCGAGAGGGCCCGTGCCGAAGCCGCGATGCTGAACGCCGCCGCCGAGAAGGCCCGCAATACCTCGCCGGGTGCCGAGGCTGCTGCGGCTGCGGCCGCCGCCCAGGCCGCGGCAGACAAGGCTGCTGCCGAGAAGGCCGCCGCCGAGAAGGCCAAGGAAGAAGCCAAGGCGAAGGCTGCCGCCGAATCGAAGGCGCGCGCCGACGAAGAGGCGGCCCGGGCCAAGGACCTGGACGAGCGCCGCCGCAAGGCGCTGGCCGAGGCCGAGGCCATCCGCGAGATGATGAACGCGCCCAAGCGCGTGCTCGTGGCCAAGAAGGAAGAGCCCAAGCCCGCCGAGGTGAAGCCTGCCGTCAAGGGCACGCTGCACAAGCCGGCCGCCGGCGCACGCCCCGCGGCGGGCGCGCCCGCGGCGCCGGGTTCGGGCAAGGAGATCAAGTCCGCCAAGACCTCTTCCGCCTGGGCCGGCGATCCGGCCAAGAAGAAGGAAATCAAGACCCGCGGCGACGCCAGCGGCGGCGTGGGCCGTGGCAACTGGCGCGGGGGCCCGCGCGGCCGCCGCGGCAACGACCGCGACCGCGACGATTCGCACCAGCAGGCCGCACCGGTCGAGCAGCGCGTGATCGAGGTGCACGTGCCGGAAACCATCACGGTGTCCGAACTCGCGCACAAGATGTCGATCAAGGCCTCCGAGGTGATCAAGCAGCTGATGAAGCTGGGCCAGATGGCGACCATCAACCAGTCGCTGGACCAGGACACGGCCATGATCCTGGTGGAGGAACTGGGCCACACCGCCGTCGTGGCGGCGCTGGACGACCCGGAAGCCTTCACCGAGGAAGAGGTGCAACAGGCACAGGCCGAGGCCCTGCCGCGTGCGCCGGTCGTGACCGTCATGGGCCACGTCGACCACGGCAAGACCTCGCTGCTGGACTACATCCGCCGCGCCAAGGTGGCGGCGGGCGAAGCGGGCGGCATCACGCAGCACATCGGCGCCTACCACGTCGAGACGCCGCGCGGCATGATCACCTTCCTCGACACCCCGGGCCACGAGGCGTTCACCGCCATGCGTGCCCGCGGTGCCCAGGCCACCGACATCGTCATCCTCGTGGTGGCGGCCGACGACGGCGTGATGCCGCAGACCAAGGAAGCCGTCAAGCACGCCAAGGCGGCCGGCGTTCCGATCGTGGTCGCGGTCAACAAGATCGACAAGCCCGACGCCAACCCCGAGCGCGTGAAGAGCGAGCTGGTGGCCGAGGAGGTCGTGCCCGAGGAGTTCGGTGGCGATTCGCCCTTCGTCGAGGTCTCGGCCAAGACGGGCAAGGGCATCGACGACCTGCTCGAGCAGGTGCTGCTGCAGGCCGAAGTGCTGGAACTGAAGGCGCCGGTCGAAGCCGCCGCCAAGGGCCTGGTCATCGAAGCGCAGCTGGACAAGGGCCGCGGCCCCGTGGCCACGGTGCTGGTGCAGTCGGGCACGCTCAAGGTGGGCGACGTGGTGCTGGCCGGTTCGACCTATGGCCGCGTGCGCGCCATGATCGACGAGGACGGCAAGACCACCAAGTCGGCCGGCCCCTCGATCCCGGTCGAGATCCAGGGCCTGACCGAAGTGCCGCAGGCGGGCGACGAGTTCATGGTGATGGCCGACGAGCGCCGTGCGCGCGAGATCGCCACCTACCGTGCCGGCAAGTTCCGCAACACCAAGCTGGCCAAGCAGCAGGCCGCCAAGCTCCAGAACATGTTCTCGGACATGACGGCCGGCGAGGTCAAGACCCTGCCGATCATCATCAAGGCGGACGTCCAAGGCTCGCAGGAAGCGCTGTCGCAGTCGCTGCTCAAGCTCTCGACCGACGAGGTCAAGGTGCAGGTGGTGTATGCGGGCGTGGGCGGCATCAGCGAATCCGACGTGAACCTGGCGATCGCCGCCAAGGGCATCGTGATCGGCTTCAACGTGCGTGCCGATGCCGGTGCGCGCAAGCTGGCCGAGGGCAACGACGTCGAGATCAAGTACTACAGCATCATCTACGACGCCGTGGACGAGCTGAAGACCGCGATGGCCGGCATGCTGGCGCCCGAGAAGCGCGAAGAGATCATCGGCCACGCCGAGATCCGCACGGTGTTCGTGGCGACGAAGATCGGCACGATTGCCGGTTCGTACGTGCTCGACGGCGTGGTCACGCGCAACGCGCACTTCCGCCTGCTGCGCGACAACATCGTCGTCTACACGGGCGAGATCGAGTCGGTCAAGCGCATGAAGGATGACGTGAAGGAAGTCCGCGAGGGCTTCGAGTGCGGTATCAAGCTGCGCAACTACAACGACATCAAGGAAGGCGACCAGCTCGAGATCTTCGAGATCAAGGAGATCGCGCGGACGCTGTAAAACGGATACGGACAGCCGTACGCGAAGGACGCGAAGATCACGCGAAGTACGCGAAAGAGAAAGTCATCTTCTTTCGAGTTCTTCGCGGTCTTCGCGAGACCTTCGCGTATTTCGCGTTCGGTTCCCGCTCCCGCATTTCGCCATGCCCAAGCGCAAGTCCACTGCCCCCAACCGCGGCTTCAAGGTCGCCGATCAGATCCAGCGCGATCTGACGGAGCTGATCGCGCGCGAACTGAAGGATCCGCGGGTGGGCATGGTCACGCTGCAGGCCGTGGAGGTCACGCCCGACTACGCGCACGCCAAGGTGTTCTTCAGCGTGCTCGTGGGCGATCCGATGGAAACCCAGGAGGCCTTGAACCAGGCCGCCGGCTTCCTGCGCAACGGCCTGTTCAAGCGCCTGCACATCCACACCGTGCCCACGCTGCACTTCGTGTTCGACCGCACCACCGAGCGTGCGGCCGACATGAACGCCTTGATCGCCAAGGCGGTTTCCTCGCGTTCAAAAGACGACGACACCCCATGAGCCCGCCATCCCGTGTCAGGGTGCAGCGGCGCCCTGTGCATGGGGTGTTGCTGCTCGACAAGCCGCTGGGTCTGTCCAGCAACCAGGCCTTGCAGAAGGCCAAGTGGTTGCTGCGCGCCGAAAAGGCCGGCCACACCGGCACGCTCGATCCGCTCGCGACCGGCGTGCTGCCGCTGTGCTTCGGTGCGGCGACCAAGTTCAGCCAGCTGCACCTCGACGCCGACAAGACCTATCGCGCCATCGCGCGCCTCGGCGTGCGCACCGCCACGGGCGACGCGGAAGGCCAGGTGATCGCCGAACGCCCGGTCGGGGTGACGGCGGAGGACCTGGCGCGCGTGCAGGCGCAATTCACCGGCCGCATCACGCAGGTGCCGCCGATGCACAGCGCGCTCAAGAAGGACGGCAAGGCGCTGTACGAGTACGCCCGCGAGGGCGTCGAGGTGGAGCGCGCGCCGCGCGAGGTCGAAATTTACGAGCTGAAAGTGGCTGCAGCGCCCGCCAGTCCTGTGCAGCCAGCTATCGAAATCGTAGCAACCGTCAGCAAGGGCACGTACATCCGCACGCTCGGCGAGGACATCGGCGAGGCGCTGGGCTGCGGCGCGCACCTCACGGCGCTGCGCCGCGTTGCCACCGGCGGCTTCGACGTCTCGCAGTGCGTCACGCTCGAAGCCCTCGAGGCGCTGGCGCCGGACGAGCGCCTGGCGCTGCTGCAGCCCGTCGAATGCCTGGTGGCCGGCCACACGCGCGTCACGCTCGGCGCCGAGGATGCGGGGCGTTTTCTCTCCGGCGTGCGCCGCCGCGGCGCCTGGCCCGATGCGCACGCGGTGGCCGTGTTCGGCGAGTCGCCGGCGGCCTTCCTGGGCACGGCCCACGTCAAGGCCGGTGAACTGATCCCGGGGCGCTTGCTGAGCCCCCTCGAAATCCAGCAAACCCTTCTTTCGAATCCAGCGCCTCGCGAAGAGGCCCTCACACCATGACTGCAGCCAAGCAAATCCGAAACATCGCCATCATTGCGCACGTCGACCATGGCAAGACCACGATGGTCGACCAGTTGCTGCGCCAGTCCGGCACCTTCGCCGACCACGAGAAGGTGGTCGACACGGTGATGGACAACAACGCCATCGAAAAGGAACGTGGCATCACGATCCTGGCCAAGAACTGCGCCGTGACCTGGCAGGGCACGCACATCAACATCGTCGACACCCCCGGCCACGCGGACTTCGGTGGCGAGGTGGAACGCGCGCTGTCGATGGTCGACGGCGTGGTGCTGCTGATCGACGCGCAGGAAGGCCCGATGCCGCAGACGCGCTTCGTGACCAAGAAGGCGCTGGCCCTGGGCCTGAAGCCGATCCTGGTGGTCAACAAGGTCGACAAGCCGGGCGCCAACCCCGACAAGGTCGTGAACGCGGCCTTCGACCTGTTCGACAAGCTCGGCGCGACCGACGAACAGCTCGACTTCCCGGTGGTGTACGCCTCGGGCATCAACGGCTGGTCCTCGCTCGAAGAGGGCGCGCCCGGTGAGCAGTGGGGCCCCGACATGTCGGCCCTGTTCGACACCATCCTCAAGCACGTCCCCTCGCAGAAGGGCGACCCGACGGCGCCGCTGCAGCTGCAGATCTCGGCCCTCGACTTCTCCACCTTCGTGGGTCGCATCGGCGTGGGCCGCATCAGCCAGGGCACCATCAAGCCGATGATGGACGTCATGGTCATGGAAGGCCCGGACGGCAAGGCGTTCAAGGGCCGCGTGAACCAGGTGCTGACCTTCCAGGGCCTGGACCGCGTGCAGGCCACCGAGGCCGGCCCCGGCGAGATCGTGCTGATCAACGGCATCGCGGACATCGGCATCGGCGTGACGGTGACCGACGTCGCCAAGCCGGCGCCCCTGCCCATGCTCAAGGTCGACGAGCCGACGCTGACGATGAACTTCTGCGTCAACACCAGCCCGCTGGCCGGTCGCGAGGGCAAGTTCGTCACCAGCCGCCAGATCTGGGACCGCCTGCAGAAGGAGCTCCAGCACAACGTCGCGCTGCGCGTGAACGAGACCGACGAGGAAGGCGTGTTCGAAGTGATGGGCCGCGGTGAACTGCACCTCACCATCCTGCTGGAGAACATGCGTCGCGAAGGCTACGAGATGGCCGTGTCCAAGCCGCGCGTGGTGTTCCGCACCATCGATGGCGAGAAGCACGAGCCCATCGAGCTGGTGACGGCCGACATCGAGGAAGGCCACCAGGGCGGCGTGATGCAGGCCCTGGGCGAGCGCAAGGGCGAACTGGTGAACATGGAGCCGGACGGCCGCGGCCGCGTGCGCCTGGAATACCGCATCCCGGCGCGCGGCCTCATCGGCTTCACCAACGAGTTCCTGAACCTCACGCGCGGCTCGGGCCTGATCAGCAACATCTTCGACTCGTACGAGCCGCACAAGGGCGACATCGGCGGGCGCAAGAACGGCGTGCTGATCTCGATGGACGACGGTGAGATCTTCACCTACGCCCTGGGCAAGCTGGACGACCGCGGCCGCATGTTCGTGCGCGCCAACGACCCGGTGTACGAAGGCATGATCGTCGGCATCCACAGCCGCGACAACGACCTGGTGGTCAACGCCACCCGCACCAAGCAGCTGACCAACTTCCGCGTCAGCGGCAAGGAAGACGCGATCAAGATCACGCCGCCGATCGACCTCACGCTGGAATACGGCGTCGAGTTCATCGAGGACGACGAGCTGGTCGAGATCACGCCCAAGAGCGTGCGCCTGCGCAAGCGCTTCCTGAAGGAGCACGAGCGCAAGCGGGCCAGCCGCGAGGCCTGAGAAGGTGTGAACGAACCCGACATGGCCGCTCGTTCCGCCCAAACACGCCCGCTCGGCGTTGCAGACGCTCGCCATAGCCCGAGCCATGGCTGCGCTTTGCGCCTTGATCGGGCGTGTTTTCGCGGCCTGCTCGGCCACGCCGGATTCATTCGCACCTTCTTCTGACCGGCCGATGCGCGGCAGCACCCTGACTCGGTGGGCGGCGGCGTTCTGCGTCGTCCTTGCGGGCGCGCTGCCGCTGGCGGCGCCCGCGCAGGACATGGCGGCGCACGTGGCGGCCGGCCAGGCCTTCGACGCACTGCGTGCGGCGCATCCGGAGCGCCTGCCGCGGCTGGCGGAGCCCGAGGCGGCCGAAGCGCTGCGCACCCTGGCCGACGCGGCGACCTTCCTGCCGGCGCAGTCCGGCGTCGACCTGCCGACCCTCTCCGATGCGTGCGACCGTGCGCAGGCCGCCGTCGTGGCCTACCAGACCTTCGGCGCACTGCAGAACGGCCAGCTGGTCGCTTCCGTCGTGGTTGACAACGCGGCCACCTACCAGGACGAACTGGCGCTGCTGCAGCCTTTCGTGGCGCGATGCATCGCCCGGCAGGTGCCGCTGGCCGAAGCCACCCTGCGCCAGATGGACCCGCGCACCGTGGCGCAGCTGCGCCTGGGCGGCCTGCGGCGCGGGCAGGCCACCATCCTGCAGCTCTATGCGAGCCTGGCCACCGCGCTGCCGGACGCACGCATCCGCCCGGCCAACATCGATGCGCTGCTGGGTGCACTGGCAGACACCGTCTCCGTGCATGTGCGGGCCCTGGCGGTCGCCGCACGGGCCGCGCCGCGCGACCTGGCCGGCGCCCAAGGCCGGGAGGGCGGGCCGAGACAGCCGAAATGGCAGCGCATCGCCGCCACCATGGCCGACACGCGTTGCGACGCGCTGTGTGATCTGGCGGCGCGCAACGGGCGTTGAGTGCGGCCCTCCGGTGCCGACACACCGCGTCGATGCGCAGTTCTTCACCAAGACCACGCCGATGCGTGCCCACCCGACAACGCAGGCCCCGTGCGCCGCGTTGAGCAGCGTGCCCCAACAACAGGAATCCACGATGACTCCCAAGCTGTCCATCTTCGTGCTGGCCCTGGCCGCCTCCGCCGCGCCGATCGGCGCCAGCGCCCAGGTGTCCGTCAACATCAACGTCCCCGGGCTGGTGACCGTGGCCCCGCCGCCGCCGCGCATGGAGCGCATGCCCGGGCCGCGCCCCGGGCAGGTCTGGGTGCCGGGCCACTGGCAATGGGCCGGCAATGCGTACGCTTGGCGCAGCGGCTATTGGCAGGCCGCCCGGCCCGACTACGACTACGTGCCGGGCCGCTGGGTGCCGACCAACGGCGGATGGCGCTGGGTCGAGGCCGACTGGCGTCGCGGGCCCGGCGGCCACAAGGGCCACCACAA
>JAVHYA010000014.1:77322-84886 GCA_031119395.1 Pseudomonadota bacterium
GCTGGGTCGAGGCCGACTGGCGTCGCGGGCCCGGCGGCCACAAGGGCCACCACAAAGACCACCACAAGGGGCACCACGACGATGACGGCCCGCACGGCGGCTACCACTGCCCGCCGGGCCAGGCCAAGAAGGGGCGCTGCTGACGGGCGTCACGCGCCGAGTGCTATCGACTTGATAGCGCTCGGCGCAACAGCGACGGGCTCTGCGGCCCGATTCCCTTCGACAGCGCGCACAAAAAAAGCCGACCCGCGGGTCGGCTTTTTCGTGGACGCGGCAGCGGGCTCAGGGGCGCGCGACCTTCCAGGCGCCTTGCAGCATGCCGTCGCCGGTGCGGTCGCCAGCCTTGGCGTCCTTGGCCCAGTAGTACAGCGGCTGGCCCTTGTAGGCCCACTGCTTCTTGCCGTCGTCGCGCACCACGACCGAGTAGCCGCCCATGGGCTTGGCCGCTTCGGGCGCCATCAGCGGCGGCCAGTTGGTGGCGCACTGTGCATTGCAGACCGACTTGCCGCTGCCGGCGGTGTCGCGTGCGAAGGTGTAGAGCGTCATGCCGCTCGGGCCGATGAGCACGCCGTCGACGGTGCGGGTCGGCGTGTCGGGCGCGGGCGAGCTCGACATGCTGCCGCAACCGGCGAGCAGGGCGGCCGCGAGGATCGAAGCGCTGAGCAGTTTCATTGGATTTTCTCCTTGGTTGAACAAACAGGGCAGGGGCAGTGTAGGCCGCCGTTGGTGGCGAGCCCGGGGTCAGAGCTGGCGGTAGACCTCGGTGGCCAGCGACAGCAGCGCCTCACGCGTCAGCGGCGCACTAAGCGCGTAGCCGAAGCCGCGATCGACCCAGTAGAAGCTCGGTACCGCGCCCGTGGACGCGAAGCGGAAGGCGGTCTCCTGGCTCGTTCGCGCGGACGGCGCGGCCTGGTCGTCGAGCGCCCCGAGGTACAGCGTCACGCGCTGGCCCGCTGCGTTCTCGAACATGAACTGTGCCCGTGCGCCGTCGTCCCCCGGCAGCAGACGGCCGCCGACAAGCGCGTAGCCCTGGGCCGACAGGTCGGGCACCTTCAACGGGCGGTCGAGGCGGCGCGACAGCCACTGCACCAGGTGCTGCTGCTCGCTGGCGGCCACCTCGACGGGGTGCCGCTTCTCGGGCGAATAGACGACGTAGGCCGCGGTGGCGTCGCGCACGAAATTCTGGGCCGCGGGCGCCCGCGCGACGGACATCGCAGGGCGCGCCTGCCACTGGGCGTTGGCGACCCAGCCGACGCCGAAGGCCACCAGCACCGCGGCGGCCATGCCGCCCCATGCCGTCCAGCGGGCGCGGCGCTCGACGGCCGCCCGGTGGCGGCCAAGGCGCTCGGCGGCCGCCTGCAGGGCCGGCGGGACGGGTTCGGAAAGGACCTCGCGGTGCAGGCCCTGCAGCGCTTGGCGCTGGGCGAGCCAGTCGTCGGGCTCGGCCGGTCGATCGGGGGGGATGGGCGACGTGGGCATGGCGGGAACAGTCACTTGAGGCGCCGCAGGGGCGGCCGGGCAGGGGCGGGGGCGGCGTCGGCGGGCGACGCCCCTTCCATCAGGTGGCGCAGCCGGGAGCGGGCCCGCGAGAGGCGGGACATCACGGTACCGGCCGGCACGCCGAGGATGCGCGCCACTTCGTCGTAGGAGAGGTCTTCCAGCGCCACCAGCAGCAGCACCGCACGCTGCTCGTCGGGCAACTGGAGCAGGCAGCGCTGCAGGTCGATCCGGCCTTCGGGCGGCGCGTCGGGCGCGGGCAGCTGGTCGGCGAGCTCATCGATATCGACCGGCGTGCGCTGCGGCGGCGCTCGCCGGGCCTGGTTGGCGAACAGGTTGTGCATGAGCGTGAAGAGCCAGGCACGCAGGTCCGTGCCCGCGGTCCAGAGTCGCCACTTGTCGCAGGCCCGCTCCAGCGTGTCCTGCACCAGGTCGTCGGCCAGCCAGGCATCGCCCGTCAACGCGCGCGCGTAGCGGCGCAGGCCGGGGATGTGCGCCACCAGGGCCGCGGTGCCGTCGGTCATGCGGCGGAGCTTCCGGCATGCGCGGGCGGCGCGGCGATGGCCTGCGGCGCGCGGCAGCTGTGGGCGCCGGCCTGCGCCGCGTGCCGGGCCGGCGCCGTGGCGGCATCGTGGGCCAGGAACAGGCCGATGCCGTTGAGGTAGGCGATGGTGAGCAGTGCGGGCAGGCGCATCGAGGTCATCGGGATCCGGTGCTGCGGCGCGAACCTGCGCCG
Source organism: Pseudomonadota bacterium (assembly GCA_031119395.1). GTDB lineage: Bacteria > Pseudomonadota > Gammaproteobacteria > Burkholderiales > Burkholderiaceae_C > Xenophilus. The sequence continues at coordinate 79,556 of JAVHYA010000014.1, forward strand.
TCTGACTGCATGAACACCGGAGCGCCGCGGTTTATTCCATGCCCGGCGAAAAAAACTTCAGCGCTGGCGGTTCTTCATCGCGCGCTCGACCTCGCGCTTGCCTTCGCGGTCCTTGATGACGTCGCGCTTGTCGTGCTCGGCCTTGCCCTTGGCCAGCGCGATGTCGCACTTCACCTTGCCGGCCTTCCAGTGCAGGTTGATCGGCACCAGCGTGTAGCCCTTCTGCTCGACCTTGCCGGTCAGGCGCTTGATCTGTTCCTTGTGCAGGAGCAGCTTCTTGGTGCGCACCGCATCGGGGTTGACGTGGGTGGAGGCACTGCGCAGCGGGTTGATCTGGCAGCCGATGATGAACATCTCGCCGTCTCGGATCACCACGTAGCCGTCGGTGAGCTGCACCTTGCCTTCCCGCAGTGCCTTCACTTCCCAGCCCTCGAGCACCATCCCGGCCTCGAAGCGCTCCTCGAAGAAGTAGTTGAATGCGGCCTTCTTGTTGTCGGCGATGCGCGCGTTGCCGGGGGTCTCTGATTTCTTGGTGGCCATGTCTGTCAAGGTTGGGGCGCATGGCATTCATACAATCGGCACGCACACACGGTGCAGATTGTATGAAAAGCGTCCACAAGTCCGTCCTCATCTGGTACAGCGCCGAAGAGATGTACGCGCTGGTCACCGACGTGGCCCGGTATCCGGAGTTCCTGCCCTGGTGCGACCGGGCCCGCGTGATCGAGCAGGACGAAGCCGGCATGACGGCCGAGGTCGGCCTGTCCTTCGGCGGCATCCGCCAGAGCTTCACCACGCGCAACACGCACGTGCCGGGGCGCGAGGTGCAGCTCAAGCTCGTCGACGGACCGTTCTCGAACCTCGACGGCGTCTGGAAGTTCAACCCCGTCGGCGAGGAGGGCGAGCGCGCCTGCCGCGTCGAGCTCGACCTGCACTACGGCTTCAGCAACTTCGCCCTGCAGGCGCTGGTGGGCCCCGTGTTCGACAAGATCGCGTCGAGCCTGGTCGAGGCCTTCGTCAAGCGCGCCGAGCAGATCTACGGCCAGCCCGCGTGATCGAGGTCACGGTCTGCTGCGCGCCTGCGCCGCGCGTCGTGTTCGAGCAGGTGCTGCGCCTGGCGCAGGGCTGCACGCTGCGGGACGCGGTCGAGGCGAGCGCGCTGGCTGGCGAGCATCCCCAGCTCGACTGGAGCCGCCTGCAGCCCGGCGTGTGGGGACGCGCCGCCGCCTGGGACCAGACGCTCGCGCCGGGCGACCGCGTGGAGCTGTGCCGGCCGCTGGCCGTGGACCCCAAGGTGGCGCGCCGCGAGCGCTTCCAGCGCCAGGGCAGCCGCAGGGCAGGCCTGTTTGCGCAGCGGCGGCAAGGCGGCAAGGCCGGCTACTAAAGGCGAGCAGGCGGCGAGCAGGCGGCGGGCAGGGCTTCTTGCTATCTTTTCGATAGCGGGGCGCGCAGGCAGCACGGGCGCCAGGGCCCGATTTCCCTCGAATGGGCCGGCCGCGTGCCGGCTTACTTGCAGTCCGCGTTGATGACGTCCTGCAGGCGGCGCTGCTCGGCCGCACGGGCCTGGTCGTCCATGATCTCGCGCTCGCCCTTGTCGTTCATGCGCGCCACGCGCATGCCGCTGTCCATCGTGGCCTTGCCCTGTCGCGCACGGTTGCAGTTGTCGGCCTTGGCCTTGGCGACCTTCTGCTCCTCGGCGGCGCGCCTGGCCTTCTCCGCCTCCTCGGCCTTGCGCGCCTTCTCCTCGAGCTCCTTGTCGACCCCGGCCGTCTTGGGCGCGGGCGCGGGCGCGGCGGCGGCAGCGTCCGTCCTGGGCGCATCGGTCGCGGGCGCAGCAGCCGCCGCCTTGCCGCCCGGGCGGCGCAGGATGTTCTTCTCGGGCACGTCGGCCGTGGGCGGCTGGTCGCTGAAGACCTTCTTGCCCTGGTTGTCGATCCATTGCCATTGAGCGCTGGCGGCCAGGGGCAGGGCGAGCGCGCAGGCGAGCACGCAGAGGGGAGCGAACTTCATCCGGGCAGTGTAGCCCCGCCTTACGTTTGGCAACACCTTTGGAGCGGCCGGGAGCCCACCCCGGCGCGGAAAACTGCCACCAAATCGCAACGCCGTCCGCCGGACGAACGCCCGCGCTGGCGCGGGAAAACCCGTGCCATCGTTACAATCCGTCTTTTGGAGCCTCACCCATGCGCCTTCTTGGCAAAGCGCTCACCTTCGACGACGTGTTGCTGGTGCCCGCCTTCTCCCAGGTCCTGCCCAAGGACACCTCGCTCGCCACCCCCTTCTCCCGCAACATCTCGCTCAACCTGCCCCTGGTCTCCGCGGCCATGGACACGGTGACGGAAGCGCGCCTGGCCATCGCCATCGCGCAGGAAGGCGGCATCGGGATCGTCCACAAGAACCTCACCGCCCAGCAGCAGGCGGCCGAGGTGGCCAAGGTGAAGCGCTACGAATCCGGCGTGCTGCGCGACCCGGTCGTCATCACGCCCCAGCACACCGTGCTGCAGGTGCTGCAGTTGTCGGAAGAACTGGGCATCTCGGGCTTCCCGGTCATCGACGGCGGCAAGGTGGTCGGCATCGTGACGGGCCGCGACCTGCGCTTCGAGACCCGCTACGACGTGCCGGTGACCGAGATCATGACGCCGCGCGCCAAGCTGATCACCGTGCAGGAAGGCACCACGCCGGCCGAGGCCAAGGCGCTGCTGAACAAGCACAAGCTCGAGCGCCTGCTCGTCATCGACAACGACTGGCGCCTGAAGGGCCTCATCACCGTCAAGGACATCACCAAGCAGACCACCTTCCCGAACGCCGCGCGCGATGGTTCGGGCCGGCTGCGCGTGGGGGCCGCCGTCGGCGTGGGCGACGGCACCGAGGAACGCGTCGAGGCGCTGGTCAAGGCCGGCGTCGACGCGATCGTGGTCGACACCGCGCACGGCCACAGCAAGGGCGTGATCGAGCGCGTGCGCTGGGTGAAGCAGAACTACCCGCAGATCGACGTGGTCGGCGGCAACATCGCCACCGGCGCCGCCGCGCTGGCGCTGGTCGAGGCGGGCGCCGACGCCGTCAAGGTCGGCATCGGCCCGGGCTCCATCTGCACCACGCGCATCGTGGCCGGCGTGGGCGTGCCGCAGATCATGGCGGTGGACAGCGTCGCCACCGCGCTGCAGGGCACCGGCGTGCCGCTGATTTCCGACGGCGGCGTGCGCTACTCGGGCGACATCGCCAAGGCCATCGCGGCCGGCGCCAGCACCGTGATGATGGGCAGCATGTTCGCCGGCACCGAAGAGGCGCCGGGCGAGATCGTGCTCTACCAGGGCCGCAGCTACAAGAGCTACCGCGGCATGGGCTCCATCGGCGCGATGCAGCAGGGCAGCGCCGACCGGTACTTCCAGGAATCGACCACCGGCAACCCCAACACCGACAAGCTGGTGCCCGAGGGCATCGAGGGCCGCGTGCCCTACAAGGGCTCCATCGTCTCGATCATCTACCAGATGGCCGGCGGCGTGCGCGCCAGCATGGGCTACTGCGGCTGCGCCACCATCGACGACATGAAGAACAAGGCCGAGTTCGTCGAGATCACCTCGGCCGGCATCCGCGAATCGCACGTGCACGACGTGCAGATCACCAAGGAAGCGCCCAACTACCGGGCGGAGTGAACCCACTCCGAGAGCAAGGCCGGTGCTGTGCACCGGCCTTGTTGTTTCAGCGAAGCATCCATTCCATCGAAGCGCGCCCCATGAACCACGACAAGATCCTCATCCTCGATTTCGGCTCCCAGGTCACCCAGCTCATCGCGCGCCGCGTGCGCGAGGCGCATGTGCTCAGCGAAGTCCATCCCTGCGACGTGACCGACGAGTGGGTGCGCGAATACGCCGCCGACGGCCACCTGCGGGGCGTGATCCTGTCGGGCAGCCACGCCAGCGTGTACGAGGAGACGACCGACAAGTGCCCGCCCGCGGTGTTCGAGCTCGGCGTGCCGGTGCTGGGCATCTGCTACGGCATGCAGACCATGGCGCACCAGCTCGGCGGCAAGGTCGAGGGCGGCCACAAGCGGGAGTTCGGCTTCGCGGCGGTGCGCGCCCATGGCCACACCGCGCTGCTCAAGGACATCGCCGACTTCACCACGCCCGAAGGCCACGGCATGCTCAACGTGTGGATGAGCCATGGCGACAAGGTGACCGAGCTGCCGCCGGGCTTCAAGCTCATGGCCAGCACCGAGAGCTGCCCCATCGCCGGCATGGCCGACGAGGCGCGCCGCTACTACGCCGTGCAGTTCCACCCCGAGGTCACGCACACCGTGCAGGGCAAGGCCATCCTGGAGCGCTTCGTGCTCAACATCTGCGAGGCGAAGCCCGACTGGGTCATGCGCGACCACATCGAAGAGGCGGTGCAGAAGATCCGCGAACAGGTCGGCGACGAAGAGGTGATCCTCGGCCTGTCGGGCGGCGTGGACTCGTCGGTGGCGGCGGCGCTGATCCACCGCGCCATCGGCGACCAGCTCACCTGCGTCTTCGTCGACCACGGCCTGCTGCGCCTGAACGAGGGCGACATGGTCATGGAGATGTTCGAGGGCAAGCTGCACGCCAAAGTGATCCGCGTCGATGCCAGCGAGCTCTTCCTCGGCAAGCTGGCCGGCGTGAGCGACCCCGAAGCCAAGCGCAAGATCATCGGCGGCGAATTCGTCACCGTGTTCAAGCAGGAGGCGGCCAAGCTCAAGGCCGGCGGGGCAGGGCACAAGGGAGCCACCTTCCTGGCGCAGGGCACCATCTACCCCGACGTGATCGAGTCCGGCGGCGCCAAGAGCAAGAAGGCCGTCACCATCAAGAGCCACCACAACGTCGGCGGCCTGCCCGAGCAGCTCGGCCTGAAGCTGCTGGAGCCGCTGCGCGACCTGTTCAAGGACGAGGTGCGCGAATTGGGCGTGGCCCTGGGCCTGCCGCCCGAGATGGTGTACCGCCACCCCTTCCCCGGCCCCGGCCTGGGCGTGCGCATCCTGGGCGAGGTGAAGAAGGAGTACGCCGACCTGCTGCGCCGGGCCGACGCCATCTTCATCGAGGAGCTGCGCAACTTCCGCGACGAAGCCAGCGGCAAGACCTGGTACGAGCTCACCAGCCAGGCCTTCACCGTCTTCCTGCCGGTCAAGAGCGTCGGCGTGATGGGCGACGGCCGCACCTACGACTACGTGGTCGCCCTGCGCGCCGTGCAGACCAGCGACTTCATGACCGCCGACTGGGCCGAGCTGCCGTACGCGCTGCTCAAGAAGGTGTCGGGCCGCATCATCAACGAGGTGCGCGGCATCAACCGCGTGACCTACGACGTGAGCTCCAAGCCGCCGGCGAC
>JAVHYA010000134.1 GCA_031119395.1 Pseudomonadota bacterium
TGGCTGCCTTGCTGGCCGAATAGGGGCTGTTGGGCTCGAACTTGTTGTCTTCGGTGAACGCCGGATCGCTGGCAGACAGCGACCCGTACACCTCGTCGGTCGACACATGCAGGAAGCGGAAGGCGCGTTGCTCTTGTGCACTGCATGCGCTCCAGTAGCCCCGGACCGCTTCGAGCAGCCGGAACGTGCCCAGCACGTTGGTTTGAACGAAATCCTCCGGGCCGTGGATCGACCGGTCCACGTGCGACTCGGCGGCAAAGTTCACCACGGCGCGCGGCCGGTGTTCGGCAAGCAAGCGGTCGACCAGCGCCGAATCGCCGATGTCGCCCCGCACGAACACGTGGCGGGGATCACTGTGCAACGCCGACAGGCTCTCGAGGTTGCCTGCGTAGGTGAGTTTGTCCAGGTTGACGAGAGGCTCGCCCCCTCCGTGCAACCAATCGAGAACGAAATTGGCGCCGATGAAGCCGGCGCCGCCAGTTACAAGAATCATGAAATATCTCCCGGACAACCCGGTTCGCAGGATGGGCACCCGCGGAAACGACGCCACTTGGGCAATTATCCCGTGGTACGGAGTTCGGCTCGGATGACATTGGGCGCCGGCGTGGACTAAGCTATTGACTAATTCCTTTTTATTACATTCCATGTCACACATTTCATCGCCCATCAGTCACGAGGCGCCCGACGCCAACCGTCCGATCCAGCCCGTCGTCCTCTGCGGCGGCTCGGGCACGCGGCTGTGGCCGCTCTCGCGCAAGGCCCTGCCCAAACAGTTCGCCCCCTTGATCGGCAGCAAGAGCCTGCTCCAACTCACCCTGGAACGCCTGCGCAGCCTCAGCACCACCGTGCATTGCGTGGCCTCCGACGAGCACCGGTTTCTCGTCAAGGAAGCGATGGATGCTGCCGGCGTCGACGGGGAGCAGATTCTCGAACCCGTGGGACGGAACACTGCCGCTGCCATGGCAGCGGCCGCCTTGCAGGCGGCGCCGGACGAATTGCTGCTGTTCGCACCGGCAGACCACCATGTGCCGGACATCCAGCTCTTCGCGTCGACCGTGCGTGCAGCCATACCCGCCGCGGAGGCGGGGCATTTCGTCACTTTTGGCGTTGTCCCGACCCACCCCAGTTCTGCGTACGGCTACATCCAGCCGGGGGCCGCCCTGGCCGGAGCGCAGGGGCACGGTGTGGCCAGATTCATCGAAAAGCCTTCGCCCGAGGTGGCCGCGAACCTGCTGCTGCAGGGTGATCACCTCTGGAACGCGGGAATCTTCCTGGTGAGGGCCGGGGTCTTGCTCGAGGCGCTGCGCGCCCAGGCACCGGACATCCTGGCCAGTTGCACCAGAGCCATGGCATCGGCCAATGTCGATGGCACCTTCCGCCGGCTCGACCCTGTTCACTTTGCCGCGTGCCGCAGCGAGAGCATCGACTACGCCGTTCTCGAGGCCCACGACCGCGTCGCCGTGCTGCCGTTCGCCGGCATGTGGAGCGACGTTGGCGGATGGAACGCGGTCGCCCAGTTGCACGAAGCGGACAGTGATGGCAACCGGTGGTCAGGAAAGGCGACCCTCCTCCATTCCACCAACACCTTCGTGCACGCACCGGTGCGCCCCGTCGTTGCGCTGGGAACGCAGGACCTCGTGGTCATCGACACGCAGGACGCCGTGCTGGTGGCCCACAAGGACCAGGTCGACAAGGTGAAGGACGTGGTCGCCCTGCTCACCCGACAGGGCTGCGAGCAGGCCACCGAGCACCGTCGCGTGGTCCGCCCCTGGGGCGCCTATGACAGCGTCGACAACGGAGACCGCTTCCAGGTCAAGCGCCTGACGCTCAAGCCGGGGGGGAAGTCGTCGTTGCAGCGCCACCACCACCGGTCCGAGCACTGGGTCGTCGTCAGGGGCACGGCCTTGGTCACGGTGGATGGGGAGACGAAGCTCGTGCGCGAGAACGAGTCGGTCTACATCCCGATGGGCGCGACCCACCGCATCGAGAACCCGGGGCGTATCCAGCTCGAGGTGATCGAAGTGCAGGCGGGCAGCTACCTGGGCGAGGACGACATCGTGCGGCTGGACGACAGCTACGGGCGCGTGACCCTGATGCACGGCAGCAAGACCGCTGCCCCCGACTGATCTCGCCGTCCGCCCCACCTCCGCGCGGCGCAATGCCGCACTGCAGCACGGCATTGCGCCGCTCTTGCGCTAGAGTGGCCTCAAGAGACACCCTTGAGGCCCCGCATGGCCAAGAAGGCACCACGACGCACCGCGCAACGCATCCTCGAAACGGGGCTCGACCTGTTCAATCGCTTCGGCGAGCCGAACGTGTCGACGACCCTGATCGCGTCCGAGCTGGGCATCAGCCCCGGCAACCTCTACTACCACTACCCGGCCAAGGACGCGCTCATCAACCGGCTGCATGAGGCCTACGAGCACGAGCTGGGCGAGGTGCTGGAGGAGGCACAGGGCGTGCGCGACATCGGGCAGGCCGGTGCCTTCCTGCACCGGCTGTTCGAGCTGATCTGGCGCTACCGCTTCCTCTACCGCGACCTCAACGACCTGCTGAGCAAGAACCGGCACCTGGAAACCCGCTTCCAGCAGGTGCTGCGCAGCAAGCAGACGGCCTTGCGCACGCTGCTGGGCCGCATGGCCGAGGCCGGGCACCTGAGCATCGACCCGGCCGAGGCCGACCTCCTGGCACGCAGCATGGTGGTGCTGGTGACCTACTGGCTCAGCTACGAATACGTGGGCAACCCGCGCGAGGCGCTGGAGCCCGAGCACGCCGAGGAATCGCTGACGCGCGCCAGCCGGCACACGCTGCAGTTGCTCACCCCCTACCTGGCCCCCGCCCAACGGCGACATCTGCTGACGCTGGGCACGATGGATGCTGGTGAAGATGCCGCACTGACCGCCTGATGCAAGAACGCACCATCACGATGCAGGTTCCCCAGACCTCCCCGCTCCCACCCGCAGGCGGCGCGCCGGCGGCGGTGGAAACGCACGGCTGGGTGGCGCTGCCCTTCACCGACCTGCCCCATTTCGACCCCGAGAGCGTGCGGGCGCGCTGGGCGCGGCTGCATGCCGGACAGGCCGTGCCGCCACCCGCCAGCGATGCGCTCGCCCGCGCCTGGGCCAGCTACCACAACGGCGACTTCGCGCGCGCCGTGGCCGAGGCGCAGGCGCTGGGCGACGCCGGCCAGGGCCTGGTGGATCAGGCGACCGCCATCTACGCCAACTACGTCGAGCCGCGCGAGAGCGTGCGCCTCGCCCTCTTCCGCCAGGTGGCCGAGCGTGCCGGCGCCCGGGCCGCCGCCGCGCCGGACGACTGCCAGGCGCTGTACTGGCAGGCCTATGCGCTCGGGCGCTACGCGCAGGCCGTGAGCGTGGCGCGCGCGCTCGCCCAGGGCCTGGGCAGCAAGCTCAAGGAGGCGCTGGAACGCATCATCGCCCTGCAGCCGCGCCATGCCGACGCGCATTTCGCGCTCGGCGCCTTCCATGCCGAAGTGATCGACAAGGTGGGCCCGCTGGTCGGCCGCATGACCTACGGCGTGCGCGCCGACACCGCCCGGGCGCTGTTCGCGCGCGGCCTGGAACTGCACCCCGATTCGCCCACCGGCCTGATCGAGCACGCCCGCGCCCTGCTCGTGCTCGAGGGCGACGAGCGCCTGGCCGAGGCGACGCGGCTGTACGAGCGCGCCGCCGCCCTCGAACCGCAGGACGCGCGCGAGCGCCTGGACGTGGAACTGGCGCGCGCCGGCCTCAGCGACTGACGGGCCGCAAGCTCCACCGCCCCGCAGGGGCAAAAAAGAACGGTCGTTCGCATGGGGTCACAATGCAGGCCTTCCTGTCATCCGCCCCCGCACGCCATGTCCTCCCCCGACCTCCAGGCCCGCTTCGAGGCCGCAGAAGCCAACTCCAAGCTGCTGCCCGCGCGCCCCGACAACCCGACGCTGCTGAAGATCTACGGCCTGTACAAGCAGGCCACGCAGGGCGACAACACCGAGAAGAAGCCCAGCTTCAGCGACATCGTGGCCCGCGCCAAGTGGGACGCCTGGAGCGTTCACAAGGGCGTCTCGGCGGACGACGCCAAGCAGAAGTACATCGACCTGATCGAGTCGCTGCGCAGCGCCTGAGGCCGCGCATCTCAAGCCAAAACGGGCTGCAGCGCCCACCACGCCTGCGTGGTCAGCTATCGATTCGATAGCGGGTCGCCCCAGCCGACGGTCAGCCGACCACCCCCCGCTCGCGCAGCGCCGCGATCTGCGCTTCGCTCAGCCCCACCTCGCGCAGCACCGCATCGGTGTCGGCGCCCAGCGCCGGCGCGTTGCGCCGGTGGCCGGCCGGCGTGGCCGACAGCTTGGGCACGAAGCCCGGCAGCAGCACCTCGCTGCCGTCGTCCAGGCGCGTGGGCAGCAGCATGCCGCGCGCGGCGTAATGCGGGTCGGCCGCGATGTCGGCCACGGTGTAGATGCGGCCGGCCGGCACGTGGGCAGCCTCGAGCGCGGCCAGCACCTCGGCCACGGTGCGGCCCGCCGCCCAGTCGCCGATCGCGCCGTCGAGCAGGGCCACCTGCGCCACGCGGCCGGTGTTGTCGGCCAGCTGCGGATCGGCGGCCAGGTCGGGCCGGCCGATGCACTGCATCAGGCGCTTGAAGATGCTGTCGCCGTTGCCCGCGATGAGCACGTAGCCGTCGGCGCAGCGGTAGGCGTTGGTGGGCGCGATGCCGGGCAGCGCACTGCCGGCGGCCTCGCGCACGGCGCCGAAGGCGCTGTACTCGGGCAGCAGGCTTTCCATGCAGTTGAACACCGCCTCGTACAGCGCCACGTCGATCACCTGGCCCCGCCCTTTGGGGTACTCGGTGCTCACGGTCGCGTGGCGGTGCTGCAGCGCCATCAGGATGCCGATCACGCCGTGCAGCGAGGCCAGCGTGTCGCCGATGGACACGCCCACGCGCACCGGCACGCGCCCCGGTTCGCCCGTGAGGTGGCGCAGCCCGCCCATCGCCTCGGCCACCACGCCGAAGCCGGGCCGGTCGCGGTAGGGCCCGGTCTGCCCGTAGCCGCTGATGCGCAGCATGACCAGCGCAGGGTTGGCGGCCCGCAGCGCGTCCGGGCCCAGGCCCCAGCCCTCCATCGCGCCGGGGCGGAAGTTCTCGATCAGCACGTCGGCCTCGGCCGCCAGGCGCCGCACGACGTCCTGCGCCTCGGGCTGGCGCAGGTCGAGCGCCAGCGAGCGCTTGTTGCGCGACTGGGCCTGCCACCAGACGGACGTGCCGTCCTTGAGCAGCCGCCATTTGCGCAGCGGGTCGCCGTCTCTTGGCGGCTCGATCTTCACGACCTCGGCGCCGAAATCGGCGAGCGTGCGAGCGGCGAAAGGACCGGCGATGAGCTGGCCCAGCTCGACGACCTTCAGGCCCGCCAGTGGCCCGGCGGCCGGACGCGCGGCATCGGACGAGGGAGCGGTCATGGCCGGCGTGCCCCGCTCAGCCCGCCGGCTGCTCCCGGGCCAGCAGCTCGTCGAGGTTGCGCGACACCTTCTCCTCGATCATGTCGCTGAAGCTGCCGAGCAGGAAGCCCAGCTGCACGTTCATGCCGAAGCGCTCGGGCGTGACCTCCACCGTGCCGCTGGCGCCGGCGCCGCTGAAGTGCACCCGGTCGCAGGCGCCATCGGCGTCGGGCGACTCCTCGTAGGTGCACGACAGGCCGTAGTCGCGCTCGGCCTGGCTCACCCACTGGCGGGCCACCTCGCGCGCGCGGGCCATGCCGAGGTTGTGCTGGCGTTCGATCTGGATGTCAGGCACCGGGGTTCTCTCCGTGGGATGCGGTGGAAGGTGAAGAAGAAGGCGACGAAACAGGAGCGCCCGGGCCGGGCGCCGACGCGGGGATGATGCCCGCCTCGGCGCGCAGCGCGTCGGCACGCCGCTGCGCCGTGGGCAGCGCCGCGATGCGGCGCACCGCGGCATAGAAGCGCGGCCAGTCGCGGCCCTCGCGCTCGAAGAGCTGCTCGAAGGCCGGCACCAGCGCATCGTAGGCGGCCTGGGTGCCGAAGGTGGCGTTGTTGGCGTTCGCCACCCAGGCGTCGTAGGCGCCCTGACGCGGGCCGCTCCAGCCGGCCCGAAGCTGCTGGTAGCGGGCGCGGAAATCGTCCATCGCTACCTTTTTCATAGCGTCCACCGCCCGCCAGTCCTGCGCCTTCGCCTCTTTCGACTCATAGATCGCAGCCAGCGCGCGGCGCGTGTCGGCCATCAGGGCTCGCATGGCGCGGCGCCGGGCGTCGAACTGCTGGTACTCCTCGCGCGCGGCCGGGCCGGCCTGCGTGGCCAGCCACTGCGCGCCGCCGAGGCGCTCGACCGAGGTGGCGAAGGACTCGTTGAAATCGGTGTCGCCCGACACGTACAGCAGCTGGTGCGCCAGCTCGTGGAAGATCAGCCGCGCGAGCTCGCCCTCCGGATAGCCGATGAAGGTGGACAGCAGCGGATCGCCGCCGGCCCAGTCGAGCCAGCCCAGCGTCGAATACGCGGGCACCGGGTAGACCGAGGCCTCCAGCCCCTGGCCCTGCAGCTGCTTCGCCTCGGCCTGCGCGGCGGCTTCGGCGTAGTAGCCGCGGTAGCCGACGCAGCCCGCGATCGGGAAGCACCAGGTCTTGAGCGTGAGCGAATAGGGCGGCGCGGCCACCACGTTCCACACCGCGGCGCCGCGGTGCAGGTCGGCGTAGGCCGTGTAGCTGCGGTTGTCGGGCAGATGCAGCTGCGCGGAGGCATAGCGTCGGATGCGTTGCGCCAGTTCCAGCTTCTGCCTGAGCGCTGCCGAGGTGGCCGGGTCGGCCAGCCAGTCGGGCAC
>JAVHYA010000015.1:0-18826 GCA_031119395.1 Pseudomonadota bacterium
CGGCGGAGTCGGCCAAGAGGCTCAGCTCGTAGCGGAAGTCGCGCGAGAGGGCTTCTTCCGCCTCGAGGCGCTCGATGACGATGGCGGGGGGGCTGGTGCGGCCAAACGCATCCGTGCCCGGGGGCGCATCCCCATCGGGGAAGCTCAGGCGCAGCAGGCGCCGGGACTGCAGAAAGGGCGAGCCGAAAACGCTGGCAAGGTCTGCCATGGCATGGTTGTCCGACGAATGGATCGTTCACCTGGACAACCTTGGCTTGGTCGACGCCACAGTCGTGCGCGCCGCCGCCTCGTGATGTCCTCCCTGGGCCGAGGCATGACTGCCTCAGCGGCGGCATGGTAGCGCAACAACCTAGTTTGCAGTTGCACCCGAAGAGGTAGATGCAGGTCGCCGACTCACGGTGTCGATACGAGCACGGAGGATGTCGCCAACACCTGCCGCGCCAGGCCGTCGAGCGCGGCCTCCGACAGGTCGTCGGCCGGCACCGCGAGCCGCTGTTCCCAGCGCCTGAAGTGCCTGGCCTGCGAGCGCTCGTAGTGCGGGTCGTAGTGCAGCCGCATGAGCTCGTCGAAGAGGGCGTGCAGGTCGCCGGCCCGCGCCCAGTCCTGCCAGCGCTGCACGCTGGCCTTGCCCTGCGACTCCTTGAAATGCGCCATCAGCTGCGCCAGCGCCTCGCGGTCCTCGCCCAGGTCGGCATAGTCGCGCAGCAGGTAGGCCAGGCGCGCCTCGGGCGTGGCCTGCACCTCGATGCACGGCGCGTCGCGCATGCGATCGACCAGCTCCTGCGGCAGCGCGATGCGGCCGATGCGCGGACTCTCGCCTTCGGTGAACACGGGGCGGTCGAGGTCGAAGCGCTCGAGCTGCTGCGCGAGCAGCGTCTCGAAGTGCTTCTGCGACGGCTGCGGCACGCCGCGCAGCGCACCCAGCAAGGATCCCCGGTGCCGCGCCAGGCCCTCCAGGTCCAGCACCTGGGCGCCGCCCTCGGCCATGCGCTGCAGCAGGCGCGTCTTGGCGCTGCCGGTGGCGCCGCACAGCACCACCAGCGGCAGGGCAGGGCAGGCCTGGGCGATGCGTTCGATGACGTGGCGCCGCCAGCTCTTGTAGCCACCGGCGAGCTGCTGCGCATCCCAGCCGACCAGGCGCAGCCAGTTCACCATCGAGCCGCTGCGCAGGCCGCCGCGCCAGCAGTAGACCAGCGGCTTCCAGTGGGCGGGCCGGTCGGCGAAATGCTCGCGCAGGTGCCGCGCCAGGTTGGCCGCCACCATCGCGCCACCGACGCGCCGGGCCTCGAAGGCGCCGGTCTGCTTGTAGATCGTGCCGACGATGCGGCGCTCCTCGTCGTCGAGCACCGGGCAGTTGATGGCGCCGGGGATGTGGTCGAGCGCGAACTCCGAGGGCGAGCGCGCGTCGATCAGGGTGTCGAAGCCGGCGATGTCGGCGACGCGGGTGGGCTGGCGGTGGCTCATCGTCTCGGCGTGGGGAACAGCGCCGCGCGCGCCGCGTCGGACGGCAGCACGCAGCCCACGTCGTGCGCGCAGCCCGGCACGACCGTGACCTGGCGCGCCTGGGCGGGCGCGAGCAGCGCGCGGTCGTAGGCCGCATAGGCCACGCCGCGCTGCAGGCGGTAGGGACCCTGCAGCATCGCCGCGCAGGACTTGTCGAGGATGGGGTAGTAGGTGCCCTTGTCGGCGCTGCTGTCGAGCGCACCCTCGACGTAGTGGATCTCGGCCGCCGCATAGCGGGCGCGCGCCTGCGCGGCGTCGCGGCCGAGCGCCGCGGGCAGGCTGCCGGTGCCGTACTTCCATCGGTCGTGGCCGGGGCAGGCGGCGCCGTCGGGCGCTTGCAGCGCGAAGTGGCAGTCGCCGGGAAACGTGTCGCCCCGGCCGCAGGCCTCCCAGTCGACGCCCTGGCCGCCGCGCTGCGGCTGCGGTCGCACGGGGTCGAAGTAGAGCCAGCTGCCGGGGTCGGCGATCACGTAGCGCAGCCTCAGGCCGGGCGGCGGATCGGCCGCGAAGCCGACGCCGTGCTGCAGCATCTGCGCGCCGGCCGAGAAGCCCGCCAGGGTCACGGTCTGCAGGCTGGGCCAGCGGCGGTGCAGCTCGGCCACCAGCGCGTCGAGCGCGGCGAAGGCGCCGATCGGCCTGGCGCCGAGCGAGGGCGTGCCTTCCAGCCAGCCGCCGCAGGTCCACAGCGCATCGCCCGGCTCGGCCGCCGGTACGCCGCGCGTGCGGCAGCGCGCCGCGTCCGCATCGCCGACCTGGAACAGCGGCGCGACGACCAGCGTGTCGCCGAGCCGGCCGGCCGCGCGGGCCGCGCGCAGGCCGGCGTCGAAGCTGCGGTTGGCGTCGCGCGGGTGGCCGTGCATCACGACCAGCGCCGTGGTCGGCGCCGGGCCTGCATCGGGGGCGCCGGCGTCGCCGCGCGAAGCGTAGTAGTGCAGGCGGCCCGCAGCGCCGGGCAGTTCGAAACCGACGAAGCAGCCGGTGGATGCGGCCTGGTCGCAGGGCAGTTCGGCTGCAGCAGTCGAAGGTGCGCCCTGGGCGTCCGCCGCCCGGGCCTGGAAGGCGCCCACGGCGATCACCAGGGCCGCGGCCGCGCCCGCCAGCGCGCGCAGGCTCACGCGAGCCGTTCCTTCACATAGCTGTCGCGGTCCATGTCGACCACCTCGACGCTGAGCTGCACATCGATGCCGGCGCGCCGCGGCACGGCGCTGCGCAGCCCCGCGGCGACGCGCTCGGCCAGATCGCGCTTGGCCTCGGGCGTGCGGCCGGCGACCAGGCGCAGCTGCGCATGCACGAAGGCGCGGCCATCGCCCTGGTTGCCGATGCGGAAGGTGTCGACGGCAACGATCCGCGTCTTCAGGTCCGCCTCGTCCAGGATCGCGGGACTGGCGGTGACGCTCCGGTTGAGTGCGGGCAGCAGATCGGCCACGGGCAGCGGGCCCAGGTTGGCGGAATGTTCGATGACGAGATGAGGCATGGGCGTGTTCGGGATGAGGCGGGGGTGGAGCGGATCGGCGCGGTCAGGGCGCACCGTCGCGCGGCGGCAGTTGCCCGGCAGCACGCCGGTCTTCTTCTTCGGCCTGCTGTTCGGCCAGGCGCCGCTTCTCGCGGTCGGCGGCCGTGGGTTCGCGGAACCGGATGTTGACGCCGCTGTGGTCGTCGCCGCCGCCGGCCGCATCCACCGCAGCGCCGACGGCCTTGCCGGTCAGGCGCGCGGTGCCGATGGCGGCGTCGGCGGCCAGGCCGACCGCACCGGCGCCCACGCTGACGGCGGTGGCGCCGACGCTCACGGCGGCGCCGGCGACGGCACAGCCGTCGAGCAGCGGCAAGGCGGCGAGCGTCAGCGTCAGGGCCAGCCCGGCAGGTCGGAGCGGCCGGCCGGGAGTCATGGCGTGGCCTTGCGGGTGTCGGGGCCTGCGTCGGTGGCCGACGGATCGACCAGCCTGGGCGGTGGCGGCGCCTGCCGGCGGTCGCGCGGTGCATTGACCGTGGGCAGCCCGATGCCGGTGCTCAGGCCCACCGCCGCCCCCTGGTTGTTGGCGGCCAGGCCGACGCCCACCGACCCGCAGCCGCCCAGCACCAGGGCCGCCGCCGCGAGCACCGCCAGGCGTGCCGCCGTGCGCCGCATCAACGCACCCGCATGCCCGGCTGCGCGCCGGGGAAGGGCTCGAGCACGAAGATGCCCGGATTCGCCTTCTCGTCGGCATGGCTGGCGGCCAGCACCATGCCTTCGCTGAGGCCGAACTTCATCTTGCGCGGCGCGAGGTTGGCGACCATCACGGTGAGCTTGCCCACCAACTGCTCGGGCCGGTAGGCCGAGGCGATGCCGCTGAAGACGTTGCGCGTCGTCGGCTGGCCGTCCTCGCCCTTCTCGCCGACGTCGAGCGTCAGGCGCAGCAGCTTGGTCGAGCCTTCGACGGCCTCGCAGGCGAGGATCTTCGCGATGCGCAGGTCGACCTTGGCGAAGTCGTCGATGCCGATGGTCTCGGCCAGCGCCTCGCCGCCCGGCGCGTCGGGGTCGACCGGCTTTGCTACGTTTTTTGTAGCTGGCTTCGCAGGCGTGGCAGGCGCTGCGGCCGCTTTTTCCTCTGAAGCCGTGGCAGGCGGCAGTTCGAAAAGCTGGTCCAGCAGCTTCGCGTCGACGCGCTGCATCAGGTGCTTGTACTCGCCGATCGCGTGGCCGGCAGGCAGGGCGCCCTCGGCGTCGGCCCACTGCAGCGGCGCGATCTTCAGGAAGGCCTCGACGTTCTGCGCCAGGGCCGGCATCACCGGCTTGAGGTAGAGGGTGAGCAGGCGGAAGGCCTCGATGCACACGGTGCACACGTCGTGCAGCCGGGCTTCGGCGCCTTCCTTCTTGGCCAGCTCCCAGGGCTTGTTGGCGTCGACGTATTCGTTGACCTTGTCGGCCAGGGCCATCGTCTCGCGCACGGCACGCGCGGTGTCGCGGGCGTCGTAGTGCTCGCGCAGCGCGGGCGCGGCGGCGCGCAGCGCCTCGAGCAGGGCCGTGCCGTCATCGCCCGGCGTGCCGAGCCGGCCGCCGAAGCGCTTGCCGATGAAGCCGGCCGCACGGCTGGCGATGTTGATGTACTTGCCCACCAGGTCGCTGTTGACGCGGGCGACGAAGTCCTCGGGATTGAAGTCGATGTCCTCGTTCTTCCCGTTGAGCTTGGCCGCGAGGTAGTAGCGCAGCCACTCGGCGTTCAGGCCGAGGCTCAGGTACTTGAGCGGGTCCAGGCCGGTGCCGCGGCTCTTGCTCATCTTCTCGCCGTTGTTGACGGTGAGGAAGCCGTGCACGCAGATCTTGTCGGGCGTCTTGCGGCCGCTGAACTTCAGCATCGCGGGCCAGAACAGCGTGTGGAAGGTGATGATGTCCTTGCCGATGAAGTGCACCTGCTCCAGCTCGGGTTGCGCCATGTAGCGCTCCAGGCTCATGCCGCTGGGCTCGGCGGTGTTGTCGTCGATGTCGACCTCGATACAGGCCTTGTCGAGCAGGTTCTTGAGCGAGGCGAGGTACCCCACCGGCGCATCGAGCCACACGTAGAAGTACTTGCCCGGCGCGTCGGGGATCTCGATGCCGAAGTAGGGCGCGTCGCGGCTGATGTCCCAGTCGCCCAGGCCTTCGCTGGTGCTGCCGTCGGGGTTCGTGCGCACGCTGAACCATTCCTTCACCTTGCGCGCCACCTCGGGCTGCACGTGCTGGCCGTTCTGCGTCCACTCTTCGAGGAAGGCCACGCAGCGCGGGTCCGAGAGCTTGAAGAAGAAGTGCTCCGAGTTCTTCAGCACCGGCTTGGCGCCGGACAGGGCGGAGTAGGGGTTGATCAGGTCGGTCGGCGCGTAGACCTTGCCGCACACCTCGCAGTTGTCGCCGTACTGGTCCTTGGCGTGGCAGTTGGGGCACTCGCCCTTGATGTAGCGGTCGGGCAGGAACATGTTCTTCTCGGGGTCGAAGAACTGTTCGATGGTGCGCGTCTCGATCAGGCCGGCGGCCTTCAGGTCGAGGTAGATCTGCTTCGCGAGCTCGTGGTTCTCCGGCGAATCGGTCGAGCTCCAGTTGTCGAAGGCGATGTGGAAGCCGTCGAGGTACGGCTTGCGGCCCGCGGCGATGTCGGCCACGAACTGCTGCGGCGTCTTGCCGGCCTTCTCGGCGGCGATCATGATCGGCGCGCCGTGGGCGTCGTCGGCGCCCACGAAGTTCACCTCGGCCCCGTTCATTCGCTGGAACCGCACCCAGATGTCGGCCTGGATGTACTCCATGATGTGGCCGATGTGGAAGTTGCCGTTGGCGTACGGCAGGGCGGTGGTGACGAAGAGCTTGCGCGGTGCGGGCATCGGAGGTTTCGAGGGGGCCGGGGCCATGGAAAAAGGCGCGCTGCCCGGGCAACGCGCCGCAACGGGGGATTTTAGGAGAGTGCCCCGTGCAGGCCCGGCGCCGGGTCTTGGGCGTCCGGCGCCGCCCCGCGCCTACTTGCGCACCATCGGGATCTGCAGGTTGGTCGGCCGGTTGGCCTCGGTGTCGAAGCCGCGGCCGTCGATGTGGCGCGCACCCCAGAACAGCATGCCGTGTGCCAGATACACCAGGTCGTACTCCATGAAGTGCTGGCCGGCCTTCAGGCCGAAGGGCAGGAAATCCTTGCCGAAGATGCTCTGCGTCCGGCCGACCGCCCAGGGCGCGTAGCCCTGCGCCGCCACCTTGTTCAGCAGGTCGGCGAAGCCCGCCACGAGCGGCGTCACCTCGTAGCCCTCGTCGGCGACGAAGTCGACCTTCTGCGCGCCGGGCGCGATCGGGTGCTCGCCGCGCCAGAAGGTGTGGCCCTTGATCAGCAGGCGGGCCAGCGGCACCTGGCCGTAGGGGTCGGCGAAGTTGACGATGGCCAGCTCGAAGCGGTCGCCCGGCAGGGCCTTGAAGTCGCGCTTCAGGTAGAAGGGCTTGAGGCTGCCGTCCGGGTTTTTCTGCGCGCTGGGGCGCAGTTCGGGCGCGATGCTGGTCCATTCGCCGACGAGGGCCTGCTGGGTCTGTGCGAGGGTCATGGTGGAAGTGTTTGCGGGGGTGGATGAAAGGGAAGGGGGCAACCGTGACGGCGCGCCGCAGGCGGCGAGCACAAGGGGCAGTCCGAGGGCGGCAAGGAGTCGGCGGCGGTGCGGCATGGCGGGTGCGGATGGTGACTATGACGGGCGTCATAGTAGCGCTGTCTATGATGGTTGTCATAGTCATTCGGCTTGAAAGTCGGGAAAGGGTGCGGAAAGTCATGGCGGGCGAGGTCCGAAAGGGCATGGTCGAGGGCGCGATGGCGCTGCTGGCGCGGCGTGGGCTGCATGCCACGTCGTTTTCGGAGGTGCTGGCCGCCACCGGCGCGCCGCGCGGCTCGCTGTACCACCACTTTCCCGGCGGCAAGGACCAACTGGTGGCCGAGGCGGTGGACCGGGCCGGCGCGGTGCTCGCCGATGCCCTCGAACCGGTGGCCGGCTCGCCGGCCGAGGCGGTGGTGGAGCGCTTCCTGGCCATCTGGCGCACGGTGCTGACCCGCTCGCAGTGCGAGGCCGGCTGCGCGGTGCTGGCCGTGACGGTGGCGACCGATTCGGCCGAATTGCTGTCGCACGCCACGGCCGTGTTCCGCGCCTGGCGCGAGCGCCTGGGCGACCTGCTGCGCCAGGGCGGCCTGCAGGCCGAGGACGCCAGGCGCTTTTCCATGGTGCTGATCGCCTCGGCCGAGGGCGCGGTGGTGCTCAGCCGCGCCGACCAGAGCCTGGAGCCCTTCGAGGCCGTCGCGGCCCAGCTGCTGGACCAGGTCCGCCGGCTGCAGGCACAGAACAGCTGACGGCGCCCGGGTGATTGCGGGGCGGGCGACAGGTCCGCCGCGTATGCTGTCGGCCTCGTTCGCATCGACCACCGAGTACCCGCATGACCACCACCCGCATCCCTGCCACCCTGATCCCCGGCGACGGCATCGGCCCCGAGATCATGGACGCCACCCTGGCGGCGCTCGACGCCCTGGGCGCGCCCTTCGAGTGGGATTCCCAGATCGCCGGCCTGGGCGGCGTGAAGGCCGCCGGCGACCCGCTGCCCAAGGCCACGCTCGATTCGATCCGCAAGACGCGCCTGGCGCTCAAGGGCCCGCTGGAAACGCCCTCCGGCGGCGGCTACCGCAGCTCCAACGTGCGCCTGCGCGAGGAGTTCCAGCTCTTCGCCAACGTGCGCCCGGCACGCACCATCATCCCGGGCGGGCGCTTCGACAACATCGACCTGCTGGTGGTGCGCGAGAACCTCGAGGGCCTGTACATCGGCCACGAGCACTACGTGCGCATCGACGGCGACCCGCACGCCGTGGCCATGGCCACCGGCATCAACACCCGCCAGGGCTGCCACCGCATCCTCGACTACGCCTTCCAGGCGGCCATCGCGCAGGGCCGCAAGAAGGTGACGGTGGTGCACAAGGCCAACATCATGAAGGCGCTCACGGGCATCTTCCTGGAGACGGCCGAGCAGCTCTATGCCGAGAAGTACCAGGGCAAATTCCAGTTCGAGACCATGATCGTCGACGCCTGCGCGATGAAGCTGGTGCTCAATCCCTGGCAGTTCGACACCGTGGTCACGACCAACCTGTTCGGCGACATCCTGTCGGACCTGGTGGCCGGCCTGGTGGGCGGGCTGGGCATGGCGCCGGGCGCCAACATCGGCACCGATGCGGCCATCTTCGAGGCCGTGCACGGCTCGGCGCCCGACATCGCGGGCAAGGGCATCGCCAACCCCATCGCGCTGATGCTGGCCGCGGCGCAGATGCTCGACCATGTGAAGCGCACCGACCTGGCCCAGCGCCTGCGCACGGGCATCGACCAGACGCTGAACATCGACAAGGTGCGCACCGGCGACCTGGGCGGCACGGCCAACACGGCGGCCTTCACGCAGGCGCTGGTCGCCCGGCTGAAGGGCTGACGGCCTTGAGCGAGACGCCCGACGCCACGGCGCCCGCGGCCGCAACCGGCCTGGGCTGGACGCTCGACGCGGCCGAGACGCGCGTGCTCGGCGTGCTGATCGAGAAGCAGCGCACGGTGCCCGACACCTACCCGCTGACGATCAACAGCCTGGTCGCCGGCTGCAACCAGAAGACCAGCCGCCACCCGGTGCTCGAACTGTCCGACGCGCAGGTGCAGGCGGCCCTCGAAGGGCTGCGTGCCCACGCGCTGGTGACCGAATCGAGCGGTGGCCGTGCCATGCGCTACGGCCACAACGCCGACCGCGTGCTGAAGCTGCCCTCGCAGTCGGTCATCCTGCTGGCGGTGCTGATGCTGCGCGGCCCGCAGACCGCGGGCGAGCTGCGCATCGCCAGCGACCGCATGCACAACTTCGCCGACATCTCCTCGGTGGAGGCCTTCCTCGACGAGCTGTCCGAGCGGCCGGCCGGTGCGCTGGTGGTCAGGCTGCCGCGGCTGCCCGGCGCGCGCGAAAGCCGCTGGATGCACCTGCTGGCCGGGCCGCCGTCCGAGGAGTTGCTCGCCGCGGCGCCTGCCGCCGCCGCGCGCCCCGAGCCCGCCGGCAGCGCGCTGCAGGAGCGCGTCACGCGGCTCGAGGCGGAGGTCGCCACGCTGCGCGCCACGCTCGAGCGGGTCTGCGCCGAGCTGGGCATCGCGCCGACCCCTCCCGCCTAGGCGCGATGGCCGTCGGCACTATGGCGGCCGGCGCATTGGCGGCCGGGCGCCGCCGTGGCCCAATCCCCGGCCATGACCAAGCCTGCTGCCGTCTGTTTCTCGCTCGCCTGCGGCCATGCCGCCGAGGCGCCCGCCACCACCTGCCCGCGCTGCGGCAAGCCGATGCGATCGGCGCGCCAGGTGGCCGTGCTCGGCGCGATCAGCCTGGTCATCGGGTTGCTGCTCGCCGGGGGCATGGCGGCGATCGCCTGGCGGCTCGCGCCCGGCATGCTGAACCCGGGCGTGCCCGGCGCCGATGGCAGCCGCTTCACCGGCACCGCGGCGCAGGGGCGGCAGGCGCTGGTCCTGTTCGCGAGCGTGGCGGCCGTCGGCGTCTTCAGCGCGCTCGGCGGCGCCTGGCAACTGGCCACCGGTCGCCGCAGCCGGGCTCTGCTGGTGCTCATGCTGCTGGCCCTGGCGGTGCTGGCCCTGAACGTGTGGTGGACCTTCCAGCTCTTTCCCTCCTGACGCGCCGTGGCCGGGTGGTGCCGGCGCCGGTCGGCGATCGGCGGTAGATTCGGCCGATGAGTTCCAGCCCTCCCGCATCGGCGAGCCTCGCCGACTGGCGTCAGCCGCCCCACCAACGCCTCGCCTTCCGGCATGTGCCGGCGATCCTGTCCACCGCCGTGGTGGCGCACGACCCGGCGCAGGCTTCGCCGCTGCCAGTGGCATCCATCGACTGGTCGGCCTTCCGCGTCGACGCGCGCGGCACGCCGCTGGACCTGGACACCTTCCTGCGCCGCACCCACAGCGATGCCTTCGTCGTGCTCCGGCACGGGTGCATCGTGGGCGAGTGGTGGGACGAAGGCATGACGCCCTCGACCCTGCACATCCTCATGTCGGCCACCAAGTCCGTCGTCGGCCTGCTGTGCGGCGTGCTGGCCGGCGAGGGCCGGCTCGACATGGACGCGCCGGCCACGCGGTACGTGCCCGAGGTCGCCCGCACCGGCTATGCGGGCGCCACCGTGCGCCAGCTGCTCGACATGCGCGCCGATGCGCGGCTGGACACCGAGGACCTGCGCCGCTACGCCGCCGCCACGGGCTGGGACCCGGTGCCCGAGGGCACACCGCGCGAGGGGCTGCACCGCTTCCTGGCCGGCCTGCCCGCGCGCGAACCGGCGCACGGCGGGCCGTTCCGCTACGTGTCGGCCAACACCGACCTGCTGGGCTGGGTGCTGGAACGCGCGGGCGGCGCGCCGCTGGCCACGCTGCTCTCGGATCGGCTCTGGCGCCCGCTCGGCGCGCAGCACGATGCGGCCGTCACCCTCGACTGGGAAGGCGCCCCGCGCGCCACCGGCGGCCTGTGCAGCACCTTGCACGACTTCGCACGCATCGGGCAGCTCGTGCTCGATGGCGGCCGTCGTGGCGACACACAGATCGTGCCCGCGGAATGGATCGCCGACATCGCTGTCGAGGGCGACCGCGAGGCCTGGGCCGCGGGCGAATTCGCCCAGGCCTTCGGCCGCCTGCCTATGCACTACCGCAGCGGCTGGTATGTGCTCGATGGCGAGCAGCCGCTGGTCTTCGCCATGGGCATCCACGGCCAGCACGTGTTCGTGGATGCGGCACGCGGCCTGGTCATCGCCAAGCTCTCGGCCTACCCGCAGGCGCTGGACGGCGACGCCACGGCGCTCACGCTGCGCGCTGTGCAGGCGATGCGCCGCTTCGTCGACGCGGCCTGAGCCAGGATCCGTCCACAGGCCCCCGGTCGCGCAGAGGACCGATGGCCGGCGCCGCCTGCGCTACCGTGCCGCCTGCTTCCAACACGCAAGGAGACGATTCATGAGCACCCCCACCACCCTGGCCACCTGGCACCGCCTGGTGCGCGAACGCGACATGGCCGGCCTCGACACGCTGCTGGCGGACGAGGCCGTGTTCCATTCGCCCGTCGTCCACACGCCGCAGGTGGGCAAGCGCATCACGGCGGCGTACCTGCGCGCCGCCTTCGACGTGTTCTTCAACGACACCTTCCGCTACGTGCGCGAGACGGTCGCCGCGGACCATGCGGTGCTGGAGTTCGAGGTGGTCATCGACGGCATCAGCGTCAACGGCGTCGACATGATCACGTGGAACGCCGAGGGCCGCATCACCGCCTTCAAGGTCATGATCCGCCCGCTCAAGGCGATCCAGCTCATCCACCAGAAGATGGCCGCCATGCTCGAGGCGCAGGCGGCCGGCGCCGCGAAGAAGGCCTGATACGGCAAAGTGCAATCGGCCGCCGGCGCACGCCAGCCGGGCGTTGCGGCCGAATTCGTCACATTCGTGACGATCAGGGCTTGGGGGCTGCGTCCCAGCCGAAGAAGCGGCGCACCGCGTCGCGGCGGGCCAGCGTGTCGGCCCGGCCCAGCGCCATGAGTTCGCGCGTGAAGCCGGTGTCGAACAGCAGGTAGCTCGCCAGCGCCGAGGATTGCGCGGCCTTCGCGCCGTGGCCGTTGGCCGGGCCGCGGTGGCCGAAGGCGCGCCGCACCACGCCGGGCAGCGCGTTCACATGCCGCGCGGCGATCACGTCGATGCGTTCCGACGGCGCGATCACCAGCAGCTCCACCGGCCGCAGGTGCGTGTCGCGGCGCGCCTCGGGCGGGATCAGCGCCAGCGTCTGGTTGATGCGCTGCAGCCGCTCGACGTCCACCGCCAGGGCGTCGAGGAAGATGCTCGACATCGCATGGCCGGCGATCTGCGCCAGCGTGGGGTAGCCGGCCAGCGTGTTGGGCCCGTGCGAGGCCTGGGGCTCGTGCAGCCGGCCGGCGCCCACCACCAGCACGCGCCGCGCGCCCAGGTGGATGGCCGCCGCGATCGGCGCCGACTGGCGCATCGAGCCGTCGCCGAAGTACTCGGTGTGGCCCGCATGGTCGATCGCCGTGGCCGGGAACACGAAGGGGATGGCCGAGGACGCGAGCAGGTGCGCGTGCGTGATCGGCCCCGGCACCGCCTGCCGCTGCGAGCGCACCCAGGGCTGCATCGGCACGGCCGACTGGTAGAAGGTGAAGTGCTCGCCCGAGCTGTAGCTCGAGGCCGTGACGGCCAGCGCGCGCAGGTGGCCGTCGTGCATCAGGCGCGGCAAGCGGTCGAGCGGCACCAGCTGCTGCAGCAGGTCCGCCAGCGGCGCGTTGTCGAGCAGCGAGCGCGGCTGCTCGCGCCGCCAGCGCACCAGCAGGCGCGCCAGCCCGTAGAGCATGCGCCAGCGGCCTTCCGCGTCGAGCAGCCGCAGCCCTTCGGCGCGGTACACCTGCTCGGGCCGGAACTGCTGCCACACGTCGGCGATGTGACGCACCGCGTGGTCGAAGTCCGCCGCGCCGCAGGCCAGCGCGGCGGCGTTGATCGCGCCGGCCGAGGTGCCGGTGATGATGGGGAAGGGGTTGCCGGCCTGCTGCCGCCCGGCCTCGCGCCGCAGGTCGGCCAGCGCCTCCAGCACGCCGACCTGGTAGGCGGCGCGGGCACCGCCACCGGTGAGCAGCAACCCCGCGGGCGAGGCGGCGTCGGGCGCGGGGGAGGGGCTTGCGGAGGCGGGCGGATGCAGCATGGAGGCAGCCCGTAGACTACGCGCCACTTCGGAGCTTTCCCCATGGCAGTTACCCCAGAGGTCCTTCAGAACGCGCTCCAGGCCGTCGTGGACCCGAACACCGGCAAGCCCCTCGCGGCCGGCAAATCCCTCCAGAACCTGCAGATCGACGGCGCGGACGTCGCCTTCGATATCGAACTGGGCTATCCGGCGAAGAGCCAGCATGCCGCCTTGCGCAAGGCGCTGGTCGACGCCGCGCGCACCGTGCCGGGCGTGGGCAACGTGTCGGTCAACTTCAAGCTCAACGTCGTGAGCCATGCCGTGCAGCGCGGCGTGCAGCTGATGCCCAACGTGAAGAACATCGTCGCCGTCGCCTCGGGCAAGGGTGGCGTGGGCAAGAGCACCACCGCCGCCAACCTGGCGCTGGCCCTCGCGGCCGAAGGTGCCACCGTGGGCCTGCTCGATGCCGACATCTACGGCCCCAGCCAGTCGCTGATGATGGGCCTGCAGGGCCGCAAGCCCGAGAGCACCGACGGCAAGAGCATGGAGCCGATCGTCAACCACGGCGTGCAGGTCATGTCGATCGGCTTCCTCGTCGATGCCGACCAGGCCATGATCTGGCGCGGCCCCATGGCCACGCAGGCGCTGGAGCAGATGCTGCGCCAGACCAACTGGAAGGACCTGGACTACCTCGTCGTCGACATGCCGCCCGGCACCGGCGACATCCAGCTCACGCTGAGCCAGCGCGTGCCCATCACCGGCGCGGTGATCGTCACCACCCCGCAGGACATCGCGCTGCTCGACGCGCGCAAGGGCATCAAGATGTTCGAGAAGGTGGGCGTGCCCATCCTCGGCATCGTCGAGAACATGGCGGTGCACGTGTGCACGAACTGCGGCCACGTCGAGCACATCTTCGGCGCCGAGGGCGGCAAGAGGATGGCCGCCGAGTACGGCATGCCCTACCTGGGCGCGCTGCCCCTGGCGCTGGCGATCCGCGAGCAGGCCGACAGCGGCACGCCCACCGTGGTGGCCGCCCCCGAGAGCGAGGCCGCCGGCCTGTACCGCGAAGTGGCGCGCCAGGTGGCGGTGAGCGTGGCGCAGAAGGCCAAGGACTTCAGCGCCAAGTTCCCCACGATCACAGTGAGCAAGAACACCTGACGTTGCACTGATGAACCTGCTCGCCTCGCTGCGCTACCTGGCCGCGCTGAGCGAGCACCGCCACTTCGGCCGCGCGGCCGCGGCCTGCCACATCACGCAGCCGGCGTTGTCCAACGCGCTGCGGGCGCTGGAAGCCGAGTTCGGCGTCGTGATCGTTCGCCGGGGCCGCAGCTTCGCCGGCCTCACGCCCGAGGGCGAGACCGTGCTGGCCAGCGCGCACCGCATGCTGCACGAGCACGAGCGGCTGCAGCAGCAGCTGCGCAGCGACGCGGCCCATCCGCGCGGCCATCTGCGCATGGCGGCCGTGCCCACGGCGATGCCGCTGCTCACGCGCTTCGCCACCCGGCTGCGCGCGCGGCACCCGGGCATCGTGCCCACCGTGCTGTCGATGAGTTCGGTGGAGCTGGAGGCGGGCCTCGATGCGCTCGCGCTGGACCTCGCGCTCGGCTACACCGAACGCATGGACGCGGGCGGCACGGGCCAGGCGGCGCGGCTGCAGGCCTGGCCGCAGACCGTGGAGCACTACTTCCTGCTGCGGCGAAGCAGCCCGACCGGCAGGGCGAAGGGCAAGGCCCAAGCCAAGGGTGGAGAGGGCCTGCACCTCGGCGCGCCCATGGGCTGGGCCGAGGCGGCGGCGCTGCCGCTGGTGCTGCTCACGCCCGAGATGCACAACCGCGCCATCGTCGATGCCGCCTTCGCGGCCGCGAACGCGGGGCGCGTGCAGCCTGCCATCGAAACCAACTCGGTGCTCACGCTCGCGCTCGCGGTGCAGGCCGGTGAGGTGTGCGCCGTGCTGCCCGGCGCCATGGTCGACACCGTGCGCCGCCATGCCGACCTGGAAGCTCTGCCGCTGGTGGCGCCGCAGGTGCGCACGCCGCTGGGCTTCATGGTGCCCGCGGCGGTGCGGCCGTCGCGCACGCTGGAGGCGGCGCTGGCGCTGCTGCAGGATGCCGACTGGCGCGCCGAGGTGGAGGCCCACAGCGGCACCTTGCGCGCGGACGGCTGAGCGCGCGGCGGCAGAGCGTCACTGGGTTCCGGACCTCGTGCGTCAAGTTCTGAATGGGTCGGCAGTTGTTGCAGATCGCGGCTCGGCGCCATGTGGCAGCATCCGGCCACGAGCAGAAGCTCGCGTGCACCTCACATCGCCCATCGAGGAATGAAGTCCCATGTTCGTTGTCACCCTCACGTACATCCGTCCGCTTGAAGAGCTCGACGCGCTCATGTCCCAGCACGTCGACTGGTTGAAGAAGCACTACGACAGCGGCCTCTTCATCGCGTCCGGGCGGCAGGTGCCCCGCAAGGGCGGGGTGATACTCGCGCGCTCGGGCAGCCGAGAAGAACTCGATGCAGTTCTGGCGCAGGACCCCTTTGCGAAAAGCGGGTGCGCACGCATCGATGTCATCGAATTCACGCCGAGCATGACTGCACCGGGTGCGGAAGTCCTGAAGCAACTCTAGACTTGCGACCGACGGCGGCCGGCCAGGAGCTGACAGTCAAGAGCCATAGACTGTCACTATGACCCGATCACCACAGCCGAAATACGGCCGGCGGCCGTCCGTTGCGTCCGTCGCAGCGCTGATGTCTGCCTGCGGCAAACCGATCGCAACTGCTGCAGTGCCTACTGGTAAATGGCTCGAGCACGATGCGAGTCTTCCTGGCTACAGACTAAATCAGCTCCTACTCGCCTTCGAGGACTTGTCTTCACTGCTGATCTCCTCATCGACCCTGATGTTCGGTCCAGAGCCTTGGCAAGAAACTTTCGTGCTTGATGCAGTCAGTGTGGAACCGATGAATGCGCCGCTGGATCAGCGGAACGCCGGTGCCTCACGCGGTTTTACCGTAGCTCCGCCTTTGCAGGCCGTGTTTGGTGGTCAAAGCATTGCAAGCCCTGAGCTGTTTGTGTGCCTCTCGGATGCATACCCAAACGATGAGGAAAATTACCTGCCGGCGGAGTCGCTGAGAATTCGCGTCGGCCAGCACGCCGTCGAATTCTGGACCGAGGTCTGTGTCGAGCCCTGGGGCTTGGCGGTCTGTTGCTCAGGATTTCCAGTCTTTAACACTGCCGCGACAGGAGAGCGTAGTTGGCTCTCTAGTGCGGCAAATTTTGTAGGCCGGGCGAAACCTTCTAGCGGTGAAGCCTAGGCCCCGGGCCTTCGGCGCTGGCGGCCGATGCTGATGGTGTTAGAGCTCTCCTGCGGCCTTGTTTAGCGACGTAAGGCCAAGGATGGAATAGCTTCATTCCGGCGTGTGCTTCGAATCCACCTCAATGTCTGCAATGGGCCCAAAGCAGTCATCCGAGACATTCAGGAGCCAGGGACCAGCATTCGACAACATCGACACTCCGCAACACGCCCG
This sequence comes from Pseudomonadota bacterium, assembly GCA_031119395.1. Taxonomy (GTDB): domain Bacteria; phylum Pseudomonadota; class Gammaproteobacteria; order Burkholderiales; family Burkholderiaceae_C; genus Xenophilus. The sequence goes on from JAVHYA010000015.1 coordinate 16,196, forward strand.
ACCAGGGCTGAGCAGCGCATCAAGTGCCAAGTGGTTGATGTTCGAGGGCGAGAGCGTTCGGTGCCCGGTGTGCTGCATCCGCCGAGGTATCCGCGCAACCGCCCGGGTCCGCGTGCGCACCGCGCTTATGCTGCGCCCATGGGTCTGTGGGATGCGCTGCGTGCGCTGTGGGCGTTCTTCGTGCTGATCGGCCACTTCTTCCTGTGGCTGTTCAACCTCGGGCGCTGAGGCGCCGGCATCGCTCGGCCGGCGCGGCCTCATTGCCTTCTTGAATGGGGCGATGCGCCGAATCCATTTGACCGGTCGGTAGCGCCCGGCCCACACTGGCCCGATGTCCGAACAGAAAATCGCGTTCTACAACGGCCCCGCGGGCGGATGGGGCGCGCTGCGCAGTGTGACGAACGCGCTGCTGAAGCAGGACATCCCGGTCAAGGGCGCCAAGACGCTGCTCTCGGCCAACCAGCCCGGCGGCTTCGATTGCCCCGGCTGTGCCTGGCCCGACCGCAACCACCATTCCAGCTTCGAGTTCTGCGAGAACGGCGCCAAGGCCGTCGCGGCCGAGGCCACGGCGCGGCGCGCGGGCCCGGAGCTGTTCGCCAGGCACACGGTGGCCGAACTGATGCGGCAGAGCGACTTCTGGCTGGAAGACCAGGGCCGCCTCACGCACCCGATGGCCTACGACGCGGCGAGCGATCGCTACGTGCCGATCGGCTGGGATGCGGCCTTCGCCCTCGTGGCGCGGCATCTGAACGCGCTGCCGGACCCGAACCAGGCGATCTTCTACACCTCCGGGCGGGCGAGCAACGAGGCGGCGTTCCTCTACCAGCTGTTCGTGCGCGAGTACGGCACCAACAATTTTCCCGATTGCTCGAACATGTGCCACGAGCCCAGCGGCTCGGCCATGAAGCCGCAGATCGGCGTGGGCAAGGGCACGGTGACGCTGGAGGACTTCGAGCTCGCCGACGCGATCTTCATCTTCGGCCAGAACCCGGGCACCAACCACCCCCGCATGCTGGGCGAGCTGCGCGCGGCCCACAAGCGCGGCGCGCGCATCGTGAGCTTCAACCCGCTGCGCGAGCGCGGCCTGGAACGCTTCCAGGACCCGCAGAACAAGCTGGAGATGGCCACGCTGGGCGCGACGCCCATCAGCACGCATTACTTCCAGCTGCGCATCGGCGGCGACCTGGCGGCCATCAAGGGCGTGATGAAGCACGTGCTCGAGCAGGAAGACGCGCGCGGCGGCGTGCTCGACCACGCCTTCATCGCCGAGCACACCACGGGCTTCGAGGCGCTGGCGGCCGACCTGCGCGCCGAAGCGTGGCCGCTGCTCGAAGCCGAGTCGGGCCTGACCGAGGCGCAGATGCGCGCCGCAGGCGAGGTCTACATCGGCGCCAAGAAGGTCATCGTCTGCTGGGGCATGGGCATCACGCAGCACCGCGACTCGGTGGCGACCATCCAGCTGCTGGTCGACCTGCTGATGCTGCGCGGCAACCTGGGCCGCCCGGGCGCCGGCGCCTGCCCGGTGCGCGGCCACAGCAACGTGCAGGGCGACCGCACCATGGGCATCTGGGAGAAGCCGCCGGCCGCGCTGCTGGACCGGCTGCAGGAGGTGTTCGGCTTCGCGCCGCCGCGCGCGCACGGCGTGGACACCGTCGAAGCCATCCGGCTGATGCAAAGCGGCGGCGGCAAGGTCTTCTTCGCGCTGGGCGGCAACTTCGCCGCCGCGACGCCCGACACCTTCGCCACCTGGGAGGCGCTTCGCCGCTGCGAGCTCACGGTGCACGTGGCCACCAAGCTCAACCGCAGCCACCTCGTGCACGGCCGCGAAGCGCTGATCCTGCCCTGCCTGGGCCGCACCGAGATCGACATGCAGGCCGGCGGCCCGCAGGGCGTGACGGTGGAGGACTCGATGAGCATGGTGCACCTGTCGGCCGGCATCAACCCGCCGGCCTCGGAGCACCTGCTGAGCGAACCGGCGATCGTGGCCCGGCTGGCGGCCGCCACGCTGGGCGACAACGAGCCGCTGCCCCCCGAGGGGGCGGCCCGGCGGCAAATGAGCCGCACACCCTGGCTCTGGCTGGTCGAGGACTACGCGCGCATCCGCGACCTGATCGCGCAGGTCTTCGACGACTTCGCGGATTTCAACGCGCGCGTGGCGCAGCCCGGCGGCTTCCGGCTGCGCAACACGGCCAGCGAGCGCGTGTGGGCCACGGCCTCGGGCAAGGCGGCCTTCGTGCCGCATGCCGTGCCGCGCGACACGCCGTCACACCGCGCGCGCGAACGGGTGCGCGACGCGCTCGTCTTCACGCTGCTCACCACGCGTTCGCACGACCAGTACAACACCACCATCTACGGCATGGACGACCGCTACCGCGGCGTCTTCGGCCAGCGCCGCGTGGTGTTCATCCACCCCGAGGACATCCGCGCGCTGGGCCTGCAGGACGGCGACTGGGTGGACCTGAAGACCGTGTGGGACGATGGGCCCGAGCCGAGCGCCGGGCCGCCCCAAGCCGGCGAGCGCCCCCGCGGGGGGCAGCGAGGACACGAAGTGCCGAGCGTGGGGGCGCAAGTTCGCCGTGCCGACAGATTCAAACTCGTGGCCTACGACATCCCGCGCGGCAACCTGGCCGC